>JAHRHA010000303.1 GCA_020027875.1 Micromonosporaceae bacterium | reverse complement strand
AGCAGGTCGCGGATCTCCACCACCCCTGCCGGATCCAGACCGTTGGCCGGCTCGTCGAGGATCAGCAGCGGCGGCCGGTGCAGCAGTGCTTTGGCCAGCCCGAGCCGCTGGGCGTTGCCCAAGGAGAGGGTGCGGGCCCGCCGGTGCGCGTATTCGCGAAGCCCCAACCGGTCGATGACCTCCTCCACCGGTGCGCTGCCGGGCAGGTGCCGTAGCCGCGCGACCAGGCGCAGGTTCTCCCGGACCGACAGTTCCGGATACGCCGCCGGAGTCTCCACCAGGTAACCCACCCGCGACCACACTGCCCGCTGCCCCGCATTGACCGGCGCACCCCACAGCGACACCTGACCCTCGGTCGGGCGGACCATGCCCAATAACATCCGGATCAGCGTGGTCTTGCCCGCCCCGTTGAGCCCCAACAGCGCGTAGATCTCCCCGGCCGCAACCGACACGTCGACCCGGTCGACCGCGACCACCAGGCCGTACCGCTTGGTCACCGAGGACACCGTGATCACCGGTCCCATCCGCCCGGTCGCGTCAAGCTGTGGCGTGCCGGCCGTGGTCATCCCCGGCTCCACCGGCAGCGGCCGGAGGTGTCGGACGATGGGCAGGCCCGCGGGTCAGGCGATACGACGGTCGCTCGGGCCGGCCGGTGAACCAGTCCTGACAACGGCACCTCCACCAACGAAACGCGCAGCCCCGCCGGCACCGGTGGACTCCCACGACCTAACTGCGGTGCCGACCAGCCTTCTCAGCGCCTGCCAATAACAACTGCCGCCGATCCTAGACAGCCCCCGTCCGAACACCGCCTACGATCGTGGCCGGTCTGCGCGCCGGCGCCCACGGCCGGGCCCTCGGCGCCGGCGGCGCCATGCTCAACGACCTGGACGCGGCCGTACGCCGCGAGGTATCCGACCTCGCCGCAGGCGTCGACCCCGAGGCGCTGGACCGCCTGCAACGCCAATGGCGCAGGGCCGGCCTGGTCCCGGCCGCCGACGCCGCCAGACTCCTGGCCCAGTACGCCCACCAGCAGCGCGCCGAAGGCCAGGTGCCGGCAGCGGGCGGAAGACCGGCTCGAGGCCACGGCCCGGCGCCGCCGCCGGCGGGCGGCCGACGCCGCTCACTTGGCCGGGTACGCCGCCCAGGAACGCGGACAGGCTACCCAGGCCGCCGGCACCCCCGAGCTCACGGCCACCGTGGTCGACGAGCACCGCGACAGCCTGGTCCGCTCCGGCAATCGCGCACGGCGACGCCGACTGGGTGAGAGTGCGGCGTGACGAAGTGACGGGCCGGGAGCCCAGAGTGAATAGGCCGGAAAACGGCTCGCTGCTCGAGGCGCTTGGTCACCGGCGGGACTCTGACCGTCGTGTGGGAGATAACCCTGGGGCGCGGGGACGGTGCTTCACCATAAAGAGGTGGAGATACCCGGTGCGGTGGCGCTTCGACGCTGCTCGAACTCCAGTCCGTGGAGGACGGCCGGTTCGAATGCCAATCCATGCCGCCTCGTGACGGTGCGCTCCGCCAACGAATCGCCTACAAATGATCAACGGACCACCGCCTCGATCGGCAAGCAGGCCGTTGGCCTGGACTTTCTCTGTCCGGGTGGCGGGATTTGAACCCACGACCTCTTCATCCCGAATTAGGTACGGGCCTTTTCGGCACCTGCGCCGTTCGAAGTTTCTGCAGGTAGAGGTGTTGGTGTGCATCGTTCCACGGCGGACCCGAAGGGTCAGCCTTGCAAGATCGTCTCCCAGAATTCTCCCAGGAGCAGCGACACGCTTCCCGCGATGAGTGCCGTGGTCAGCTACTGATTGAGGGCGCCGGGTTCGTGTCGCTTCCGGTTACCCAGCCGTCGAAGCCTGCGCAGATGCTGGCCGGCGTGGGATCGCTAACGGCCCTTGACCTGCGATGACGCGGTTCAGGGGCCGTTTCTGTCCGGTCTGGTCTGGCCAATTCCGGCTCTAGCCGGCCGTCTACGGCGTTCTGTGGGCGCAGAGGGGGCGTCATGATCTTGGAATTACGGGCTGGCTATGCGGGCGTGGCGTAATTGAGCCGGATTGCGGGGGCCGCGACAACCGCGCCTGCGATGGGTGATCGACGAGCGAGCACGCTGACGACTTGGCTCGGTGGTCAATTTGACCATCCGGCTCTCTATCCGGACGCCCGGGCCGGGGTCCGGCGTAGCGTGCCAGCGAGCAGCCAGATGCCGACGAGGGTCACCCCGATCGCGATAGCTGCGACGACCCGAACCCCGTCAGATGGGGCGAGGAACAACGCCGGTGCGGCCAGCAGCGCCGCAGCCGCACGGGAGGCCAAGACGAGCAGTACGCCGCCCCGGCTGCCGCGCCAGGCCGGTACGACCGCCGCGAGCGTGATGAGTCCCAACGTAGTGCCGGTGATGACGATGCCGAGTGGCGGCGGGCTTCCCATGTTGAGGCCGGCGGCCAGCCCGGCGAAGACGTTGAGTGCCCCGAGCAGGGCGCAGATGACTAAGCCGGTGACGGTGGCAGGGCTACGACCCATTTGGATTACCTCCAGATAAAGATGTGTGCCGCGCTTTGTTGCTCACCCAGCGTTGGCACGGTGCGCGGCGTGGGCGTCCGCGACGACCTCCACTGTGGTGAGGACGTCGCTGGTCACGCCGACGTGCGCGGCCCGCTGAGTTCTGCTTTCGACGAGCGTCTTAAAGTCCGTCGCCGACTCGCGATCATCAAAGATGACCGCCGTGTGTCCTTTGCCGGTTTCGTGATCGTGCATCCAGAAGCCACACACGAAACCGGGCTGGCCCTTCGCCAGCGGAACCACCTCCTCGTGGAGCAGGCGGTTCCGCTCGTCGCGGTGGTGCTCGTCCATCGTCCAGCTGCCCACCACTGCGTGCATGATGTCGCCTTCTCCGCGTTTCGGTTGATCACTGGTCACGCTAGGCGACGACGAGTCGGCAGCCATCCGGGGAAATACTCAGCCCGGTACTCAGTTCTCGCGCTGGCGGGCGGTGAACCAGGCGGCGACGCGGGCGCGGGAGTCGAAGCCGAGCTTGGCAAGGATGTGGGTGACGTGGTTCTCGACGGTGCGCTCTGACAGGTGCAGCCGGCTGGCGATCTGCCGGTTGCTCAGCCCGTCGGCGACCATGGACGCGACCTGCTCCTCCCGCGCCGTCAGCAGGGGGGCTCGGCTGTGCCGACGAGCGTCGCGCAACGCGAGGACCTGGTCGTGTAGCGGTGTCATGCCCAGGCGTTGCGCGATGCGCAGGGCGGCGTCGAGGTGGTCATCGGCCGTGGCGTCCGCCGGCCGGTGCCGATTCAGCAGTCGAGCCAGCTCCACGCGGGTCATCGCCTTGAACCGCCCCGGCTTTCCTGGAGGCTCTGAACCTTGCAAAGGTGGGAGCTATGCCAGCACCGAGGAAGTACTCGGACGAGATCAAGGAGCGGGCGG
>JAHRHA010000162.1 GCA_020027875.1 Micromonosporaceae bacterium | reverse complement strand
ACTCTCACCCTGGCGAGGGTTATGAAGTCGGGCGAACCCGTCACGGTCGGATCGACCGGCACGCCGGCCGGAGTGCCGACCACATGCCGCACGAGGAAGTCGGAATTTGCGTCGGCGTAGAACGTGTCGCTTTGCTGGGCGACGATCAAGTCATCGCGCGGGTTGGTCGGGTCGGCCGGCGTCGACAAGATGTTGATGTCTTTGATCGCGTCCAGGGCAGTCAAGTAAGTGCCCGGCGCAGTGGCCCGTCCGCTCTGCAGCAGCAGCTGGAACGGGGCGGCGTGTACGAACCCGTCGGGGGTGCCGGTGGCAGTGACCAGACCCGGTGACGCACCAGGCCCGGGCCGGAAGCCGGACTTGGCTTTGAAGTTGGTGCTGCCGGGCATGATGAGTGCGCCAACGGCGAGGCGGGTCTCCTCCACGTCCATGACGCCGGTGGGGCCGGAGTTCTGCACCCATCCGGAGCTGCGTTCGGCCACGCGCCCTCCCTATGTTCCGACGCCCACGGCGTAGACGACGAGTACGGCGATGGTCGATGCACCGGCGGTGATGCGCGCCTCGATGTCGACCTTCATCGGCGCGCCCGCGCCGAACAGGGTGGGCGCCACCAGAGCGCCCTCTAGGGCGTCTTCGACAGTGGTCGCCAGCCCGACCACGAGCACACTGCCGATCACCTGCCCGGTCACCCGGTCGCGTAGCCGCACCTCGCCCGAGGTGGCCGAGCCGGTGACCGCACGCACCCGTACCCGGATCTTCGGGTGCTGCGGCTCGGCCGCCACGGTGAGCAACGGCACGAAGCTGCCCGAGCCGGTCGACTGGGCTGGGGTGGTCTCCTGCGACGTCGGGTAGGCGTGCCAACCCAGATATGGCCGTTTGAGCCCGAAGCCGGACTTGTCGTTGGCGACCAGCGCCTCTCGGTCGTTGCCCCGGACCGCCTTCTGTTGCCGGGCGACCGCACGCTTCTGTCGACGTACTGTGACGCTACGGGTGCCGCCGCCGGTGCTACCGGAGCTCACGGCCCTGGGCGCGAAGGTGATTGCCGGTAGCGACGGAGGGCTGCCGCCGCTTTCGGGAGGTGCGATCGCCATTACACGATCTCCTGCACCGACTGGCACGTCAGCTTGGTCTGCTCTTCGCCGTTGTCTTTGACGGTCACGGTGGTCGACAGCACCCGTACCGGGAGGTCGACCCCGGCGGTGAAGAATAGGTCGCCAGCGGGCACAACCATCCGACCTGCGTCGCCGACAGAGAAATCTCCGAGCGGCGGCGCCATGTCTGACTTGATCGTCAGCTCGACGGTGACCTGGGGAAGCTTGACTGTGTCGAGGAGACTCTGGCCTTCGGTCAACAGCTTGGCGTCGTCGGTGATGTCGGGGTTGACATCGTCGGTGTCGAGCAGCGGCCAGCCGTTGGCGTAGAACGAGGCGTTCTCGGCGACGGCTATCTTGGTGCCCCGGTCGGTGCCGTCACCTTCCATGAAGACCCGGGTGGCCATCGGGCCGCCACCCGACAGCCATTTGTACGACAACATATTGCCGCCGAGATCCCAACGGTGCGCGATGCCCTGCTGACCGAGCTGGGGGGTGCCGGTGCGCAGAATGCGGATGGGCCGACCGTTGGTGTCGGGGCCCGAGACATCGAACACGATGTCGGGCCCCTCGGGCAGATTGGCCAGCTCGCGCAGCGCCTCGCCGGTGTCGTGGAGGTTGAAGCCCTCGTAGGTCTTGTCGAGCAGAATGCCGGAGACCGCCCCGTCGACGACGATGCCGATGTTGCCGGCGGTGTGGGACTGGGCGAGGGTGACCAGCGCCCGGGCGATCACATTCTGATCCTGCTGGGTGTAAATCTTGCTCAACCCAGCCACATACGAGGTGGCCAGCGGCAGCGCGGCCAGCACCTCCAGCACCTTGCGGTGGTCGAAATAACTCCAGAAGTCGGCGCAGCCGATATCGAGAGTCGACGTGTCCGAATCGTAGTCAGAGGCCCAGATGATGCCGCCCCACCAGGGCCGCGCATCGCGCAACGCGTACACGACCCGGCGAACCGGGCGGGTCAGGTCGTACACGTTGCGGGCCGACAGCACCTGGTCGCCGAGATTCACCTTTGCCTGTAGCTGCCCCGACCCGTTGAGAACCTTGGTCATGCGCACGCTCGTCAGCGGTAGCTCGTCGATGATGACGTTGGTCCTCAGATCGGCGAACAGGTACGTCCAGCGGGCCATCAGGTCCAGCCGTCCCGCCACGTGCCGGTCAGCGACGTCGCGGCGTCGAAAGCGGAGATGGCCGAGAACCGGATCCCGGTGCTGCCCGGCTCAAGCCGGAACCACTGTGCGCTGAACAGCCGGTCCCGTCGGGACACCCCGGACTGGATCACCGTTTTCGCGGCCGTGTCGACCACCAACGTCTGGCCGCCGGTGAGGGCGAACGTCGGGTCGAACTCCAGCTTCTCGTTGGTGGACGTGTTGACGATTCGGGGCCCGGTGACCGGGCCGGTGATCGTCCACGTCGGCCAGGTGGCGAGCGTGCCGGCGTTGGTCAGCGTCATCTCCCCGCCGGACGCCCCGGATCCGAAGGTGAGCGGAAACACCAGCGGGAACACCAGCCCGCCGGAGCCGGCCTGCGGCAGCCCGACCGCCTGACTGTTCTCGGCGGCGCTGTACCGGCGCGGATCCGGGGCGATGAGCATCATCGACCAGCGGAAGATGAGCGGGGAGGCGAACTCGGTTTTCGTCTCGTCGGCGCGGCGCACCAGCATCCGCATGGTGGGCTGGCCCGACTTGTAGACGACCAGCGGCGACAGGCCGAGCGACGGATCGCCGCACACCGAGGCGACAATGTCGCGGGCCCGCGCAGCCGACGCGTAGCCGACCGATGTGGCGATGCCCTCGACGGTGAGGGTCCTCGGCTCAAGGTAGGCCGGCCCGTCGAAGGAGCCGTGCTCGCCGGGGCGCTCGGTCAGGCTCGCGCGCACCGACGGGGCGCCGTGCCAGCCGTCGAGTTTGCGGATCCGCCACCGGGTGCCGTGCGCGTCGAGGACGCCGTTAGTGTCAGCCCCGCCGGCCGCCCAGCCGTCGAGCTCGATCCGCAGCGGCGTGGTCTCGGTGATGGCCGGCCGGTAGGTGGCTGAGATCGGCATCAGCCGCTCGCCGCCCAGCCGAGCTCACGTATGACCTTGTTCGCGATTTCCGACGTGTCCGCGTCCGGCCGGCCGTACACGTACTGATTGATGACCGTGGTCTGACCGCCCATGGGGCCCGCGGCCGCGCCTCGCCCTAGCGGCTGCACGAACGTCGGGAACTGCGCCCACAGGTCCTCCGGGCCGTGCTCGCCGACCCTGAACGGAACCCAGTTGCCCGGAGCCCAGCCACCCTCGGCGAAGCCGGGGATCTGCCTCGACGGGTTCCCGCCGGTGCCGGCGACCGGGGCCACCGGCGGACGGCCGGTCGAGGACCGCTCGCCGGCGCGGAACTCGCGGTACACGTCGTCGTGAACGACCGTGATGTACTTGACCGGGCTGGGCACCGTCGCGGCGAATGTGAACAGCTCGACCGCCAGGTCGTGGATCGCCTTCTTCTGCGCGCCGGTCGCGCCGGTCTGCTTCTCGGTGGCAGCCCGCATGGTGTCCATGATTTTCTGGGCGCCCTTGGCGTCGCCGGTCAGGTTGAAATACTCCTGGGCCGCCAGGGCAGCCGCCTCGGCCGAGCGCTCCAGCGCGATCCGGTTCTCCAGCGCGACGCGGCTGTTGCCCTCGATGGACTTGCCGCCCTCTTTGAAGGCCTCGCCCACGTCTTTGACCGCGTCCTTGGCCGCGAGCATCGCCTCATCGGCGGACAGTGCCCCGCCGTGCAGCTCCTCCCAGGCCTTGGTGAGTGCGTCGGCCTCTTTGGTGGCGTCCTTCGCTGCCTCGCCGAACGTCTCCACCGAGCCGCCGAGGCCGGACACCGCGTCACGGGCCCGCGGAGCCTGGTCGATCATCCCCTGGAAGATCTTCGCCTGCTGTAGGGCGAGCTGCTCCAGCTTCTCGTTGAAGGTCAGCCGGCCGACCATCGCCACGAGGCGGAAGATGTCGACCTGGATCGCGATCCACTCCATGTACCGGTCCGACAGCCACCGCAGGCTCTTGCCGGTGACCACGATCAGGCCGTTGATGAGGTCGAAGAGCGACTCGAGGCCAGCCACCGCACCGGGCGAGGCGGTGATGTCGTCGATGAACATGGAAAGCGATCTGCCGATGGCGGCCAGGCCGTCGGCGGCCACGTCGGCGAACGGGCCCATCCGGTCAAACGCCAGGTTGAGCCCCGGCATGATGTTGGTGAGCAGGTCGCTGAACCCGTGCGCGATCGTGGTCACGTGCGGGGCCATCTTCGCGAACGTGTCCTCCAGCTCGAGGTCGGCGAACCCCTGGCGGAGGATGTTGAGGCTCTTGAGGATCGGCGTGACGAACTGGCCGCCGGACCCGAAGAACTCTTCGGAGATGTCGCGGCCGAACCGTTTCGCCTCGGCGATCACCCGCGGATCCTTGGCCGCCATGGCGATGCCGCCGGCCACACCGACGGTTCCGATCGCGCCGGCCACGCCGCCGGCGATGATCGCGCCGATCGTGGGCGCCGCGACGATTGCGGCCCCCACCAGTGCCGCGATCAGCACCCCGCGGGTCTCAGTGAATCCCTGCGAGAAGTCCAGCTTGTTGACGGCGGAGCTCCCGCCGCGGCCGCCGGCGCGGAGGGCGCCAGCGCCGATGCCTCCGCCGGCGCCGCTGGTGGGCACCAGAGCCAGCGCAGCCGCCGCAGCTGCGGTCGAGTGGAGCTGACGGTCGAGCGCGGCCAGCTGCGCCGCCGAACCTATGGCCTCGTCGCCGAGGTCGTCGACGCGCCGGGCGGCCAGGTCGACGTTGAGCGCCAGCTGATCCATGTCGCGCGACGTGTCGTCGGCCTGGTCGCCAAGCTCATCGACCTCAGCGCGGACACGGCGGGTAACAGTGGCCGCGTCGGCGGCGCCGCTGTTGTAGCGGGCTACCTCCAGCTCCAGCCCGACGGAGACGCGGCGTCCGGGCACGGGCACGGCTTTACCTCCGACGCTCGGCGTGGAAGAGCAGGGCCTGCGGATGCGGGGCGCCCTTGAATGCCTCCACCGTCTGCGCGATCGCGGTACACGCGTTGCAGCGGGTCGGCTCCGGCACCTCGTAGGCGTACTCGGCCTCAGGGGCGGTGGACTTCGGCAGGTAGTGACCACAGGTGTGCAGCAGCGACTGGTACATGCGCCACGCGAGCATCAACGCCTGCTCGTCGTCGTCCCACTCGACCTCGCGGGTGACGACCGTGCGGACCAGCCGCCCGACCTCGTCGTGCTCGTGCTCGTGCACCTCGGTCGGTTCCCAACCGCAGAACCGTTTGACCGAGGTGCCGAGCTCGTAGGCGGTGCCTACCCGGTTTCGGAGCTCTGGAGAATCCGCGAAGCGCGCTGCGAGAAAGGGACGTCGACATCACGGGCGTTGACCGCCCATGCCGCATTGGCCAGGGTGTTCCACTGGGCGTCGGACAGCACGTCGTCCAGCGCAGCCCAGTCCGCCTCGTCGAAGGTCGGCTCGGCCAGGCAGGCGCGGACCGCCGCGTCGAAGAACGAGTCGTGGTTGAGCCCGCCCACCCGGTCTACGTCGTTGTCCTCGCGTGGTGGATGCTCAGCGACGAGCGCCGTCCACTTGCGCCGGGGCAGCGCCCGGAACGTCATCTCGACGGTGTGAGCGCGCATCTCCTCGCGGACCGCGTCGAGCTGCTCGGCCAGGACGCGGGCCTGACCGCCGTCGAGCGAGCCGGCGGCCTCCTCGAGCTTCTCGGCGTCGATCAGCTGGCGGTGCAGATCCTGCATCTTGGCGACCAGATCGCCACGCAGGCACAGCTCCACGGACCGCTCGGCCAACCTCGCCGACGCCAGCAGCGCCTTGACGTCGGCCGGCTTCTTCTTCTTCGGGGCGCTACCCGCCATCAGGCGACGACCGCACGAAGGTTGGGCGCCTGGTAAATCTTGATCGGCACCTCGTACTTCTCCATCGTGTTCTTCTCCAGCGGCAGGTCGGAGGTCTCGCCACACTTGGCTGGGAAGACCCGTAGCGCCTGCGCGGACGCCCACGCGGTGGATGCAGCGATGCTGCGCCGGATCGCGATGAACCCGGTCGCGCCCTTGACCAGGGTCGCGTAGGGCGTGTCCGTGCCGGACTGCTTCTTGAACCGCAGCATGGTTCCGGAGAACGTGATGCGGCCCACGTCGACCGTGTCGTACTCGCCGTCCAGCGCATCGCTCGGCACGTCGGCCGTGGTCGGCGCGAAGCCGATCAGCCCGTCGGGCGTGAGGAGCGAATGCAGCAGGATGCCCGCGTTGAGCTCGGTCAGCGTGGGTAGCGCGGGGTTGACGCACGAGAACAGCCACGACACTCGGGTTTTGGCGTCGGCAACGATGTCAGGCATCGCTCACTCCCTCGGAGACGTTCTTGCGGGACTTCTTGTCTGGTCCGGTCGTGAGGACGGCGGGCGGCTGGTACTCGACGAGCGCGGGGTTGATCTCGGCCGGCGGGTCGCACGGCTCCCAGCCGATCTGCCGCCAGGCCTTCGCCGCGCCGGCCGGGATCTGTGCTGGTTGGGTGCCCTCGTGCTGCATCCACACGAACTCGGCGTCCGGGTCCGGCTCGAACGCGGCCAGGTCTTCGGCGTCGCTCATCGGCTCAGCTCCCTAGATCCGGTACAGCTCGTAGGTGACGCCGGTCAGGGCGCCGGAGAACGTGACGGTCGCGAGCCCGGTCACCGGGTTGACCGCACCCCTGGGAATGGGCAGCATCCGCGACCCGGTCGACGGTGCGGCCAGCGCCGGCACGGTGCCGGGGTTGCCGAGTCCCGGCGTCACGCCGGGGTCCAGGATGGACACGTTGGTGGCTGTGCCGGTCGTGATGACCCGCAGGAGGCAGCCGTTCGGTCCGAAGCTGGCATCGGCGATGGTGTCGCTGGCCGTGGGCGTGATCGGTACGGGCGTGGTCAGGGCCCCGGTCGGGAGCGGTGTTGAGACGACGAGCGCCATGCGGCGCACCTCCTACTTGGGTTGTGAGAGAGCGCCGGTCAGCCCGGTGCGCTGGTGAACTGGTAGACAGCGACCGCGTCCATGACCAGGCGGCCGGTTGTCTCGTCGCGTTGCGGCGGTACGAACTCGGTCTGTTCGATCAGCCCGCACGAACGCCCGGCGATGACCGGCTCGACGTCCAGCAGGGACGAGCGGGCCAGCATCGCCATCGCGCGCGCCGAGGCGGCGGTCAGGCCGACGCAGTGGCAGTAGTAGGTGGTCCGGCAGGTCACCGACAGGTGATCGAGGGCGTTGGCGATTCCACCCTCGCCCGACGGCCATTCGACGACGGTGTAGACGAGCACGTACCTCGGGTCCGGGGGGGTCGGGTCGGGGACCTTGCCGTCGAAGACTCTCCCGGCGCCGAGCGCCGGGTTGGCGATGAGCAGCGCGAGGCCGACCTGGGCGTGCTGCTCGTCGAGGAGGTCGCTCACCGGCCCTCCAGCAGATCCACGGCCGCGTCGGCGACCGCCCGCACGAAGCGCGGCTCTTCCTCGAGCAGCGACGGCAGCCCGCCGGGGTTGGGCGCGTTCTTGATCGACCCGTACTCGGGGAAGTGCGCCAGCGGTGCCTGCGAGTTGGTCCGCGAGACACCGATCTCGGCCGAGAACGTGGTGGCGGTTTCGTCGGTGTCGTAGCCGATGCCGCGCACGATGTGGGGCAGGTTCATCGCGCCGCCGCCGATGCGGGGCAGCCAGCGCCGCTTCCACTCGACCTTGATGTTCCGGGCGCCTTTGGCTACGACCTTGCGGAACTTCGGCGGGCCGTCGCTCTGCACCCGCTCGAGGTCGTGGATCAGCTCGTCCAGGCCGACCACGGTGACGCCCATCAGCCGAGCACTTCCATCAGCGGCAGCCGCCGGGTGGTTTTGTGCGAGGCGTGGTGGGCGCCTTGCACCGTAAACGACTTACCGACCAGGTCCGCGTCGTTTACACACGCGGTGACGGTCACGATGTCGTCCTTCGTGATGCCTTCCGACCCAACCACTGGCAGCTGAATCTCCAAAGCGGACAGTCCGACTCCGGCCTGCGCGACGGTGGCGGGCCCGGCCCACGGGGCGGCCGCCTGCTGCACCCGGCACACGCCGGTGTAGATGGGGTCCAGCACGGGGGTGACCGTGCCGTCGAGCGGGTTGGTGCTCTGCCCGATGACCCGACTGATGACGCACGTGTCGATGAAGCCGCCGGCGGCGAAGGCTCGGCCGCGGGCGAGGACGGAGGCGCGGGACATGCCCACCTCCTCAGCAGGGCTCTTCGGTTTCGCCGGTGTCTGGCCGGGTGGTGGTGCCGGTGTTCGGCCGGGTGGTGGTGGCGCTGGCGAACGCCGTGATGCCGGTTGACGGCCTGGCGGTGATGCCGCTGTCCGGGCGGGGGACCTCACACAGCTCGACCGGAGCGCGGAGCAGGATCGCCACCGCGCCGGCGGGTCGGGTGCGGGTCGTGACGATGACCGGCGACGGGGTTACCTCGCCGACGACGACCGGGGCGTCCTCGAACGACGACCGGCTGATGGTCGGCGGGACGACTCGGGGCTGGGTGGTCCGGGTGACCACGACCGGGGCCGGGGCGCCACCCACTGGCGGGGGGGACCGAAGGATGATCGGCGGGGCGAGCAGTGCCCGTTTGGTGCGGGGTACGACGACGAGCGGGCGGGGTGTGGTGAAGTCCTCGAACGACGACCGGGACTGGATCACGCGGGCGGTCGGGCGGGGGGTCGGCTGGGTGACGACGACCGGCCGCGGTACGCGTTCGTCCAGCGGTGGTGCTGCGACGTCCTCAAGCGAGGATCGGCTGATCATGACCGGCGGGACTGGCTGCGGTCTGGCTGGCCGTGAGACGACGACGGGCGCCGGTGTGGTCAGGACCGGCGGGTCTTCGAGGGTGGCGCGTCCGATCGTGACCGATCCGGCGCGGGTCGGGCGGGGCTGGGTGACGACGACTGGACCCGGTGTGGCCACGGCCACCACGGCGACGTCCTCGAACGACGACCGCGATACAAACGCCTGGTTGGGTACGCCGCGCCGACCGGGGTGACCGACCACCACCACCGCCAGGACGGTGACGGGCGCATCCGGCGGCGGTGTGCCGTAGAACAGGAGTTGTGTCCGCCGGACGTGGCTACCTACGGACACGGCTCACCTGCTAGGTGTCGACACGCTTCACCGACCAGGTGAAGGTCCGGCCGGTTCCCTGGGTCTGTTTCAAGGTGAACACGAGCTCTTCCACGCACACCACCGGCACACTGACCTTGATGATGTCCTCGGCGCCCTGATCGCCGAGGTAGCACGCATAGTAGATCTGCTTGGATGATTCCCCGGTACGGATCTTTATCTTGGCGCGTAGCTCAAGGATGTCCGGCGTGGTGCCGCCCACCAGCGGATCGGTGTCGACCTCAAGTTGGTACGTGCCGTCGGTGGTGATGGTGGCTAGGGTGTGTTCGGTGCCGACAGTAGCGGCCTGGGTGCCGCCGTTGGATTCGCTGGGCATCGCGTCCTCCTCTTAGGACACACCGTAGACAACCACGTCGGTAGCCCGCTCGGTCGCGTCCGTGCCGCTGCACTGCATCCGCGCGGACAGTCGCGTACCGACCGGCACGTAGATGGGGACGTTACCGATCGGCACCTTCGGCACC
>JAHRHA010000071.1 GCA_020027875.1 Micromonosporaceae bacterium | reverse complement strand
ATCGCCGAGATGACCGCCGGCCTGGCCCGGGCCGGCGCCCCCGCCGGCGACCCCACCGCCCGCGGGCCCCGCGCGGCGCTGCGCCGCTGGATCCGCGCCCGCGACCGCACCTGCGTGCACCCCTTCTGCCGGGTCCCGGCCCGGCGCACCGACGCCGACCACAGCATCGAATACGCCCGCGGCGGCGCCACCACCGACGCCAACCTCGGCAGCGCCTGCAAACATGATCACCGCCTGCGCCACGAAGGCGGCTGGATCCTCACCCAGATCGCCACCGGCCACTTCCTCTGGACCAGTCCACATCGCAAGCTAGAAACCCTACCGAACCGGGGTACATTGGACCGCCCCCGACGGAGGAACCCCCGATGCACAATCCGCCCGCCACCCCGCGAGCATCCCTGTACGTCCGACTCTCCCGTGCTGCGACCGATGCGAACCTATCCCGCGACGGCATGCTTGATGATCTTCGTAAGCTGGCCGGCCGCAACGGTTTCGTCGTTGTGACCGAACACACAGACGACGGCATCTCCGGCGCTGTCCGCGACCGCCCGCAGTTCACGGCGTGGCTGGATGACGCCCGCGAGGGTCGCGCCGAGGTTCTGATGGCGTGGCACGTCGATCGAATGACCCGTGAGGGTCTGCCGGTCGCGGCGCTGCTGCTCGACGTGGTCGAGGGTCGCGACCGTGACGGCAAGCCGGCGCATGCCCCGGTGCGGCTGATGGACGCGCACGGGCTCGATAGCGCGCGCGGTGAGTCGTTCCGGCTCGAGTTCGTGATCAAGGCGGAGATCGCCCGCGCCGAGCGGGAGCGGATGAAGGCGCGTGGCGTGGCCCGGGCCGAGCGGCTGGCCCGTGCCGGCCGGTGGCACGGTGGCCCGACATGCTTCGGATACGTCGCGGTGGACGCCCCGGACGGCAAGGGCAAGGTGCTCGCGATCAACGAGCCGGAGGCCGCCGCCGTCCGACGCGCCGCCGAGATGATCCTCGACGGCCGGACGCCGGGCGACGTCGCCCGCTGGCTGACCGCCGAGGGTTTCCTGCCGCGCCTGGCGGGCAAGCGCAAGCGCAAGCACGACGCCCCTCCGCAGTGGTCGCGCCGCGCCGTGATCAGACTCTTGACGGGCGACGGCGTGCTCGGTCGAATCACCCACCGGGGTGCTCCGATGCGCGACGGCGACGGCAACGCCTTCGCCCCGTTCCCGCGCATCCTTGACCTGGGAACCGCCCGTTCCGTCCGCGCGGCGCTGAGCCCGAAGCGTGAGGGTCCGCGCAACGCTGGTGGCGCGCTGCCATCACGCCTGCTGTCGGGGCTGATCATTTGCCACTCATGCCGTCGACCCCTCCTCGCCTCCAACAAGGCCAACAAATACCGCTGCGCCTCGCGCGGTCTGGGCTTCACCTGCGCGGAACCGGTCTGCGTGTCGGCCGCCCGCGCCGACAAGACCGTCGAGGCGGCGCTCCTCGCGAAGAGTGGTTCGTCCCGTTTGTACGAGCGGCGGGTGCTGGCAGCCGATGACGGCGTTTTGGCGGCCGTAGAGGACCGTCACGCCGCCGTGCTGGCCCAGCTGGGCCACGCGCCGACGGCCGAGCTATTCGCGACGCTGCAAGAGCTAACCGGGCAGCGCGAAGAACTGGCCGCACGCCCACGCACGACCACCATCGTCCTGGCCGACACCGGCCTCAACGTGGCCGAGGAATGGGCGCAGCTCGACCTCGCCGGCCGCCGCGAGCTACTGGGCAACCGGCTTGAGTCGCTGGTCCTGCTCGGTGCGCACGGCCGGACCACGTTCGACCCTGCTCGCCTGGCGATCACGTGGCGTCCGCCGGTGACCGAAGAGGATTTCATGGGCGACGCCGATGTGATCCTTGGCACCGGCCAGATTCTCGCCGACCTTCCGTCCGGGCCGGTCCGGTTCCGAACAGGGGGCGCGTGGACCTCACTGGAGGACGACTGGGCGACGGCCGACGAGGACTGGGAGGGCGTCGTGTCGCAGCACGGCTAGCTCTCGCCAACTGCGACCCCTGCGCGTGTGGGGCGCGTGTCCGTATCGGTGCAGCAAACCACGGCAGACCAGTTACCTGACCCGGAACCGAAGGGACGATGCCCCCGCAGGGCACCCCGCCACGGTGCCCGCCGCCCCTGAAGCCCCGTGAACGGTGTTCCGCTGAACGTAAGAACCCCCGCGCCACGCCACGGCGCCAACACCCCGAAAGGCCCAACCGATCATGACCACCACCCGCTACTCCGTCCGACCGTGCCCAGGCCCGGAGACCCCGCCGTACAAGCCATGCCGCGACGGGCGGACCATCGCCGTCGGACAGTCCGGCCCCGTGGCCGACCGCTGCGACCCGTGCCAGCAAGCCCGCCGCCGCTACTTCCGCAAGCGCAACTCGCCAGACGCTGCGACCCTAGCCGCCATGACCGCGTGGGCCGGCGACCTCGACGTGCCGGCCGGCTACATCCCGCCGGACCCGACTCCGACCCTGCCCATTGAAAGCCCGTTGCGTCTGGGTGGCCTGATGCGGTCCGCCGGGACCTGGGTCACCTTCCGGCCGGATGGTCCGCGTGTTGTGGACTTCGACGCCATACCGGCCCGCCCGCTGCGGCGCGTGCTTGACCGGCCGGCTTCGGTGGTTGTGTCTGTCATCCCGCGCGGGCAGCGCGCCGACGGCGAGAGCATCGGAGCCACGGCGTACCGGCTGACCCTGCCCGGCGAGCCCGGCATTGCGTCGACAGTCGACCGATATGGCTTTGGCCCTGTGGTCACGAGCCGTCGCGAGCCGGTGCGCCGACCCCCCGTCGGACCGGATCACCCGTTCGCCCCGTTGCCGCACACCTGCCTGGAGTGTGGCAGCGAGGGTCCTTTGTCGACGTTCGTTCGCGTCGGAATGAGGCGCGGCCCCGCGCTGCCCGTAGACGACGGATGGTTCCCAAAGGGTGACGGCGCTCGCCGCCGTGGCGACATGTTCCGCCGGCCCGTTGAGCTTGCCGAGGCCGCCGAACGGCTCAATGGTCGGTCGGCTCGGTTCATGTGCCCGGACTGTCTCCCGGCCGAGGTCGCCCCCGCGCCTGCCCGGATGCTGCCCATGCTGGCCGCTCCGGAGACCCCGCGCGAGCAGGACGGGACCATTGTGGACGGGCGCCCGCCCGCCCCCGCACTCGTGAGGCTGCCGCGCCGGTCCCGCAACCGCGATGCCGAGGGCGACCACTGGCTACCGATGCCGTCATGGGCCGGAGAGTGGCTGTCCGTCGTGGAGGGCAACATTGACGACCTGCCCGACGACATCGCCGCTGCGCTCGCCGAACAGGATGGTGGCTACTGCACATGTCCCGATGACCGACCATTCAAGGCTGGACACGCACCGACCTGCGTGCGGCTGGCGATCGGTCTGAGCGAGTTGCTGCCGCGGGGTCCGTTGCCCGACGACGACGAGGCGACCGCCCGCGAGAGCGGCGACCCGGCGAGATTTGCGGAGGACCGCGTATCGTCCGCGTCGGAGATGCGAAGCGACGGTGACGACCACGGCGACGCCCCCGGCACGCTGGCAGGCACCTATGGTTGGTCCAACTCGCCGCTCGGATACGGCGCGTCCACGGTGAACATGGATGCCCACACTGCTGCGAAAAACGGTGAGTCGCTGTACGGCAACCCGCGCCGGAACGACCTTCCCGTGTCGACGATGGACACCGCCGAGCGCCTGGCCGCCGTGGCTGCCGCGCTGTCGGACCGTGACCGCGCACACGACGAGCCGTGGGACCACAAGGGGATACTGGGCCGATCGACCCCGTGGCAGGTAGTCGCATCGGCCGCTCGCCGTGGGCACCGTAGGTATGTCGTGCGAACGGGCATCATCGGTCAGGACGATCACGTGCCCCCAGCCGAGAGGCCGACGCCGGCCCCGATGTGGGCCGACTACCCGGCCACGGCCCCGGCATGGGTCGGTTACCTGCTGCGTGTGCGGCGCGTGAACGGAGTTCCGCTGAAGTAGTGAGAGGCACCCGCGTGGCCCGGGTTGGGCCGCCGCGCGGGGATCGGTGGGCGGCTGTGGCGGCTGCCCTGGCGCACGGCCGATCGTCCATTGCGGGCGGTCGGCCGTTGTGCGCTTCGTGAACGGGGATTCCGCTGAAGGTAGAGGGTCAGCCCCCGTCGACGCCACGGACGCCGCCACCCAGCCAAACCACCCTCACCCCGACCCGGTCGACCGCCATTGGCGATCCTACGGGGCGGTTCGTAGCACGTCACACACCCCGAATGCTCCCGACACGGCAATCCCGCCGGGCCGGGTATCTGCAGCCGCCGACCGACCGGGCCGGTTGCCCTTCAAGAAAGGATCATCCCTGATGATCGAGCAAGACCCAACATTCCTTGTCAATATGATCGAGGTCAGTCGCCGAGGTCTTCGCCGATGCCGAGTGATCGACCCAGCTACCGGCGCGAGCAATTGGCATGGCTTGGACACTGCTGACACTCCGCTGTCTGCCCACAGTGGATCTCACCGGGTAGGAGACCGTGCGCTCATTCGCGTCCCACGACGCCCGGCGATTCAGGTTGACGTGCCGGACCACCACATCGACTTCCCTGCGGACCTGAGCACGGTTCTCGTGATGGTGGAGAACGTCTGGGGCGAGTGGCACCCCGGCACTGTCGCGGACCTCGGCAACCTCGGCACCTTGAGTGGTGCAAAGTGACCGCGCAGGAAATGGAGATCCTCGCTGGTGACCGCCGCGAGCCGACCAAGAACGAGATCGCTCACTACCGGCGGGCCGATAAGCGCAAGGGCGCGCTGAAAGAGGCGAGTGACTACGTGTTCGCCTTGCCGACAGGCAGTCTCGACGGTGCCGCTCGTGCACTTGCGTGGTACGTGGAGCCGCCTGCGCACAAGACCTGCTGTGCACGGAGGACAGTGAGACGTTCTACGTCATGGGTGCCGACAAGGTGTGGGCGGCCGACGCCAGTCGTGGCAACGGTGGCGTCATGAAGCTGCTACAGCGATGGGCGCAGTCCGAGCTACTGGCCCTGTCTACGCTGGACATCGAGCTGCGTGCCGCGCACGCCGCCAACGAGACCGACGACGATGGCGAGTAGTTTAGCGACCGATACAAGTCGGTGCGAGCCGACTTTGGCCGGCTGGGTGGCCCATGGCGCGCCCGGCTCAAGAGCGTGGCTTGGCGAAAGTCCATCATGGAGGAGCTATCTGCGCTCACCCGCGACGGTAAGGCTGAGCAGTTCGACGCAAACCCCGATGTGGTGGCCGTTTCGAACGGACTGCTGAACCTGCGGACGGGGGAGCTTCGAAGCATCCGACCAAGCGACCGCGTGACACAGCAGATCCCAGTGGCCTACGACCCAGCCGTTGAGGCCCCACAGTGGGCGGAGTTCCTGCGTTCGTCGATTGTGGACGAGGCCGGCCAGCCGGACAACGAGACGATCGCATGGATGCGGCGACTCATCGGCTACGGCATGACCGGACACACGCGGGAGCAGATGTTCGCGGTGTTCCATGGTGCCGGGGCCAACGGCAAGGGCGTGTTCATCGACACACTCGACAAATTGTTCAAGCCGCTCACACGCACGCTAGAAATGTCCACCTTGGAGAGCGGCAAACGGCAGGCTGGTGCAGCGTCCGGCGACCTGGCGCGGCTTGCTGGTGCGCGGTTCGTCCTCGCGAGCGAGGGCGAACAGAACGCACGGGTGAGTGCGGCGACGCTCAAGCGTTGGACCGGCGAGGACACGATCACGGCCCGGCCGTTGTTCAAGGGCGAATTCGAGTTCAAGCCCCGGTTCCTGCTCATCCTGCTGACCAACGCCCAGCCGTCCGTTGTGGACACGTCGGAGGGCTTCTGGCGACGGGTCAACCTCGTGCCGTGGCGGCGCTACTTCGACAAGGCCACGAGAGACGACCGACTGCGCGAGAAGCTGGCCGAGGAGTTACCCGGCATCTTGCGCTGGGCCGTCGACGGTGCCCGCGAATGGTACGCCAAGGGTGAGCTTGGTTCGTCTGGCTCGATCGACCGGGAGACCGGCGCGTACCGCGAGTCGCAGGACCGCCTGGCTGAATTCGTCCAATGGGGACTAGACCTGACGGGTGAGCACAGCGACTGGGCGACCGTGACCGATGTCCACAAGGCGTACCTTGCGTGGGCTGATGAGGCCGGCGAGGAGCACCCGGTCGGTCGGGGCACATTGGCCGGGAAGCTGTCCGCGAAGCGTGGGGTCCGGCAGGACAGCCGCCGCAATCAGGCGATCTTGCGAGGGGTGCTGGTACTCGACGTGGCCGGCCGGAGGCGCCGCGAGGTCGAGGTTGCCCGATCCGAGCGGGGCGGGCTGTCCACCGTGGCCTGATCTTGAGCGTGTGGAGTTTGTGGAGTTTGTGGAGCGTCTCCAAACCTCTTTGGATTCTGTCCGCTGAGGCCAAGAGCCGAAGGTTCTAAATCACTCCACAGACTCCACACTTTCCACACCCTAAACAAGCACTTCCGTCCACAACGGAGGACAACATGGACAGCAAGATCGAGCCGCCGCCCCGGCCGGCAGGGCGCCCGCGCGACAACGCCTCGGCCCTGGCTGCCGTTATTCTCCTGCGCGTTCTGGGATCTTCCGCGCGGTTGGCAGTCGGGCCGAGGATGAGCCGTGCTCACCACTAGATCCCCACCCACAGACCCGCCCCCGGACCTAGGAGAGCCGAGCACCGCGATTAGCGAGCACCACAACTGTCGCGTCGGGACGGTCCCGGCGAGACCACAACGGCCGCCCCACCTGGGCGGCTGTTGTCGTCCACGGGCTTTCGAGCACGTTTACACGAAGCGAGGGCCCAAGGTGTCGACCACCACACCACACTGCAACGTCCCAACACCAGTAATGAAACGGAGGACCCAAGTGACCCAGCCAGCTTGTGGGCGCGCCGGCGCAACATGTGTCGATGGCGCTGTATCCAATCCCGACAACAAGGAGCTCATCATCAAGCAATGCCGAATCCGACGAATCAATGGCCGCTTACTGGAGATCAAGAGGCCGTTATGACATTTCAACATCCACTGCCGCTGTCGATGAGGGAGGTGCCGGCAGACCTGCAGAGTTGTAAGGCGCGGTCATCCCTAGGGCACTACGCCGGTCGACGCCACGCTGTCGATCACGTTCACGGTCGCGCCGACCGCACCGAGCGGTAACCTGCCGATCACGAACGCCGCCCTAAAGATCAGCCCCGGGTCGTCGTAACCCTCGACACAGTCGCCGCTCCGGTGCCCTGTCGCTGGGTAGCGGAGCGGCTACTGTTGCCGCCGGCTGAGACGCCCGCACCGTCCGGCTCAGTGTTTAAGCATCCGCACGCAACACAACCGCACGACACGCCAACCGCCCGACTAGATTTGGAGACACCGCCATGCCTACCACGTTCACAGTCGACCTCGACCGTCTGCCGCAAAGTTTCGCGATGTCGGGGAGTCGCCCGAAGTCCTTCCATACCTGACCGCCGACGATCGCGCCGCGCTCGTCTGGCAGACATTCCGCGACGGCCCGACCAGCGGCACGCTCACGCTGCGCCGGACATGCTCCGACGCTGACTGTGCCGCGCTCGCCCACCTCGCCGCCGCCTGACGTGCACCCGCCGTCCCGGCGCCCTCAGCTATAAAGATCAACTGCCACTGACCCGCTCGGCCCGTGGGCGCCCGGCATGCCGGCCGCGATGGGGCGGCGTACGGACGAGCGAGCGCAGCGAGCGAGGCCGGCCACGGCAGGCGACCGGCACGGCAGGCACCCCTTGAGCCCGCGCTTGGCCAGCTCACCCGATGCTCGACGTGCTCCCGAAGCGCCTTGTTGATCATTCGATCGTCATGGAATCGGCGGCTGGTAGTGCGCCGCGTAGGGCATTGGATCCTACTGCGACCTTGCCAACAGAGCCGCGTGGCAGCACTGCGAGGAGCGGACCACATGCATCGGCACGTCACACGCGCTGCATCACTTTCTCCGCGGTCGGGGCTACCCAACCGCGAAGCTCGTGCGCGTCGAATTGGCCGTGATGACGGAGGATCGAGTAATGGAGGAGCCCTCGTGGGTCGCGGGCGCAGCAGCCGGGGAAGCCGTGTCGAGCCTGGCATGTGGGGAGGCCACTTGGCCGTCGAGGTCGACGGCTACCTGCTGGACCCGACCATCGATCAGGTGAACGACAACTTGCGCAATGTCATTCCCATGGCACCCCTCGTCGTGCCTCTACCGGAGTGGTGGGACTCGAACCGGGCCGCGTTCTACATCGACGAGGACAAGACGATGATCCGCTACGTGAAGGCCCATCGACAGAACGGCTGGATCTCCGCGCCGGCTTCCCGACGATCATCCTGGGCCTCGGAACTGGAGACCATGATCAGGGAGGCGGGCGCCGATCCGAGCCCGGCCCACTACAGCGATGCGGCAGCAGTGTGAGTCGCGGGTTCTTGGCGGACCCACCGCTGGAGGCGGAGACCGGATCGACGCCGGTGGACGATGAGCTCGATTGGGTTGCGTCACAGCCGACGTTCACGAGCAGGCAACGCCGGAGCGACGCGACCAGCGGGCCGGACGAACAGTAGCGGCAGCGGGTAAGGAGAGGGCGGATCAGAACGCCAACATGAAGCGGTTCACCGCGGCGCAGCGGTCATCATCAGGCTGCGCCGCGGTGGCCAGAGGATGAGAGTCGCACCCGCGTGGCGGCGCACAAACCACTCTGGATCAATGGCAGGGCGTCAAAGATACGGTGATGCAACTGTCCCCGCGCCGCCGCCTGGGCCTGAACTCGAACCCGGCATTGGACACACTCACCACCCGGATGGGCGTGTCGCACGAAACGGTCCGAGGCCCGTGTGACAGCCCATCCTCGCCGTAGTGGCGCCGATCGTCGCGGGTGCGCCGCCGGTGCCGTCCACATTTGTCCATCGAGGGTGGTCGCGAGGGTGCTGGCGCGGGTCGTCACGGTGGAGTCGGCAACCGGCGGCGAGCGCATCGACGGCGTCTTCCCATTGACAGGTATCAGCCGCTGTCATACCATGTGACATGGAGGTCATAGACTATGACATCAGACACTGCCACTCGGCACACCGAGGCCACCCGCCAGGCCATCGTCGCGGCCGCCGCCGAGTTATTCGTGCAACGGCGGAGCGACGGGTTCTCGGTGCAGGAGGTGGCTGATCGCGCTGGGCTTACCCATCGCACCATCTATCGGTACTACCCGACACGACAAGAACTCATTGCAGCGACCGTGGAGCAACTTGCTCCCGGATTCGGCGATGAGCGGTTCAGCGAGGTGTCGACGGTGGAGGAGTGGATCGCGGGTCTCGGCCGGCTGTTCACTCATACCGAGGCGAACTTCGAGGTGATCCGCGCCTTGCTAGGAATGGCGCTCGGGGATGGCGAGCTGCAGATGTTCGGAGAGGACCTCCGACAGCGCGACACGCACCGTTGGCATGTATTCCGTCGCCAGTTCCCCAACCTACCCGACGACGACGCCCGCACCACGTTCGCCTCGCTTCGCCATCTGATGTCGTCGACCTCATATGTCTTGATGCGGCTCCGTTTTGGCTTGTCTCCGGCTAAGGCCACCGAGGCGATCCAGGTCGCTGCGTCACAGATCATTAACGAAACCGTACGAAGAGACAATGCGGCAAAACGTGAGAGGAAGAAGAGATGACGACCGACGAACGGCTCGGGCAGGCGTCGGCTGTTGCGCTGATCAGCCTGGACGATGCCAGCTGTGAGGACCCAGCGCTGGCGGGGAACAAAGCGGCAACTCTAGCAGTGCTCCGTCGGGCCGGCTTCCAAGTGCCGGCCGGCGTAGTGGTATCGACCGAGGCCTTCTTGGACGCCCACGATCACTTGCCCGTTCGGGTTCGAGAAGCGTTGCGGGAAGTGCCAGCGCTGATCGGCCCTGGGCCATGGGCGGTGCGATCGTCGGGTACGGCCGAGGACAGCGGGCGGGCCTCCTTTGCCGGACAGTTCGAAACGGTGCTCAACGTCTATGATGACGGGCTCGCCGATGCGGTGTTGCGGTGCTGGCGGTCGCGCCTCGGGAATCGTGTCGATATCTATAGAGGTAGTCATGGGTCTGGCTCGATGGCGGTCCTGATCCAGCCGATGGTCCCCGCCGATACGGCAGGGGTGGCCTTCACCGCTGATCCGGTCACTGGCATCCGCCATACCGTTATTGAAGCGGTGGACGGGTTGGGAGAGCGTCTCGTCTCAGGCGAGACGACCCCTGAGCGCTGGTCGGTGGGAGAGGACGGCTCCCTCGCGGCTCCACAGGCAGCGACGGTGCTGAGCCCCAGGTGGGCCGAAACGATCGGCGGTCTCGCCCGACGGGTCGAGGGGCATCTGGGGCGTCCCCAGGACATCGAGTGGGCGGTCGCCGGTGATTCACTTTGGCTTCTCCAGGCTCGGCCGATCACCGCTCTGCCCACCGCTTCAGCCGAGCCGGTCCCGATCTCTATCGAGGTGCCGCCGGGCTACTGGGAGCGGGACGATTTCCACGAACCGGTCCCCACGTCGCCGTTCGGCAGGATCCTGCCCTTCGAGCAGATCGTCAAGGTGTTCCCGGCCGCCTTCGCCGAGTTCGGCATCCTGGTCGACCGGGTCGAGGTCGCCGTCATCGGCGGTTGGCTATACGTTCACGTGATCCCGGTGGGGGCACCACCTGCGGGTCGAGGCCGCCCGGGCCCGCCTCCCCGTTGGCTCATGAGATTTCTCATGAAGGTTCATCCGGCCATCCGTCGGCGCATCGGTTCCGCCCGCCAGGCCATCGCCTCGGACCTGCCCGCCACCGTCATCCGCCGCTGGACCGACGAGTGGCGGCCCTTGCATCAAGAGGAGGCCAACCGAGTGCTGGGGATCGATCTCGGCTTACTCTCTGATGAGGACCTGGCGGCCCAGCTCGATCGCAGAATCGAGCTGGTAGGGCACCCAGCCCATCTCATGGTGGGACTCGCGTTCTGGATCGTCGTCTACGAGCTCGCCGAGGTGTGCCGAGAGCTGCTGGGGTGGGACACCGCCAAGACGCTCAGCTTGTTGGAGGGACTGTCCACCACCTCCACCGAGCCGGCCCGACAGCTTGCCGATCTCGCCCGACTGGCCCGGTCCAAGCCGGCCGTCAGTGAGCTACTGACCAGAGTCGATGAGTCCACCCCAGGGCGGCTGGCGGAGGTGGACCCCGAGTTCGGTCGAGCGTTTTCTGACTACGTGGCTGCCAACGGGCATCGTTCGCTCAACTACGACATCATCGAGCCAACGTTGGCCGAGATGCAGCATCTCCTGCTTCGCTTAGTAGCCGATCAAATGGAGCGGCAGTTCTCACTCGAGGAGGCAACCGAGACATCCTCGCGACGGCGTAACGAGGCTGCTGAGGAGGCCCGCTCCCTCCTGGTCTCCCACCCGAAGGCCGACCGGGAGCGATTCGAGCGAGTTCTGCTCCGCGCTCGTCAGGCTTATCCGGCCCTTGAGGACCGTGTTTGGTGGACGTACAGCGTCCAAGCGGCTCTTCTTCGCTACGTCGCGCTTGAGATAGGGCGCCGGTTAGTACACCGGGGCCACCTGTCGGCGGTTGACGACGTGTTATTCCTGGAGGCGCACGATGCCCGCGCAGCGCTCTTCGACGGCGCAAATCGCCATAGGACGGCACGGCTGGCCAGGGGGCAGCGAGCATGGGCCCTAGCCCACCCTGGACCCCGTGCGTATGGCGAGGCACCGGGCGCGCCTCCCTTCGACCTTCTGCCACCAGCGGCTCGCCTCGTCAACCGGGCGGTGATGTGGGGGCTCAACCCATTCTTTGAGAAACCCTTACAGGCACACGGCAGGTACGTGTTGGCTGGCGCCCCTGCATCACCGGGTCGGTATACAGGCACGGTCCGGGTGGTGATGGGCGAGCAAAACTTCGGCAAGATCCAGGCGGGAGACGTCGTGGTGTGCCCCGTCACCTCGCCCGCCTGGTCGGTCGTCTTCCCCAGCATGGGGGCTCTTGTCACCGACAGCGGCGGGATCCTCTCCCATCCAGCCATCATCGCACGGGAGCATGGGATACCGGCGGTGGTCGGCACCGGAAACGCCACGACCCTGCTGAGAGATGGCCAATCGGTGACTGTCGACGGCAACTCCGGCGTCGTCAGCCGGACCGTCAGCGCCAGCACAGAGTAGGGGAGGTACTCGGCTGTCGGGCGTATAACGGCCAAGCTTGAGTGGAGGCTGACCACCATCGGCGGCGTCTTCGATGGTGCATAGCTCAGCGGTACGGATTGGTCCGGTGCGTGCCGCCCGGATCGAGACGCTACGAGGCTGTCGGTAACGCGCGAAGCCGCGCTGCGCGTTCCGAGGTGTGGCCCTGGAACCGCCTCAAAGATCAGACAAACCGATCTCCGCCGAGCGCGCCCACCGCCGGCATCCGGATCTGCCGCTAGTCGCACGCTCGATCATGTAGATGAGCTGATGGTCGTGGGACGCTGTATCGACGGTTGCGCATGTCTAAGCGGTGGTCTCCAGAACGAGGCGCCCGGCGCCTATGCCTAGTTCGTGCCGACAAGACGTGGTGCTGGTGTGAGGTTGAGCCGACCGACCGCTTGGTTGAGGTCCTGGGGCCAGATCCCATAGCCGGTATTCGGGGTCGATACCGAAGTAGTCCTCGGGTCCGTGCAGGACGCGAGTACGCATGTACGCAGAACCGCTCCCTCCAGGACCGCTCGTTCACATTGAGCGGCTGGTTGTTGACCTTCTGGTCGGTGATCCGAAACAGCTTCTCCATGGCCCTGTACTCGTAGGCCAGCAGTGTCTCGGCGCTGGCCCATATGCCGGCACCGGCCATCCGAGCGTCGGCTGCGGCCTGAATCAGCAGCGTCAGGTCCTCCACACCCGGGATGGACGGGTAGATCACAAACTGGGCTGCCCAGCCGCTCGTAACGAGGTCGAGGTTAAAGGTCGGCCGCTGCTGTTTGGGGATCTCCCGCCTTTCCTTTTCGCTGTAGTCCGGGGCGACGTAGGCCAGCAGCCGGTTGTTGTTGTCAAATGGGCTGTCGGCCACGCGGATGAAGATGGCGCGCGGCCGGCCGCTCGGCCTGGCCAGGCGGGTTGTGATGTTCTGCTTGCCGAACGCGGAGGCGGCCTGGCCCTGCTCGAGTTGCAGGCTGCCCGCCCGGCCGGTCTCCAGCTTCGGCAACAGGAACTCGGCCAATCCCGCGTCGATCGGCGCCTTGCCTTGCCGGATCCATTGCCCGAGCTGTTTGAATTCTTGGTCGATCACGCTGGCACGCTGCGCGGTTCTCGCAGTCACCTCCGGCGTATCCACCGACAACATCCGGACCGGCATGCGCAAATTCGGCGTGTCCCCGTCAGTCACGTCGACCAGAGCCCGCGCTCCCAGCGCCGGCATGCTCGCACCGGCTGGTGCCCAGAAGATCTGCACAGGCTCAATCACGTCGCCTCCCAACCAACAGTGGGACTCCATCATAGAATGCCAGTTCATCACTCCACGAGGCCGACTCTCGCCTCTGGTGATCGCGACCGCCATGTGGCGACGAGGTCGATGGCACCGACGAGGTTGGCGTTGATGTCATCGAGGTTCTTGGCGGGGATCCAGTACTCCCGGATGGATCGTCAGCCCGCTCACTCGACCTCGCCGCATTATCTTCAGAAATCCATTGCTGCCTATGACCACAGTTCGAACGCCGCGGATCATGAGGATCGGCAAGGACCGCGAGGGCACGTGCTGGCCAACAGTTCATCCGGCGAAGCCGGGCGCACGGCAGCTGTGGTCGACATCGACTCCACCGAGGCTGAGCCCGGCCGTGTGTTGCACGTCCCCCGCGACGACACCCGAATCCACATCGGAGCCCCGAGGACGGACCGATACAGGAAGACATCCAACGGGCGAAGCTGGACGACCTCGATGCCGCGATCGTTGCCGCGCTGCGGGCTGAGCCCGATGTCTGCCAACCAGCTAACCAAGTCGATCCGCCGGCTGCGCGATGACGTGTACGCGGCAACGGCAAGGCTCCTCGACATTGGACGGCTGGAGCGCCCGCGGGTTCGAGCTGCAGGTGGCCGCGGAGGTGTCTTAAGTGTCTCCGACGAAAGGCAAACTGCTGTCTCCTCCGCTCCGCGGAGCGAAGGTGTCCTCCCTTGTCTCCGGGCCCGAGCGGCCCGGACAGGAGACACCCTCCGCGCAGCCCCAGAACCCCGAAAGGACGATCATGAAGTTCACCACCGCCGCCTGCATTCGCTGCAGCCATCGCCTGGCCAACGGCCGCCGCGTCCTGTGTGGACCGTGTGCATTGGCCGAGTGGCGCGAGCAGACCAGTGTGCCGGACCGGACCCACCGTGAAGCCCTGAGCTACGCCGAGGCGTGGAACCAGGCGACGGTCGCGTTTATGGCTGCGCTCTCCGTGGCCATGGCTGCCCGCATGCCCCGCACCCGGCCCGGTCCGAGCGTGTTTCCGCCGCCCGATGTGGACGCGCTGGAAGCCGAGGTGCTGCGCCTGGCCAACGAGTTGCGGGCGTTCGCCGACAACGATCCGACCGCGAAAGGGGATGCGTGATCGGCTGCCCGAGGAAGCATGCGCGCAACGTCGCCCGCCACGCTCAGGCGCCCCGGCGACGCGCGATTCGCCTTGACCCAAGCTGCATTCGGCAAGGGCGACGCCGCCAAACCCGACAGCGCGCTTGCCGGAGTGCTAGCTGTGCTCCGGGCCGAGCAAGCGACCGGCAACACATCGGGCGGCGATGCCGAAATCCTCGACGCCGCGATCCTCCGGCTGGAACGTCGGGAGACCGTCGCCCACTACCGCCACCGACCGTCCACACCAGATTCATCCGCGACCCTTAACAGAGCAGAAAGGCCTACCATGACCCCCTCAACAGCTCACGCACACCTGGCGAACAACCCCACCACCCCGTGCTCGACGCTTCCCCTCCATTCGTGTCGGACGGGTTATGTCCGAGCGGAACGGTGCGGCTACCGGCGGCACGCAAGCACCCCGGCGAGATCGCCGACGAGCAGGTGGCGGAGTAGTTCACCGCGTGCCCGCGCACGAGATCGAAGCCCTCAACTACGGTTGGAGCATCCTGCACTGCCTGCCCGTCGGCTTGCTCGACAAGGATTCCGCCGGTACGGGCACGGTGATCCGCCCCAGCACCGTACGGGCCTATGCCACCGCCGCCGGCTTCGGCAGGGTCGAGGTGCTCCCCATCGAATACGACTTCTGGCGTTTCTATTGGCTCGAGCCTTGAAACAGCCGCATTGCCGGCGCCTCGCCCTCGCGGTGCTCGATGCGAGCATGCTCGCCGCCGTCGCACGCCTGGCGGCGACGCTCGTGCGGCCTATGGCCGCCGCGATCCCGGCCAGCCTTGCTCGCGTCGGCTTCGCCATCCAGACGGTGCCCAAGTCACTCTTGGGCTGACGAGCAGCACATGGGTGCTGACGTGGTTGGGCCAGAAGACGTTCACTCACGAGGTCCGCCACGGCCTCTCCATCTCCCGATTGCTCGCGAGGCCTTGCAGGCGAGACGTCAACCCCGCACACTCGTGCGTCCCGCACTTTCGACTTCGAGGGTACGGATGATGGCGGTCACTGATGTGTCTATGTCCGCCTCGTCGGTGGACCAGTTGATCACGGAGATTCGCATGGCGGCCTGGCCGTGCCAGGTGGTTCCGCTCATCCAGCACGTGCCCTCCTGTTGGGTCCGCCGCACGATCTGGTTGGTGAGACCGTCGTGGTCGCCGTCGGGGGCGTGGAAGCGAACAAGAACCTGGTTCAGCACGACGTCGTTGAGTATCTCAATGCGCTCGTGTGCGGCCAGTCCCTCCGCGAAGCGCCGGGCCAGCGCGCAGCAGCGCTCCACGAGGTCGGCGATACCGTCGCGTCCGAGCGCGCGAATGGCGGCGTAGATGGGGAAGCCGCGGGCGCGGCGGGAGAGCTCCGGGTTGTAGTCCATCGCGTCCCGTTCGCCGCCGTTGTCTTGAGGCAGGTAGCCGGCGCGCATGCCCATGGCTGCGCGGTGCGCGTCGGGGTGGGCACAGAGGGCAATTCCGCTGTCGTAGGGCACGTTGAGCCACTTGTGGGCGTCGGTGGCCCATGAGTCGGCGAGTTCGAAGCCGGTCAAAAGCGGACGCAGCCTGGGGCTGGCCGCGGCCC
Source organism: Micromonosporaceae bacterium (assembly GCA_020027875.1). Classification (GTDB taxonomy): domain Bacteria; phylum Actinomycetota; class Actinomycetes; order Mycobacteriales; family Micromonosporaceae; genus JAXIPB01. Next base: position 14,566 of record JAHRHA010000071.1, on the reverse strand, counting down.
ATAGCCCGAAGGCGCCGTCGACGTGGACCCACGCGTCGGCCTCGTGGGCGAGACCGTAGACGTCCGCGAGCGGATCAACAGCCCCGGTGTTGACGTTGCCGGCCTGGGCACAGACGATCGTCGGTCCTGTCGTCGGGTGAAGTGCATCCTGTAGCGCTTCCGGGCGCATCCGTCCCTGCTCGTCTACCGCGACCGCGGAGACGGCGTTGGTGCCCAATCCGAGGAACCGCAGCGCTCGGTCGATCGTGTCGTGCCGTTCGGCGCCGGCGAGCACCCGTACCGGCGGTGCCCCGATCAATCCGTGCTTCTCCACGTCCCAGTCTGCGCGCCGCAGGACGTCGTGCCGGGCGGCGGCGAGCCCGGTGAAGTTGGCCATCTGGCCGCCGGTGACGAACCCGACGGAGACGTGTGGCGGCAGCCCCAACAGCTGCGCTACCCAGCCGCCCGCCACCTCCTCGACCACGGCGGCGGCAGGTGCGGGTAGGTACAGGCCCGCGTTCTGGTCCCAGGTGGCAGTGAGCCAGTCCGCCGCCAGCGCGGCCGGGGTGGCGCCGCCGATGACGAAGCCATGGAACCGGCCGCTGGAGGAGGCGACCAGTCCCGGCTGGGCCGCCGCAGCCAGCTCGGCGATCACCGTGCGGGGATCGCCGGCACCTTCCGGCAGCGGGCCGCCGAGTGCCGCTCGCAGCTCGGTCGGTGTCGCTCGGGAACCGACGGGCCGGGTGGGAACGCTGGTCAGGTAGGCGAGGGCCTGCTGGTAGGCCTCGGTCAAGGGGCCAGCCCAGTCCGGTGTCTGCACTAGGGACTCCTCACCTGTGTGGTGCCGAGCCGTACGAACATAGTCTTGTCTATGTCGGCCGCCAGCGCCGCGTCGTTGGGTTCCATGTATAGCTGTCGGGTGCCTCCACTGACGTGGGGCGCTGTCCGTCCCACTCGATCAGCGGGGCGCTATGCCAGGCCCAGTCGCTCGACAGCCGCGGGTGGTCCGGCAGTGCGATGCGTCCGTTGGCCCACCGAAGCGCATCCCACGGGTCCACTGTTCGCGGCGCCCAGGGAAACAGCCGGGCCACCACGCGGGCGCATAGGTCCCGGTCGGGGTCGAACGGTTGCGCCCAGCCGTCGGCGATGTCCCGGCCGTGTACGAGTAGCTCGTCGCAGGCCATGGCGGAAAAGCCGCAAAGGGTCAGCCATCCCCCAGTGGTGCCAGGCCCGGGCATCGGGCGGTGCGGTATCGATGACCTGAGCCAGGTGAGTCGCCAACGCATCGATGGTGGCGGCCCGGTCGGCCACGCTCGCCGTCGGGTGCAGGGCAACATCGAAGCGCAGTCGGCGATGGCTGCGCAGGGCGAGGTGGATGGCGTAGAAGCCACAGACGTCGGTGAGGTGAGCCGCCACCTCACTGGCGGTCCACGTGAGTTCGCCGGCGCTCGCGGACCAGTCCCGCGCTGTGCCCGAGACCAGCAATCCGGTGAACATCGTCGCAGCGCGCCGAACATCGTCCCCGGTGGGCTCAGCCATGCCGCTGTACTTTTCCAGGCTAGGGTCAGAAGCTGAACGTCGTGGCGCCATCGTCGCCGATCCACTGCCACAGTGGCACGGTGCCGCCGATCTCAGCGTTGGACAGCAGGTTGCCCTTGTCCAGCTTCCGGGCGTCGAAGCAGATCGGGCAGACCAGGAACCGGCCACCCGCTGTCTCGTACCGTCCGAACAGGTCCGGCAGGGGTGGGCAGCCGTCGCAGCCGCTCCCGACAGCGACGCCCGGGATGGCGAGCCTGACCGCCTCCTTGGTCAGAAACATCAGGGTGGATCGACCCTGCTCGGCGGCACCGACCGCGACGAGGAACGCGACGGTGACCTTCTCGAGGTCCTCCATGCCAGTGATTAGGCTGACGACGGCCTTCTGTGCCATGGCTCTCTCCTTTTCTTGTGACCGCGACTGCCGGCGACGTCATTGGTTCGGTCAGTGTGATGGTTTGATGGCGAGTAGGGAGATGCTCTTGACGCCATACGTTCCGCTGGCGTTGCGCGCTTGCGTAGAAACGAACTCGTAGGGGTTGCGGCGAACCGTTGCGATGCGTAACCCGGCGGCCTCGATTGCCTCGACGTACTCGTCCTCCTGCGCCGCACCGCCGATGCAGGACGCCCAGAGGTCCGCATTCGCGATGATGGAATCAGTGAGCTGCCGTTCAGTGACGATGTCCGCCACAGCAAGGCGCCCGCCTGGACGCAGCAGGCGTGCCGCGGCGGCGAAGACCTGCGCCTTGTCGGGCGAGAGGTTGATGACGCCGTTGGAGACCACGCAGTCGGCGCTGCCATCGTCGATGGGCGGGCTTTCGATGCGACCCTCCCGGAACTCGATCCGGTCCACCCCCGCATCGGCCGCGAGCCGACGGGCCTTGTCCAGTTGCTCCACGGTGAAGTCGACGCCGACCACACGGCCCGTTGACCCCACCAGGCTGGCGGCGTAGAAGGCGTCCATTCCGGAACCGCTGCCGAGATCGACGACCGTGCCGCCTTCGCTGAGGCGCGCAAGGTCGAAGAAGAAGCCGACCCCAGCGAACGACTCGACCGCGCCAGCCGGAATCCGGTCCAGGACATCGACGTCGTACCCGAGACGAACGGCCAGCGGCCGCCCCAATTCGAAATGGAAGCCCGCTTCCGGCTTCTCGGCAACCTGTCGGTACATTTCCTTGACTTTGGCCGTGAGCTCCTCAGCGTTGACCAAGGTTGACATGATTCCTCCACATTGCTCGGTGGTACTTCAGCCGGCGGCGTATTCCCTTGGACTAGTCGATGAAGCAGTCAAGGCACACGATGCGCATGGGCTCGGAGCCGTGGCTCTCGATCGCGTGCGGCTCGTTCGGGTCGATCGAGAACGAGTCACCCGATGTGAGCGGTTGCGTCACGTCGTTGACGCGCAAGGCTCCGCGTCCCGCCATGATCACCCCTTCGTGTGCGTGTGGGTGCACGTGGAAGGGGGTCGCCTGGCCCGGGTCGACGTCCAGCAATTTCAGCTCGACCTCCTCGACCCGCTTGAGCCGACGCACGGCGACGCCTGGGACCTCACCCGCCTGAGCCCGGATCTCGTCCAGGCGTCGGACCGCTTTCCGATCGGTCATGGCCCACTCCCTCGGTTGCGTCGCCTAACGTAAAGGACGGCATCGGCCGGCCCGTTTATTGCGGGCTGACGGAATGCAATAACTACGTCCCGGCGTACGTCTCTTAGGGGGAAGGGACGTGGGGTGCACGTGAACGGACGCTGCACATGAACGGTCGTTGCACATGAACGGGCAGACTTCGCTTGCCGCGCCACGACCGCTGCGGGCTGGGAGGCAAGGGATGTCGGGTACGCCGGCCAGGCGCACACCGCGGACCAAGGACGCCTTCCAGGCGCTGGCCCGCGCTCAGCTGCCGCGGCTGTTGGCGCTTGCCCGGCGCCTCACCCGAGATGAGGCGGAGGATCTCGTGCAGGAGGCCCTGCTACGTGGCTATCTCGCCTACCCCGAGCTGGAGGCAGACCAGGCGGGCGGCCGCTGGCTCCAGGTGATCCTCGTGAACGTGTACCGCGACCGGGAGCGCAAACGGGCGCGCTCGGCCGAGGAGCTTCCGGTGGCCGATGCCGACAACTTCTCGCTCTACCGGACCATCGTCGAGGAGGACCCATTCCCCTACTCGGACACCGTTCACCTCGACTTCCTGCACTCGTTCACGAAGGAAGACGTGCGCCAGGTGCTGCTGCGTCTACCCGAGATCTACCGGATGCCGCTCGTGCTGTGCCACATGGAGGGCTTCGCCACCAAGGAAGTGGCCCGCCTATGCCAGGCGCCGCTGGGCACCGTCCTGGCCCGGCTGCACCGGGGTCGCAAAGCATTCGAGCGGGAGATGTGGACGTACGCCGAGGAGATGGGTCTGCTCAAGGAACACCGGAGAACGCCATGACCGAACCACGTGAACCGTTGATCCCGTGCGACCAGGCTGTGCGGCAGCTATGGGCGTACGTGGAAGCCTCGGTCCCGCCGGTCGACCACGCGAAGATCACGGAGCACCTGGCGATCTGTCAACGCTGCTGCGGCGAACTCGAGTTCGTAAAGCACCTGCGCGGCCTCCTCGCCGCGCAGACCACCGACGAGGTGCCACCGGAATTGATCCGGCAACTGAACCAGTTCGTGGAGGAGTTGTAGCCGATGACCGAGGATCTCATGTACCAGAACGAGATCCGGCAGGCCGTCCGCCTGGCATACGCCGAGATTCCCACCGGCGGCGGCGAGCCGGTCACCCGCCGGTCGTACACCGACGAGGAACTCGGCCTACTGCCCCCGGGCGCGGTCAACTGGGCACTCGGCGTCGGCAACCCGGTCCGCCACGCCGCACTCCAGCCGGGGGAAACCGTTCTTGACGTCGGCAGCGGCGGCGGCATCGACTCGATCCTGGCGGCGCGACGGGTCGGCCCGTCGGGCCGCGTCATCGGCCTGGACCTGTTAGAGGAGATGTGCACCCGAGGCCGCACACATGCGCAACAGGCCGGCGTCGACGGGTGGACCGAGTTCCGGCGCGGCGAAATGGAGGCAATCCCGCTGCCCGACACAAGCGTTGACGTCGTCATCTCCAACGGCGTGATCAACCTGTCCGCCCGCAAGAGCCGAACATTGGCGGAAGTCTTCCGGGTGTTACGCCCGGGTGGGCGAATCTGCATCGTCGACCTCACCGTCGACGAGGACCTGCCGCCGGCCGTCCTCGGCTCGGCCGCGGCGTGGGCCGGGTGCATCTCTGGCGCTTTGTCAAGACGGGTACTTCTGCGAAAGCTTGAAAACGTCACGTTCACCGACATCAGGATCGACAACCCGGTGCCGTTCAGCCTGGCGGACGCCGCATTGTATCCGCTGTTCGGTTCCCAGCTCATCGACCAGATGCGGCAACTGCTCCCGCCCGAGCGGCACGACAGCGTCGCCACTACGGTCCTCATTACCGCCCTTCGCCCACCTTTATAGCTCTACAGTGGATGGCCCCCGCCGAGTGCCCGTCCTACGATGGCGTCGCGGTCTTGGTCCGAAGAGAACGGATGCGATGGTCACGATCGATGAGATGCTGCGGCGGGCGCGCTTGCCGCTGGAACGGCTGACGCCGCACCGGGCCTGGGCGGCGATGCAGAGCGGCGCCGTCGTTGTCGACATCCGGCCGGAGTTCCAGCGGCGCGCCGACGGCGACATTCCGGGAGCCGTGGTCATCGAACGGGTACACCTCGAGTGGCGCTGCGACCCGACCAGTGCGGCGCGCATGCCCGAGGCGGTCGACCACAATGTGCGCTGGATCATCTGCTGCGACGAGGGCTACTCGTCATCGTTAGCGGCGGACTCGCTACAACAACTCGGACTGCACCGCGCGATTGATGTGATCGACGGGTTCCGGGCGTGGCGGTCGGCCGGATTGCCCGTCACCCACTCGGCGCAGCCGGCTCGCCCGCGGCTGTACGGACGCTGACCGGCTTACTGGTGCCCGGCAGCACCGCGGTCACCCAGGCGACGCCGTGTTCCACGTCGGGGCGCCAACGCACGTCGACATGGGCGAATCCCGCTGCGTCCAGCCATTTCGTGAGCTGTTCCGTGGTCGGCGCGTGATAGACACTCGGATCGAGCCGGCGCGGCAACGGATGCTCGCCGGCGCGGTAGGCGAGGACGAGACGACCGCCGGGTCGCAGCACTCGGGCGGCCTCGCCGAAGGTCGCAGCCGGGTCGGGCCAGAAGTAGATGGTGTGCACTCCGACAACTCCGTCCACCGCGTCGTCGGGCAGCGGCAGGGCGATGCCATCGCCCAACAGGAGCTCCAGCCGACCACCGGCCACCAGGTGGGCGTTGCGCCGCCGGGCCGTGGCCAGCATGGTCGGCGACACGTCGACCCCGACGACGGTTGCACCGTCAGCGGCGAGCCAACCCAGCGCCCGGCCCGGGCCGCAGCCGATCTCCACCACCCGCTCGCCGGGCTTGGCGTCGAGCAGGTCGATGGCGACGTCATTGACCACGGCGGTCTCGCGGATCCAGATGCGGCCCAGCAGTCGGCCCGCGAGGCCGTGTGGGCGGGCGGCTTGCCGCGACAGGTAACCGAACAGCGGACCCGTGAGTGTGGCTGCCGCGCGGGCGGGCCAGGGCTGCGGCGGCTTGACGGGACAGGTACGACGGAGCATGACGGCCTCCAAATCAGGCGGTGCTGTGCTGTGTCGATGTCAGGCCCCGCGCCAGGAGCGTGGCCAGCGTTGCCGCGACCTCTTCGTCGTCGATCGCCGTGACCGGCGACGCGATGGTCGCTTGGGGTGCCGGATCAAAGCGGCAGTGCACCGCCCACAGCACGCACAGCTCAACCACGGTGCGGGCGACGAGCGGCACCGGCCCCGGTAGCACGAGGTCGCCGGCGGCCTGCCGCCGGCTCAGGTAGGTCTCCATCCCCGACATCTGCGCGCCACGGCCGGTGTTGAGCCACACCTCGGCCAGTTCGGGCAGCTCCGGCGCGCACCGGTCCACCAGCTTGATGGCCGTACGGTTGCGCGCCAGCCGACGGTAAAGATCGACGACGATCGCCGCCAGTTCCTCAGCCGCCGCGGATTGCCCGATCGGTCTCGCCCGCCGGGACAAGGCGCGGGTAAGGGCCATGTCGGGCACCTCGGCCGCGAGCCGGGAGGCGACGAGAGCCGCCAGCTCACCCGCGGCCGGTGCCGCGAGCGGCAGCCTCGAGGGGTCGGGCAGCGGCTCGGCGTCATCGGCGAACCGGACGGCGCCGGCGAAGAGTGCCTCCTTGCTCTGCGCGTACCCGTACAGGGTCCCTTTGGCGAGGCCGAGCGCGTCGGCCACGTCCTGGATCTGCGTGCGCCGATAGCCGTGGACGACGAAGACCCGGGCCGCTTCGTCCAGCACCGCCCGAAGGCGGTCCGGCGGGATCATGCGAACCATGCCACTCATCATAACTGACCGACTCGGTCAGTCAAGTCCGCCGACCACTCAAGTCCTAGGACGGGTTTCGTACATGCGCGCCGCGACGAGGAGGCCGGAGGCGGCGGTGATCCCGGCAACCAGCCATATTGCCGTGCGAATGCCCAGCAGGTCGGCGGTGATGCCCGCGATGAGTGCGCCGACCGCGTAGCCGCCGTCGCGCCAGAGGCGGTAGACGCCCACGGCGCGGGCCCGCCAGGTTGGGTGGGCCACGTCTCCGATCACGGCGAGCAGCGTCGGGTAGACCATCGCGGTGCCCGCGCCCATGAGAATCGCGGCGACCGCCCAGATGGCGAAGCCGCTGCCCGCAGCGACGATGGCGATGCCGACGGCCTGCGTGAGCATGCCGCCGACGATGAGCCATTTACGGCCCCACCGGTCCGACAGTGCCCCGGTCACCGTCTGGCCCAGACCCCAGACCGCCGGGTAGATCGCGGCGAGCGCGCCGATGCGGGCCAGTCCGAGGCCGCTGGTGGCGAACAGGATCGGATACAGCCCCCAGGCGAGGCCGTCGTTGAGGTTGTTGACCATGCCGGCTTGACTGGCCGACGAGAGGGCCTTCTCGGTGAAGCTCGTACGGATCAGTATGTGGCGTCCGCTCAGGTCGCCGCCGGCCCGGCTGTGGCTGGCCGCCTCGTGCCTCGCGTGGTGGTGCGTCTCCCGCACGAACACTGTGGACAGTCCGAGGCCGAGGGCCGCGACGGCGATGCCGATAAGGAAGGGTGCGGGTCGCAGGCCGTGCTCGGCGGCCAGCCAACCGGTCGCGAGGGCCGTGGCGGCGACGGCGGTGTAGCCGGCGGCCTCGTTGAGGCCCATCGCGAGGCCGCGCCGGTCGAGGCCCACCAGGTCGATCTTCATGACGATGGTGGTGGACCAGGTGAGGCCCTGGTTGATCCCGAGGAGCACGTTGGCGACGATGACCCACCCCCAGCCGGGTGCCCAGATCAACAGCAGCGGTACGGGCAGACCGATGAGCCAGCCCGCGACCAGGACCGGCTTTCGCCCGTACCGGTCGGAGAGCGAACCGGCGGCAAGGTTGGTGGCCGCCTTGGTCAGACCGAACGCGACGATGAACGTCAGCGACGCCGTGACGGCCGTCAGGCCGAAGACCTGGTCGGCGAGCAGCGGCAGAATACTGCGCTCCTGGCCGATCATCGCGCCGACGAGCGCGTTGACGGCGACCAGCAGGGTGAACTGGGCGAGGTTGGCCCGCAGACCTAGCCGCAGCGGTGCGGACGGTGCGCGGGTCATCGGTCGGTCTCGAGGGCCCGGCCCGTGGCGACAGCCCACTCCTCGGGGCCAGCCTCGTTCAGGATCGACACGTCGGTACGGCCGGCCCGCTCCAGGAGGCTGGCGCCCGTCGCGGCCCGTTCACCGTGCCCGCACATCACGGTCGCCGAGCCGGCGGGCAGACCCGAGGCAGCCTCGGTGAGCCGGCCGAGTTCTATCAGTTCCGCCCCAGGCAAGTGCCCCGAAGCCACCTCGCTGGCCTGGCGGACGTCCACGACCACCCGAGTATCCACAGTGGCTGGACCGACAAGCCGCGTGCTGGCGACCTCGCCGCCGCTCGAGCGCCAGGCGGCGACCCCCCCGGCTAGCTCGCCGGTGATGGCGTAGCCGATGGTGAGGGCGGGCCAGACGATGTCGGCGGGATCCTGATCGGGGTTGCGGACGATGACAATGGGCACGTTGGGCGGCACCAGCCAGCCCAGCCAGGTGGCGAACTGCGCGCGCAGCGGGATCGACACCGACTCGGGAATGTGCTGCGCCGCGTAGTCTGCGACCGGACGCACGTCGACGACGTACCCACCGCTGGAGATAAGGCGCCGCACGCGTTCGGAGTCGAGCGGTGCGAGAACGGGTGGTGACGCGAGCACATCCGGCCCGCGCCGATTGACCTCGGCGAGCCGGTTAAAGTACGCCGGATAGCTGCCGAGGCTCCTGAGCAGGCCGATGACGAATGCGTCCTCGTCGGGCGCGGCGAGCAGTGCGTTGGCGGTCTTCTCGGTGCCGATCGTGGAGACTCGCGCAGCACCAGGTGGTGCCGAGCAAAACGACCCGGCCCCGTGGGTGGGCCACACCGCGGTTGAATCGGGCAGTCCGGCGAGGCGCTGCAGCGATCGGAACTGAGCGCGCGCGAACTCGGCCGTACGGTGGATGTGGACGAGGTCGGTACGGGCGGCCGCGCCGACGATGAGTGACCCGCCGGTGAATACGCCGACCTCCTTCGACCCGTCCAGTACGAGGTAGGACACGTGCTCCGGCGTATGTCCCGGCGTTGCGAGAGCCTGTAAGGTCAGGCCGCCGAGGTCGACCTCGTCGCCATCGGCCAACCCGACGTGGCCGAACTTTCGCCGACCGGCCGCGGATGCCAGGATGAGCGCATTGTGGTCGGCCGCGAGTTGCCGTGCGCCGGAGACGAAGTCGGCGTGCAGGTGGGTCTCCGCCGCGTACGCGATGCGTAGGCGCCTGGCCTCGGCCGCCCGGTAGGTCGCCCGTAGGTCGAGAGACGGGTCCACGGACAGCGCGCGTCCGTCACCCAGATCCAAGAGATAGGCGCTGTTGCCCAACCCAACGTCAACGAGCGAAATCACCTGGCCGTCCACCGTCATCACCCGGCGATCGCGGTTGCGCCGATGACCTCGCTGCGGTCCTCGAAGTCGTCCGGGTTGAGCTTCTCCAGCCGAGATCGAGCTGCCCGGACGAAGGCCGACCGAGCGTCGGGCGACAGCCCAACCAGTCGGCGACCGGTCGCGCCGAGCGCGAGGTGCCGCTGGAAGAAGTCGTCCATTTTCGGCCGGTGCGACCACGGGATGAAGGCAATCGTCGGGTCGCGGAAGCCGGCCGCGTCCAGCAAACCACGCACCTTCTCCGGCGTGTCCATCAAGTCGTGCCGGGCAACCATTGGCGGGGCCGGCGGGGCGCCATGCCGGTCCAGTTCCTCGTACCAGATATCCAGGGCGGGGACGACCGACGTCCGGCCCCAGGACGTCAACCCCACCTGGGCACCGGCCGTGAGCACGCGACGGGCCTCGCGCAACGCGCCCACCGGATCGGGCACGTGGAAGAGCATGAAGGCCATGACGACGACATCGAACGTCGCTGTCGCGAACGGAAGCCGCGCCGCGTCGAGGACAACGCTGTGGCGGTGCCGCGAGCGCCGAAGCATCCCATCAGCCCGGTCGGCGGTCACGATCAGCGCGGACGGCGCCACCCGCCGAAGGGCCGGGAGCAACGTGCCGGTCCCAGCACCGAGGTCGAGGACGCGCCGAGCGGACGCGAGGTGCAATCGCTCCAGCAGACGCACCGCGGCCGGGTTGATCGCAGACGCCCACATCTGCTCGTACGCCTCGGCGGTCGAGGAGTAGTAGTCGGCCAGGACGCGGACGGCGTCCTCCTGCTGCGTGCTCAACGGCCGCACACCAAACCTCTCGTGACTACTGGGTTTCAGTTTCGGTCACCGTTCTCCTACACTATTCCATAGAATACTGGAGGAGGCCACAGTGGCTGACCGCGACCGTAAGACCGCCCTATTCGAGCAGTTCGCCCGGGTCGGCAAGGCCCTGGCGTCTGGCAAGCGCTTGGAGTTGCTGGATCTGCTGGCCCAAGGGGAACGCGACGTGGCCTCCCTCGCCGACGCCGCCGGTCTCGGCGTGACCAGTTCGTCGGCGCACCTGCAGACGCTGCGGCAGGCCAACCTGGTCACCACGCGCCGTGAGGGCACTCGCGTGCTCTACCGGCTAGCGGGCCGCGACGTGGCCGAGCTCTACGCTCGGCTGCGCGACGTCGCCCAGTCCCAACTGCCCGATGTGGAGGCGGCCCGTGTGGCCTACCTCGGCGACGAGGGCGGGCAACCCGTCACCCGCGAGCAACTGCAACGACTGGCCAGGCGACGAAACGTGACCGTGCTCGATGTACGGCCGCACGCGGAGTACGGCGCCGGACACATCCCCGGCGCCGTGAGCATCCCCCTCGACGAACTCGCCGACCGGCTGTCCGAACTGCCCGACGACGGCCACATCATCGCGTACTGCCGGGGCGCCTACTGCGTCCTCGCCCACGACGCGGTGCGACTCCTCACCGCTCGTGGTCGCACGGCACAACGACTCGGCGACGGCATGCTCGAATGGCGTCTCGCCGACCTCCCGGTCACGGTTTCATGATGTGAGCGCAAGATCCGCGGTCTCGGCTACTCGGTCGCCCTGACGGTTTGCTATCACGGGGCCTTGTTCCTCGACCAACTGCAGGAACGCTTCGGCGACGGGGTGCTTCTGGACGCCGACCCGGGAGCCGATCCGCACCGTACGCGAAATCGATGGCAGCATCGGCACCGCGACCAGCCCGTCGGACGGCCCGGCGGGACTAAGCAGTAGCGATGGGATCATGCTCACACCCAGACCGGCCCGGACCATGGTCAGCAACGTGGTGACCTGACCAACCCGGTGCGCCGGGCGGAACGGCAAACCAGCTTGCCGATGAGCCAGCCGAACGATCGGGTCACAGCCGCTCGTGGTGGCGATGAATGGATCGCCGGCGAGGTCGGTCAGAGTGAGGTACCGCTGATCGGCAAGCGGATGGTCCTCGTTCATGATCGCAACGAACTCATCCTTCGCCAACACGGGCCCATCGACCTGGCCAGCCCCGTCAACGACACAGCCAATGTCGACAACTCCCTGATCGACCCATTCGACGACCTCCTCGTCGGAGCCTTCGAAGACACAGAGCCCCGCCCGCGGATGTCTGCGCCGGAACCGTCGCGCCAGATCAGGCAGGACGGCCAGGTTGGTGCTCGCCATACCGCCGACGCGCAGCTCGCCGGCGACCTCGGCCCCGGCCATGCTGGCCGCGGCCTCGACTTTCTCGACGGCGCGCGTCGCGGCACGGGCGTGCTCGATGATGACCCGGCCGATGGGGGTCAGTGTTACCGCCGAGCGTCCGCGGTCCAGAAGGCGCTGACCGATCTCGCGCTCCAACGCGCCCACAGCGTGCGATACGGCAGGTTGGCTGATTCCGAGCTCGGCCGCGCCGCGGCTGAACCCTCCATGCTCGACGACAGCGGTAAAGGCCCGCAACTGAGCGAGATTCATAAGAGATCCTCATACTACGGTATGCATCTCAGTACTTTGACTTATCCTAGCCGGCTGGTTTGGATAAAGGTATGCACCGACGCGAGATGCTGTTGCTGATCGCAGTGTCGGCCGTTTTCGGAGCCTCGTTCGCTCTGATTCGGGTCGCCGCGCCGCACTTGGGGCCGCTGACCCTCGCAGGTCTCCGGGTCGCTCTGGGCGCGCCCGTTCCACTCGCGATCCTGTTGTGGCGACGAGAGCTCGGCATGCTCCGCCGCCATGCCAAGGAACTCCTGCTCGTGGGCGCCTTCCTCGGCGCCATCCCCTTCACGCTCATAGCGCTCGCCGAGCTGTATGTGGACGCGTCTCTGGCGGCTGTCATCAATGCCACGACCCCAATCTGGGGCCTGGCGGTCGCCGCGGCCTGGCTGGGACAGCCGATCGCTCCGCGCAAACTGACCGGCGCCGTTATCGGCCTCGCCGGTGTCGCGACGTGCGTGGGCGTTTCCGTCGTCCGGATCGATGGCCTGGTTCTGCTCGCGGTCGGCGCCAGTCTCCTGGCCGCGCTGTCGTACGCGATCGGCAGTACGTACGTCGCCCGTCGCCTCTCCGACACTCCGAGCGCCGCGCTCGCGGCTGGCCAGCAGATCGGCGCCACTCTGCTGCTCGCGGCACCGGCGGCAGCCACCGCTACGGGAACCCGTCCATCCGTAGCTGTGCTGATCGCAGTTTGTGTCCTTGGCCTGGTCTGCACGGGCGCGGCCTTCGTCGCGTACTTTGACCTGATCCACCGGGTGGGACCCATCTCGGCCGTCACCGTCACCCTGCTCGCGCCGGTTTTCGGTATAGCCTGGGCGGTTGCGCTCGTCGGCGAGCAGATCTCACTCGGCCTCGTCGTAGGCGTGGCACTCGTACTTGTCGGCGTCGTACTTATCGTTCGGCCCGGGCCCGCGAGGACAGGCGAGGCAATGACGGCAGTGTCCGACGCCGCGCTCCGGAACTAGTCCATCGTGGAGCATGAGGTCCGGGCTACGACCCGAGACCACCGTCACATACGCAGAGTTCGTTGCCCTCGGGATCCGCCATGACATGCCATCGCGTCCCGTATTCCGACACCGCACTGCTGCTGACGCGGCGAGCGCCGAGTGATTCCAGACGTGCCGCCTCACCGTCGATGTCACCAACATGGATGTCGATATGCATTCGGTTCTTTGTGATCTTCGGCTCTGGGACGCGCTGTAGCAGCAGCTTCGGTTGGCTGGGTTCGGGCGGCAGTAGCAGCACATACGATCCCGCCGCGCCAAAGTTGTTGTAGCCGAGGGCGGCGGCCCAGAACCTTGCGAGATTCTCGGGGTCTGCACAGTCGAGGACGAGACCAATAGTTGCCATCGGACTATCATGACGTTCCCGCCTGCCCTGACAAGGTCAGTCGACGCGAAGGACCGCCGGGTTGTCGACCTCTGCGGCGAGCACGCGGGCGGCCTCGATCGCTGTCCGATCGCCGAGATGGCCGCGGTGCACGTAGGCTCGAGCGACGAGTTCGCGCATGCCGGTTCGTGTGGCCAGTGCCTCGAGGTCGGCGATCCATTGCGCCGCCGCCGGGTGGCGATGCTCGACGGCGAGGGCACACAGCGCGTCAAGACAGTAGCCCTCGACCCACAGCCAGGCGTCCGGCAAGCGGACGCATCGCAGGCGTGCCTCGGTGACCCATCGCAGGGCCGCTTCGGGGTCGCCCCGCCGATCGGCGACCAGCCCAATCCCGCGGGCAGCCATCCCCTCCCAGCACGGATCACCGAGCTGCAGCGAGAGTGCATAGGCGTGGTCGTACGCGGAGGCGGCGGCGTCGGTCCGGCCGTCGGCCAGGTCGACGTCGGCGAGGAGGGACTCGGGCAGCGGCACAAAGGCCGTCCACCGCAATTGGCGAGCGACGCCCAGCGCGGCCTCAAGCGCCTCGCGCGCGAGGACGAGCTCCCGGCGCAGGAGGTGGCTGCGGCCAATGAACGTCAGTGCCCAGGCCTCCACTGGGCCGAGGCTGGCCTTCCGGGCCCTCGGTCGGGTCGTCACCGGCGAGCGATACTGCCTTCCGGAGCCAGCGCTCGGCTCGGTCGTAGCGGCCCCGGAGTAGCTCGACGTAGCCGAGCTCGCGGTGCGCCTGCGCCGCGGGCGCCGCCGCTCCGATGCGTTCGGCCACGCTGACTGCTTCGTGGAGGACACCCGCACCCTCGCCATCTCTTCCACGGACGCCGTGGACGAGTGCAGAGCCGAGGGCGAGCAGCGCACTCGCCAACAGCCGTGAGTCGTCGGCCTCGTACGCCTCGGCGACCGCCCGCCGTAGCGAGGCAACGGCTGCGTCGACCGCGCCCGCGTCCAAGGCCGCGAGGCCGGTTTCCAGGCGCGCCGCGACGCTCGCGCTGGTCGCCGGGCGCTCACCCGGGTCACGACGAGGCTTCGGGTCCGCGGCATCAAGGACCGCCTGGCCTGGATCCGTGCCGAGCTCGCGGCGGAACAGCGCCACGCATGAAT
>JAHRHA010000011.1 GCA_020027875.1 Micromonosporaceae bacterium | reverse complement strand
GATCGACGGCGGCAGCGCCGACGACGGCCATGGACACGGCACACATGTCGCCGGCACCGTCGGCGGCACCTCCTTCGGCGTCGCCAAGGGTGTCACGCTCGTCGGCGTCCGGGTCCTCAACAACGCCGGCAGTGGAACCACCGCGCAGGTGGTGGCCGGCATCGACTGGGTCACCGGCGACCACGACCCGGGTGAGCGGGCCGTGGCGAACATGAGCCTTGGTGGCGGCATCGACACCGCCATCGACAACGCCGTGACGAACTCGATCGCCGACGGCGTGAGTTACGCGGTCGCGGCGGGCAACGAAAACGGTGCCAACGCGTGCAACAGGTCACCGGCCCGCACCCCGAACGCGATCACGGTGGGCTCGACCACTAGCACGGACGCCCGGTCCTCGTTCTCCAACATCGGCACCTGTCTGGACATCTTCGCCCCGGGGTCGTCGATCACCTCGGCCTGGCGCACCAGCGACACGGCCACGAACACGATCAGCGGTACGTCCATGGCGACCCCCCACGTCGCCGGTGCGGCGGCCCTGGTGCTCGCTCAGAACCCGTCGTTCACTCCGCAGCAGGTGCGCGACTCGCTGGTCAACAACGCCACGACCGGCGTTATCTCCAATCCGGGCACCGGATCGCCGAACCGGCTGCTCTTCGTCGTCAACGGCACCCCGCCGGTGAACGACTTCTCCATCGCGGTCTCCCCGACCTCCGACTCGACCGCGGCCGGCGGCTCGGTGAACGCCACCGTCAGCACGGCGACCACGTCGGGCAGCGCCCAGACAGTGACCCTGTCCGCCAGCGGTCTCCCATCTGGGGCGAGCGCGTCGTTCAACCCGTCGTCGGTCACCTCCGGCGGCTCGTCGACGATGACGATCACCACCTCGGCGTCCACGCCTGTCGGCACTTACCCGGTGACGATCACGGGCACCGGCACATCGGCCACGCACACCGCGCCGTTCTCGCTCACCGTGACGGGTGGCGGCGGCGGATGTGCCAGCCCCGGCCAGAAGCTAGCCAACCCCGGCTTCGAGTCAGGCATCACGTCCTGGACGGCCAGCTCTGGCGTGATTGGACAGTGGGCCTCCAGCGGCCAGCCGCCCCGTTCCGGCACCTGGAACGCATGGCTGGACGGCTACGGCTCGTCGCACACCGACACACTGAGTCAGACGGTGACACTGCCAGCGGGATGCTCCTCCTACACGCTGACCTTCTGGCTGCACATCGACTCGAGTGAAACGACGACCACCATCGCGTACGACACGCTGAGGGTGCAGGTCATCGCCGGATCTACGACGACGCTGGCGACCTACAGCAACCTCAACGAAGCGGCCGGCTACAGCCAGAAGTCGTTCAATCTGGCGTCCTATGCCGGCCAGACCGTTACCCTCAGGTTCCTGGGCGTTGAGGACTTCTCGCTCCAGACCTCGTTCGTGACCGACGACACGGCTCTCACCGTGGCCTGACGCCGTCTTCTACCTCCGATCCCGGCCCCAGAACCCGTCCGGTTCTGGGGCCGGGCCATGTCCCATGTCGATCCGGGCAGAAGTCGTTCGTATGGGGGGTGAGAAGTAAGCACGGTCCCGGCGGTCGGGATCGAGACAGGAGGGATCTTCCATCATCTCGGCGGGTTCACCGTCATCACGGCAGCGGATCTCGACGCGGCGCTCGAATGGGCCGGCAAACTGGCTCGGGCGGTTACCCTGCCGGTCGAGGTGCGGCCGTTCCGGGGCGAGACCGAGGACTGATCGCGGCGTGCCGCTGCTGCCCGTGTCGGAGATCGACCGTGTGTTCCGCGAGGAGTACGGCCGCGCGGTCGCTGTCCTGATCCGCGCCGTTGGTGACATCGACATCGCCGAGGACGCGGTGCAGGAGGCGTTCGCCGCGGCGGTGCGGCGATGGCCGTACACAGGCCTGCCCCCGACCCCAGCGGGATGGATCATCACAACCGCCCGCAACTGTGCGATCGACTGCCTCCGCCGGGAGGCATCCCGCGCAGACCGGCACGCCCAGGCAGTCCTGCTGTATGCCCGCGATGAGCCAGTTGAGGAGGGTGCCGTGCGCGACGACCGGCTGCGCCTGATCTTCACGTGCTGTCACCGGCGCTCGGCACCGGCGTCCAGGTCGCGTTGACGCTGCGGCTCCTGGGCGGGCTCACCACCGCGGAGATCGCGCGCGCCTTCTTGGTCCCCGAGCCGACCATGGCCCAGCGGCTGGTCCGAGCCAAGGGCAAGATCCGCGACGCGCGCATCCCATACCGCGTCCCGAACGAGGCCGACCTCCCGGACCGCCTACGCGCCGTGCTGGCCGTCGTCTACCTCATCTTCAACGAGGGCTACGCGGCGAGCTCGGG
The DNA here is from genome assembly GCA_020027875.1 of Micromonosporaceae bacterium. Lineage (GTDB taxonomy): Bacteria > Actinomycetota > Actinomycetes > Mycobacteriales > Micromonosporaceae > JAXIPB01. The sequence continues at coordinate 72,103 of JAHRHA010000011.1, read as the reverse complement.
CGACCTGCGTGTCCGCGAGGAGCTCTGCACGGAGGCAATCCGCCTCGGCCGGCTCCTGGCCGAGGTCATGCCCGACGATCCGGAGGTTCAGGGGCTGCTCGCGCTCATGCTGCTCGTAAAGTCGCGTCGGGCCGCCCGTACGACCGGAGGTGGCGAGCTCGTGTTGCTGGCCGACCAGGACCGCGGGCTCTGGGATCGCGCCCTCATCGCCGAAGGCCAGGCCATCGTGCGGCGATGCCTCCGGCGCAACCAGCCCGGCCCGTACCCAGATTCAGGTGGCCATCAATGCCGTACACAGCGACGTTCCTCGGTCGCCGTGACGAAGGCGAGCAGCAATCGTGGGTCGCCGCTGACGGCGTGCGGGTCGAAAGTCCAATTGACCAGTTGGCTCCGGATGAACTGCTCCACCTCGACCTGCCAGCCGATCGCGGCGTCCGCGCAGGTGAACGAGACCAGCAGATCACGATCGGAGGGTCGTCCGGAGCGGACGCGCCACTCGGGTTCGGTCATGCGTCGATCAGTACCGGCACAAGAATCCGCAGCGGTTGGGGTTCACTGGCCAGCAGGCGTTCGTCCGCCCCGGTGAGGTCACGCACCCGCGCGTCGCCGCGACCGAACGGGCTGAACGCACGTTCCACCGCGTCGTCATCGACATCGATGGCCGGCACCGCCTCGACGACCGCACTAGCATTGTCGAGCTTGTCCATCACCAAGGCGAGAAGCTCACCGACCTTGTCACGTTGTGCGGCGATCGCCATCCACCGGGGGACCATCGCCGCTGGGCCGCTCACCCGAACGAGGACTACGTACCCCTCGTGCACTTCTGCGATCCGGCCCGCGATCACCTCCGCCAACGTCGTCAGAATCGACTCACCGGCCCGCAATTGCTCGGTGCGCCGAGCTACCGCCTTCAGCGCCTCCGCAAGCGCAGCCGGCGCAGCTTCGGGGATCACTCCTTCGACTACGCGCTCCGCGTCGTGGCCAGGCAGATCAGACAGGATGCGCTGGAGCCTTGTGAACTCAGGTCCAGCCTCTAACGTGGCCGCCGCGCGGGCCACCCGCACCGCGGCGTCGGGATTCCCATGCCGCGCCAGACGAGCGGATTCGACGTTGAGTGAGCTGAAGACGGTCATCTGGCCGACGAGATGGCCACCGGCGCGGCGGGTAACGCGTACCCCTGAGCTTGCCCACGCGTGGCCCCGCAAGGTCCGGAATGGACCCTCCGATGCGGAAGGCTCGCCAGGCTTGTAGGCGTGCACGACGCGGTGCCTGTCCACCACCGGCCACGCGGCTATCGTCATACCCCCTAGCCTAGCCGGCACGAGACGTTGAAACAACGCCTCGGGAGCGTGGATGCCGTGAAGCCGCTGAGCGGGAATGTGGCGCGTTGGTACCGGTCAGTCGTAACGCGTTCGTCGCCAAGGAAGCGCGGGATTGCGCCCTGTCGTGCCGGTGACCTCAGAGCCGTACTCGACGTGGAATGGGACTGCGGGAGGGGCTGCGCTCTTTGAGGATGTGCGTGGACAATGACACGGTCCCTCATCCAATCGGGGTCCGTGACTGCGGTCGACATGCGACGCGGGCAGCGACCCCGGCCCGAACCGCCGAGGATGTCCGGTGCGCCCTGATCTTTCCACCCTTCGCAGCAGGTTCCGAGGCGTCATCGTCACTCCTTCGGATCCGTGGTACGAGGGCGCCCGCGTGCTCTTCAACACCCGTATCAGGACGCGGCCGGCGATTCTGTGCCGGTGCGGCGACACCGACGATGTGGTCGAGGCGGTGCGCTTCGCCCGCGACGTCGGTCTGCCGGTCTCCATTAGGGGAGGTGGCCACCACGCCTGTGGATTCTCCTTGGTTGACGGAGGCCTGGTGGTCGATACCGGGTCGATGAGAGGTGTGGGTTTCGATCCGCTCGCAGCCACAGCGGTCGCCGAGGCGGGCTGCGGCTGGCGTGACCTCGATCGCGTCACCTACGTCGACGTCGCCACCACCGGAGAGGCAGGGCTGCCGCACGGCTACGCCGGGCCGGGTGGCGATTGCCCCACGGTTCGCAACGCCGGCTACAGCCTGGGTGGCGGGTACGGGCTGTTAGGCCGACGCTTTGGCCTGGGCTGCGACCACATCCTCGAAGCCGAGATGGTCGATGCCGACGGGCGCGTGCTGCGGGCGGCCGAGGACGAGAACCCGGACCTGTTGTGGGCGCTGCGAGGGGCGGGTGGCGGCAGCTTCGGCGTGGTCATTCGCCTGAAGTATCGCCTCGACGCCGTACCGAAGACCGTCATCGGTGGTCTGATCGCATGGCCGATCGAACAGGCGGAGGCCGTCTTTCGCGCCTACCGCGATCTGTACGTCGGGCGCGAGGACGATCGCCTATCGCTGTACCTGTTGCTCACGACCGACCCGTACCCCGACGGGGAGAAGGTCGTGGTGGTCTACGGCTTGTACGTCGGCCCGCCGTCCGACGCGGAGGCACAGCTTGCGCCCATCCGGTCGCTCGGCCAGCCGCTGTACAACACCTTCGGACCAACCTCGTACTACGACCTGCAACAGTCCCTGGGCGAGGAGATCATTTACGGTCTACAGTCCAAGTGGCGCGGCGGCTACTTCCGCGACGACGGGTTCGATGACGACGCATTCACGCACATCGTTGACTGGTTCCGGCGGATTCCGTCGGGATACTCGATGGCCCGCTTCGACCTGCTGGGCGGCGGCGCCATCGCCCGTGTACCCGCCGATGCGACGGCCTTTGTGCACCGGGCATCGTTGTTCTATATCTCGATCATCTCGCTGTGGGAACGTGACCGCGAGACCGAAGCCAACATCGCATGGGTCGACGGCCTTGCCGCGGCGCTGCGGCCGTTCCTCACCGGCGAGGTCTACCAGAACTATGCCGACGAGGATCTGGCGGACTGGTCGGCCGCGTACTACGGCGCCAACTATCCGCGCCTCCAGCAGGTCAAGGCACGTTACGACCCAACCGACTTCTTCCACCATGGACAGAGCATTCGGCTGCCCACAACCGCAGCGATGCCTGGAATCATGATGCCCTCGTAGTTGATGGGAGTCTCCGGCCCTATGGCTCGACCCGGTTTGCGATGGGTGTGCCGATCTCGATGGTCCGGCTGACGGTGCACAGCCGGTCATGGGACTTCTTCACGACAACCGGCAACAACGCCCTGGCCTCATCGCCCTGTGCCGTGGCGGGAAACGCGATGCGGAACGTCACCTCGATATCGGTGAGTCGGTTGCCGTCCGCGTCGCGCACCTTGATGGCATCGACGCGTACCTCAAACGCGTCGGGCTCGGACCGGCGCGACGTCAGGATGTCGACGTCGATCGCCGTGCAACCGCCGATCGCAGCGAGCAGCAGTTCCGTCGGGGTGAAATCGACGTCGCCTCCGGTGCCTATGGCGAGCCGGCCGCCTCGGCTGTTGGTGATGGTGAACCGACCGGGCGCGTGGCGCTCCACGGTGACGTTGCGGTGCACAGATTCAGACGCCATAGCCGAACGCTACCCGCCGGCCGGCAGGCCAACAGCCGCAACCTGGTTTGGACGGCGTGGAGCCGGCCCGGATCGAGGGTGTGAAACCCCGATCTCGGGCCGGTCCGCCGTTGCCATACTCGTTCCGCTGACGTGCCCGGTTACTTCAGCGACCCTGACCGACGGCCTTACCAGCTGCGGAGCCTGAGCACGACGCCCGCGTGGTCTGATGGCCACAAGCCGCTGGCAGGATCCCTGTCGCGGAGCTCGTCGCCGGTCACCTGGCCCTTGTCCACGCCGGCCACCTGACCGCCCGCCGTACGGGCAAAGACCATGTCAATTCGGTGGTCGAAGCCGTCCGCGGTGGCGTCGTTGACCAGCTGGGAGAGGCCGGAGGTCCAGCCCTGCTCGGCCGGCGCGAACTGCAGCCACTCGTCGATGAATCCCTGGCCGACGATGAAGTTGTACGGCGCGGAGTGTGGCGTCATGTCGACGGGTGGTTTGCCGTTGTTGTTCAACGGGTCAGAGTTGCAGTCGCAGGCGATGACGACCGTCTTGTCGGTGGCCGCGGGTCCGGCCAGCAACTCGTTGGCTTGCCCCAGCGCGAAGATCGAGAACTCCGCCTCCAGATGCGTGTCGATGAAGCGCAGCGTCTTGGTGCCCGTTCGGACGTCCGCCCACACGTAGCCACGCAGGAATGTGTATGTGATCGCGCCGACACCTGCGGCGAAGCGGGTCGCGTAGTTGGCGCCTCCCGAGTTGAGCAGGGTGAGACCTGGGTCAACCTTCATAAGGATCGCGTCGCGCATCGTCAGCCGGACGTCCGACGCGTCCGCCGTCGGGCTGAACGGGTTGTTCCCGAGGAACGACGGAGCTTCGACGTCGGCCTCCTGTTGGACCCGCACCACTATGTAAGATGCCCCCTGCGCAGCCAGCGCGTCCATGAGGATCTGCAGGAAGTCGATGTCGACCGTGGTGGCGTTCGACACGGCCACCTGGTTGAGCTCGAGTGGACCGTGTCGCCACAGCGCAACCTCCTGGAGAGCCACCAGGTCTGGCCGGGTGGCCACGATCTCGTTCGCGAGCAGGCGGGCACGGACAGGGAAGTTGGTCTGGTCAACGATGGCGCGGGCGGCGTGTGTGCCGTTGGCCAGCGCGACGAGCTGCGCGAAGCTGCCGGCGGGCTGCGCCAGGGCGGCCCGAATAGGCGGGTTGAGGTCCGCCCCGAGGTAGAGGTTCCTCGTCATAACCGTCAGCGGCTTGCCTGGAGGTGCCGCCATCCCGGCGTCCGCGGTCGCGGACGGCGCCACTGCTAGGACAACCACAGCCGCAACGAGAACTCCCAGCACCGTGCGGTTCTTACGTATCGAACGTGTCATCGGGTCTCCTCCATGTGCGGAATTCGTACTATTGACCTCCACGGCGGAGTTGGCAACACCGGTTCGGATCGAATTACCGTCGACGGAGTGGCAGAGCCAATGCTGCCGCTACGCATGCAATGTCGGGGACGCACTGCGCTGACGCGGTCTCGACGTGGGCGGGCGGGCCGGCGGCGGGGCGTACGGTGTGCACCGCACCGAGAGGCCGCCGGTCGCACCGAGGCAGCCGCGAGCCGTTGGCGCGATTATGGACCTGAGCCTGGTCGAGCAGGTCGATCAGAACAGCTGCCGGCCCAGACGCCCGCACTCCAGGTTCGGCGGACCCTACGGCCGCGACTGCGGCATCACTTGGTCATGTACTCCTCGTACGCCGTGACCACGGCTTGGGTCGGGCCGTCCATGCGGATGAGGCCAGCCTCCAGCCATATCGTCCGCTCGCACGTGTCGGTGATCGTGCCGATCGAATGGCTCACGAGGAAGACCGTGCCGGCTCCTTCGCGAAGTTCGTGGAGACGCTCTTCGCTGCGCCGCCGGAACCGTGCGTCTCCCGTGGCGAGCGCCTCGTCAATGAGCAGCACGTCGTGCTTCTTAGCGGCGGCGATGGCGAACCGCAACCTCGCGGCCATGCCCGAGGAGTATGTACGCATGGGCAGCGAGCCGAATTCGCCGCTCTCGTTGATGCCGGAGAAGTCGATGATCTCCGGAGTGAGTTTGCGTACCTCCGCGCGGCTCATTCCCATCGCCAGACAGCCCAGCGCGACGTTGCGTTCCCCGGAGAGGTCGTTCAGTAACGCCGCGTTCACGCCGAGCAGGGACGGTTGTCCTGCTGTGTAGACTGCACCGCGGTCGACCGGAAGAAGCCCCGCGATCGTGAGCAACAGGGTGGATTTGCCAGAGCCGTTGCTACCGATCAGCCCGATCGCTTCACCCCGATATGCGGTGAAGCTCACGCCCTTGACGGCGTGCACCTCCCGAATATTGGGGGAGCGGGTGCCGGACACGATCCGCCTGAGCGACGTGACCATAGAGGCGCTGCCGGGAGCACTGGCGCCGTGTACGCGATAGATGACGTGCACGTCGTCGACGACGATGGTAGGAATCCGCTGGTGATCAACGGCTGACGTCGTCGCGTTGACGTCGGCAATGGGTTCGGTTTGCTTAGCCACGGCCGTACTCTTCCTCTCCGCGCCAGAAGTACACGAACCCGCCGATGCCAGCCAACAGCGCCCATCCCGCGCCAAGCAGCCACAGCTGCGTTGGCGGGGAAGCCAGCGGCGCGTTCTCGAGCAGGGCGTGGCGCACGAGCTCGATATAGATCAGCAATGGATTCAACTGCATCAGCTGGGCAACAGCGGGCGGTAGGTTGTCGGCGAACATGTCGACGCTGTACAGAACGCCCGAGGCGTACATCCAGGTACGCATCACAAAAGGCATGATCTGTTTCAAGTCCGCGACCTTCGCGCCGAGGCGGGCCACCGCCAGCGCGAGTCCACCGTTGAACACCGACTGCAGGAGCAGTGCGGGCACGGCCAGTAGCCACAGGAAGGTCACCGGCTCGCCGGTAACGAGGACAATACCTATCAGTACGGCGATGGATGCGATCAGATGTTGGAACTGGGTGAGCGTTACGGCGATCGGCAGGCTGGCCCGCGGAAAGTGGAGGGCCCGGATCAGACCAAGGTTGCTCGTGATCGATTGAGTACCAGATTGCACAACCGTCTGGGTGAAGGTGAACACGAAGAGGCCGGTGCAGAGATACGCGATGAAGTTCGGAATGCCCGCTCGTGTGTTGAGCACCACGCCGAAAATCACGAAGTAGATGGCTGCGTTCGTCAGCGGCGTCAGCACCTGCCAGAGCCGGCCCAGGCGCGCTGAGGTGAAGGAGGCGACGAGCTTGGCATTGGCGAAGGAGGCGATGAAGTGCCGGTAGGACCACAGTTGACGGGTGTAATTGGCCAGCGTGGGCCTCTGGCCGGCTGGGCGCAGACCGAAGCGGGCCGCGAGAGCCGTCGGGGACTGCGCCGAGTCCGGTCTGCTGACCGCTGTGTCGGTCATGGTGGCTACTCCGTCGTCGTTCTGTGGATTGAGTGCGGGCGCGACGTGGGCTGCGTGCGCTAGAACGCTACCGTACCGTCGCCTTGTTGACGTTAGCCTCTGGGTACGTCGCGACGCAACCGTAGCGTCGCTGCGCTATATTCGGCGGCGTGACGACCGAGAATAGACGACCTGTGGCCGGAGCGGCATTGCTCCGCGGGGAGATCACAACCGCCATCAGGCAAGCAGTTGTGCAAGAGCTCGCCGCTGCCGGATATGGCCGTCTGTCGATAGAGGCGGTCGCGCGGCGAGCGGGCGTCGGCAAGACAGCGGTGTACCGGCGGTGGAGCTCAAAGCTGGACATGGTTCTGGAGATGGTTACCGACGTGGCTGGACAGAGCTTGCCGATGCCAGACACCGGCAGTCTTCGCGGCGATCTCGAGTTCGTCCTTCGGATAGCGGCACGGGCTCTACGCCATCCTATGGCCTCCCAGATCATTCCGGACCTGCTCGCCGAGGCGGCCCGCAATCCACAGATCGCACATACCCTGCAGGACGCACTGCTGGCAAACCAGCGGGAGATCGGCGTCCGGCTGATCGGCCGGGCTGTCGAGCGGGGGGAGCTACCGCCAGGAACGGATCCTGAGGCGGCGGTCGACCTGATCGTCGGCCCCCTGTACTGGCGGCTCGCGGTAGCTCGCGCACCGCTGCCTGACGCATACCTGTCCCGCCTGGCGGCCTCCATCGCGGCCGCGCTCGTGGCTGGGTTCGCTGCCCCGACCGAGCGGGACGTCGACAGTCGTGCGCCGGCGTGACGCGTCCCCACGCCGCGTCGGCCACACATTAATCAGTAGCACGTAGCAAGCACACAATCGGCACAGCAGCACAGCCGACTTCAGGCGGTTAGAGGTAATTGCCCGAATGGTCGGTGGGCAGGCGAGAGCGTTAGCATCTCCTCGCCGTTGCGCTGCAGAACGTGAAGGAGAGGTTGCCCATGAACGGGCTGCAATCAGAGTCGATCCCACCGGCGCGACCGGTCATCGGCGAGGCGGAAATTGAAGCCGCCGTGCGGGTTCTGCGTAGCGGCAAGGTGGTGCAGGGTCCGGAGGTCGCAGCTTTCGAGCAGGAATTCTCGGAGCTCGTGGCTGGTCGGCATTGTGTGGCCCTCAACTCCGGCACATCGGCGCTGCATCTGACGCTGATGGCGATGGGCGTGGGCCCTGGCGACGAGGTCATCGTGCCGTCGTTCTCCTTCGCGGCCTCCGCCAACGCCGTGCGACTGGTGGGCGCCGAGCCGATCTTCGCCGATATCGACGCGGGCAGCTTCTGCCTCGACCCGGAAGCGGTCGCCGCAGCGATCGGACCGCGCACGGTGGCGATCATGCCAGTTCACCTCTATGGGCACCCTGCCGCGATGGATCGCCTGATGCCGCTCGCCGAACGACACGGCCTCGCGGTGGTCGAGGACGCCTGCCAGGCGCACGCCGCGGCCCTGAACGGGCAGCCGGTCGGAACCTTTGGCGTCGCGGGCTGCTTCAGCTTCTATCCGACGAAGAACATGCACTCGCTCGAGGGCGGCATGGTCACCACCGCCGACCCGGAGTTGGCCCGCACCCTGCGACTGCTGCGCAACCAGGGCATGGAACAGCGTTACGCCAACGAGATCGTGGGCGCGAACATGCGCATGACCGACGTGGCCGCCGCCATTGGCCGGGAGCAGCTCAAGCGGCTGGCCGAGTGGACCGAGCAGCGTCGGGCGAACGCCAAATTCCTCGACTCCCGGATCACCGGTGTTATCACGCCGCCCGTCGCCGACGCCGCTCGGCACGTGTACCACCAGTACACCGTCCGGGTGCCCGGAGACCGAGACGCCGCGCAGCGGCAGCTGCAGGAGCGGGGCGTCGGCAGCACGGTGTACTACCCGACTCCGATCCACCGGCTCAAGCCCTACCTGACGGCCGACGGCAAGCCCGGCCCCTGGGACCTGCCCGAGACCGACCGGGCAGCGGCCGAGGTGCTGTCGCTGCCGATCTTCCCCTCCTTGACCAGCGCTCAGCTTGAGCGAATCGCCGACGCCGCGAACAACCTGGAGGGTGTGTTGTGAGTGCGAGTGCATCTGCGCGCGTGCTCCGCGCGGGTCTGATCGGGCTCGGGGCGATGGGTCGCAACCACGCACGAGTGCTGTCCGGGCTGGACGGTGTCGCCCTGGTGGGCGTCATGGACCCCGCAGGTGACCCCACGGGACAGGTTCGCGTGCCCGTGGTGCCGACCGTGTCCGACCTGCTGGCCCTTGGCCTCGACTATGCGGTGGTGGCATGTCCGACGGCACTACATGAGGAGGTCGGCCTCGAGCTGGCCGCGAATGATGTGTGCGTCCTGATCGAGAAGCCGCTCGCCTCATCCGTCGACGCCGCGCGCCGGTTGGTCGACGCCTTCGAAGCGCGTGGCCTGGTGGCCGGCGTCGGACACATCGAGCGCTACAACCCCGCGTTGCAAAGCATGCGTACGAGGTTGGAGGCGGGCGAACTGGGAGAGGTTTTCCAGGTCGTCACGCGCCGCCAAGGCCCCTTCCCGCACCGGATCGCCGACGTGGGCGTGGTGATGGACCTGGCTACACACGACATTGACCTCACCAGCTGGGTAACGGGTCAGGACTATGTCTCGGTGTCGGCCCATACCGTGAGCAGAAGCGGGCGCCCCCACGAGGATATGGTGGCGGCGGTGGGTCAGCTGGCCGATGGCACCATGGTCAACCACCTGGTCAACTGGCTGAGTCCGCTCAAGGAACGATCCACGGTGATCACCGGTGACCGCGGCTGCTTCGTCGCCGACACGCTCACGGCCGACCTGACGTTCTACGCCAACGCCGCGATCGACACCGAATGGGAGGCGCTGCGCGCGTTCCGCGGTGTGGCCGAGGGTGACATGATCCGCTACGCGATTCCGAAGCGTGAACCGCTGTTGGTCGAGCACGAGCGGTTCCGCGACGCGGTAGAAGGCAAGCAGAGCGACATCGTGTCACTGCGCCAGGGCCTTCGCACCGTCGAGGTTTCGGCCGCGGTCATCCAGTCCGCGAAGAGCGGCAGCACGGTGAAGATCCCAGCCGCAGCCGGCGCTCCATCAGCTCGTACGCTCGGCTGACTAGGTCTTTGGGAACTGGCTTGCTGCCGGACATCGCCAGTCGGCAGGTGGGAGCGATCGTATGAGCGCGCCGGATGTCAGCGTCGTTCTGCCGGTCTACAACACGATGCCGTACCTGACCAAGTGCCTCACCTCCCTCGTGGAGCAGAGCATTGGCTTGGGTCGGATGGAGATCATCGCAATCGATGATGGCTCCACAGACGGAAGCAGCCGGGAGCTGGGTCGCTTCGCCAGTCGCTACCCCGGCGCAATTGAGGTGATCCACCAACGAAACTCGGGGGGGCCGGCGGGGCCTTGCAACCGTGGCCTGGAGCGGGCAACCGGCCGCTACGTGTTCTTCGTCGGCTCCGACGACTATCTTGGCCGCGAGGCGCTTGAACGGCTGGTTGCCGCAGCCGACGAGTACAGCGCGGACGTGGTGCTCGGCAAGGTTGTAGGCGTCAACAGCCGCCAGTTTCACCAGGAGGTCTTCGCCCGCGACGCCCTGGACATCAGCCTGTTCGACTCGGCATTGCCGTGGTCACTTGCCAACACGAAGTTGTTTCGCCGGGATCTGATCGAGCAGTACGGGCTCCGTTATCCCGAGGACATGCCGATTCTCAGCGACCAGCCGTTCACGATCGAGGCCTGCTTTCGCGCGCGCCGGATCTCGGTGCTTGCCGGCTATGACTTCTATTACGCCGTGCGTCGACTCAACGCCCGCAACATCACCTATCTCAGCAGTGTCGAAGATCGGCTCCGCTGCGCGCAGAGGTTGGTGGCGTTCGTAGCAGGGCTCATCGAGCCGGGAGCGAAACGCGACGCTGTACTCCGGCGGCATTTCGCGACGGAAGTCGCCGCGCTCGTCCGGGATGACTTCGTAAGGCTGGACCGCACCACGCAGGAAAGGGTGCACTCCGGCGTTCGCGCACTAGCCGAGCAGTACCTCACCGAGGGCATCGCCGGTCGACTGGACATCGAGACCCGGCTACGACTATCCGTCGCCGGCCAAGGAGGCGTCGACGACCTACTCGCCATGATTCGGCACGACGCGGAGCAGGGAGTCCCTGCGACGGTCGAGGAGGACGGTCGATGGTATGCGGCGTACCCGGGCTTCCGCTCGACGCGATCGTCCCTTCCGGACGGTGTCTTCGACGTGACGGAAGCCGCGGCGGACTGGCTCGCGAAGCTTGACGTCGCCGCCGTAGGTTGGGAGCGTGGCACGGCTGGCCAGCTGGCAATGACCGTGACCGCGCGTAGCCCAAGGCACGACCTTGTCTCACTGTGCGCCAGCTCTGTTCGCGTGAGGGCCGGCGAGCTAGACGGCACCGTCCTGTCGACTACCGTGGACGGCACCACGACAACGGTGCGGGCCAGGTTCAGCGTCGCGGAGGTGTTGGCCGCCAGCGCCGCGACGGGTCAACGGCGGGCGGTGCGGGTCGGGGTGAACGCGTTTGGCGGGACGGGGACGGCCGCGCTGCGGGCTCCCCGGTTCCGGCCGCCCAGGCCACGCGTCGTCAGACGAGGGTCACGTCTGTTCGTGATCACCCCGACCAAGGATCCCTCGGGGGCACTGATGATCTCCGTTGTGCCTCTCACGCCAGGCCGGGTTCTCGCTCGCCTGGTACGACGGCGGCGTTAGCCGCCAGGAGCCTCGCCACCTGGTTTAGCTAGGGCTGCGGGCGAATCTCCCGCGCCACCATTCTTTAACTCCGCGCAATCGGGACGAGGCTTGGCTGGGGACGACAACGCCCGGCCGGGCGAGCTCCCAGCGGACCGTGTAGCCGCCGAACCCCATCTTACGTTTGAAGAACTGCAAGCCTGTCGTACCGCTGTTGTGGAGGAAGTACACCGCATAGCGGGTATTGGAGTTCTCGTGCCGGTGCTTGACGGCCTCGTACACCAGGAGGTTCATGATGCCGTCCGACATGCGATCGCCATGGCCCAGAATCCGCGAGAACAACATCATCTCGCCACACTGCGGCACAAGCGCATAAGCGAATAGCTTCCCATCCTTGAACACACCGAAGTAGTCGTGCCGATGGCGAGGGCATGGCTGATCACCAAATGGTGATTGCTCGGTCGGGCGCGTGCGGTACGACTCGGTCATGGGCCGCCCTTGCCGAACGTCCAGCGAAATGTTGATCTCATGAATGTCATCGATGTATTCGTTGTGATCGAACGCCGCAAAGCTGTATCCCAGCTTGATCGCCCGGCGGACCTTCTGCCGCATCCAATACGAATCGGGTGACCCCCACCAGTCACGCTCAATATCGTCCGGTATAAGGAGGACGCTGACGTTCACTTCGAGGAATCCGTATCCTTCGTATGTCTTGTTCGGCGCGGTGAACTGTTTGTACAAGTCGAGCGGACCCTTGACGCAGGTGTGATCGTCAGTGTCGCCATACTCGAAGTTGATCGTGAGAGCAGGCAACTCGGCCGGATCGATTGCGGGCATGACGAGGACGATAACATGCTCCACCCTCCCCGCCAGGTGTGCACCGTCGCGCCCGCTGCACGCATGCGCACGGTCGGCTCAGCAGGCGCTGCGTCTGGGGCAGCGCTTACGCGGATGGAGGTGGAATTGTCCAGCCGGCATCGCTCGACGGTCGTATTCCGTCGAGAAGGAATAGCCTGGTTCGCGAAAATTGACTGGCAGCCCGAGCTGGGGCGGAAAGCCGCAGCGCCACCGCCACTGTTGCAAATATCGGGCGTCGTATCGATGGACGAGTTCGGCGCCTCGTGATTCGACGAAGTCCCATATATCGAGCAGGTCAAGGAAGCCTATGCCGTGACGATATCGGCGCCTTCGCAGCACCAGCGTGCCGCAGAAGCTAACAGCTACTTCCAACGACGGGCCGGCGGCACACACCGCTGTCGGGCGCGCGAAGATCCGCGGATGCCGATGGCGACCACCAATGCGCGAAACCGGAGGGTCTGTCGGATGTAGGCGGTTCGACGCACGCTCGTCGCAGCGGTTCACAATTCTGGCATTCGCAACGGAGAATCGAGGCTTGTCGGCAGGGCAGTGGAGCCGCCGCGCGAAGGGTAGCCTGTGCACTTCGGACGGACCTTCGTCGCCGGCGACGGCGACGGCAACAAGCGCGGGTGTCGCCGCAGCATCTAGCATTACTCGAGGAGCGCGTTACCTTGATCAAACGGACAATCTGGGCGCACAGAAAAAGGTACGTCCGAATTGTGGCAAGCGCAGTAGTTCGCAAGATCGCAAGTCTTGGGTCATTCGGCTCATCGCAGATCAACGCGGTTGTGGCGGAGAACATACTGCAAGGCTCACCGGCCTGGCGTCGCAAGAGAGGTGTCAGGTCAGCCAACGACGCCGACATGCAGATCAACGCGTACGCCTCGGCCACCAGCGTCAACCTCGGCGAGACCATAACCTTCCACGTAACGGTCGGCGACAACCAGACGTACACCATCGCCATTTATCGCCTCGGCTACTACGACGGCAGCGGAGCCCGCCTACTCCGGCTTAGCCCCGTCCTTGCCGGCGTGATGCAGCCGGACCCCGACATTGACCCGGCAACTGGACTGATCACGTGCAACTGGTCACCAGGCTGGACACTCGATGTCCCCAGTAACTGGACATCGGGCACCTACATGGCCGTATTCACCAGCGCATCAGCCTGGCGCTGCTTCGCGCCGTTCGTCGTACGCGACGACAAGCGGAGGGCACGTCTATGCGTTGTCATGTCTTTCACGACCTACCAGGCCTACAACATGTGGCCGATGGACGGCAAACGTGGCAAGAGCGTCTATTACGGATACGATCCTGACGAGGCGGGACGTAACGATCACGAGCGGCGCGCATTCAAGGTCTCGTTCGATCGGCCATACCATCGCGACGGCCTTCCAAACCGTTTTGAATTCGATCACGACTTCATCCAGTGGGCGGAGCGGGAGGGTTACGACCTCACGTACACCACCAGCATCGACCTGCACGCTGGACGCGTCGATCCCTCGAAATACGCGGGTCTGATCTTCCCCGGGCACGACGAATACTGGTCCGGACCTATGCGTGATGTCGCCGAAGCAGCTGTCGCCGAGGGAACGAGCCTCGCATTCCTCACTGCAAACAACGTCTACTGGCACATACGCACCGAGCCCTCCCTCGACGGACGCCCCGACCGCGTCGTCACGTGCTACAAGGGGAAAGCCGACTTCGATCCCGAGCCCGACGATCGTGGCACGACGGTGGAATGGCGTCGGAAGAAGCCGGGACCAGATGACTCTGAGCAAAGGCTCCTCGGCGTCCAGTACAACGGGATCACCCGGCCACCGGTGCCGCTAGTCGTGGAGTCGGCCGATCATTGGTTCTGGGCGGGGACGGGTGTCGTGAACGGAGACCGCATTGACGACTTGGTCGGTGGCGAGGCCGATGGGATGAATCCTGAGTTCCCCCTGCCGGTCGACGTAACCCAGACCATTCTTTCAAGGTCGCCTTACCGGCTGAGTAATGGCGACGATCTGGTTCAGAACACCAGCGTCTATGAGAAGCCGAACGGCGCCATCGTCTTCGTCGCTGGGTCCCTCGACTGGCCTGCCGCTCTCAACAGGCCGAAGCGCGCGGATCCGCGCGTCCAGGTGGCGACCGCAAACGTCATCAGGATGATCCTTCGACGCCGACCACGGGGTGGTCGGCGTCGAAGTCCAAAGGCTGATGAAAGCCGCTCGGCGAAGCTAACGACGCCGAGGCAGCAAGGTGAGAAACCTAGCGGCGAGAGGTCGTTAGTGTAGTGGCTTTGAAATAACTTCACAATAGTGTGCGGTTTTGCTTATCCGGCCGGCTCCATGGTCAAACAGAGTTGGTCGACCCGGCCTGATCCCGCACCGGTCGGCCGAACCCGCGGCGGGTATGCTCCGTCCGAGCTCTCACCCACCGCGGCGCGCCCGCACAACCCCCTGGTGCCACACATGACCTCGAATCAAGCAATCTGGCAGACAGTTTCGCCGCCTCGTCAGCCCACGGCGGGGGCGACGTCCGATGGCGCTGCTCACGATGGTCGGACCCTTGATGTCACGATTGTGCTGCCCTGTTACAACGAGCAGGACCACGTCCTGCTCGAGCTCGAGCGGATCACCAAGGCGATGGACGGCAGCGGGTTTAGCTACGAGCTGGTGGTGATCGACGACAAGTCGACCGACGACACCCTCGCCGTGCTGCAGGAGGCGGCGTCCCGGTTCCCCGACATGCGGCTCATGGCGTTCCAGCGCAACGGCGGTTCGGGCACCGCGCGGCGGATCGGCACGGCCGACGCGGCCGGCCGGATCGTCGTCTGGACGGACGCGGACATGACCTACCCCAACGAGCGCATTCCCGAGCTGGTCCAATACCTGCACGACCGGCCGCACGTCGACCAGGTGGTCGGCGCCCGGACGACCGAGCAGGGCTCCTACAAGTTCCTGCGGGTGCCCGCCAAGTGGACGATCAGGAAGGTCGCGGAGACGCTCGCCGGCACCAAGATCCCCGATCTCAACTCCGGCCTGCGCGCCTTCCGTCGCGATGTCTCGCTGCCTTACCTTCGGCTGTTGCCGCCTGGCTTCAGCTGTGTCACGACCATCACGCTGGCGTTCCTGGCCAACCAGCACCCCGTCGAGTACGTGCCGATCGACTATGCGAAGCGCGCGGGCACCTCGAAGTTCCACTTCGTCGGGGATGCCTACCGGTACATCCTGCAGGTCCTCCGGATGATCATGTACTTCAACCCGATCAAGGTGTTGATGCCGCTGGCGTTGACCCTGCTGGGCGTGGGCCTGGTGAAGGCGGCAGTCGACGTCGTGCGGTACGCGATCACCGACGGCTTCTGGTTCTACATCAGCACCAACGCCGTCCTGCTCGTCGTCACCGGGCTGATCATCGCCGCGGTCGCCCTGCTGGCCGACCTGATTGTGCGGTCGCGAGGGGACACGTGACGGGTCGCGTCGCACCCGGACGACAGGATGAGAACGGACTGGCGACGGAGATCGGCGTGCCAGCGGCGCCCGATCCGCCCGGCCCGGCCGGGCTGTCCGGCTCGCTGGCGCCAACCGAGGTCAGCCGGCGGAGCCGGTGGTGGCGAGTTCTCCGGACGGCGGTCGCCGGCGCCTTCGCGCTGTTCATCGTCGTCATCGTCGCATCGCAGTGGCGCGAGGTCCGGCCACTGCTGAGCGAGCTGTCCGTTCCGGCGGTCCTCGCCGCCGCGGTGGCGGTCCTCGCCGGGATCTTCGGCACGTTCCTCTGCTGGCGGGCGATCCTGACGGCGCTGGGCTCCACGCCGCCGGTCAGCGGCGGGATGCGGATCTTCTTCGTCGGGCAGCTGGCCAAGTACGTTCCCGGCGCCATCTGGCCCGCCGTCACGCAGATGCAGCTCGGCCGCGCCTACCAGGTGCCACCCCGGGCCTCCGGCGCGGCGGTCGTCATCTTCCTCTTGACGATTTTCGGCACCGGCCTGGTGGTCGCCGTGCCGACCTTGCCCCTGCTCTCCAGTGACCTGCCGGCGGCGTACTGGTTGACGCTGGCCGTGCTGCCGCTCGCCGTCGTCGCTTTGCTGCCGCCGATCACCAACCGGCTCATCGGGCTGGCCCTCAGGCTGACGCGGCGGCCGCCGCTGCCCCAGCCGATGACCCTGGCCGGTGTGCTCCGCTCGGCCGGTTGGTCGGTCGTCGCCTGGGTGGCCTACGGAGTGCAGGCCGTGATCCTGGTCGAGGCGCTGGGCACCCCCGCCGACGGCCGCCTGTTCGCCATCCTTACCGGAGCCTTCGCCGCGGCGTTTTGTCTACAGTTCATGCTGCCCTTCGGGCCGGCCGGTGCCGGCGTCCGGGAGGGTGCGCTGATCCTCCTGCTCGCCGCCACTGTGCCTCGGCCGCAGGCCACCGTGTTCGCGGTGGTGTCGAGGCTGCTGTTCACCCTCGGCGACGTGGCCTGGTCGGTCGCCGCCCTGCTACTCGACCGGCGCCGTCAGCAGCTCAGCTCGGCAGGGTCGCCCAGATCGTCGTCCAGGGGAAAGGCCTCGTGACCTCGCGCACCTCGGCCACCGACGAGACGAACCGCCGGAAGCTCGCCGTCGACCAGTGATTGAGGTGGCCCGGGGTGTTGCCGAGGTCCCGCACGTAGCGACCGGCGACCAGGTTGCAGGACCGGAAGATCGGCTCGCGCGGGACCGACAGGATGATGTGACGGCGGGCGACCCGGGCGATCTCCCGGAGACCCGCCTCCGGGTCGGTGAGGTGCTCCAGCACCTCGACCGAGACCACGACGTCGAACTGATTGTCGTTGAACGGGAGCCGGTGGGCGTCGGCGTGCAGGAAGTTGGGCCCGGTGATCTGGCGCCAGTCGGCGCGCAGCCCGGCGTCGGGCAGGTCGAGACCACAGACCGCACCGAACCGGTCGTGCAGCTTCCCCGAGATCACACCCTCGCCGCAGCCGACCTCGAGGGCAGTTCCGTCCTTCGTTCCCAGCTCGGTCCTGACCCGGTCGAAGGTGCCCTCCAGGTTCGCCACCCACCGTTCGGTCAGCCACCTGATAGCCGGGTTCTTCGAGGTGTACTTGTGCGTGTGGTTGCCGATGACGGTGTCGGGCGTCTCCGGGGCAAGTTGACTCACGACAGTCGACCTCTCGGGTTGATTGCAGGAACGCTCATGGCCGCGGCGGGGGCTGAGCACCGACCCACCCTACGCGACTTCGGTCGTGCCCCATCCGGTCACCGCTGCCACAGCGTCAGGACCCCGTTGTCCGACCGCCACAGCATCCGCCAGCCGTCGGCCGGGTCGGGGTGTTCGCGGGCGCCGAACTTTGTCTGGAGATAGGGACTGTGGCCGATCTCAGCGGGAAGGACCTCCGCCTGCCGGCGGAAGGTCCGGAAGCTGCCATCCCACAAGATCTTCCCGGACTCGGTCCTCGCGTAGAAAGGAACAACCTGGCCGGTGCGCTCGTCGGTGTAGATCACGTCGACCTCGGGGTGGTCCACGAGCCACGCCCGAAGCTGCCGCCAGTCGGCGTCGCGGTGCACCTGACGCACCTGGCCGAGCGCGGGGACGAGGTAGCCGCCCGTCACGATCGCGGCGAGCGCCGCCACCGCCAGCCCGCGGCGCCAGCGCCGCCCCTCGCCGAGTCGGTCGATCGCCAGCTTGATGGTGGCGAGCGCACCCACGACGATGGCCGGATAGATCGGGAACCAGTAGCGCTCGATGTGCAGCTTCAACGACGGCTCGACCGGGTTGAGCAACCCGCCGAGAATGGTGAACGGCACCCACACCGCCAGGAACCAGACGGAAAGCAGGATGAGGCGCCGGTCCCGGGTGGCCAGCGCCCCCACGAAAGTAAGCACCAGCGCGATGAGGAATACCCAGCCCATCGGGTAGGCGTCGGTCCCCCGGACGAAGCCGAGCAGCACCTCGCGAAGGGCGAGCTGCCCGCCTTGCGGCGCCTCGTGTTCGCCGGCGACGATCAGGCGCGCGAACGGATCGCCGTAGACGATCGCGTTGTGGACGAACTCAAACACGAGCACGGCCACCATCGGAACGGCCGGAACGACGAGCCGCCGCAGCGGGATCTTCAGCAGCAGGAAGAAGACCGGCAGCGCCACGTACATGAACGCGACGTACTCCCGCATGAGGTAGGCGACTCCCATGCAGAGCCCGGCCGCCGCCAGCCAGCGGATCTGCCGGCGGCCCGTCCGGCGGGACGCGACGACGATCGCCGCGACGCCGAGGCTGAACAGCCCAGCCGCCGGCATGTCGGGTACCAGTCCGCCCGTCCCGTTGGTGGCCGCCCGCGTGTAGGCGTCGACCACCGTGAAGTACGGGTGGATGAGCATGAGCGCAACTGCCGTGATACCGATCACGTTGTTGAAGAGTGCGCGGCCGACAGCATAAAGACCGGCCATAAAAAGTGCCGCGAACAGCGCTGAGGCGGCGACCCAAGCCGTTTGGCCGAACCCGAAGATCTCCTGCGCCATCCGGGTAGGCAGGACGGTACCGAGCCGCATCGCGTGATGGAGGGCCGGGAAGTCGCCGGGGATGTTGGGCCATAGGCCAGCAGCCCGCCAGACCAGGTGGGAGTCGGCGTACATCGGTGGCGGCAGGACCGCGATGGTGAGCAGTACACCGCTCAGGCCGGCGAGCGCCGTGAGCACGGCCGGCCGCCCGAACACCGAACGCATCGTACGAAGCACCCGACGGCCGGGAGGCGGGTTGCGGGGCGGTTCGGGCGCGGTGTTGGCGTCAGCGACTGGTCCAGCCGTAGCGACACTCATCGGCGATCCCGGCATCGCGCAGACCACCGCGCCCGCCCTAAGCTGATCAACATTCGGCATACCCTCTCGGTTCGCAGGCACAGGGCTCAGCGAGTGCCCTGAGAGTACACGTGCCGCCAGGTGGCCAACGGGTCCAGAGCATCGAGGCGGCCGACGTACGGAACGGCGGGTCAAGGCGTCGGGTTCCCGGCTGGGCTAGCGGCCGGGCGCGGCTCTGCGATGGGCGTGTTGCCGACCCGGCCGAGATCGTGCACCTTACCTCGCAACTGACCACCGAGGGCTGGCGGGCTCGTTAGGCATTCAGCTACAGGGCAAGTCGGTGACGGCCGGTTGCGAGAAAGCGAGGCCGTTAGTGCGTGGACGGTTGTGCGGCGTGGCCATGCCCGTCAAGGTATCTGTGCGATCCACCACGACCGCGTATTCGTTCCACAGGCAGAGCAAGCCCGGCGATCACTGGTAGCCAGATGAAACGACGAGACGGTCCGCCTCGTTTGGCAGGGGGTGCGCGGCAACCGCAGCGAGGCCCGAGCTCCCGGCGACGGCCCAAACCGCCATCTTGCGCAGGCTTACCGCAAACAGCAGTGCGACGACGCCGATGAGGACCACAGCGTTTCTGTTGCACTGGGCAACCGAAGTAATGCGGAGATGGCCAACCACCCAACGCGGTTCTCCGCACTTGAGCGGGGTATCGGTGCGTGAACGAGCATGGATGACCCTACGTCTTTGCTGTTCGGCCTGGACAGCTTCCGCGTCGTCGACGTCGTACGTGTCGCCGACCGCATGCTCCAGATAGCCATTGAAACCGTTGACACGCAAGGGCTTTGCCCCGACTGCGGGCGGCCCAGCACGCGGATGAAAGACCGCACCATGGCCCTGTTGCTCGGTCTGGCGCCGGGCCGGTCTGGCGCGTGCGTGCGCACGTGGCTGGGCGAGCAGAGCCCGCAGTTTCGGGCCGGGGCCGGTGGCCGGCCGGAGCTCTACGTGTCCCTTGTAGACAGTGCTGTGTGGCTGGTTCAGGTGACGGTCCCGGGAGCGCGGTGGGACGCGTGAACGCGGCGGCCAGGTCGTGTGCCCAGGGCCACCATTGGCCAGGCGTAGGTACGTTTGTCGGCTCCACGTCGCCTTGCGTGGTTGAGCCGCCACATCAGGTCGGTGTTGGCTATGACGCCTGCTGCTGGTCGGACGCGGACCGACAATGTAGCCTCCTCGACATGAAATTGCCCAGTGCCGAGTCGGTGTCGGACGACGCCATCGTTCCGCTCATGGACACGGGCTCGGGCGTACGCCTCCGACGAACGACCGTTCACCTCATGATCGTCGCTGGCCTGGGCGCCGTCGCCACCACGGCCTGGCTAGGTGTGGTGCTGTTCACGGTCGGTCATGGGTACGACGTGAGCGACGAGGGCTTTTATCTGCTCATGTATCGCTGGTGGGACGTTGGGGCGCCCAACTTAACCGGTATCCAGTATGTCTACGGCCCGATCTTCGACCTGCTCGGCCACAACATCGCGGCACTGCGGGTGTTTCGTCTGCTCACCGTCCTTGCCACACACGCGGCGTTCGGCTGGGCCTTCATGGGCTGGCTGCGAACACGCCGGCCGACGGCACCCGCGACCCGGTGGTGGGAGATCGCCGGGACCATGGTTCTCGCGGCCTGCGGCGGCATGATCTACTGCTGGCTCCCGCTCACCGCCGGCTACAACGACGTGTCAATCCTCGGGGCCCTGCTCGCCGCGGCGATCGTGCTCCGCATCATCGCGGACGTCGAACGAGGAGCCACGATCCGGGCCTGGGTGCCGGCGGCGCTAGGTCCTCTTGCCGTCGCAATGTTGCTGGCCAAATGGTCGTCGTCGGCGTTGACGCTCGCCGTCGTTGGCGTGGTCGGGATAGTCGCGGTACGGCGACGGAGTTGGCGTGAGGTCGGCCGCCTGGCCGCCTGGGCGGCGGGCGGCGCGCTGCTGACTGTGGTGCTGATGCAGGTTTTCGTGGCGCCGCTGACCTCGGTTGTGTCCGGGCTTGTCGCGGCCAACAAGAACATGGCGAACGCCAGCCACGCCCCGCGCGCGCTGCTCGAGGTGTACATCGACTACTCGGTCGCCGCCTTGAAGGCGGCGGTCAAGGCGCACGCGGTCCTGCTCATCGCGGCCGTGTTCGCGACCCTTGCCAGGGGTCGATTCTGGCACTTGGTGGCCCGGGTACTTGTCGTGGTGGGGCTCGCGCTGTCGCTGCGCCGGATCCTGGCCGACGGCGACCTAGCGGGCGGCACCGTCAACCTCACTCGGTTCCCGATCGCGGTGATAGGGCTGCTACTCGTTCCCGCCCTCATCGGTATCACTGCAGTAATCCGGGACCGCAGTACCGTGTCGGGCGCGGCCCCTGACATCGGGTCCTCGTTGACCCGGCCCGGTGGCCGAAGCTGGGCCGTGCTTGCAATGCTCGTGTTGCTGCCGGTAACCCAGGCCGCCGGCACCTCCAACGCGCTCCATTGGATGGCGATAAACGCTCTTGCAGCGTGGGCAGCGGTCGTGATCGCTGTCCTGACCGGCATCGAGGCGGCACCACCTGAGGCGCGTTGGTTGGCCGGTGCGGCCACGGTAGGTCTGGTGGTCGTGACCGCGTGCGTCGCGATCAACGGGGTGTTGGTGAACCCGTACCGGACGGCCGGCCGCTCCTACACCACGGCGGCCGTCGCAGGCGTGCCGGCGCTTGCCTCGTTGCGTCTGCACCCGCAAGCGGCGAGCGCCTACGCCGACCTCCACGAACGGCTCCTGCCGTGGATCGAACCACATAGCCGCGCTGTAATGGCATTCGACAACATGCCGGGGTTGGTGCTCATGCTCGACGGGCGGTCGGTGGGCACGGCGTGGTATGGCGCGACCGACCCAGTCGCGGCCAGCATCTGGGCCGAGTGCCAGCAGCCAGAGCCGTGGTGGGGCGACCGGGCTCCGATCCTGCTTTTCAATCGCCCCGTGAGCGACGTCGAAGTCGCCATTCTGCGTGGCTGCGGATACGACTTCGCCACCGACTACCGGCTTCTCGCCCCAGCGGAACAAATGCACGGGCTCGAGGTATACGTGCCCGCCGACGGCTGACCGAAGTGCCCAGCCGGGCGCAAGAGGTCGTCTGACGTATCCATGGGTGCTGTTTTGTGATCATCAGGCTTTGGGAGACCGCGAGTCCGCTGTGGGCCAGGTCCGCAGTCGCGCGGAGCGGGCGCGCCCGGTTCGATGCAAGATCCTTTACAGGCCTGCTCGTCGAGCGCCGTTGAGGTCTGTCACAGCCGGGCCTTGGCTTCCGGCGGGAAACGAGACGACCCCGTACTATCGGCCCCAGTGCTGACTGCCCCACGGCGCGATGCTCAAGTTGATCTACGGTTAGGTGGTGTAGTCATCGATTCCCAGCTATTGGCCGACAAGATTCGCCAGCGCATCCTTGAATGTGCGTTCAAGGCGTCAAAGGGGCATATCGGCTCTGCGCTGTCGATCGCGGAGATCGTTGCCGCCATTGCCCCCCGGCTTCAGGGCCTCGGATCGTCCGATCCAGGGCGGGACCGGTTCGTGCTGTCCAAAGGCCACGCCGCCCTCGCCTGGTACTGCGCCCTGCGGGAGCTGAAGGTCATCGGCGATGACGTGTTGGCCACCTACGGAGCGGACGGATCGTTGCTGGGTACGCACCCCGACCCGGCTCTGGTCGGGGTCGACTTCTTGACTGGTTCCCTCGGTCAGGGGTTCTCCTTCGCCGTCGGGTCGGCCATGGCCGCGAACCGCTCGCCCACGCCGTGGTCTACGTACGTGGTCCTCAGCGACAGCGAACTCGGCGAAGGAGTGACCTGGGAGGCGGCACTGCTCGCCGCGCACCATCGCTGTGCGGGCTTGACGGTGATACTGGACCTGAACGGACAACAGGCGCTGGGCTTCACCCGCGATGTGCTCGACACGTCCGCGGCGCCGGCGGCCTTCGCCGCGATGGGTTGGTGCGTCAGCGATGTCGACGGACACGACGTCGACGCGCTCAACGCCGCTCTGTCGACACCGTCTGAGCGGCTGGCGGGCAGGCCGCATTTCGTTGTAGCCCGGACAGTCGCGGGTAAAGGCGTCGATTTCATGGAGCGCCGGATCGAGTGGCATTATCTTCCGATGACGGCCGACCAGTACAGCGCCGCGACCGCCCAATTGCCGAGCGTCGCCGATGCGTAACGCGGCGGTGGCCGAGCTAACGGAGTTGGCTCGAGAGGACCGCCGGGTTGTGCTGTTGACGGCGGACCTCGGGTTCGGGGTCCTTGACAATTTCGCCCGCGAACTGCCCGACCAGTTCGTGAATGTGGGCGTGACCGAGCAGGCGATGATCGGTGTGGCCACCGGGATGGCCGAGGCGGGTCTGCGTCCGTACTGCTACACGATCGCGACGTTCGCGGTGATCCGGCCATTCGAGTTCATCCGCAACGGTCCGGTCGCGCACCGCCTTCCGGTACGGATCATCGGAGTTGGTGCCGGGACCGACTACAGCTACGACGGTATGACGCACTACGCCCTGGAGGATCTCGCCCTGGCTAGGTCCCAGCCGGGCTTGACCGTCTATTCGCCTGTAACGGACGACGACACCCGGGCATTGGTCCGTGAAGGGCACGGGCAGTCCGGAGTCGCCTACTTCCGGCTGAGCCGCCGTGGATCGACGACACCCTCGCGCGACGTGCGCACCGAGGACGCGCAGGACGCGGACGTCGTGGTGTTCGCCCTCGGTGTCGCCCAGCAACGGGCGCACTTGATCGCACAGACGATCTCGGATCTGGGCCACTCGACCTCGGTGCTGTCGGTGCTGCGGTTCGACGATCGCACCGGCGATGACCTTGCGCGGCATCTCGTGCGGACACGTGTCTGCCTCACGGTCGAGGACCACTACGAGAAGGGTGGCCTCGGATCCGCGGTCGCTGAGGTCATCGCGACCAGCGGGGTTGGCGTCCCGCTGCTCATGGACGCCGTCACGTCGCTCCCCGTCGGTGCCCTCGGATCCGCGGACTACGTTGAGGCGAAACTTCACCGGCCCGTGGAGGAACTGGCGCACCAGGCCGTAAGCCTGCTCAAACTCAGATCACCGGAGTAACCAACTTTGTCCCTACGTATGACCCCCACCACGGTGGACCCCTCGAGCATCCCCGGACCGATCGTCATCTCGGGCGCCGGGGGATTCGTGGGTGTTCACCTGCTCGACGCGCTGAGCGTTGCGAGAAGCGACGTC
Source organism: Micromonosporaceae bacterium (assembly GCA_020027875.1). GTDB lineage: Bacteria > Actinomycetota > Actinomycetes > Mycobacteriales > Micromonosporaceae > JAXIPB01. Next base: position 47,603 of record JAHRHA010000011.1, on the reverse strand, counting down.
ATTGGGTTCGGCGCCCGCGCCAATCCTTGGCGCATCGGCGCTGCGGGCAGTCAGCTGCGGTATGAGGTCGTGGACGACGGGCACCTGCACGTGTTCCTGGAGCGGCACAAGCCGAGGACAATCATTAACATGGCGGCGGCGGGCGCCTACTCGTTCCAGACGGACTCCCACCGGATTCCGCAGGTGAACGTCGCGCTGGTGGACGAGTTGGCTCGTTGGGCCGCGGCCAATGATGCCGTCTTGATCCACGCGGGCTCGTCTTCCGAGTACGGAACCAATTGTGCCGGACCCTCCGAGGAGGCGACGCCCGAGCCGAACAGCCTGTATGCGGTCACGAAACTGGCGGCCACACATCTGCTCGCGGACTATGCGCGGCGCAATGGACTGCGCGCGCGGGTGCTGCGTCTCTACTCGGTGTTCGGCCCGCTCGAGGAGCCCCGCCGGCTGGTGCCCGAGATCGTCCGACGGGCGCGCCTCGGTGAACTGCCTGAACTCGCCGCCCCCGAGACCACCCGCGACTTCGTTTTCATTGACGACGTGGTGGACGCCTTCATCGCCGCCACGCAGGCCGCCCACGATCCCGCGCAGCCGCCGTTCCGTGTCTACAACGTAGCGAGCGGGCGGGAAACCTCGATGGTCGACGTGGCGAGGGCCGTCACGGAGGAGTTCGGCGTCATCCGCGAGCCGATCTTTTCTGCGGTGCGGCGGGACTGGGATCTGCCCCACTGGTTCGGCGACCCGAGCCTAATCAACGCCGAGCTGGGATGGCGGGCGCGGGTGCCCTTCGGTGAGGGCCTGCGCCATACGGACCGGTGGTTTACGTCGACCGGCCTCGACCACTACCTCGAGGACCGGTACTCCGCGGCCGCGGTGCATACCTCCCCGCCGCCCCGCCGGCGAGTGTCGGCCGTGATCGCTTGCTACAAGGACGGGCAGGCCATTCCGATCATGCACCAGCGGCTGGCGGACGTCTTCGAGAAATGCGGCGTCGACTACGAGATCATCTTCGTCAACGACGCGAGTCCGGATGACTCCGCGGACGTCATCGAGAAGCTGTCGCTGACCGACGATCACGTGATCGGGATCACGCATCGGCGCAACTTCGGGTCGCAGGCCGCGTTCCTCAGCGGCATGCGCGAGTCATCCGGTGACGCGGTGGTGCTGCTCGACGGCGACCTGCAGGACCCACCTGAGCTCATCGAGAAGTTCATCGCGTATTGGTACGACGGCTACGAGGTCGTATACGGCCACCGGGTCGACCGTGAGGCCCCGTGGTACATGCGCCTTGCGTACAAGGGCTTCTACCGTGTGTTCAACCGGTCCGCGCCGTTCCGCGTGCCGACGGACGCCGGCGACTTCTCGCTCCTTGACCGGCGCGTCGTCTACCACCTGCTGCAGTTCCCCGAGCGCGACATCTTCCTGCGTGCGCTGCGCGCGTACGTTGGTGGTAGGCAGATTGGCGTCGACTACAAGCGGCCCGAGCGGATGTTCGGCCGGTCGACTAACAACCTGGCCCGGAACCTCGGTTGGGCGATCAAGGGAATCCTTGCGGTAAGCCGTGTTCCGCTGTCTATGCTGGCGACGTCCGGCATGGTCTTCTTCGTGGTCTCCATGCTCGTGCTGATCGGTCAGGTCGCCTACAAGCTGGTTCGACCAGATAGTGCTCCGCAGGGCATCACGATGCTGATTACGCTGGTGGTCTTCCTTGGCTCGCTCAACCTTCTGGCGATCTCGATTGTGGGCGCCTATGTGGGGACTGTGCTCGAGGAAACCAAGAGGCGGCCTCGGTACCTCCGCGATCGCGTCGTCCGCTACGGCCGTGTGGTGCGGTCGAGATCCAACCGGCATGACCATGCCGGCCCGCCAATCGACGACGTGGACAACGGTGCTTCGTCCTTTGTGGACCTGCCAGTGCATCTAGACTTGGACCGTGGTACCACTCAAACGTCGGAGGCTTCGCGTGTCTCTGTCATGCATGTCGCGCCGCGCCCTAGGCCTCAATAGACGGGCAAGAGTGAAATGAGTGCTGAGCGCCGAGCGCGATGACGCCCTCTAGGCTGGAGGATCGAAGTTCCTTGACGACTTGATCAACCCGGTCGCGACGATGTATTCGGGGTGCGGATTCGAGGCATAGCCCTGATGCGCATCGCACGGCGCGGGTTCATCCATCGATCAAGGCTGAGCGTGCGGTTTGAACCCGAACAGCACCTGGTTGCCCGCGGGTAGACCAACGGCGGCGCGCCCTACTGCTGACCGCCTCAGCGACTCGACCAAGGACGCCTTGCGCCCTCCGGGCACTGGCAGCAGCTTCGCCCAGTAGTGGATGGGGTAGCGGTTGATGATTCTGCTCGCGTGAACGCGTTCGTACCCCGCCTGAGCCAAGAGCGTACGACCACTGCCGGACGAGAACAGCTGCAAGTGCTCAATGTCAAAGATTGGAGACTTCCTCCCCAGGATCCGGTTGGCAGGCGCCCGCCGGTCGTGGCAGACGGCAACGAAGGCACCGCCCGGCTTCAGGAGCCCGAACACACCGCGGACGAGGGCTCCCGGCTCAAACACGTGCTCGAGCGTCTGGAAGCACGTGACGAGTGCGAAACTCGCGGGCTCGAAAGCGCGCGGATCGAACGGCTCCTGTCGGATCATGGCCCGCACCGCAGGCTTCGCCGCCCCGACCGGAGCCGCCGACGGCTCCACCCCAACCAGCCCAGAAAAACCGCGACCCTCGAGCTCCTCGAGGAACGACCCTTCGCCCGTGCCAATGTCCAGTACGCCATCGGAGTCGGGCAGGCTTCGGCGCAGTCTGTCGACCAGCAGGGCATAGGTTCGGCTCGCGTACCGAGCCTCGTCCGCGCTGTCGAAGGACGCTTCGGCATAGGCGTGCTCGACGGCGTCGGTCGACGGGATCGGGTTCGCGAAAAGGAGCTCGCATGCCGGGCACGTAACGAGACGGTGATGCATCAGCTCCGGCGCCTTGCGTGACGCGAAGGTGAGCTCACTTAGCCGTTTTGGATCGACCTTGGCCTCCGAATGGAGCGAAAACGGCCCATCGGAACCGCATCCGGGACAAGCGCTACGCGCAATGTGGCCTGCCACCGCCGAATGCTCTGGGTCCACGTTCGCCATGGTTCGGAATAGTAGCAAAGCCACGATCCATCGCTGAGTTCCCCCGGTCCGCGCGAAGGCGTATGAGCTTGGTCTGGTAGCCACGGGAGAAGTCATTCGTGGTTGGCACCGAGGAAGTACCCGGACGAGTTGTGTGTCCGGGCTTTGCTAGCGGATCGACACGGGCAGATGTCAGATGCATCATGCAGCCGGTGATATGGAAGCGGTTATCCCTGGCGATGCCGATCGGTGGTCACACATTGTCGGCGCTCACGCTCGGCGCGGGCAAGCCAACCGGTTGGCGGTCCATCCACCGGCCCAAGAGGATCAAGCGGGAGATCAAAAACGTCGCCGGGATCGCCACGCACGCCGCGACTAGGGGCGCGAGGACTTCGTCGACGCCCAACACGCCGACGAGTATGATCATCCCGGCAGTTACGACGATGTAGGTGACCGCATTGGTTAGCGGGAAGAGCAGGAACTTCCGCCATGTCGGCCGCGTGTGGTACGTGAACCTGCAGTTGAGGAAGAACGATACGGTGATGCTGATCACCATCGCGAGCACGTGAGCCACGAGGTAAGGCGTTGCCAGGTGCAGGGTCAGGTAGCACAGGTAGTAACTGCCAGTGTTAAGCACACCAATGATCGCGAAACGGGTCGCCTGCCGTGCGATCACTGCGTAATGCCCTCTGCGTCGACGCTGGGTGACGGGATCCTCACCGAACCCACCGAACGACTGCTCGGTGTATGGGTGCATGCGATGCCCGGCCCGCGTATGCTACACCGACCCTCCTTCAGACTTTCACCACGCGAGAACCAGTCGAGAGCTAGCGGAAACCCACTACGTTTAGTCACAAGTCGTGCACTGCGCGGAGTTCGGTGGTGTGCATCCAACGATTTGCGAAGTCGGCAACACGAAGTCGGCAACCACGTTCGCTTCCCGTTCAAGGTCATGTATGAATCGGCGCCACCCGCTCTGTGAATCCATCTCGGCTGATGGTGCGCCGAACCATGTCCTGCGCCCACACCCAATCGAATCGGACTTGTCGAGTCGTGTAAGCTCGCGACTTCAATGCGCCTGTCGTGTCGGCGCGCTTTGACGGCTGATCGTCTTCGCCTTGGTTGGTCTGGCGATCCCGCTGCGTGGAGCATTTCGGCACCTGAGGGCGTTGGTGCGGGAAGACTTCTGAAGGAGTTGCGGAATGACGGAACGATTCCAACCCGCTGCGAACGTTGCGCCGGATACGCTGTTCCACAAGCTCCTCTTCAATATGCGCCTGGCCGCCGACTTTCAACTGAACACGATTCACCGGCACATGAAGCGCTTCCTGCCCGGCATCTCCGGTAAGGTGGTTGATGTTGGCGCGGGCCTAAGCCCGTTCAAGCACCTGTTGAACAGAGAAATTGCGCAATATACGGGCCTCGATATCGAAAGTGCAGATAGCTTCGGATACAACAACCCGGATGTCGTCCATTTTGACGGAAAACAAATTCCCCTCGATTCCGATTCAATTGACTCATTGATTTGTACGGAGGTGCTCGAGCATGTCGAAGACGCGCAACGGCTGATCGACGAAATGTATCGAGTCGTAAGGCCCGGCGGCCGCAGCGTCATTACGGTTCCATGGTCGGCACGGTATCACTATATTCCTCATGACTTCCACCGCTTCACCCCGTCGAGACTGAAAAACTTGTTCGTCTCGTTCTCGGCGGTTTCGGTTGAGGCCAGAGGAACGGATATCACGGTGATCGCCTCCAAGCTTGTTGTGGCATATCTGCGCTTGCTGAGACCAATGAAGATGTTCTGGCTTGCTATTACACTCCCTGTAGCCATCGCACTCGCACCCGCGATACTCATCACCATCCTTGTTGGGCATGCCTCTATCCATCTGAGGTTGGGTTCGACGGATGATCCCCTTGGCTACACCGTTTGGCTAACCAAATGAATGGTGTCGATAAGGTCCGTCGAGCAGCATAGCGCTGACTCGTCTCGCTTATGCCACGTATGAGAGCGGCTAACGAAGCCTGGTTTGGCTGGCGACCCAGGCTGCCTACTACCCGCTCGAAAGGATTCCGACAATGACAACGATCGCGCCCACCCTGGGTCGACACGTTACGGACGACGTCGCGCAGTCGGCGGGCGCCCTAACCCGGTTCTCCGCACTTGAGCGGGGTGCTGTAGCCACGCGCTTACCTTTTGGTGTGTTTAATCCTATGTAGTGCCATTGAGGTTCAACGCGATACCTCTTTCGCTCGTGTCCGGCCCAGGAGCTTCGCTGGTCTGAGCAACCGGGCGAGCATTCGGTCCCGGCGGCTCCGCCGGCGGCACAGGCCTAGCCAGTACGCGCCGTTGGCGCTGTTACGCAGCTTGAGCCACGCCGCCACGAACTCGCTATGGCCCTGCGCGTCCAGCCACGACTGAACGCCCTCCAATGTAACCGGCACGCCCGCCTCCGCGAAGTCGTCGGCCATAACGCCCGTCACCCAGCAGCGCCGGGTAAGGGCGGCGAAGGTGGCGAAATGCTGGGTCACGACCGGCCACGCGCCCTCCGCCCAAGGGTCGGTGATCACCACGTCGAAACCGCGGTTTTCACGGCGCATCCGCTCTGCGACGGCGAAGGCGTCCTCGGCGTGCGTCTCGGTGACGCCGGGGTAGATCGCAGCCATCGCCGCCAGCTGCTCGGCCTTGATGTCGACGAGCATTATGTGGGGCACGCCAACCTCGTCTAGGTAAACGACGTCGTTGCGCCCATAGAACGCGGCGCTGAAGAACGAGGCCGCAGTGCGGGCGCCCTCCACCAGCGGGATCGGGAATGCGGTCCGGGCGCTGCGGGCGTTCCACACATCTTCGCGAGTGGGGTACACCGCCTCAAGGTCGTCGGTCATTGGTGCTCCCTGTCGTGACCCCGGCAATGGTCCGGCGATCGTACGCTGTGTGACGCCGTCAGGCTAGCTGATCTTCTTGCCGCTCGGGCCAGGCCCCTCGTACAGTGTCAGGCCTCTACGACAGGGATTGGGTCACACGAACCAGCCGTCGAATTCGAGGGGCAGCGGCCGAGGTTGTCCGCTCACAGCTTCGGCGGTATCGATGTGAGTTCGGCGAGTTGATCGCTGCGCGAACGCTGTGTCGGCCGCCGGACACAAGCGCCTCCTGTGGGCGTGGTGGGGCGGCGCTTGCGGAGCGCTTGGTCCTAGAGTGGGCTCTGCGCCTGCCCGCGACCGGATGGTCGGTTGACCACGGACGCGAATTCGGCGCAACCGTCCTCAAGGGGAGTGGGCAATTGTCGCCGCACGTCGACGCAATCCGCTGGCGCTTGCGGCTCTGGTCATTGGCGCCCTCGTGCTTGGAACCGTGACCGGCGCAACCGCCGCTGACCTACTGGGTACCGCCCTGACCTCGAGTAACGGATCCACATCCATCGCGGTCGTGGGCGAACCTGCGCGGACCTCAAGCGTGTTGATCACGCTGCTTACCGCGCAGTTCGGCAGCGCGCGCACGGTGCACTGGACCAGCGCTGCCGCGTGCGTGCGCCCGGCCGAAGGCCTCCGCGGGCCGCTGCGGGGCGAAGAGCCACACGAGGTTGTGGTACGTCGTGTCGCCGACGATGCGGTCAGCCTCTTCGTACGGCAGGGTTCGGCACGCAACTGGTGCCCGCCCGCCGTCATTCGGAACGGTGGTCAAGGGGCTGCCCATGCGCCATGCGGGTCACTCCGTGCACAATGTGTGCAGGTGTCCAACGAGCCCCATCCGAGACTGTTGCATCGACACCTGCCAGTAGCCTCGGTCATCAGCACCCGCACACCTGGGTCACACGTCCACCGGTGCCGTACACTCGCCGGGGTCTCTGAGCAGTGGCGGAAGGAAAGAACACGGATCATGGGTCTCGGCAGCGCACCAGATCTCGCCGGCAGTCGCGGCAAGGTAGTAATGCTCGTCGACAACGTCGTCCGTCACGATTCGCGCGTGCAGAAGGTGGCACGCTCGATGGCGGACGGCGGCTTTGACGTCACCCTGCTTGGCCAGTGTCCGCCTGGGCAAGGGCAGAGCTGGAAGATCGGGCAGGCGGAGGTGCGGCTCATCCCGCTATGGGAGACGCTGAACAAGCGACGCCACCAGTTTCGTCGGCCGTGGCTACGAAGGCCTTTTGCATATCCGCCGACCGGGATCGCCCAACACCGCCAGAGATCGGTCGCGGCATGGCGCGCGGACCTGCGGGTACGTTTTGCCTTGCTTTCGCTTGCCGCGCAGTCGGGAACGGCTTCTAGGCTCAGCGAGCGGATGCTGCAGTGTGAGCTGCTTGCGGCGAAGGTGATTGGGCGTTGGGTCGCTATTCGGTCTCGCCAGTTGAGGCGATCGGAAAAGGCTCGCGGGCAGTTGAGTTCGCGCCGCGACCGGGCCTTCACGTGGTTCTGGCAGATGGTGAAGGGAGATCGTGCGTGGCGTCGGCTCGAACCAGCGTTGTGGGAGTATGAGCTTGTTTTCGGTCCTGTGATCGACGAACTCGCCCCGGATATTATTCACGCGAATGACTTCCGAATGCTCGGCGTGGGAGCGCGGGCAATGATCCGAGCCCGCGGGCAGGGCCGCCCTACAAAGCTAGTTTGGGATGCTCACGAGTTTCTGCCAGGTATCAGGCCGCGTTCGAATCACGTGCGTTGGTTGCCGGGGCAATGCGCACACGAGCGGGAGTACGCGCGTTACGCCGACGCTGTGACGACCGTCTCGGAGAACGTCGCAGAGCGGCTTCAGAAGACACATAACCTCGCCCAGCGCCCCACCGTGATCCTCAACGCGCCCGCGGCTGACCACGGTCCGGAAGCTGAGGAACCTGTTCCGAGTCTCCGCGAACTCTGTGGCCTTAGCCATGATGTTCCCCTTCTTGTGTACAGCGGCGCTGCGGCGAAACAGAGGGGGGTCGACATAATGATTCGGGCACTGGCGCACCTCGATGACGTACACGTGGCGCTCGTCGTAGTTCAGCCGTCTGCTTACGTACAGCAGTTGCTAACTCTTGCGACCGAACTCGGAGTCGCTGACCGGGTTCACACGCTCCCGTACGTCTCGCACTGGCACGTCGTGCAGTTCCTCTCGGAGGCTGACGCCGGAGTGATTCCTATTCATCGCGTCGATAACCACGAGCTCGCACTGATCACCAAGTTCTTCGAATACTCGCACGCCCGGCTTCCCATAATCGTCAGTGATGTGAAGACCATGGCCGAAACTGTCCGCACGACCGGGCAGGGGGAGGTGTTTTGCGCCGAGGACCTCGCCGATTACGTTCGGGCAGTTGGGGCAGTTCTCGGCGACCCGCAGCGCTACCGCTCCGCATATGACGAGCCTGGGCTACTGGATAGCTGGACCTGGGAGGCACAGGCAGACGCTCTCGACGCGGTTTACACGCGACTGTTGCAGACAAAGCCTCACTCCACGGACGCCACTTTCCAGCACGACGTCATGATGGATGTGACGCGCACGGCAGAGCCGGCGGCAGAGGTCGTTGCGTGAGTGCCCCTCACGTCAGCGCAGTGTCGGCAGTCCCCGACCAAATGCATTACATTGGTTATTATCGCTACCACTGGTCAACGCGCCTGTTCGTGGCTGGTGGTCATCGCGCCTCTCACACCGGGACGCGTCATTGCCCGCCTGCGGCGCAGGTGGCGTGAAAAAAGGTTGTCAAGAATGAACATCTGCGTCGTCGCCCTCGGAAAGATCGGTCTTCCGCTGGGCGTGCAGTTCGCTGCCAAGGGCCACCGGGTTATCGGTGCGGACGTGTCCGAGCGAGTCGTCGAGCTGGTCAACGACGGTGTGGTGCCGTTTCCGGGCGAGGCCGAACTCGATGTGAAACTCCGTGATGCCGTAACGGCAGGACTCCTGTCGGCGACCACTGACACGACGGCGGCGGTGGCCGAATCCGAGGCGGTGGTCCTCGTGGTGCCACTGTTTGTGGACACGGACGGAGTCCCAGACTTCGGCTGGATGGACAACGCGACGCGAGCCGTCGCGGCCGGCCTTCGACCCGGCACATTGGTGAGCTACGAGACAACGCTGCCCGTCGGGACGACGCGCCAGCGATGGGCGCCCATGCTGGAGAGCGGCTCAGGACTGACTGCCGGCCGTGACTTTGCGTTGGTGTTCAGCCCGGAACGGGTGTTAACCGGTCGGATCTTTGCCGACCTGCGCCGCTACCCGAAGCTGGTTGGTGGCATCGACGCGGCCTCTGCCAGGCGCGGTGTGGAGTTCTATACGTCTGTGCTCGACTTCGACGAGCGCGATGACCTGATGCGGCCGAACGGAGTGTGGGATCTCGGTTCGGCGGAGGCTGCCGAGCTCGCCAAGCTTGCGGAAACGACATACCGCGACGTCAACATCGGTCTGGCCAACCAGTTCGCCCGATTCGCGGACACGGTCGGCGTTGACGTCATCAAGGTCATCGAGGCCTGCAATACCCAACCATACAGCCACATCCACCAGCCCGGGATCGCGGTTGGTGGGCATTGCATTCCGGTATATCCGCGGATGTTGTTGTGGAACGACCCAGCGGCGACCATCGTACGTGCGGCTCGGGAGGCCAACGCGGTGATGCCCGAGTACGCGGTCCAGCTGCTCGCGAACGCTTATGGCGACCTGACCGGTGCGAACGTCCTCGTGCTAGGCGCGGCTTATCGCGGAGGGGTCAAGGAAACCGCGTTCTCTGGTGTCTTCCCGACCGTGGAGGCATTGCGCCTGCGCGGCGCGGTTCCGTACGTCTCGGACCCGATCTTTGGAGCCGATGAGCTCACCGCCCTTGGCCTGCCGCCGTACCGCGGCGAGCCGGTGACCGCCGCAGTCATTCAGGCCGATCACACCGAGTACCGCACGCTTGGTGCTGCCGACCTGCCGGGCATCAAGGTGTTGGTGGACGGTCGACGCGTGACGGATCCGTCGCGTTGGCCGGGAGTTCGTAGAGTGGTCATCGGGGGCTGACCGACCGACATGACTAGTGCAGGAGACACGCGCCGAGCTATGGGGGACCTCTCTGGGGCAATCCAGTCAGATCTCGCTCCCCTGGCGCAAAAGCTGTCTACGGGCGGGTCCCCGGCGGCTGAGGACCCCAGACAGACTGTTCCCGTATCCCGCTCGAGGACGAAGCGGAGGACTCCGCCGCGGGTTCTTTATCTGTCGTTCTTCTTTCCACCCAGCCGGGCCAGCGGCGTGTTCCGAGGCCGGGCCACGGCGAATCATTTGGCGAAGGCGGGCTGGGACGTAACCGTCCTCACGGCGCCCAGAGAGTTCTTCGATCGGCATCTCGGCGGGGCCACCGACGACTCATTGGAGTCGCTGATTGACCCTCACATTCGGGTGGAACGTTTGGGTCTCGATCCATATCAATGGGAGACCGACGTCCGTCAATTCGGATTCCTTCGCGGAAATTTTCCTTCGATTACGAATCTGTTTCACCAGAGAAAACAGAGACTGATCTTTCCTGAACGCTATGCCAGCTGGATGCCGCGCGTGCTCGCAAAAGCGGTCACCATGCACGCACGGCGACGATTCGATCTTATTCTAGCCACTGGCAACCCCTTCGTCTCCTTCGCTGCAGCTTGGACGCTGGGCCGCTTGCTCAGAATTCCCTATGTGGTCGACTATCGCGACGCATGGACCTTCAACCAGTTCACCGAGAAGATTCGAGTTCCCGAAGGCGGCAAGGCGATGCGGTGGGAAGCGAGAGTGCTGCGGGACGCTGCGGAGATCGTCTTTGTCAACGACGGGATGCGACGATGGCACGCAGAACGGTACCCATTCGCTGCCGATCGAATGACGGTGGTTCCTAACGGTTGGGAGCCCGAAATCCTTGGTCGGACTGAGTACCCCCCACCACCTGCTGATCGACCACTTCGCTTTGGTTATATGGGGACGGTCACGCCCTATTTGCCGCTTCGCGTGTTGTTCGACGCGTGGCGTACGGCTCGTAGCCACCCGCTGCTCTCTGGAGCCGAGCTCAACATCTACGGCCACCTGGGCTTCTTCCCTGATGAAGCCGCACCGTTGCGACAGACGATTGCGCTGGAGGAAGCGAACGGCGTACATTACTGCGGGCCATTCGATAAGACGGACGTGGCGCGGGTGTATGCGGCGACAGATGCGCTGGTGCTCTGTGTTCCAGGGGCTCGGTACGTGACCTCGGGAAAGGTGTTCGAATACATGGCAACGGGTAAGCCCGTCGTCTCAGTCCACCAACCCGACATAGCGGCGGCGGAGGTCCTCGCCGGCTACCCTTTGTGGTTCGCCGGGCCCCGTCTCGATGCGGATACTGTCGCCCGGTCGCTGATAGCCGCAGCCAGCGCGGCCCGACATATGAGTCCGTCGGTGTACGAGGCGGCGTTGAGCCATGCCGAGAATTACACCCGGGACGCCACACTTGGACCGTGGGAGGCCCGGCTGCGTCGGCTGTTGGACGAGTCCCAGGTGAGCCATGCGTGATCAGAACGTGCTCCATGTCGCTCTCGGCCCGTATCGAGTCCGTGGGACGGAACAACACGTTCAACAAATGGCGGCAGTCGGCGCCCACGTCACATTGATCGTCGCTGATCGTCCCGAATGGGCCGGAATCACAGTCCCGCCTGGCGTAACAATCCATCGGGTTGGCTCAACCGATCCGCTTGAAACTGTGCGGGCGGCAATCCACTTCGTCCTTGGTAGTGGTGGGCCGCTCCATGGTGCCGATCTGTTGATCGCCGGAGATGCAGCGGCGATGCCGGTCGCTTGGGCGGTTAGACGGCGACACCGACGCCTGCCCATACTGTTGGAGCCGTTCCAGAACTCACACCGTCGGACTGCGCCGGCGGACCTCGCGGTCATCACCCCGTGGTATCCGAGTCCGAATGACCGGTTCGCCGGCGCGTTTGTCAAGGGCGCGGTCGACGCCGTCGACGGAAGCTTCGAGCGGGTTTCGATCATCCACATGGAGGACTGGCTATACCGGCGTAGGCCGCCAACGGGTGCGCTCATCGCGGCGGCGGCGGAGCGCACCCTGCCGGTGTCGAGCAACATTGTCGTACTGGACACGCCGCAGGGTGAACTCACGCGGATCGCAGTCCCGACCGCCAGTCCAAGTGACTTCGCCGTGCGGGCAACCGTCCGCCTGGAGATGCTCCGTGCCGCCCTGCCTACCGGCCGGATCGAGGCGCCACTGATCCATGCCCATACAGGAATCTACGGAGGCGTGCAGGCCGCTCGTCTTGCGCACGCGGATGCACGTGTCGTCGTCACGGAGCACTCGAGCTTCCTGGCCAATATCTTTGCGGAGCCTGCGGCGCGGCGGTTATACAAGGAAATGCTGCAGCGAGTCGATGCGCTATTGTGCGTGAGCCGCAATCTCCACGACCTCATTAGTGACGAATTCCCGTGCTATGCGAATAAACTCCACATCGTTCCGAATGCCGTCAATTTTGACGATTTTATGATGCGTCCCGACGCGCCCCGCGAACCTCTGCGGTGGCTTTATGTCGGTCGAATGACGGAACAGAAAGGCGTCCGGACCCTCGTGGAGGGCTTTTCGAGGATTGCCGCGGACGAGCCTCGGGTCACCCTAACTCTGGTCGGTTCCGGCCCGCTTGAGGATGAACTGCAGGATCGCATCATCGAATTGGGCATGTCCAATCGCATCGTGCTTCGTCCGGCAGTGCCGCCGGAGGATGTACTAGGTGTGATGCACAGACATGATCTGTTGGTGCACGCCAGTCAGTTCGAGACCTTTGGCATAACCGTCGTCGAGGCAGTTGCCACGGGCATGCCGGTCCTTGTCGCTCGGAGTCAGGGGCCTTCGGAGACACTCGCCGGCCTGGACGGCAAGGCGGGCCTTCTGATGGAGGTAAGCGACGATCCGAACGTCATCGCCGAGGCCTACCGGGAGCTGCGAAGGCGCTTCAGCACGCTCGACCTCGACTTAGCGCGCAGCACCTTGCTGGCGCGCTATGGACGCGAAGCGGTAGCGTCCCATCTGTTCGCCACATATGCCTCGAAACCGGCTGTTGTAGACCCACCCGGCGGATCGGACCCACACGCAGCAGAATCCGGAGTGGCCGCTGCCACAGACGGCTCACCACCCGAACGCGTCATTGTCGTGGCCATCAGCCCACATGATGTAAGGCGAACGAGAGACTTCGCTGAACAGCTCGTCGCGTCGGGGCTCAGCGTTGACCTGATCACGGCTGCCGATGTCGTGTGGCCGTGGGCGTGCTCAGACGGACGGGTCCGCATCCACGAGCTGGCAGCCGCAGAGGGCCGCGGGATGCTGGGCCGCGCCGAGCAGCTGCTCGTCTACCGCATACCGCAAAAGCTTCTCGCCCTGGCTCGTCGCTTGGCTCGGGGATCTAGAAGCCTGTGGCCCGAAGCAGCCGTCGTGACCGCGCAGGTCGTACACACACGTGTGGCGAAACGCGTTCACACCCGCTTGTTCGATCGCGGGTACCACGTGTTTCGACCGCGCATCTTGTGGAGGATCGCTCGCCGGGATGTCGTACCGAATCTTGACCTGCCACTAACCCGCCGTGTTGTGGTGAGCGGAGTTCTGGGCGTGACGATCGGATGGCGCCTGGCACGCCAACACCGCAACCTGATGGTTACCACCTCGTTGGCGCGGTTCCCAGGCGAATATCCGGCGCCGATCGTTGATGTGCCCGCGCCTGGCTGAATGAGTGCGGCCCGCCGTCCTCATCCTGAGTGGCCCGTGAAAACCCGAGTGCGGCACCAATCATGGTGTCGGGGGTTTCTCGCTGTCCCTGGAAACCACGCGACCACTTGCGTCCACCCAGCCGCGGGGACGAGCAGGGTTACCGGCGACCAACTGATACGGCGCCACATCCTTGGTCACCACAGAACCCGCCGCCACCATCGCGTACGAGCCGATCTCGACTCCGCACACGATCGTGGCGTTCGCTCCGATAGAGGCCCCCTTGCGCACGAGTGTCGCCGTGATTTGCCAGTCGGGAGCCTGGGCCCGTGGCCTGAGATCGTTCGTGAAGACGACACACGGACCGACGAACACCTCGTCCTCCAGCGTCACACCCTTGTACACGGAGACATTGTTCTGGATCTTGACTAGGTCTCCGACAACGACGTCGGCATCGACGAAGACGTTTCGCCCGATAACGCAGCCGGCTCCCACCCGCGCCGTAGACCGGATGTGGGCAAGGTGCCAGACCTTTGTGTCGGCTCCCACGCGCGCACCGCCCTCGACGTCGGCAGTCGCGTGTACAAAAACCGTAGCTGGCAGGGATTCCAGGTCAGCCATCACTCGTTCTCACAAGTCAGGAAACATTCGGCGCTGCATTCTAAGCGCGCGCGATCTCTCGCCCCGAACCAGGGTCGCGAGTCGATCCGTGTCGCTTTGACCGGCCGCCTTCAGCCCAGCTGGAGCGATGCGTGGCCTCAGCGTGCTGGGTCGAGCACCAGCTTTCCGACGGTGCGTCGAGCACGTAGGTCCTCGTGCGCCCGCCGGGCCTCCGAGAGTGGGTACTCGCCTCCGGCGACCGCCCTCACGCGGCCCTCCGCGACGAGTGCGAATAGCTCAGACATGGCCCTGGACAGCAGATCGGGCCGTCGGAAGGCGTGCACCAGCCACATGCCGGCGACCGTGGTGGAGTGCGCAAGCAGGCTGGCCGGCGCGATCGGTGTGGGCGGTTGCCTATTGGCCATGCCGTAGAAGGCGAGCCGCCCGAATGGCGCCAACGCCGCCAGGCTCTGATCGGTGATCCGCCCGCCGGTCATGTCCAGCACCACGTCAACCCGCTGGCCGCCGTTGGCCTCGCGCAGCGCGTCGGTCATATTCTCCGCGTTGGCGTCGACGGCGACGTCGGCGCCGAGATCACACGCCAACTGGCGTTTGTCCGGGTTGCTCGCGGTGGCGATCACCCGCCCGGCTCCCCACGCCTTCGCCAGCTGAACGGCGAGGCTTCCGACGCCGCCCGCTGCTGCGTGCACGACCACGCTCTCGCCCGGATCCAGATGCACACTCTTGCGGAGCAGGAGCCACGCGGTGGTGCCCTGGACCACCATGGCCAACGCGGTCAGGTCGTCCACCGCGTCGGGGACGTCGAACGCGGCCGCGGCATCGGCGATCGCGCGCTCGGCGTACCCGCCGCTGGGCACCACGGCGACGACACGTCGGCCATCCTGGGTACGACCGACGATCTCACCGCCGGGCACCAGCGGCAGGGTGGTCTTCGCCAGGTAGGAGTTCTCGGTGTGGTGCGTGTCGGCGTAGTTGATGCCGGCCCGGGCGACCTCGACCAGCAACTGCCCCGGTCCCGGCTGCGGCTCGGGCACCTCGGTCAGGGTCATGACCTCCGGGCCACCGAACTCGGTGATGCGGATGGCGCGCATGGTGGGTTACCTCCTGCCGACGCGGACGACACGCTCACCGTATCGGCATGGGGCTCGCCCCCGCGGAGCCGGCCGGGCAGGATGGCGCCGTGGATCTGGATTCGTTCCTCGCCGAGGCCATCGAACTGCTGGCCATCCCGTCGACCGCCGACCGTCCAGACCAGCTATGGCGTGCCCTGGACTTCGTCGTGGACTATGTCGGCCCAGACTTCACCGTCGAACGATTCGAGTCGAACGGCAAGCCGAGCGCCCTGCTGTATGCGGGCGGGAACCGCGGCGCACGCTCCGATCCGACAGGGACTGAACGACGATTCCGCGTCATCCTCAACGCGCACCTCGACGTCGTGCCTGGCCGGCCCGAACAGTTCCGCCCGCGGCGTGATGGCGATCGGCTGTACGCCCGCGGCGCGCATGACATGAAGGTGTCGGCGCTGGTGGAGGCTCGCACCTTTCGCGATCTGGCCTCCGATCTGCCGTACCCGATTGCCTTGCAGTTGGTGACCGATGAGGAGGTCGGTGGGCGCGACGGGACGCGGCACCAGATCGAGCGCGGCGTCGTTGGTGAGTTCGTCATCATCGGCGAGCAGACCGGCCTGAGCATTGTGGCCGACTCCAAAGGGCTGTTCCAGGTCGCTCTGCGGGCCACTGGCGTGGGCGGCCATAGCGCGTACCCGTGGCTCGGCGACAATGCCTTGCTGCGCGTGATGGCCGCGGTCGACCGCGTGATGGCTGAGTACCCGGTGCCGGCGGCGGAGGAATGGCGTACGACGGTGAACGTGGCCCGCATCGATACGTCTAATCGGGCCTTCAACCAGATCCCCGCCGAGGCCGAGGCTTTGCTGGATGTGCGGTACCCGCCCGAAGACACCGACCTCAACGGCCGCACCGTCAATGAGATCACCGCGCACTTCGCCGGGTTGTGCGGCCCCGACATCACCGTGTCGATCGGCCATCTCGAGCCGCCACACCGCGCCGATCACGAGCGCGACGACATCAAGGTGCTCCAGCGGGCCACGCTGCGGCAGGGATACGCGGCCGCCTTCCTCCGCAAGCATGGCGCGGGCGACGGCCGGTTCTACTACCAACGGGGCATCGATGCGATCGCATTCGGGATCGGCGGTGGGGGCCAGCACGGCCCGGACGAGTACGTTGACGTCGCTACGATCGTCCCGTATTACCGGGCACTGACCGGGTTCCTGACCGATCTTTCGCCGCCACCCGGGTAGATCGGACGGTGCGGAGTGGGCCGATGACGACTTCGTTGCCGAGGTCGTCCTGGTAGTGCAACCGGTGCGCTGGATCGCTTGGGCCGACTGGGACTAGTGCCGAGGGCGGCTGCGGTGATAACTCCGCTCAGTGTCTATGTAGGACGGCCGCCGGCACCGCAGCCAGGACCCAGGCGCGATCCCAGACCGTGTTCAGCAGATCGGGAGCCAACGGCGAGATCAGCTCATCGACGTAGGGAACCTGATCGGCGTCGCGCACCGACGCACGAGCCATCGCGATGACCGAGTCACCCCATGGCTGAATGGCGTTCGACATCAGCCCGTGGATGACCAACGAGCGGTACTCGGGTTCGCGCCACACCCGCCAGGCATGCTCGTACGTCTCTTTGTCGCCGAAGTTCAACCAGGTGCCGTAGGTGATCTTGTACCCATCACTCAGGTTCACCGGCAGCATCACGCGCACGAACACGCCCAACGTGTCCGTGATCAGAAAGTCGCCGAACTCGCTCCAGCCTGAGCGCTGGTCCTCCGGCACCGTGAGAGCCTCGTCGGGGAGCCGGTAGCGAAGGTGCAGATCCCGCTCGTCCACCTCGCGACCACACGCAGGGCAGAGCACCGGCGCAGTCTCGTTCATCCGCAGGCCCCTTGACGCTTAATGAGGACACGCTACCGCGTCACCCGGTTGGGTTGCCGGAACCGTTGCCTCCACGGTAAGCCTGACTTATGCGTCGGCATCTTGCGCGCGGCACAGTGGGCCATCCGTACTCCGCTCTGAATCTGCGCCTCGCTCTGGCCGTGTTCGGCCTGGTGTCCATGGCTGCCCTGACCGTCGTGTTGATCTGGCTGGGCTACCCGGGATTCGCGATCGCGACCGGAGCGATTGCGGCCGTGGCGGCGGTAAACGCCGTCGTTGTCCAGCGGCGTCGCGTTCAACGGCGCCGCCGGGAGCACGGAGTGAAGCACTCCCTGTTCGAATGACCGTCGGACGCCTCCCTCCGGTCTCCGCGGCGCTGGAAGGATGCTGAGCATGCGAGAGTGGCTGCTGGCGCTGGCGATCGGGGCCCTGGTGCTGTTCGCAAGTTGGGCGGTGTTGCTGGTGCTGGCCCGGCGGCTCCCGCCCGGGCTGCTCAAGGACCTGGCCGCGCTTCCGCCCGACGGCGTGAGCACAGCCCGGCGGCCGCCAGCGCGACGAGCATTCCGATGACGACCGAGAGGCTGTTGTGCAGGAACTTTCTTCGTGGACGGACGCTCATCGCTCACCTTTGAGTCTTGATCAGCCGTGTGGCCGCAAGGGATGCCGTGCCGTCGCTGCGTCAACAGGATGTCGGCGAGCCCGCCGGCAATGATCGATGCAGTGGTCAGGGCAAATTCGAGACGTTCGGCCTCTCCCGGCACGACGCGAATTGATGTATTGATCCCTCCGACGGCAAAAGATGCCGTTCGATTGAGGAGGGACCATGCGCACACATTCTCGTGCGTTTGCGGGGTCCGTCGCGCTGCTGACCGCAGCCGTGCTCATCCTCGCATCCGGATCCGGCAGTTCCGCCGCACCAACCGGCGGGCCGGCGAAGGGTCAAGCAGCCGGCAAGATTCCAGGCGACGAGGCCAAGGACAAGATCAAAGACAACCGGACTGGTCGGGTCGCGCCGACGTCGCGGCAGCGTGAGAAGGCCGCCGCCGTCGGCGCCCGCGCGCGATGGAATGCTCTCGGCACACCCGCGGTGCTCGTCTCCACGGGCGCCCCTCTGGCAACCGGGTTGCCCGCGGACCCCGTCGTTGCGGCACGGGCCTACATTGACGCCAACCGCGACCTGCTGGGACTGACCCCGAGTGGCGCCGCGGCCCTTGAGCTAGTCACCGTGGCGCCGATGGGTCAGGGCTCCACTGTCCTGCTACGCCAGCGCTTCGGAGGCCTGGCCGCGGCCGTTGACGGGATGTTGTCCATCGGGATCCGCAACGGGGCCGTCTGGTACGTGAGCTCATCGATTGCCCGCGATGGTGCGTCGCCGCCGCCGGCGACGCTGTCCGCGTCCGACGCGGAGCGGATCGCCCTTGGTGACGCCGGAATTGCTACCGCCACGATCTTGCGGACCGAACTCGTTGCGGTGCCCACCGCCGATCGGGGCACGCGTGCGGCGTACGAGGTTATCTTCGGCGCCGACCTCAGCGGTGCCGAGCCGGTCGCCTACTCGACCTACGTGGATGCCCGCGACGGTAGCGTCCTCGTCCGCGAGAACCTCGTCGACTCCGACGTCGACAACCCCGAATGGGAAGTCTTCCCCAACACTCCACCGACCGACTACTCGTCGACCGATACTCGGGCACATTGGTGCTTCGGCCCGGGCCTCGGATGCGACGAGATCGTCGGGACATCGGCCTCGCCACTAGCGTGGGACGTCGACCCCGCGACCGGCCTGCCTACCAACACCACCAGCGGTAACAACGCCATCGCCGTACACAACTGGTTCACCAACAACGCGTTCAGCGTCGGAACCGAGACCGCGACCGCGCGGGCGGATCGGGACTACAACTACGAGTACACAAACCAGTGGTTGGAGGAGTCGTGCAACCCCGACACGACCTTCACGTCGCCGCAGCGGAACGACATCGACGCGGCGCGCGCCAACCTGTTCGCGATGCACAACCGCATGCACGACTGGTCGTACCACCTTGGCTTCACCGAAGCGTTGTTCAACCTGCAGAACGACAACTTCGGCCTCGGCGGTCTCGGAAACGACCGTGAGCGGGGCAACGCGCAGGCCGGTGGCGTCAGCGGAGGTCCGCCGGGCTTCCAGGCGCGCGACAACGCGAACCAGATCACCGGAGCGGACGGCATCGCTCCGATTACGAACATGTACCTCTGGCAGCCGATCGCGGGCGCGTTCTACTCGCCCTGCGTCGACGGCGACTTCGACATGTCCGTGATCGCCCACGAGTACACCCACGCGATCACCAACCGGATGATCGCCGGGCCAAACGCCGGCGTCAGCTCGCCCCAGGGAATGAGCGAGAGCTGGTCCGATCTGATGGCCATCGAGTACCTGTTCGAGCACGGGTACGCACCAGACGGCATCCGCGCGTTCACGATCGGCGAGTACGTCACAGGTGATCCCGACGCCGGCATCCGCAACTACAACATGAGCGCCAGCCCACTCAACTACAGCAGCGTCGACTACGACTTCGTCGGGCTACAGGTCCACGCCTCTGGAGAGCTGTGGAGCGCCGCCAACATCGACATACGGACCGCGATGATCCAACGGTACGGCGCCGGCAACGCGGCGCTGCAGAAGTCCTGCGCCAACGGGGCCACGCCGGTGACCGCTTGCCCGGGCAACCGGCGCTGGGTCCAGCTCGTCTTCGACTCGTTCTCGCTCATGGCGGTCAGCCAGGTGAGCATGGTCGACTCGAGGGACGCGATGCTCGGTGCTGACATGATCCGCTTTGGCGGGGCAAACCAGGATCTGCTGTGGAACGCGTTCGCCGAGCGCGGCCTCGGCGAGGGTGCGTCCAGCAACGGGGCCGGGGACGCCAACCCGGTGCCCAGCTTTGCGTCGCCGTACGCCGATGAGGCAACGGTGACGTTGGTTCCGACCGATGAGAACGACGCCATCGTGCCCGGCGCGAAGCTGTTCGTAGGTCCATACCAGGCCCGTGCCGTGCCGGTGGCGGACACCGATGCGGCCACGCCGCTAACGAACCAGGTGAGCCTGGTGCCGGGGACGTACGAGTTCATTGTGCAGGCACCGGGGCGGGGGCACGTACGCGTTGGCCCGGTCACCTACAGTGCCGGCGCGGCGAAGAGTCTAACCGTCAAGATGAGGCTCAACCTCGCCTCCAGCGCGGCCGGAGCGGTCGTGTCCGGCGATGGCATCAACCTCGCCCGGATCGTCGACGACGACGAGGCCACGAACTGGGCCTCGCTCGGCAGCGCGGTGGCGGGTAAGCAGGTGACCGTGGACCTGGCCGGCGGAGCGTCGCAGGTGCGCCGCGTCCAGGTCAGCGCGCAACTGCGTACGACGATCCCGACAGACCCGGACGGTTTGGCACAGAGCCGGTTCTCCGCGCTGCGGCAGTTCCGCGTGCTGGCGTGTGAGGCCACGGGCGTGGTTACGTGCGCGAACCCGGCCGATTTCCACGTCATCTACACGAGCCCAGCCGATGCGTTCCCGTCGGTTGCGCCGCGGCCCCGGGCTCCGGAGCTGATCATCGAGTCGTTCGACGTCCCGAAGACGAAGGCGACGCACCTGCGTCTCGAGGTGCTCACCAACCAATGCACAGGTACTCCGGACTACTCCGGCGAGCAAGACGCCGACCCCCGGGCGAACACCGACTGCACGACCGCCAGCCTTCAGGCGCTCAACGTGCGCATTTCCGAGTTCCAGGCGTTCACCCAGTAGACAGTGTGTTTCAACGCGACGGTGGGCGGGCCGGCCGGCCCGCCCACCGCCCTGTCACCGCCGGCCAGCGGCGCTGACCGTCTCGACGACGCCGAGCAGGCCGTGCAGGTCAGGTAGGACCGCGTGGGCAATCGCCGGGTCATCACCCTCGCCGAGGCGGTTGACCCACACCCGCGGGATACCGAGCTGACTAGCCGGAACCATGTCATGGAAGTAGCTCTGCGCAACGTGTACCCACCGGTCCGTGGTCACCCGATGCGCCTGCTCGAACCGGGTGAAGTGGTGGTGCGCCGGCTTATATGCCCCCACGTCCTCGGCGGTCACCACGGCGTCGAATGGCACCCGAAGCCGGCGCTGCGTCTCGGCGATGATGTCGCGGTCGCAGTTGGTCAGCAGGGCCAGGTTCCAGCCGGCTTCCCGCAGGGCGGTCAGCTCGGCCACCGCCTCGCCGAAGACCGGCCAGTACGGGATCGTGGCACCCAGCACGGTTGCGTCATCATCGATCAGCGTGACCTCAACGTCGGTGCACGCTCGCCGCAACGCCTCGGCCAGCACCTGCCGATAGCGCATCGCCGGTGTCTCGGCTTGCACCATCGGCTCGTGACGGCCGTAGGCGGCCATCAGGTCGGCTCCGCGGCCGGGCGCCACCAGATCCGCACTCGTGCCGATGCCGTGCCGCCAGTCCACCAGCGTGCCGAAGCAGTCGAACGTCACCCAGCGTGCCTCACCCATCGAGCCTCCACATTGGTGGCTGGGATCCCCAGCCTCGATTCCGATTGGTATTTTGGGCGTCGGGGGCAGACTAGTGGTCACCCCCCGTTACTTCACCGGGGGTCGGGCCGGCGCTGGCTCCTGCTCGTTGGTATCTCCGTGTATTACGCGGAGTGACCGGAAGCAGCGACCTCGACCATAAACCTTGACCGTCGTTTGCTCTGCTCACTCGGAGGCAACACCGCGCTGAGCTGGGACTTCGCCTATGCACGCTTTACATCTACCGTCACTGATGTGACGTAGGGTTGCCGGAATTGGCCGCAGGACGGTCGCACGCAAGAGATGGCTCGTCGCGGCCGCACGCCTCGGTCATGACGGCGCTCAACACCGCCCCGCCCTCGCGCTCGCATCGGCCGGTAGCACAGTGTGACATCTACGACGGTCAACGCGACAGGCGTACGGGCAACGCCGCAGCTCAAGGCGGTGTTGCCTCCGAGTGAGCAGAGCAAACGGGCCCGAAAGGTTGTGGTCGAGGTCCAGGCTTTCCATCACCCTGCGCAACCGCAGCGAGATACCGAGCCAGGAGGACAGGCGCCGGTCCGACCCCGACGAATCAACGACGGCCGGCGATCGCGCCCACCGCGGTCGCGGCGAGTCCTGCGGCCGCCGTTTGGCGCCGTCGCACTTTGGCCACCTGGCGAGCATCGTGTCGGTCGGAGTGGCTGCTGTACTAGATCGCGCGCATCCGGTTGTTGCGCGGGTTGTGCTCGACCTCGGCCAGCCCTAACGCCTCCATCAGCGGCGGCACGTACACGCCGAACCGACCCCGGAAGCCCTTCTTCAATCCGTACCAGCCGCCGATCGGATTCTCGGCCGAGCGCCCCCATGCCTCGACGGTGCCGTCGGCCGCGGGCTTCTGCTCATCGGCGCCGCCGAGCGGCATCCAGTCGCCGTGCGCCTTGAGCATCGCGTGGAGGTCCTTGATGCAGCGAAGATCGTAATGCAGCACGGTCGTGCCGACGGTGCAGACCAGTACCGGCGGATCCTGTGCCTCATCGCGGTACATCTGGTATTCCGACGATCCGGGTGGCGTCTTGAGCTGCCACGGCTGTTCCTTGGTGCCGACGCCGTCAGCGCCTACTCCCTCGAATGCGCCCATGAGGCACACGATAGCGGCCGCTGCGAAAGGAGAGGCTCAGACTCGGCTCTTGATGCGGGGGTCGAGGATCCGCTCGATGGCCCGGCCGCAGAGGTTGAAGCCGAGCACGACCAGCACCACGCTGGCGCCCGGGAAGAAGACCCACCACCACGAGCCGGTGCTGATCACGGCGCCCGAGTATGCGTTGTCGAGGATCCGGCCCCATGAGATGCGCAACGGATCGCCCAGCCCAAGGAAGGAGAGCGTCGTCTCGGCCAGGATGGCGATCGAGACCGTCAAGGTGGTGTTCGCCAGCACCAGCGGCATCACGTTCGGGAGCACATGCCGGCTCATCTGTTGCCAATGGCCGGCGCCGAGTGCCCGGGCCCGCTCCAGGTATGGCCGTTCCTCAATGGAGAACACCTGCGCCCGTACCAGTCGCGCAGTCCCCGACCACGAGGTCACCCCGATCACGATGATCACCGCCACGATCTTCGGCACGTCGGGCGGGAAGACCGTCGCCAGCACGATCGCGAGCGGCAGGAACGGAATGACGAGGAACCACTCGGTCAGCCGGTTTAGCGCACCGCCGGCGACTCCCCGGAAGTGACCGGAGGCGATGCCCACCACCGTGCCGATCACCATGGAGATCAGCGTGGCGGCGAGGCCGACCAGCAGCGAGATCCGACTGCCCCAGATGACCAGCGTTAGCACCGAGCGGCCGTACTTGTCGGTGCCGAACGGGTACTCGAACGACGGCTCGGCGAGCACCGGACCGGTGGCCCTGGTGAGGCTCAACCCGCTCTCATCCGCGAGCAGCGGAGCGGCCAGCGCGACGAACGCGAAGAGCGCGAGCAGAACCAGCCCAGTCATCCCCTCGCGGTCGCGGCGGAAGGTACGCCAGAACGCTGCGAGGGCGGCCCGGCGGCGGGCCCGGACGATGCCGCGGGGGGTCAGCGTCTCGCTCATGACCGGCGCACCCGAGGGTCGATGAAGGGATACAGGAGATCCGCGAAGAGGTTCATCACGATCACTGCTGCGGAGAAGACGAGGAAGAGGCCCTGCAGCAGCGGGATGTCCGGCCCGCGCAGCGCGTCGTAGGTGAGCCGGCCCAGGCCGGGCCAGGAGAAGACGGTCTCGACGGTGATCGCCCCGGAGACAACGAAACCTATGCTGAGAAAGAAGAGCGTGGTGAACGGCAGCAGCGCGTTCGGGAGCGCGTGTCGACGCATGACCGTGTCGTCGCGCAGGCCCTTCGCCCGCGCCGTGGTCAGGTAGTCTGCGTAGCGCTCGTCGAGCATCGACGACCGCATGATCAGGGAGTACTCGGCGATGTAGACCACGGCGAGGCAGAAGCACGGCAGCACCATGTGCCAGGCGACGTCGATCGCCGCCGGCAGCGTCGACCGGGGGTCGACCATTCCGCCGTCGACCGGAAAGAGTCCGCTGCCGCTCAGGGCGACCATGAGTACGAGCCCGAGCAGCCACTCCGGCACCGAGTAAAGCGTCACCGCCGAGGAGGAGGCGAGCTTGTCGAACCTGGTGCCATGCCGCCAGCCGGACCGGGCGCCGAGCCACATCCCGATGCCGGCCGCGAGGACCAGCGCGGTGCCGGAGAGCAGCACGGTCGGCCAGACGTAATCGGCGATGACCGACACGACCGGACGGTGCTGGCCCCAGGAGTCGCCCAGGTTCCCCCGGACCAGGCTCTTGAGGTACGACCAGAACTGCTCGTGCCACGGCAGCCCCAGACCCAGGTCTCGGCGGATCTGGGCCAGCCGCTCCGCGTCGGCGTTGCGCCCACGGGGCGCGAACGCCTTCTCCGGGCTGCCGGGGATCACCCGGAAGAGGAAGAAGTTGACGACGACCACGAACGCGAGGGTCCCCAGCGCGGTAAGGGTCTTGCGGAGCACCTGCAGCGGCGAGATCGCCCGGAGGCGGCGCTCCCGCGCGCCGCCTCCGGGCGTCCCCGGCCGCTTGATCGCGGTCGCGGTCACGTCGTGTTATTCCCGCTCGTCCGCCGTCGACCTCCGACGCATGAGGAATACGCCGCCGACGATGCCGGCCAGCACCACCACTCCGGCGCCGATACCGAGCACCAGCCAGAGCGTGTTGGACGAGCCCGTGTCCGTGGTCTTGCTGACCGGTGCCAGGTTGAGGTAGGTGTACGTTCCGTACTGGAACACCAGCGACCCGCCGTCGGAGGGCTGCGGTGTGAAGCCGGTGAACTTGTCGCTCCGGTACGCCTCGAAGTTGTTGTAGTAGTACAGCATCGAGTAGACGGCGTCGTCGTACAGCTTCTGCTGAGCCTGCTTGATGACGGCCGTCCGCTGCGCGGGGTCGAGGAGCGTCTTCTGCTGCTGGTAGAGCGCGTCGTACGAAGCGTCGCAATAGAAGCTGTCCGACCAGCCGGCCGCGATCTCGCCGGCGTCCACATAGGAGCGCTGGTCACAGGTGAACACCGAGAGCTGGAAGTCGGGGTCCGGCTCGACGACCCAGCCCCACTCGAACATGTCGTACTCACCCTGGCCGATGACGGCGGTCAGCTTGTCTTCCGACATGATCGACACGGTAGCCTTCATGCCGATCTGCGACAGCCAGTCCGCGATGTAGGCGACGTTGTCCTTGGAAAACTCGGACTCCTCGCGGCCGAAGAGCCGAAACTCCAACTTCTTGCCGTCTGGGCCGACCCGGATGCCGTCGGCGCTCTTCTTGTAACCGGCGTCCTCGAGCATCTGGTTCGCCTTGGCGAGGTCGAAGGTGCGCGCGGCGTCGCCCGGCGTCCAGTGCCAGTTGGGGTACAGCGGCGGGATCACGCCGGTCGCGGCGGTGCCATGGTTGCGAAGGACCTTGTCCACGAGAGTCTTGCGGTCGATCGCAGTGTCGATCGCCAGCCGGACCCGCTTGTCCTTGAGCGCTGGGTGTCCGTTGCCGATCGGCTTGTTCTCCACAGTCTGCGCGCCGAGGTTGTACGCGAGTTCGTTGAAGCCAGGGTACTTGGAGTCGCTGGTCGTGATGCCCGGGACGTTGCGTAGTGACTCCCAGACGGCGGCCGACACGTCCTGGATCATGTCGACACTGCCATTGCGCAGGGCCTGGCCGAGGCCCTCGTCGTCGGCGTAGACGCGGATCACCAGCTCGTCGATCTTCGGTGCGCCGCCCCAGTACCCCTTGTTGGCTTCGAACCGGTAGAACTGGTTGGCCTTCGCCTCGACGAGCTTGAACGGGCCGCTGCCGACCGGGTTGGTGTCGTTGGTGAAGGTAGAGACCTCCTTGGCGTCGATGTCCTTCCAGGTGTGCTCCGGCAGGATCGGCACGAGCAGGCGGAGCATGCTCGGGCTCGGTGCGCTCGTCTCGATGACCACCGTGTAGTCATCGGTCGCGCTGACCTTCGTGATCAGCGAGACGTAGTTGCCGTACTGGCCGTTCTCCGTCTCGCCGTCGATCGATCGCTGGAACGAGTAGGCGACGTCCTTCGCGGTGAGGTCCTTTCCGTCGGACCATTTCACACCCTTGCGGATGTGGTACGTCCAGGTCTTGCCGTCGGTGGAGGTCTCCCAGCGCTCAGCGAGACCTGGGACAGGCGAAAAGTCCTTGTCGCTCGAGTTGATCAGGTAGTCGTACATGAGCTGGTACGCCTCGTAGGCGGATGCGACGACACCCACGTACGGGTTGAGCGAGTCGATGTCCTGCTTGATGCCGAGGACGAAGGTGACCTTCGTCGGCGCGGACGGCGTGGCGTCTTCCGCCGCGGCCGGGGCGGGGATGGCCAGGGCAGTGAGCGCGGCGACAAGGAGGGCCGCGGCTGCGGCCAACCGGCGCCGGAGGCTCGGGACTCGACTCTCCCGCCGGCTGGCTGACTGATCAGTCAGTCCAGCTCCGTCGGTGACTGGCGTGCGGCTCATCGATTCCTCCGAGGGGAGAAGGCACCTGCTGACATGGCACACGCCCGACCGACTGATCTGTCAGTCAGTTCACGGCGTGGTGACGTTTCTACTACATACCGGAGGTCACCGGAAGTAACCGCGACCAGTTTCTGTCAAGCCGTGACCCGAAGACCTGCGCTCTCGTGATCCGGCTCGGGCATCTGGGCGAGTGCATTACAGGCAGCCGTCACCGTCTCGGCGATCTCCGCCTCCCCGTGTGCAGCGGACACGAACCATCGGCCGAGGGGGTATCGGTGGCTGTAGACGCCGTTGGCCTCGAGGGCGTCACAGAACGCTCGGTAACGCACAGTGTCCTGTAACGCCGAGACGCTGGCAACGTCGCGGGGCTCCTCGACGGGCCTGGCGGAGAAGAACGGCTGCAGCATCGACCCGACCCGGCGCACGTGGGCCGGCTCACCCGCCGCGGCGAATGCGGACTCCAACCCGGACGCGAGCGCGGCCGAGGCGGACTCCAGGTCGTCGTAGAGCGACGTCTGTTCGGCCAGCCGGCCCAGGACCGCGGCGGCCGCGGCGAGAGTGATCGGGGAGCCGGTGTAGGTTCCGCCGTGCACCACCCGGTTCTCCGCCTCCAGCCTCATCACCTCGGCGGAGCCGCCGAACGCGGCGAGCGCGGTGCCGCCGCCGAGCACCTTGCCCAGCGTGGTCACGTCTGGCGTGACGCCGTAACGCGCGGACGCGCCGCCCACGCCGAGCCGGAGCCCGGTCATCACCTCGTCGAAGATCACCAGGCCACCGGCGGCGCGTACCACGTCGCAGAGCGTGTCCAGATAGCCGGGGGCGGGCTCGACCAATCCGCCCGAGCCCGGGACCACCTCGCAGATCACGCCGGCCAGCCGGTCGCCCGCGTCCGCCACCGCCTCGCGGAGGGCGACCTCGTCGTTCCACGGGACCACCCACACCGATGCCATTGCCGCGTCGGGGACGCCGGGGGAGTCGGGTCGGGCTGGCCGCGAAGCACTGTCGGGGCCCCAGCCGGTGCAGAGGTGGTCCGCCCAGCCGTGGTAGTGCCCCTCGAACTTGATGATCAGGTCGCGGCCGGTGTTTGCGCGGACCAGACGCACCGCCGCCTGGGTCGCCTCGGTGCCGGAGTTGGCGAAGCGCACCTGCTCCACCCCTGGGACCATCGCGGCTAGGCGCTCGCCGACTACGCCGTACAGGCGGTGTGGAAAGGCGACGTGCAGGCCGAGTTCGCCGATCGTGCGGCCGATCGCGTCCAGCACGAACGCCGGCGCGTGCCCGAAGAGATTTACCCCGTACCCGCCGCAGTAGTCGATGTAGCTCCGCCCATCCGCGTCCACGATCCGGGCCCCGGCCGCGCGATCGATCACGAGCGGGTTGCCCGCGCGCAGCCGGGCGTAGCTGGTCTCACCGCCGGCCACCGTTTGGGCGATCTCGGCGAAGAGCCGTGCTGAGGCGGACATTTCAGCTCCTTATGGGGTGGATCAGGCGAGGTGGCGGTGGATCAGGCGAGGTGGCGGGGGATCGTACGGGTCCATTCGCGCTTGGCGAGCACGGTCTCGGCGCGTTCGGGATGGATCTCGACCGCCTCGACGCCGACGGTCACCTCGAAGGTTGCCGCGTCCGCGGTGAACTCGACCGTCGTCGCCGTCCGCACGGTCGCCTCGGGCCAGGTGAGCGTGAATGAGGCGGACGCCGCCACCGCTTGATTCCAGGTCCGCCGGTCCACCGTGACAATGCCGTCGTAGTGGTCGGTGCAGGAGCCCTCGCCCGCGATGCCGTAGGTGGAGCCGTGGTCGACCACGCACGTCGTCGTGCGGGCCAGCACATCGTCGGAGACCCGCCACGTGATTCCGTTGTGGTCGCGTGCCTCCGTCGGCGGGTCGAGGAACCGCAGCGCCGTTGGTACGGCCACGGTCGACGGCGCGGTGGCGACCGGCAGCCGCAGCGTCGACGTCTCAGCGTCGATGGTGAGCGTCACCGGCTCGGGCGCGGCGATGGTGTTGGGCCAGTCGGTCGCGGCGACGGCCAGCCGCAGTCGCCGGCCGGGCAGCAACGTCCAGGCCGTCGCCTCGAACTCGACCTCGACATCGACCGGCTCGCCCGGCACGAGCGCGCGCGGTTCGGTGTGGCCGCCTCGGTGGGTGAGGTTGAGGAATCCGCGGGTGATCAGCGTCGACGTGCCATCGGTGTCGACCTCGCACAGCCGTGCCGCCACGCTCGCCACCGGCCGGTCCGCGGCGACCCGCAGCACTAGCCAAGCGTGGCCGACCAGCTCCAGCCCGCCGTCGCCGGCTTGACCGTCGCCGTCGTCCACCGGCCATTCCCAGGTCAGCGACGCGGCGTCGTCGAAGCGCTGATCGGTGGGCTGCCCGTACGGCAACTGCCCGGCGCA
Organism: Micromonosporaceae bacterium; assembly: GCA_020027875.1. Taxonomy (GTDB): domain Bacteria; phylum Actinomycetota; class Actinomycetes; order Mycobacteriales; family Micromonosporaceae; genus JAXIPB01. The sequence continues at coordinate 18,365 of JAHRHA010000011.1, read as the reverse complement.
ACTGTTCCAGGCCGCGGTACCGGTGTCGGGCCGACCCCGGTAGGTGAGCACGCCCGGCCGGCCGATGGCTTCCGCGAGGGGCCGATCCTGCCAGGCGAGCCGGGCCGGCGGCCATGCCGACTCGGCCTGCCACCGCCCGGCGACGACGGCCGCATCCGGCGAGGGAACATCGGGCGCCGGGATGTCTGACTGCCGGGAGAAGTAGACGATCGACGCCTCACCGCCGGGCTCGTCGCCGCTCGCGCCGATCGCCGTCCCCCGACCGCGCAGCCACCGGTCGAACCAGCGGGCCTTCTCGGCGACGAGGTCCAGGTGTGGGCCCGGCAGCGAGGTGGCGGTTGACATGTGACTCCACGGACCCACGAGCAGCCGGGTCGGCGTCCCGGCGGCGGCGAGCGCTGCGTACGTCCGGAACGAGTTGTTGCGGTAGCCGTCCGCCCAGCCGGCGACGATCATCGTGGCCGCGGTGATCCGGCTGTACTCAGGGGCGAGTGAGCCGTGGCGCCAGTACGCGCCGTCGACCTGCTCCTCGAGCCAGCGCACCAGCCACGGCGGCGTGTCGCGCAGGCGCCGGGCCCACTCCTCCCGCCAGCCGTCGCCGAAGACCCGCGGCACCGGCGGGAGCGCGTTCATAGCGACCATGTAGGTGGGGTAGTCGATCAGGTCGAGCAGCCGCAGCGACCCACCCATGAAGTGCACGTCGTCGGTGTACCGATCATCCGTCGCGTAGATCGGCACGATCGCCTTGAGCGCGGGCGGGCGGCGCATCGCGACCTGGAGCGAGTTGAATCCGGAGTACGAGGTGCCCCACATGCCGACGTTGCCGGAGCACCACGGCTGCTCTGCGAGCCAGGCGATCACCGCGACCAGATCGTCCTGCTCCCGCACTGGGTACTCGTCGGTGGCCACGCCTTCGCTTGAGCCGGTGCCGCGGAGGTCGAGCCGGCAGACCGCGTACCCGTACTCGTCACACAGCCGCTCGTACTCCGGCGCGTAGCTCGCGGTGACGTCGTCCTTGCGGTACGGCAGCGCCTCGAGCAGGCAGGGCGTGGGATCCTCGGTCGACGGGAGGTAGAGGGTGGCCGCCAGGCGGACGCCGTCGTCCATCGCGATCCACACGTTGGCGCCCGTCGCCATGAGACCCTCCTTGCCGGCTCGATAAAGCCGGCCAGAGCTTACCGGCGTTGACCCACTGAGTCGAAGCTCAGTAGCCTGCCACGAACGTCGACGTGCTCGCGGTCGCGGCGCAGGCGCGGGTCTTGTGGCTCGAGGGGGGTTCCGATGTTGACGACTGAGTCCATCGCGGCGGTGCGGGCGGAGGTCGCGGTCGGCGCGACGCTGCCGTACTCCTGGTACACCGACCGCGACGTCTTCGCCGCCGAGCGCGCCGGCATCTTCGCCCAGACGTGGCACTACGTGGGCCTGGTCGATCGGGTCGCTTCGCCCGGCGCCGTGATGCGGGCCGATCTCGCCGGCATGCCGGCGCTGCTGGTGCGGGGGCTCGACGGCGTGCTGCGCGGCTTTCATAATGTGTGCCGGCACCGGGGCTCAGTGTTGGTGCGCGAGGAGTGCGGGGTCCGGAACACCCTGCAGTGCCATTACCACGCCTGGACCTATGACCTGGATGGCTCGTTGCGCGCGGCCCCGCGCAGTGACCGGGAGAACGGCTTTGACAGGGGCGTGTTCGGGCTCGCGCCGTTGGCCGTGGATACCTGGGGACCGTTCCTCTTCGCGCATCCGCGTCCGGACGCCCTGCCGCTGCACGATTGGCTGGGCGAAATGCCGGCACTGGTTGCGGCGGCGGGGATCGACGTGGACACGCTCCGCCTGCACCACCGGGTGCCCTACTCGCTCCACTGCAACTGGAAGAACGCGGTGGAGAACTTCCTGGAGTGCTACCACTGCGCGGTGGCGCACCCGGCGTTCGCCGATGTGATGGACACCGGACCGGACGCGTACCGCCTTCAGGTGCGGCCCAGCTTCGCCTGGCAGCATGGGCCGGTCCGGCTCCAGTCGCGCGGCCTCTACCCGGTGGCGGACGAGGTACCGGCCGGGCAGTACTTCATGATCTGGCCGAGCATCAAGGTCAACATCAACCCAGGCCGGCCGAACATGTCGATCGGCCCGGTCTACCCCGCCGGGCCGCACCGGACCGATGCGTTCCTCGACTACCTCTTCGGCGAGGATGTGCCGCCCGAGTGGATCGACGCGATGGTCGCGTTCGACGATCAGGTCGGCCTGGAGGATCGGGTCCTCGTCGAGTCGGTCCATCATGGAATGTCCGGTGGCGGAGTGGAGCGCGGCAGATACATGCTCAACTCCGAGCTGCAGCTGCAGGCGTTCGCCCTCTGGGTTGCGGATCGCCTGGCCGCACACGTGGGAGTTGCCGTCGATGCGTGAGCGGCTCTTCATCGGTGGGCGATGGGTCACCCCATCCGGTGCCGGCGCGATCGACGTGGTCGACCCGGCGACCGAGCGCGTATGCGGACGGGTACCCGATGGCGATCTGCGCGACGTGGACGCGGCCGTCGCCGCGGCCGTCGTCGCCTTCGATGACTGGGCCGCGACGCCGGCGCAGAGCCGGGCCGCGGCGTTGGCAGGCCTCGCCGAAGCGTTGCGGGAGCGGGAGGACGAGCTGGCTCGGGTGATCTCCACCGAGATGGGCGCGCCCTGGGACAACGCGTTGCACGTCCAGACCCGCCTGCCGGTGGAGATCGTCGAGTCCTATGTGGATTTAGCTGCGGCGTGCGATCAGGTCGAGCGGATCGGCCACTCGCAGGTATGGCGGGAGCCGGTGGGCGTCGTGGCGGCGATCACCCCGTGGAACTATCCGCTCTACCAGATCGTCATCAAGCTCGCGCCCGCGCTGGCGGCCGGCTGCACCGTCGTACTCAAGCCCAGCGAAGATGCCCCGCTGAACGCGTTCCTGCTGGCGGAGGCGGTTGAGGCGGCCGGCCTGCCGCCCGGAGTGGTCAATCTGGTCACCGGTTCGGCGGCGGGCCGTTCCCTTGCGGCCCATCCCGGCGTGGATATGGTCTCCTTCACCGGGTCCACCCGGGTCGGCGCGCTCGTCGCGGCGGCGGCGGCCGGCTCGATCAAGCGAGTCGCGCTGGAGCTGGGCGGCAAGTCCGCCGCAGTGGTGCTGCCCGACGCCGACCTCGACGCGGCGGTGCGCCACACGGTCGGCAACGTGTGCTACAACACCGGCCAGACGTGCACCGCCCTCACCCGCCTGCTCGTCCCGGCCGACCGGTATGCCGACGCGCTCTCCACTGCGGCCGCGGCGGCTGCCTCGTACGAACTCGGCGATCCGCGCGAGCCCGGCGAACACCTGGGCCCGATCGCGACGGCCCGCCAATACGCCACCGTGCGTGGCTACCTCGACCTCGGTGTCGCGGAGGGCGCCTCGGTCGTCGCGGGCGGGCCGGCTCCGGCCGCCGAGCATCGCCCGGCCGGCTTCGACGCCGGCTGGTGGGTCCGGCCGACCATCTTCGGCGAGGTCACCTCCGACATGCGCATCGCCCAGGAGGAGATCTTCGGCCCCGTTCTCTGCCTCATGTCGTACCGGGATGAGGACGAGGCGGTACGCATCGCCAACGGCACGCCGTACGGGTTGGCGGGCGCCGTCTGGTCGGCCTCGCCGGAGCATGCGCTCGCCGTCGCGCGGCGGTTGCACACCGGCCGGGTGGACATCAACGGCGCCGCCTTCAACCCGCTTGCCCCGACCGGCGGAGTCAAGAAGTCCGGGTACGGCCGCGAACTGGGCCACCACGGCCTCGCCGAATACCAGGAGCTCAAGGCCATCCAACTCTGATCGCGTCATCGTAGATCTTGGATGATTCCCGGTGCTGGAGGCCCCGAAAGCATCCAAGATCTACGGTGTTCGTGCCGGCTCAGTAGGGTCGTCCACACACCTTCCAGGCGCCGTCCTCCGAGACCATCGGGATCACGTGCTGCTCGTTGAAGGCTTCGTATGTCAACCGAGCGGTTACTGTGCCCGTGACGCGACCGTTGACGTTGCTGACGTGCACCCCGACAATCTCGTAGCCCGTAAGTCGCCGCGCGGACGCACCGCGCTCGAAGTCGGCGACGCTTAGGTCCGACCGTGCGTCCGTACACAGCCGCCCATACGCGGAGGTGTAGCGGGCAGCCTGGATGTCACCGAGGAACTCGTTGGCGCTCTCCCGGACAGGTCCGATGGCGTCGTTCGCCTTGTTGACCACGTAGATGCCAGTTGGTATGGCAACCGCACAACAGGTCACGAGCAACACTCCGAGAACGATCAGAACGATCTTCAATTGGCTTCGCCTTTTCGGCGGCGGTTGCGTCATGCGCCGTGATGCTACTGGTGTAAACCAAGTGTGTCGATCAACGGATCACCCTTCGGCTCACGGCTGCCAAGCGCGGGTCGAAGGGTGACCGGTCACAGTGACGGGTCCAGCACGTCATCGATGTCCGCATGCATCCTGGCTGCATCCACGGCGGGTAGGCGATGCCATCTCTCCAACAGAGTGGCCGCAGGAAGGGGGCGGCGCGGCAGCGTGCGCAACTCAGCGACTGGCCGCCCATCGCGGGTAACGATCAACACCTCTCCACACGCGACTAGATCGAGGATGTCGCCGCCGTGATTGCGCAGGTCCCCAACAGCCACTTCATCCATCCGTTCAGAGTCGCACGCGAGCTACACGAGCCCTCAGGCGACCACGTGCCCTCCATCGTAGATCTTGGATGATTCCCGGTGCTCGAGCCCCCAAGGGCATCCAAGATCTACGCCTCTCGGGGTAACCCGTACGCTGGACGCCGCTGCCCACAGCGAGCATCAAGATCCCCGTGATCACGGTCTGACCGTCGCGAAACAGCGTCGATCATGACCTCCAGGTCATGATCGACGGAGGGTTTCGCCGGGTTCGACGGGGAAGTGGCAGGCGGTGAAGTGTCCGGGTGCCAGGGGGCGCAGCGGTGGCTCTTCGAGCGCGCACACTTCTTGGGCCTTCCAGCATCGGGTGCGGAATCGGCAGCCGGATGGCGGATTGATCGGGCTCGGTACGTCCCCGGTGAGCAGGATCCGAGTACGCCCCGCCCGGGCGCGGCGGGCCGGGTCCGGCACCGGCACCGCGGACATGAGGGCCACCGTGTACGGGTGCCGTGGCTGCGCATAGAGCGAATCCCGATCGGTGAGCTCTATGATCTTGCCGAGGTACATGACGGCGATGCGGTCGGAGATGTGGCGCACCACCGACAGGTCGTGGGCGATGAACATGTACGTGAGGTTGAGCTCGCCCTGCAGATCCTCCAGCAGGTTGACCACCTGCGCCTGGATCGAGACGTCCAATGCGGACACAGGCTCGTCGCACACGATGAGTTTGGGGCGCAGCGCGAGTGCGCGCGCGACGCCGATGCGCTGGCGCTGGCCGCCGGAGAACTCATGCGGATAGCGGTTGTAGTGCTCCGGGCTGAGGCCGACGAGCTCCAGCAGGTCCTGGACGGCGCGCTTGGTGCCGTTCGGGGTGGAGATGCCCTGCACCTTGAACGGCGCTCCGACGATCGAACCCACCGTGTGCCGCGGATTGAGCGACGAGTACGGGTCCTGAAAGATCATCTGTACATCCCGCCGCAGCGGCCGCATCGCCCCTGGCGACAGGTGAGTGATGTCCCTTCCGGCTAGCACGATCTTCCCGCCGCTCGGCTCCAGCAACCGGCTGATCAACCTTCCCGTGGTCGTCTTGCCACACCCCGACTCGCCGACGAGCCCCAACGTTTCGCCGGGCCGGATTGCGAAGTCGATGCCGTCCACCGCCCGAACGGCGCCCACCTTCCGGCGAAGGAACGTGCCCTTGGTGATCGCGAAGTGCTTCTGCAACGCGGTCACCTCGAGGAGCGCATCGGGGGAGGTCATAGCGTCGGCACGATCTCGTCCTCGAAGAGCTGCTTGCGCTCTTTCTCCGGAATGTGACACGCGACGCCGGGGCTGCCGTCCGTCGGCAAGCGGGGTACGACCGTCCGGCATGGAATACCGTTGCGCTCCACGTACGGGCATCGGGGGTGGAACGGGCAGCCGGGCGGGACGTTGATGAGGCTCGGCGGCGTGCCGGTGATCGGCTTGAGCCGGTCCCGTACCTCCCGGTCCATCCGCGGCATCGAACGGAGCAACCCCCACGTGTACGGGTGCTCGGGTTGGCGGAAGATCTTGTCGGCCGTGCCGTACTCGACGCCCCGGCCGGCGTACATCACCAAAATGTCGTCAGCGAGTTCAGCCACCACCCCGAGGTCGTGCGTGATGATGATGACCGCCGAGCCGAACTCCGCCTGCAGGTCGCGGATGAGGTCGAGGATCTGTGCCTGCACCGTGACATCGAGGGCCGTCGTGGGCTCGTCCGCGATCAGCAGGTCCGGGTTGTTGACGAGCGACATCGCGATCATCGCGCGCTGCCGCATGCCGCCGGAGAACTGGTGCGGGAAGTCATCGACCCGCGTCCGCGCCTGCGGGATTCCGACCCGGTCGAGCATGTCGATCGCCCGTTGCCGGGCCACCTTGGCTGGGACGTCGTGATGGGCCTGGTACGCCTCGATGATCTGCGCACCGATGGTGTAGAAGGGGTGCATCGACGACAGCGGGTCCTGGAAGATCATGGCCTGCTTGCGCCCGCGCAGCCGCCGAACCTGGTCGGGCGAGGCGGAGATAAGCTCCTGGCCGTCGAGCCAGATCTCGCCCGACATCGTGACCGACTGTCCCTTGTGTAGCCCCATGATGGACAGGCTTGTCACGCTCTTGCCGGAGCCGGACTCCCCGACGATGCCGAGCGTGGCACCCCGCTCGAGGCTGAACGACAGCCCATCGACCGCCTTCACCAGCCCGTCGTCGGTCCGGAAGGTCACCCGCAGATCGCGCACGTCGAGGAACGCCGTCGGCACCCGGGGCGGCCACGCTGCCGAGTCCGACAACGGAGTCACCTGTACGCCGCGCCCGCTCATGACCAGCGCCCGCTCATGACCAGCGCCCGCTCACGACAGCCGTACCCGGGGATCGATGACCGCGTACGTGATGTCCACGATCAGGTTGGCCAGGATGATGAAGAAGGCGCCGAGCATCACCACACCGAGGACCTTCGGCAGGTCGTTGTTGGTAACCGCATCCACGGCGTACTTTCCGATGCCGGGCAGTGAGAACGTGCTCTCGGTGAGGATCGCGCCGCCGAGGAGCAAGCCCAGGTCGAGCCCGAAGATCGTGACGATCGGCGTGAGCGCGTAGCGCAGACCGTGTTTGACGACCACAGTCCGTTCGACCAGGCCCTTCGCCCGCGCCGTCCGGATGAAGTCCTCATTCATCGTCTCGAGCATGCCGGCGCGGGTAAGCCGGGCGTAGGCGGCCGCATAGAGGAAGGCCAACGTGATCCAGGGCAGGATGAGGTCGTACGCCCATTGGCCAGGATTCTCCGTGATGGCTGTGTAGCTCCCGCCCGGCGGAAACCAGCCCAGGTTGTACGCGAATATCGACAGGGCCAGCAGACCGGTGAAGAAGATCGGTAGCGAGACGCCGGCCAACGCCACCCCCATCGCGCCCCGGTCGAAGATGCTCCCCTTGCGTAGCGCCGACAGCACGCCGATGGACACGCCGACGACGAGCCAGATGATCGCGGCTCCGGCGGCGAGCGACATGGTCACGCCCAGCCGGTCGACGAGGTCCGGCCACACCGGGTTCTGCGTGATGAAGGAGTAGCCGAAACAGGGCGCGGGACAGTGCTCAACCGTGGGACCTGTGCTGAAGTCGGCGCCCGCGACGAGACCCTTGGCGAACCGGCCGTACTGGACGTAGAGCGGGTCGTCGAAGCCGAGCTTGTCCGCCATCTCCTTGAGCTGCTCCGGGCCGGCGGTCTTGCCGACGTACCGGGACGCCAGATCCTCGGCTGTCGCCCCGGCAATTCTCGGCACCAAGAAGAAGATCGCGAAGGTGACCACGCTGACCACGAAGAGCAGCACCACGGCCGCGACGAGACGCCGTAAGACGTATGCCACCACGATATTCGGCTACCTCACTGCTTGATTCGGCTACCTCACTGCTTGACACCCATCGAGGCGTAGTCGTACATCTGGAACGCGTCGCTGACGTAGACATTCGTCAGCGCCGGTGGCCGGTAGAGCAGACCGCGAGCCCAGACACCGGGCAGGATCAGCGCCTCCTCCATGATCTTCTTGTCGATCTGCGGCCAGATCTGCTCGCGCGCCGCGAGGTCCGTGGTCGCCAACGCCTGGTCAATCATCTGGTCGATCGCGGGGATCTTGATCCCCAGGTTGGTGTTACCACCCGCGGCCCTAATGACCCGGCTGTCCGCGATCTGCGCCAGGAAGCCGAAGCCGTCGGGCCAGTCCGCGGCCCAGCCGCTGATCATCAGACCCAGCTTGTTGGCCTTCGCGTAATCGGGCTTGCCCGCGTACAGCTTGAAGTAGTCGCCTTGCGGGTACGGCTTGAGCGTGAGCTTGATGCCGACCTTGGCCAGCGACTGCTGCATGGATTCGGCGACCGCCTTCTCCTTGGGGCGTTCGGCCCGGTAGGAAAGGTTGGTTGCGAATCCGTTCGGTTGTCCACACGCCGCCAGCGCCTGCTTGGCCGCGTCGACGTCACCGTTGGGCTTCGCTTCGACGTTGTACAGGTCGAACTTCTGCGCCCCCGGGATCAGCGGCGGAAGGACGTTGGTGGCGATGTCGCCGCCGGGCGGGCCGCCGTACGCGCGCTGGTAGCCCTCATGGTCGGTGCCGTACTCGACCGCTTTCCGGCAGTTGATGTTGTTCAGCGGGGCGACGTCCGGGTTGATCGCGGCGTACCACAGTCGAGCCACCAAGGCCGAGTCCGAGTTCTTGCGCAGGTTCTGGTCGCTGAGGATCTTGCTCTGGGTGGCCGGCTGCACGCCCGTACCCGCGACGTCGACGTCGAGGTCACCGGCGAGGAGCCGGTTGTCGATGTCGTCGGCGTTGACGTTGAGCGCCACGTCGATCTGGTCGGGCAGCGCCTTGCGGTTCGGATCGGTGGCCGGATCCCACTGGTCGTTGCGGACCAGGGTGAAGTTCTTGCCCAGGTTGTTGACCGAGAACTTGTACGGGCCGGTCGAGATCACGTGCTCCTTGTACTTCGTCCCGGTGTCCTTGGCTTGCGGCACCGGAATCGTGGCCGGGAGCATGGCGAGGTAGTCAAAGCCAGCGAACGGCACCTTGAGCTTGAACACGATCGTCTGGTCGTCCGGCGTCTCGATGGCTTTCAAGCCGAGCTTATCCGGGCTCGGGTCCTTGTACGGGCTGGTGTAGCCCTGCAGGTCAAGGAAGTCGTTGAAGTACGTCGGACCATTCGGGAAGGTGTCCTTGTCGAGTGAGCGCTCTACGCCGTACTTGACGTCCTTGGAGGTCACCGGCGTGCCGTCCTCGAACTTGATGCCTTGCTTGAGCTTGTAGGTCCAGGTCTTGGCGTTGTCACTCGGCACCCCGAGCGCCTCGGCGAGGTCGGGTACCAGTTTCGTGCCCTCCGCACCCGGCTTTGGTGCGAACATCACCAGTGATCGCCCGTAGAGCCGGACGAAATCCCATGAGTACGCGTAATAGGTGTCCGCCGGATCAAGGGAATCCCAGTCGCCGGAGTTGGCCATGCTGAGCGTGCCGCCCTTGGCATCGGACGGATTGAACACCTTCCCAACCGCGGCGTCGAACTCGGCCGTGGTCGTCGAGGTTGTGCCGGAACCATCTCCGCCGCAGGCCTGCAGGGCGAGGGCGAGTGCCGCGCCTGCGGCGACCAGAGCGACGGCGGGTCTACTTCTTCTCATCGGCTTACACCTTTTCGTTTCGGGTGGAACTTCGTGGGTCCGTCATCTCGCCCGCGGATCGAGGGCGTCGCGCAGGCCGTCACCGAAGAGGTTGAAGGCCAGCACGGTGATGAAGATGGCGAGGCCAGGGAAGATCATGAAGTGCGGCGCGACCTGGTAGTAATGCACGGCTTCGGAGAGCATGCCGCCCCACGTCGCGGTCGGCGGAGGGACACCGAGACCGAGGAAGGACAGCGCCGCCTCGAACAGAATGTTGGTCGGGATCAGCAGGGTGGCGTAGACGAGGATCGGCGCGACGAGATTGGGTAGCACCTCGCGGAAGATCACGTACGGCCAACGGGCGCCCAGACTTCTCGCCGCATCGACGAACTCGCGCTCGCGCAGCGACAGCGCCTGTCCCCGCACGATCCGCCCGATGTAGGGCCAGTTGAAGAACCCGATGATGAAGATCAGTACGGCGATCCGCAGCGTGTCGCCGGTCAGGCCGAACGCCTCGCCGGGCACGACGCCGACCAGCGCGATCGCGAAGAGCAGCAGCGGGAAGGCGAGGAAGACGTCCATGGTCCGGCTGATCACCGCGTCGACCCAGCCACCGAAGTAGCCGGAGATGATGCCCATGACGGTCCCGATCACGACCGACAGCAGGGTGGCGAAGAACGCGATCAGCAACGAGACCCGTGAGCCGTAGACGATGCGGCTGAACAGGTCGCGTCCGTTCTGGGGTTCCAACCCGAAGAGGAAGTCCCAGCTCATGCCGCCGAACCGTCCGTACGGCACGCCGAGCGCTGGATCGATGAGGTTCTGGTGGAACTCGTTGGGCGGGTGCCCGAGCAATCGGACGATCAGCGGGGCGAAGAACGCGACCATGACGAGCAGCACGACGATCGCGCCGCCAGCCATCGCGACGCGGTCTCGTTTCAGCCGTGACCAAGCGATCTGGCGCAGCGACCGACCCTGGATGGGCGCTCCGGCCGAGGCCTTGGGTGCGCCCGACTGATCCAGCGGTTCCTCGCCGAGCAGGGTGTCAACGGTCGACGGCTCAGGTCCAATCGTCATGGACGCCTCGCCCCGCCTCAGGTGGGCCCTTCCCGTCCGCGCCGGGCGGCGCGGCATTAGTCCTAGTTAGGAGATTTGCGCAGATTTGAGGGCATGTCAAGCCCAACCATCTTTTGTCACCCTCTGCGCATAACTACGCAGACCTCACCCGACCGCACGGGTTCTCCTGGCGACATGACAACAACAGCTGCGTCCTAGGCAAGATCATCGCCGACATCGTCTTCTACGCCATCGCGATCTTCGGCTACGAACTCGGCAAGGCCCTGCCCCACTAACCGGGCGACTCCTGCGGACTCGCGTCGGCCTGGCGTTGCGCGGGCGGTTGGGGGACGGGAGCCGCGATGGTGAGGTCGTCCGGCACCGTCGGCAACACCTGGACGAAGTAGTCGTCGCGGGCGGCCGTGGTGCCGATGTCGCGGCCGGCCGCCTCGGAGAGAGACCAGCGGTGCTCGAGGATCTCGTGGAATATCTCCACCTCGTCGAGTCGATCGCGCAGTTCAGCCGGGATGGCGTCAACCACGGGGTCGTAGACCTCGGCGAGCCATCTGTTGGCGGCGACGGCCTCTGGCACCGGACGGCTCCCGCTTTGCTCCAGGTATGAGCGGTATCCGGCGATGTCGTTGAGCAGGCGGCGGGCCTGGTTCTCCTGCGCCTCAAGACCGGTACGCGTGAACAGGAGCCGGCGATGATGGCCCGACTCCGCGACTCGGGTCCGCAGCCGAAGCTTATTTCCCTCACCCGCCTCGATGAGTTCAACCTCGTCGACGTCGAAGCCGAGCTCGTTAAGGCGCTGCAGTCGTTCGGCGATGCGGTAGCGCTGCTCGGACGGCAGCACCGTGTCCTCCCGGGTCAGCTCCCACCACAATGCTTCGTAACGCCGGGGAATCTCCTCCGCGATCTCAACGGGATCCAAGCCCTCCGGCAGGAGCCCACCTGCTTGCAGATCGAAGAGTTCACCGCCCACCCGTTCGAAGGCGAGATCCACATCGTACAAACGCTTTCCGTCCGACAGACTGTGATGCATCTCCGACGTTTCGGCGTCGACGAGGTGCGCGGCCAAGGCTCCGGCGTCGAGGAGGAACAGGGTGTTCGACAGGGAACAGTCGCCCCACATGAAGCCGGCCAGGTGCAGCCGTGCCAGCAGGTCCACCATCGCGTCGAGGAGCTTGTCGGTGGGCTGACCGCCGCGCGGGTTCGCGAAGAGGGCCCGGTAGGAGATGGAGTGGTCGAGGAACCGGGTCACCAGTACGGCGTCGAGGTCGCCCGGCCGGTCAACCACGACGCCGAGCGCCTCGACGGCCGGGATGCCGATGTCGCGGAGCCGGCGCAGGAGGTGGTACTCCTTGCGGGCCAGCCGCTCGTCCAGCTCCTTGAGCGCGTAGATCTGGCCACCCTCCGAGACGAACCGTACGACGTGTCGCGAGATCCCTCGCTGGCGGATCTCCACCAGCCGGTCGTCAGTCCAGTCGGCGATCGGCTCGCGCCACGGCAGCGACAGCAGGCCGGCCGTGCTTTCGGCCGGGGGAGCGAAGACAAACCGCATGCCTGGCACCATCTCACGGGCGCCGTATGATCGCGGCGGCGGACAAGCGAGTAGGGGGACTCGGGTGGCGGTCATCGAGGTAAAGGACCTGACTCGCACATTTCGGTCAAGCAAGGGTCTGTTCCGCCGCAACGCGCGGGAAGTTGAGGCGGTACGCGGCATCAGCTTCTCGGTGGAGCGAGGCGAACTCTTCGGGCTGTTGGGTCCGAACGGGGCCGGCAAGACCACGACGATCAAGATGCTGATCACCCTGCTGCTGCCCACGACTGGGCAAGCGAGCGTCCTGGGCTTCGATGTGGTCGCACATCCGCGCGAGGTCCGCCGGAGGGTCGGCTACGTCTTCGGCGGCGATCGCGGCCTGTACGATCGTCTGTCCGGATTAGACAATTTACGGTATTTCGCCGAGCTTTACGCCGTGCCGCCGCGGGAGCAGCGCACCCGCATCCACGAACTGCTCGAGCTGGTCGGCCTGACCGGGCGGGAGAAGGAGCGGGTCGAGGGCTACTCCCGCGGCATGCGTCAGCGCCTGCACATCGCCCGTGGCCTGCTGCACCGCCCCGAGGTCCTCTTCCTGGATGAGCCGAGCATCGGCATCGACCCGGTGGGCGCCCGCGAGCTTCGGGCCACTGTCAAGGCACTCGTCGAGCACGGCACTACGGTGCTGCTGACCACCCATTACATGTTCGAGGCCGATGACCTCTGCGACCGGATCGCGGTCATCGCCGGTGGCCAGATTGTCTCCAGTGGAACCCCGGACGACCTTAAGCAGCGGGTCAGCAGTGGCCCGGTCGTCGAGGTCGAGGTGTACGGAGTGCTCGGCGGCGTCGTGGACCGAGTCCAGGGCCTGCCGGGAGTCCGTTCGGTGGTCGTCGAGGAGCGCGGCCAGGCGCAGGTGCTGCTCGTGCACGTCGAGCCCGGCGCCGAGGTCACGCAGGCGATCATGAGCTGTCTGGACGACGCCCGGGTGGGCCGGGTCGTTACCCGCGAGCCGACCCTGGAGGACGCGTACATCGAACTGGTCGGCACGCCGTGAGCACGCTCCGCCTGGTGCTGGTCACCTGGTGGCTGCAGCTCAAGATTCGCAGCCGGTCCGCCTTCGACGGCCTGCTGGGGTTGCTGTGGCCGTTGTTCTTCGCAACCACCATCTTCCTGATGTACCGGGCGAGTGGCGCCGAAGGCTCCGCGCTGCTCTCGGCTGCGGTGGGCGCGAGCGTTATGGGGATCTGGTCGGCAACCAGCACGTCCGCGTCGTTCACCCTGCAGCAGGAGCGCCGCCAGGGCACGCTGGAACTCCTCGTCGCGGCACCCACGCCCTTTCCGCTGCTGATCTTCCCGGTGACGCTGTCGATGGCCACGGTGGGCGCCTACAGTATGATCGCGACCCTCCTATGGGGACGGTTCGTCTTCGGCATTGAGATCGCGGTCGCGAACCCGCTTGCGTTCGTGTTGTCCACTCTGGTCACCGTTGTGGGAATCGGGATGCTGGGATTCCTGCTCGCCATCAGCACCGTGCGCTATCGGTCCGCCTGGGCGATCGGCGCGGCGTTGGAGATACCGGTCTGGCTGATCTGCGGCTTCCTCATCCCGCTGCAGGTGCTGCCGGTGTGGGTGCGCCCGATCGCCTGGCTACTCGCCCCCACCTGGGGGATGTCAGCGATCCGGGCAGCCGCCGAGGGTCGCGGCGTCCTCGCCGACCTGCTCGCCTGCATCGCGCTCGCCATTGCGTACGGCTTTATCGGGATGCTGGTCTCCCGGCACATGCTGAACTCGGCCCGCCGTCGCGCGACGCTGGCGCTGAGTTGACATGAGCTCGCTGCGGATCTTCCTCATCGGTGGCCTGACCAGCTATCGCGCATTGTTCACCTGGCTCACTCCGTGGATCCTGATCCCGTCGTTCATCCTCGGCCCGATCTTCCAGATCCTGTTCTTCGCCTACGTCGGGCGCACCGCGGGCGTCGGCAGCGACTCGTTCTTTCTCATCGGCAACGCGGTGCTGTACGCGTCGATTCCGTGTCTGTTCGCGATGAGTAACACCATCGGGGGCGAGCGACAGCACGGCACTCTGCCGCTGTTGCTCGCGTCGCCAGCGCATCGGATCCCTCTCTTCCTCGGCCGGGCCCTGCCGGTCATCATCAACGGGTTTGGCGTCTCCGCGGTCGCCCTCGTCGTGGGGGCGCTCCTGCTGCAGGTGCCCCTCCCGCTGGCCTCGCTGGCGCCGCTGGCGCTCGTGGTCGCGGTCGCGACGTTCTCCTGCACCGGGCTGGGCCTGGTCACCGCGGCGCTGGCGCTGCGGGTGCGGGAGACCGCCGTGTTGGCGAACGTGGTGTTCGGGATTCTCATGATCTTCGCCGGGGTCAACGTGCCGCTCGACGCGCTGCCCTCGTGGATGGGCTCGGTCGCCGCCTGGCTGCCCCTGACCCACGGCATAGCCGCCGCGCGCGAAGTCGCAGCTGGCGCCAGCCTGGTCTCCATCCGGACGGACCTGCTGGTCGAGGCCGGCCTCGGTGCGCTCTACATAGGAATCGGCCTGGCCATGCTCGCCTGGTTCGAGCGGGAGGCCCGCCGAAGGGCCACCCTCGAGACCATCTGACTCGCCGCCTATTCGCGCGGGCGAAGGATCGGCCGGAGCCCTTCCAGCACCGACGGATCCTCGATAGTGGACGGAACGGGCTCGTCGCGGCCGTCGGCGATGGCCCGCATCGACTTCCGCAGGATCTTTCCCGATCTGGTCTTGGGCAGGCCGGCGACCACGTCGACATCCTTGAACGCCGCCACCGGGCCGATCTCCGCCCGGACCGCGGCGACGAGCTCCTCGCGGAGTTGGTCGGGGGAGATGTCGACGCCAGCCTTGAGCACCACCAGGCCGCGTGGCAGCTGGCCCTTCAGCGAGTCGTGCACGCCGATCACGGCACACTCGGCCACGGCTGGATGTGCGGCGAGGACGGCCTCCATCGACCCGGTGGAGAGGCGGTGGCCGGCCACGTTGATCACGTCGTCGGTCCGACCCATGACGAACAGATAGCCGTCGGAATCGAAGTACCCGCCATCACCGGTGAGGTAGTAGCCGTCAAAATGCAACAGGTAGGACTCGATGTAGCGCTCGTCGTCACCCCACAGCGTCGGCAGCGTGCCGGGCGGGAGCGGCAGCTTTATGCAGATGGCGCCCTCGGCGCCGGCCGGCACCTCATCGCCGGCCGGGTCAAGCACTCGTACGTCGTAGCCGGGCACCGGCACTGTCGGCGAACCCGGCTTGATCGGCATCCGGTCGAGGCCACGCAGGTTAGCCGCGATCGGCCATCCGCTCTCGGTCTGCCACCAGTGGTCCACGACCGCAATGCCGAGTTTCTCGGTCGCCCAGCGGTAGGTCTCCGGGTCGAGCCGTTCGCCGGCGAGAAAGAGGGTGCGGAACGTCGACATGTCGTAGCGCGCCAGCTCCTCGCCCGCCGGGTCGACCTTCTTGATGGCGCGCAGGGCGGTGGGCGCGGTGAAGAGGGCCTTCGCGCCGTGCTCGGAGATGACCCGCCAGAAGGCGCCCGCATCCGGCGTGCCGACCGGCTTTCCCTCATACAGCACGCTGGTCGCGCCGACGATGAGTGGTGCGTAGACGATGTACGAATGGCCGACGACCCAGCCGACGTCCGACGCCGTCCACCATGTGTCACCGGCGCCGATGTCGTAGATGTTCGCCATGGACCAGGCCAGCGCGACCGCGTGGCCGCCGTTGTCGCGTACCACGCCCTTGGGTTTTCCGGTGGTGCCAGAGGTATAGAGGATGTACAGCGGATCGGTCGCCGCCACGGGGACGCACTTGGCTGGTTGTGCGTTGGCCACGAGGTTGTCCCAGTCGAGTTCGCCCTCCTCGAGGGTGGCCGGTGCCTGGTCGCGCTGCAACACCACAACTTTGTCGGGGCGGTGGTCGGAGAGCTTGAGCGCAGCGTTGACGATCGGCTTGTACGCCACGATGCGGCCGGGCTCGATGCCACACGACGCACAGATCAGCACCCTGGGTTTCGCGTCGTCGATCCGCGCGGCGAGCTCCCGCGGCGCGAAGCCGCCGAAGACAACAGAGTGCACCGCGCCCAGCCGCGCACAGGCCAGCATTGCGATGACCGCAGCCGGCACCATCGGCATGTAGACCACGACGCGATCCCCGACGCCGACACCCAGCCCGCGCAGTGCGCCGGCTACTCGGGCGACCTCGTCGCGAAGCCCTTGGTAGGTAAAGGAACGCCGTTCGCCCGTGTACGCGGAGTCATAGACCAGGGCGGTACGCTCGCCATTGCCCGCCTCGACGTGGCGGTCCAGCGCGTTGTGGCACGTGTTCAGCACCCCGTCGTCGAACCAGCGGTACAGCGGTGGGTTCGTCGCGTCCAACGCCCGTGACGGCGCTTGGTCCCAGTCGACGGCTCGGGCCGCGTCCAGCCAGAAGCCTTCCGGGTCGGTCAGGCTCCTTCTGTATACGTCGTGGTAGGTAGCCATCGGTGCCAATCTAGCCGACCACTACCGACAACGCCCCGTCGAGGATGCACGCGGCGGGCGGGTGTGCCCCGCCCGCCGAGACACCGCCTGTCGTCGGCGGCGACCGTGCTACTTCTTCTTGCCCTTCTTGTCCTTCTTGTTCTTCTTGCTCTTCTTCGCCATGTCAACCCCTTCCTGATCTGCAAGCGTTGCGCCCCACGGTCTGTCGAGCCGCACCTGGCAAACCATAACGGCCGCGCCATCCACGCGAAAGCGCCTATGGTGCACGAGTGAAGCGCGGCGGACGCCGAGCGAGCACGGAGTCGACCCATGCACCACAGTGGAGAACAATGTGGACAATGCCAGCCTCTCGGCGCCGGAGAGATGAGCCTTGATTCAAGTAACGCTTCAAGCACTGCTTCAGGCAACGATCGAAGCGATGTAAGATTTTCGACGTGAGTGAGATCAACGACACGCCCGCCCGTCTCGTCTCCGCGGCGGAGCGCCTGTTCTCGGAGGGTGGTGAGGAAGCCACATCGCTGCGAGCGATCACCCGGGCAGCGCGGTCCAATGCGGCAGCCGTGCACTATCACTTCGGCGGCCGTGACGAGCTGCTGCGCGCAGTGCTCGACCGGCAGCTCGGACCGTTGAACGGACAGCGCGTGCAGCTGATCGACCTGGCCAGGCAGCGCCATGGTGAGCCGGTGCCGGTCGTCGCACTGCTGGAGGCCGTCCTTCGACCGGACCTGGAGTTGCTGGCCAAGCTGCGGCGGAACAAGGTGCATGTCGCCCGGTTCCTCGGCCGGGCACACACGCTTCCCGGCGCGGCGGTGGCCGAGTACGTTAGGAGCCAGAACGATGACCTCGCTCGCCGGCTGGTGCCGTTGCTCCGGCAGAGCCTGCCCGACATCGACGTGGCCGACCTGCGGCGACGGATGCTGCTCGTGTTCGCCACGGTGGTGATGCTGTTCGCCACCGCGCCGGATCCAGACCAGCCGGGGCTGCTCGGCACCGACGACGTGGATGAACAGCTTGTCCGGCTGGTCGCGTTCTGCGCCGCGGGGATGTGCGCACCGGCCGCCTCGGACCCCGCACGAGTACCGCGAAAGCGCAAGAAGCACTGACGCCCCGCCTTTCTACGGGCTTGCTACGGGAGGTCCGCGTCGTCGTCTTGGAGGTCGTCGTCCGATATGAGGGAGCTGACGAGTCCGGGTGGTGGGGGTCCGTCGCTGTCTTCGACGGTGAGGATGAGGTCGCCGTCGCCGGTGACCAGGTAGAGGCAGCCGTTGGGTGCTTGCCACATGTGGGTGGCGGCGTGGATCTGGTGCACCACGAAGCCCTTCTCGTGCCGCAGCCTGTGGTGATGCCTACATAGGACGCAGAGATTAGCTCGGTGTGACGGCCCGTCGTTGGCGTATTCCTGGCGGTGGTCATCGTCGCAGCGGATCGCGGGTTGGCGGCAGCCCGGGGCCCGGCAGGTGCGGTCGCGGGCCTTGACGTAG
>JAHRHA010000302.1 GCA_020027875.1 Micromonosporaceae bacterium | reverse complement strand
GGCCACCGTGTCGACCTGTTCGACCGGTTGCTCACCCGCATCGACGAATCAGCATCGTGATCGACTTGACAGCGATTACCTGCATAATGCCGCGATGCGAGCGTTTGAAGGCCGGCTATCCAGCCGCGAGGCCCATCCATGCCGGTCCGGGGCGCAAATCGACCCCAATCGACGCGCGCGTAAGTTGTCCGAGTGTCGCGGCCTCGGGTGAAGATCAACACCGCTCCCTCCCCACCCCCCTCGCCAGCGAAGAAGTCGCAACGATCACTCGTTCGACCACACTCACGCGGTGCCAAATCCTTGGCGTCGTTGCGTCGACGCACCCCAGACTCGGAAGATGTCGTTCGCCGAGAGCTACGCCAGTCTGCGGATCACGAAGCCGGGCATGTCCGCTGCCGCCGTGACGGGGCGGCTCGGGATTGAGCCGACGTACTCGCATGAGGTCGGGGACGCCTTCGGTCGTGGTGATCAGCGGCGCAAGCAAGCGATGTGGACGCTCTCCACCGAGGCGGATGGGCGAGGCCGACTCGACGAGCACCTGGCCCGCCTGCTCGATCGGGTCGAGCCGAAGCGGTCGGTCTTCGAGGACCTGGCGAACGAGGGCTACGTGATGGACTGGTTCTGCTTCGTCGGCGTGGAGGGTGGTCAGGGCGGAGTCGTGCTGTCCGTA
Organism: Micromonosporaceae bacterium; assembly: GCA_020027875.1. Taxonomy (GTDB): domain Bacteria; phylum Actinomycetota; class Actinomycetes; order Mycobacteriales; family Micromonosporaceae; genus JAXIPB01. The sequence goes on along the minus strand of JAHRHA010000302.1, from coordinate 2,785 downwards.
GATCTGCTGCGCCGCCTCGCCGCGCTGCCAATCGAGCTTGACCTCGACATCTACGGATAGCCCCGCCCGGTGCTTGCATCGATCCTGAGATCCCAACCGCAACGTGTCATCTCCAGCGGGACGCGAACCAGAACGCCGCATGCGGTTACCACTGGGAAGGTTTGATCGCCGTACCCGGTCAGCCACCGTGGTCCGAGATTGAGGAATGGCTGCGTTGCGACGAATGTGAGGCGGCGACCAGTGCCACGGAGCGGCCCTAGGAGCGGGTGCCCCGCGCACTGTTCGCGGCTACGAGCGGACACCTTGTTCAGGGCGCTGTTTCGGGCGGCGCGGATGTCGGAGCGGGGTCGTTGGGCTGCTTGGCCTCGGATAGCTCGCACGCTAGCCGCCAAAGCCGCTCTATTGCACCATCACGATCGACGTCGGCAGGCTCTCGGCCGAGCACCTGCTGCTCTGCTTCAGCGGCCGTCCTGAACTGACGAATGGCCGCGCGATCAAGGACGACAAATTGACCTCGGCGACGCGGCATGTGCCAACCCAATAACCAAATGCCGGCCAATGCTGCGAGGATCACGGCCACTAGACAGACGCCGACCGCGTAGACGTAGTCGCCGTTCCGAAGGAGGCGGGCACCGCCGGCGCAGGCGAAAATCGATGCGACCAGGCTGCCTATAGACATTCTTCGCATCCCGCGAACGGCTTCGCGGGCCGGAGCGTCAAGCGGCACCTTTAGCGCCTTACCGCCCTTTGCGGAGCGGCTCACCACGCCGCGGTCGTCCTCCCAGACATCGAGTCGGAGATTCCCAATGCTGACCTCAAACAAGGATCTTCTCTCCGATCACCAGTATGCGTACGGCCGGCAACCAGCCGAGCGGCGAGTCTCGAGCCCACATAGTCGGACGCCACAGGCAACACTAGGCGCGCTCTCATCGGCAGATCCGGTAGCCGAACACCCGATCAGCGGCAAAGTAGTGCGCTTCCCTCGACTCCAGTTACCTCTGCGCCTCGGCTGTCATGGGTAGTGGCTAACATCGACCGTATGAAGATCACGGACGAGGTCGCGATCATCGTCCTTACCGATCGGATCGGGCGCGTGCTCATGCAGCGGCGTGCTCTCGATGCTCACATTGAGCCGGGAAAGTGGACACCGCCGGGCGGGCGGCTCGACTCCGCGGAGGACGCCGCTGCCGCCGCTCGGCGGGAACTACTCGAGGAGACTGGCTTGACCGCCGCCCTAGAGTCCCGTGGCGTGGTCGATCAAATTCGTGCTGATGGGACAGTGGTTCGCTTCTACGTGTTCACCGGCTGCACCGACGAAAGTCAGAAAGACGTTGTGATGGGCGAAGGACTCACGATGCGATTCCTGACCCGAACGGAGATCGGGACTGTGCAACTGGCCAGCAACGCCGAGACTTTTCTCGACATGAGCTGACCGCAACGGCCAGTGCAGCAGCGGTAACGGAGTGTGTTGCCAGGTTCGTACGCCCGACGCACGCGCGCTTCGCGGCAAAGTAGTACGTCGTCCGAATCGCCGTTGGTATCGCGACGCTGCACGGATCGGCGACGGATGTAGCGACTCTGTGGGGTTCTGCAGCGACGCGCTTTGGCATACGATCACGAACCACATCTGTCTTGTCGAGAGAAGCGGGATCCCCTATGGAGACTGCACTGACCCTGCCAGACGGGCGGAGGCTGGCGTATCTCGAACGAGGCCCTGCGTCTGGCCGGAGGGTCTTGAGTTGCTCGGGGTCGCCCGGTGGCAAGCTGCTCCCGCCGACCGGGCCGACCTTCTTTGAGGACCATGACCTCTGATTATTGACGTACGACCGTCCCGGCTACGGTGGATCGGATCCGCTGCCAGGGCGGCGGGTTATCGACGCCTCGGCCGACGTGGCGGCACTCGCAGACCACGTCGGCTGGGACAGGTTCGCGGCGATGGGCGTGTCGGGCGGTGGACCGCACGCACTGGCGTGCGCGTTCACGATGCCCAACCGCGTCACAGCCGCGGCGGTGATGTCATGCGTGGCGCCCGCATCGATGCCGGGCTTCCTGCACAAGATGATGCGGTTCAACCGTGAGCAGGCGACCGCCGCCCAGCAGGGCGCACAGGCGCACGCGCAGCTCATCTCAGCACTCGTCGGCCTCCTCCGCGACGATCCGTGGGCTTTCGTGCGGGCGTTTGCGAAGCTCGGCGCGCCGCAGGATGTGGAGCTGCTGGACGCGATGCCCGCCGCGGCACAGGTGGCCTTCGTGGAGGCGTTCACGGATCTCGGCCAACAGAGTGGACGCGGTTGGACCGATGACTTCTCGGCGCTGGTCGCCGACTGGGGCTTTCCGCTACAGCAGGTGTCGACGCGAGTGCACATCTGGCACGGTCATCATGATCGGAACGTACCGCCGACGCACGCCGATTTCCTAGCCGACCAGCTACCGAACGCTACGCTGATGTGGTTCGAGGACGCCGGTCACCTGGCCGTGGATCAGCTGGCGTTGGTAGTGACTGACCTTATCAAATTGTCCATTGACGTCGATGGTTTGTCTGCGAGTTGATCCAACCGGCGACCGGCGTTGACCCTGTAATCACCACGCCGTGCTCAACGTCGACCCTGCGATGGCTGGTGTGCCCGCCGAACTACCGATGAACTGTCACACCATAGACAGCAAACGCCCTCAATTCGGCATGAGTGCGCGCATCGCGGCATTATGCAGGTAATCGCTGTCAAGTCGATCACGATGCTGATTCGTCGATGCGGGTGAGCAACCGGTCGAACAGGTCGACACGGTG
>JAHRHA010000070.1 GCA_020027875.1 Micromonosporaceae bacterium | reverse complement strand
GTCATCGTGAGCGTGTGGGTGGCCTCGGCGTCGATCGTCGGGTGGCTGCGGTAGCCGTAGGACCGGTCGCGGGTCAGCAGGTTCTGGTACTGCTTGCCCACCACGGCCTGGTTGGCGGTGACCACCCAACCGTCGGCGGGGTTGAGCACGGTCGGAAGCTCGGCGAAGGGAACGTAGCCGGTCCAGTCGTACGCAGGGTCCCAACCCGGTGCCGGCCACCTGCCATCGCCCTTGCCGCGCACCGGAATGCGCCCAGGCGACTGGTAGCCGATATTGCCGTCCACGTCGGCGTAGACGGTGTTCTGTGCGGGCACCTCGAACAAGGCGGCGGCCGCGCGGAACGACGTCCAGTCGGTGGCCTTGTCGATGGCGAAGAGCGCCTCGGCGGTACGCCCGGGGTCGAGCGCGGTCCAGCGCAGCGCCACCGCGTACGGCGAAGCGGCCGCAGGGCCGGGCACTCCTGGCGCCGCCGGGTCCAGGCTTGGCGTGGGTGCGGGCGAAGCCGACGGTACCGGCGAGCCCGACGGGTCGACAGCCGGTCGCGCCGCCATCGTCAGTGTGTCACGCGATCGATCCGAGAGCAGCGGCCCGTGCTTGCTCGATCGCACGGTGATGGTGATTGCGGCGCCGCCGGCGACCTTGATGACCTCGTCACGCCTCACCAGAGGAGTCCACGTTGAACCGTCGAAGACCCGATCGCCGTCGACCCGCTCGAGGTAAAGGTCGGTCACGTCGGGGTCGAGATTCGTGAAGCCCCACGCGATGCGCGCGTTGTGTCCGATCACGACACCCGGAACGCCGGAGGATGTGAAACCCTCCACATTGAACTCACACTCGCAGTGCAGCCCCATCTGATACCAGATACCCGGCATCGACGGGCTCAGGTGTGGGTCGTTGGCCAGCAGCGGCTTGCCGGTAGCGGTGTGCGACCCGCCGACCACCCAGGAGTTCGAGCCGATGCCGGGTCCGCCGTCGCCCATGAGGTTCGGCAGTGCATCGACGGCGGCCGACAGCGACGAGAGCGCGTGCGCGGCGTCACGCCATACCGAGATGGGGGCGCCAGGCGGCCGATCAAGGACTTATGGCCGTGGCTTGGAGATCAAACCACGGCCATAAGTCCTTGATCGACGGAAGGGGTCAGCAGTCGTAATACATGGCGAACTCGTGCGGGGTCGGGCGCAGCCGGACCGGATCGATCTCGTTGGCCCGCTTCCAGTCGACCCAGGTCTCGATCAGGTCCGGCGTGAACACTCCGCCCTCGAGCAGGTAGTCATGGTCGGCCTCGAGCGCATCAAGCACCTCCGGCAATGAGCCCGGCACCTGCGTCACGCTGGCGAACTCTTCGGGCGGCAGGTCGTAGAGGTCCTTGTCGATCGGGGCCGGCGGCTCAATCTTGTTACGTACTCCGTCGAGGCCCGCCATGAGCATGGCGGCGAAGGCGAGGTACGGGTTGGCGGAGGGGTCGGGCACCCGGAACTCCACCCGCTTGGCCTTCTTGTTGGTGCCGGTGACCGGGATGCGGGTGCACGCCGAGCGGTTGCGCTGCGAGTACACCAGGTTGACCGGCGCCTCGAACCCGGGCACCAACCGGCGGTACGAGTTGACCGTTGGGTTCGTGATCGCGCACAGCGACGCGGCGTGGTGCAGCAGACCGCCGACGTACCACCGGGCCAGGTCGGAGAGGCCGCCGTAGCCGGTCTCGTCGTAGAACAGCGGCTCGCCGCCGAGCCAGAGGCTCTGGTGGCAGTGCATGCCGGAGCCGTTATCACCGAAGAGCGGCTTGGGCATAAAGGTCGCCGTCTTGCCCGCGTGCCAGGCCGTGTTCTTGATGATGTACTTGTACAGCTGCAGGTTGTCGGCGCAGTGCAGCAGCGTGGAGAAGACGAAGTTGATCTCCGCCTGCCCGGCCGTGCCGACCTCGTGGTGCGCACGCTCGACCTGCAGACCGACGTCGATGAGCTTCCGGACCATCGAATCGCGCAGGTCCGCGTAGTGGTCGACCGGTGGTACGGGGAAGTATCCGCTCTTGTACGCGGTCTTGTACCCGCGGTTGCCGCCCTCTTCGTCGCGGCCTGTGTTCCACCAGCCCTCGACCGAGTCGATGTAGTAGTAGCCCTTGTTCGTGCCGGTCTCGTGCCGAATCGAGTCGAAAATGTAGAACTCGGCCTCAGGACCGAAGTACGCCGTGTCCGCGATGCCGCTGGAGGCGAGGTAGGTCTCCGCCTTCTTCGCGATGTTGCGCGGGTCCCGCGAGTAGGCCTCCCGGGTGAACGGGTCGTGGATGAAGAAGTTCAGGGCGAGCGTCTTCTCGACCCGGAACGGGTCCACGAAGGCCGTCGCGGCATCGGGCAGCAGCAGCATGTCGGACTCGTGGATCTGCTGGAATCCGCGGATCGAAGAGCCATCGAACGGGACACCGTCGGTGAAGGTGTTCTCGTTGAACGACTCGACCGGCACGGTCAGGTGCTGCATGACACCGAGCAGGTCACAGAAGCGTACATCGACGAACTTTACGCCCTCGTTCTTGAGGTAACGCAGAAGCTCCTCGGGGTTGGCGAACACTCGTCCTCCTGGGCGGTTCACAGGGTCTGGGCAGATGCAGCGACGGTAGGGGCACGGCGTTGCCCCGCTGTATCCCGATTGTTTCAGCCATGTTACGCGCGGCGGATGGGTCGTTTCGGCGGCGCCGGCCACCGTGGTTAGGCTCGGACACCACGGTGGGGCGGGATCTTTCGGACACGCAGGGTATCCCCGACGCGAAGGACGGCCATGACTGGGTGCCCGCGCCGCTCATCCGGCGATTCGGTGCGCTCCTGCTGGACTGGATCCTGTGCGTGCTGGTTAGCGGCATCTTCGCCGACCCGCTGCGTGGTGGCTGGCCACCAGTCGCGGTATTGATCGTCGAGTACGCGTTCTTCCTCGGCCTATTCGGCCAGACGCCCGGTATGTGGGTAACCAGGATCAGCTGTCTGAGTTTCGCGGACGGTAGGCCGATAGGAGTGCCCCGGGCACTGTTGCGCGGCGTGCTGCTCGCTCTCGTCGTACCTGCTCTGATCATGGACGGTGACAAGCGCGGCCTGCACGACCGGGCGGCCGGATCCGTGGTGGTGGACCACCCCCGTCGATCATGACCTGGAGGTCATGATCGACGGGTTTTCACGACGGTCAGTTCATGATCACGGGGATCTTGAGGGCGGCGTGAGCAAGGTCAGCGGGGACGGCGGACGGGTCAGCGCGCTCTTGGAAGTCGCATGTTTGGCGGGCGCATGTTCTTCGGGATCGCGCCCTTGGGCAGCTGCGGACGGGCCGTCAGGGCCTTGAGTCGCTTGTCGAGAGCGTTGACATCCTTGGGGCTGAGGGTTCGGGGCAGCTTCATGAGCGTCACGCGCAACTTCGTGAGCGGCACTTCACCCTCGGCCTTTCCGATCATGAAGTCGCGCAGGTCGGCCGACCCGATCACCTTCGACAGCCGCTTTCGTTCCTGGCCGATGAGGCCCTTCACCCGGCCGGGGTTGCCTTCGCCCAGCAGGATGACGCCGGCGCGGCTGATCACGAGGTGGACAAAGTCGAGCTGGGTGGTCGAGGCCACTGCCGGTGTCACCCGGAAGTCGCCGCGCATCTGCTCGACGATCGACGCCGCCGCGCCGGGCTGGTTCTCCGCCTCGGCCATCATGGCCTTGTTCGCGCGCAGGTTGAGCACGATCAGCACGGCGAGGAGCACCAGCATGATGCCCAGCGGGATCGCGAACCAGGCGATCACGAAGAACAGCAGCACGGAGAGCGCAAGGGCGATGGTGACCGCCCCGATTACGAGCGGGAGGAAGAGCTTGTCCCGCTTCGCGGTGAAGGAGAACACCATGCCGATCTGCTTGATGCGCCCGAAGAACCCGACCTTTTCGGGCTGCTGTGCCTTTGCCATGCCGAAAGTCTAGTGGCCGCGCCGGCCCGCGCACGGCGAGCGGTTGGCCGACGTGACGGAGCCGGCATGTGATGTGCGCGGCATCATGGACAGTGACCGCGCCGGTATGAGCGTGCCGAGCCAACGACAGGGAGTGGCCGTGGGGAAGACACTGGTATTGGTGGCGCTGGGTGTGATCGCGCTGATCGTGGTCGGTATGGTCGTCGTGTCGGTGGTCGGTGCGCTTGTCAAGTTCGCGTTCTACCTGCTGATCGGCGCTGCCGTCGTTGGCGGCGGCCTCTACCTGGTCGCGAGGGCCCGCCGGGCCGTGCGCGGCAATCGGTTCCGCCAAATCCGCTGACCAGGTCACCTCGACCGGACTCGCGCGACAAAACAGGCGATTCGGCTTGCTAGGTCGAGTGGCTCGGTGCAGGCTGCGTTAAGGCGTGCGCGTGAAGGCGTGCGCGTGAAGGCATGCGCGTCAGGGAGGTCGTCATGGCGGTCTGCGAGGTCTGCGGCAACGACTACTGGATGTCGTTCGAAATACACACGGTCGGCGGCAACACGCACGTCTTCGACTCGTTCGAGTGCGCGATCCAGCGCCTGGCGCCGGTGTGCGAGCACTGCCGATGTCGGATCATTGGGCACGGGGTCGAGGTCGAAGGGCGCTTCTACTGCTGCGCCCACTGCGCAAGATCGGCCGATGCGGCTCAGGGTTTCAAGATCCGCGATACGGTGGGGGCCCATCCCGGCTGAGAGAAGGTGGCCTAGCGCCGTGCCGCGATCGCCTGCTGGTAGAGCCGCCCGGCACGGTAGGAGGACCGGACCAGGGGCCCGCTCATGACGCCGGCGAAGCCGATCGCTTCGGCCTCCTGGCTTAGCTCGACGAACTCCTCCGGCCTGACCCACCGCTCAACCGGGTGGTGGCGCGGTGTGGGGCGCAGGTACTGCGTGATCGTGATCAGCTCGCACCCGGCGGCGTGCAGGTCGTTCAGCGCCTGCGAAATCTCGGCGCGCTCCTCACCTAAGCCGAGGATCAGGTTGGATTTGGTGACCAGCTCGGTGGCGCGGGCCTGGGCGAGCACGTCCAGCGACCGGTCGTACCGGAACGCCGGGCGGATGCGCTTGAAGATGCGCGGGACGGTCTCGACGTTGTGGGCCAGCACCTCCGGCCGCGCGGAGAAGACCTCGCCGAGCTGGTGCGGATCGCCGTTGAAGTCGGGGATCAGCAGCTCGACCCCGCAGCCTGGCAGCAGCGAGTGGATCTGGCGAACGGTCTCCGCGTAGAGCCACGCCCCGCCGTCGGGAAGGTCATCGCGGGCGACGCCCGTGATGGTGGCATAGCGCAGGCCCATGGCGGACACCGACTCCGCCACCCGGCGGGGCTCGTCGGCGTCGAATTCGGCCGGCTTACCGGTGTCGATCTGGCAGAAATCGCATCGCCGGGTGCATTGATCCCCGCCGATCAGGAACGTCGCTTCCCGGTCCTCCCAACACTCGTAGATGTTGGGACAACCGGCTTCCTGGCACACCGTGTGCAGGCCCTCGCGCTGGACCAGGCTGCGCAGATGGGTGAACTCGGGCCCCATGCTCGCCTTGACCTTGATCCATGGCGGCTTGCGCTCGATCGGCGTCTCTGCGTTGCGCGCCTCGATGCGCAACATACGCCGGCCCTCGGGGGCAACGATTGTCACGCCTGCAGCCTAACGCCGGGTCAGTCCGGGATGGGGTGTCCGAGGCTCGGGCGCGACGAGGCTCACGTACCCGCCGGTAGGCCGCCAGGAGGCCGGCCGGCACGTCGGGATCACGACGCTCTGTTGATCACCGTGGCGTGGCGTTGCTACCGTCCGGGCCACCTGTCTGGCGTGATCAACGGAGGTCGCCGCGATGAATCCTCCGCCCGTCGCGGTGAATATCAAACGCACGGTTATCTATAAGCTCTCCGGGTCTAGCCTCGTCGAGCTGAGCCACACCGACGCGCCGTATACCCCTTGACCTGGCCGTACACTGTTTTCAACAGCGTCGACGGAGACAAGTAGCGCCCCGATCCCGCCAGCAGAGAGAGCCGCCACCAGCTGTGAAGGCGGCCTGACGCCGGGGCGCGAAGACACTCCCGAGCTGCGGTAACACAAGAGGCCGCCGGGCCGGTTCAACGGTCGGGCGGCGAAGGTGTGGTGGCACCGCGAGGAACCCGCTCGCCCACACCTCCTCGGGGACTCCCGCGGCGAGCTTGCGAGGCGCGTTCGCATGCCAGTGCGATCCAGAGGAGGTCCACACCATGCAACGCATCCTGTCTGCCGAACTCCCCGCCCGCGTCGGGGAGAAGGTGACAATCGCCGGCTGGATCCACCGCCGGCGGCTGCTCAAATCCGTTGCATTCCTCATCGTGCGGGACGCGGCCGGGTTCGCCCAGGTCGTCATCGCCGAGCCGGAGTTGCAAGCCGCCGTGGCGGCCATGACCGAGGAGACCGTCGTCGAGGTTGTCGGCACCGTCGTCGCCAACGACACCGCTCCCGCTGGGGTGGAGGTCGTCGAGGCCACCGTACGGGTTCTCGCCTCGGCCGAGCCCTCGCCGTTCGATCTCTACCGCCCGAAGCTCACGGTTACGCTGCCGACGCTGCTCGACTATGCGGCGGTCGCGCTGCGTCACCCACTGAGGCAGGTGGCGTTTCGGATGTCCGCCGCCGCGGTGCACGGGTTCCGCGCGACCCTGGACGCAGCGGGATTCGTCGAGGTACACACCCCGAAGATCGTGGCATCGGCTACCGAGTCGGGCGCCAATGTCTTCGCGCTCGACTACTTCGGCCGGCCGGCCTACCTGGCCCAGTCGCCGCAGTTCTACAAGCAGACCCTGGTGGGCGTCTTCGAGAGGGTGTACGAGGTCGGTCCGGTGTTTCGGGCCGAGCCCCATGACACGGTGCGCCACCTCGCCCAGTACACCTCGCTCGATGTCGAGCTGGGTTTCATCTCGGACCATCGAGAGGTCATGGCAGTACTGCGAGAGACGCTTACCGGCATGATCGCGGCTGTCGCGTCCCGGGCGCCGGAGGCGGTGGCCGCGCATGGGATCGTGTTGCCCGAGGTGCCGGCCGAGATCCCCGCGCTGCACTTCGCCGACGCACTGGCGATGGTGGGTTCGGCGATGGGCGAGGACCTCACCGGTGAGCCCGACCTGGCACCGGCGCACGAGCGATGGCTGGGCGAGTGGGCGTTGCGGGAGCACGGGTCCGACTTCCTCTTCGTGGTCGGCTACCCGATGGCGAAGCGCCCGTTCTACACCCACCCCGACCCTTCTCGGCCCGGCTACTCCAACGGGTTCGACCTCATCTTCCGCGGCATCGAACTCGTCACCGGCGGCCAACGGCTCCACCGCTACCACGACTACCTCGAGGCGCTGGCCGCCAGGGGTGAGTCGCCTGCGGCGTACGAGTCCTATCTGGACGTTTTCCGGCACGGCATGCCGCCGCACGGCGGCTTTGCGATCGGGCTGGAACGATTCATGATGCGGCTGCTGGATGTCGGCAACGTCCGCGAGGTGACCCTCTTCCCGCGTGACCTGAACCGCCTGACGCCGTGAGGTTGTAGGCACGGTGCCTCAGGCCGGCGGCAACCGTGCCTACACTCGGCGGATGATCGACCGGAATGTTCTGAACCGTTTGATCGAGCGGGAGCGGGCCGACTTCGTCGCGCGCAACCCGCGGTCGGCGGCGGCGTACGAGGACGCGACCAGTCTCTTCGGCCGGGTCCCCATGACCTGGATGAACAAGCGCGCCGGAGGGTTCCCGCTGTACCTCGCGACGGCGCGCGGCGCCCGCGTCGCGGACCTGGACGGCCACGAATACGTTGACCTCTGCCTCGGCGATACCGGAGCGATGGCGGGTCACTCGCCGGCTCCGGTGGTCGAGGCGGTCCGGCGACGGCTCGCCGACGACGGGGGGCTGACCGCGATGATGCCGACCGAGGATGCCTCTTGGGTGGGGGCAGAGCTCGCGCGGCGGTTCGGGCTGCCGTACTGGAGCTTCTCCCTCACGGCGACCGACGCCAATCGCTGGGCGATGCGGCTGGCTCGCGCCCTCACCGATCGGCCGAGGATCCTGTTCAACAGCTACTGCTACCACGGCAGCGTGGACGAGTCGCTGATTGTGCTCTCGTCGGGCCGGCCCGCGTCTCGGCCAGGGAATGTTGGCGCGCCGTGCGACGTGCTGCAGACCAGTCGGGTCGCGGAGTTCAACGACCTTGACGGACTCGCGCGCGAGCTGGCCCATCGCGACGTGGCCGCCGTACTCATGGAGCCGGCGCTGACCAACATCGGCATCGTGCTCCCCGAACCTGGCTATCTGGACGGGGTACGGGAGTTGACGCGCACCCATGACACCTTGCTGATCAACGATGAGACGCACACGTTCTCCGCCGGGCCCGGCGGCGCCACCGGGCTCTGGCGCCTTTCACCCGACGTGGTGACGATCGGAAAGGCGATCGCGGGCGGGATTCCGTGTGGGGCGTACGGGCTCTCCGCGTCGCTTGCCGACCGGGCGTTGGGCCGGGCCGACCTCGACCTGGTCGACATGGGTGGCGTCGGCGGGACGCTCGCCGGCAACCCGGTATCGATGGCGGCCGCACGGGCGTGTCTGGGTGAGGTGCTCACCGCCGAGGCGTTCGCCCACATGGCCGCGCTGACCACCCGGCTCACCGACGGGCTGCGGGCCGCGATCGGCACCCACCGGCTGCGCTGGTCGGTGTCGCAGCTGGGCGCGCGGGTCGAATACCGCTTCGCCGATCCGGCCCCGCGCAACGGCACCGAGTCCAACGCCGCGGCTGACCCGGAGTTGGACGACTACCTGCATGTGTTTGCGGCCAACCGGGGTGTCCTGCTGACGCCCTTCCACAATATGGCGCTGACGTGTCCTGATACGACGGAGGCCGACGTCGACCTCTATCGCGACGCCTTCGCCGAGGCGCTGGCCGTGCTTACCTCGCGTCGATCGGTGAGGTGACCGCAGCGCTCGCCCGCCTTCCTCATGATCACCGTTGTATGGTGTCGCGCGCGGTTCGCGCGCGGTACACCTATGCCCGCTGATCACACGGGGAGGAGTAGGCCGTAGGTCAGCGCGACAGGAGTGTGGGGAGGTGGTGCTCCACGATCGGCAGGACCTCAGCCACGCTCACGTCACGGCCAAGCTCGACCGAGAGTGATGTCACGGCGGCGTCCCGGATTCCACACGGGACGATCTTGTCGAAGGCGCGCACATCGCAGTCGCAGTTGAGCGAAAAGCCGTGCAGCGTCACACCGCGCGCGACCCGAACACCGATGGCGGCGACCTTGCGATCTGGGCCGCGATCGTCAGCGGTCACCCAGACTCCTGTGCGTCCCTTGATCCGGGTCGTCGCAACGCCTACCTGGCCACAGACATCGATGAGCATCTGTTCGAGCCGTCGCACGTAGGCGACCACATCGACCGAGTGACGCTCGGCCGTCCCGGGCAGCTTCACGATGGGGTAGCCGACGATTTGACCAGGGCCGTGCCAGGTGATCTTGCCGCCTCGGTCCACATCGACGACAGGCGTGCCGTCTGTTGGTCGGTCCCACGCCTCGGTGAGCCTGCCGGCGGTATAGACGCTGGGATGCTCGAGCAGCAGCACGGTGTCGGTGGACTCGCCCGCGACCACCGCCTCGTGCAGCCGGCGTTGCTCGTCCCAGGCGACCCCGTACTCGACGAGGCCAGCCCGGACGACTACCGGCTGACGCAAGGTGCTGGTCACCTCGCCAGCGTAGCCTGCAAGCGGGAGTGATCGACGCCACTGCAACCGGTCGCCGCTAGCCCAGCGTCTTCTGCCGCGAGCCCGGCGAGCACGCGCCGATCAGTTGACACGCGTCGGCTTCAGCGCTGATGCAGGGCGGCCTGCAGCGCGGAGTCGAGGTCGCGGTGTTGGTAGGCGAAACCGGCACGGTTCAGGACCCCGGGCAGGACCCGCTGGCTCGCGACCGCCTCGTTGGCGAACTCGCCGAGCACGATCCGCAGCGCGAGAGTGGGTATCGGGGCGATCGCTGGCCGATGCAGTGCCTTGCCCAATGCCTTCGTGAAGTCTGCGTTGCGCGCCGGGTCCGGACCTACCATGTTGACGGGACCGGCGATATCCTCCCTGGCCAGCAGGAATACCACCGCTGAGAGCCAGTCGGCCAGAGACATCCAGGGCATCCATTGTCGACCGTTGGCGAGCTTGCCCCCGAACCCCAAGCGGAACGGGATCAGAAGTGGCTTGAGCAGACCACCGCTCCTGTCCAGCGGGAAGCCGGTGCGCAGCCGCACCACCCGTACGCCGGCGTCCTCGGCTCGGGTAGTGGCCGCCTCCCAAGCCCGGCAGAGTTCGGGGAAGAAACCGGCCCCGGAAGGGGACTGCTCGTCGACGGCGGTGTCCGCGGTATCGCCATAGAAGCCGATGGCGGATGCGTTCAGCAGCACCGCCGGACGCTCGTCGGCGGGGAGCGCCGCGAGGGTGGCCGCGATCGTCTCCGTCGGGTCGAGCCGGCTGGAGCGCATGATGTCCTTATAGGACTCGGTCCACCGCTTGTCTTCCACCCCGGCCCCGGCGAGGTTGATGACCGCGTCGGCGTCCGCTAGCGCGGCCGGGTCGAGCTCGCCTCGCTCGGGCCACCACCGCCGCTGCTCCGGGCCGAACGGCTCTCGGCGCACCAGTTGGACGATCTCGTGGCCGTCCTGGGTGAGACGGCGACTTAGGTGCGTGCCTAGAAACCCCGACGCGCCAGCCATCACGATTCGCATGTATCCATCATCGCCGTCGTGCGCCGCCCGCCACGAGCGTGCCACCCCACCATCGCGACCGGATTTAAGCACTCAAGATCGCCACGATCATGATGTGGGCGTTGCCAAAACGTGCCGATCGGCGCGAAATGGGGCGTTTAGACGCCGAGGTCGTTCTCGAAGTTGCCGGCCTCCAGCCGCTCCTTGATGGTGGTGAGGAATCGGGCCGCGTCGGCGCCATCGACCAGCCGATGGTCGTACGAGAGGGCGAGGTAGACCATCGACCGGGGCGCGATGATCTCGCCAAGCCCGGGGTCGTCGACGACAACGGCACGCCGTACGACCGAACCAGTGCCCAGGATGCCCACCTGTGGCTGATTGATGATCGGCGTGTCGAAGAGCGCGCCGCGGCTGCCCGTATTGGTGAGCGTGAAGGTGCCGCCAGAGAGTTCGTCTGGGCTGATCTTGTTGGTGCGGGTTCGCTCCGCGAGATCCGCGATCCGCTTGGCGAGCCCGGCGAGGTTCAGATCCCCCGCATCGCGGATGACCGGGACGACCAGACCTCGCTCCGTGTCCACGGCGATGCCGAGGTGCTCGGCGTCGTGATAGGTGACCGTGCCCGCCTCCATGTCGAGGGACGCGTTGAGGGTGGGGTGCACCCGCAGCGCCTCGACGGTCGCGAGGGAGAAGAACGGAAGGAACGACAGCTTTACGCCGTGGCGGGCCTGGAAGTCGGCCTTCGCCTGGTCGCGCAGCTTCGCGATCCGGGTGACGTCGACCTCGACGACGGTAGTGAGCTGGGCCGACACCTGGAGGGACTCAACCATCCGTCGAGCGATGACCGCGCGTAGGCGTGACATCTTCTCGGTACGACCGCGAAGCGGGCTTGGTTCGGCCTTGGCTGCCGGGACGGCCGCTGCCGGCGTGGCCGGCGTGGGAGTCGCCGCCTTCGCTCGGGCGGCAGCTTCGAGCACATCCTGCTTGCGAATCCGGCCGCCGACTCCGGTGCCGGTGAGTGTGGCCAGATCCACGCCCTGCTCGGCGGCGAGCTTGCGTACGAGAGGCGTCACGTAGCCGTCGCCCTCAGTCGGTGCTGCGGTTGTCTGAGCCGGGACTGGCTGCAACGGCGGTGCTGGAGGCGCCTGCGGTGCCGGCGCGGCGGCCGCGGGAGCGGGTGCTGGCGCGGCGGCCGGCGGAGCGGGCTTGGCTGTGCCTGCCGCGCCGATCAGAGCGAGGTCCGCGCCGACCGGAACGACGTCGTCCTCGGCGGCTTTGATCTCGAGCAGGACACCCGCAACCGGGGACGGGATCTCGGTGTCCACCTTGTCGGTGGAGACCTCGAGCAGCGGCTCATCCATCTCGACGGGATCGCCGACCTGCTTGAGCCAGCGGGTGACCGTCCCCTCGGTCACCGACTCGCCCAGTGCTGGCATCTTCACCGCGGTCGCATCATCTGTCGGCGCGGCCTCGGCCTTCGACGCTGCGGGCGCTGGGGGCGCGGCGGCCGACTCAGCGGGCACGGCCTCGGGTTCGGCTGGTGCGGCGGTGACCGCAGGCGCTGGCGCGGCTTCCGGCGCTGAGGCGGTTGTGGGCGCCGCGGCGGCCGCGGGGGACGCGCTGGCCGTACCCGGGTCCTCACCCTCACCAGAGATCACCGCGAGCTCCGACCCAACCTCAGCGGTCTCGTCCTCGCGCACGACGATGCGTGCGAGTACGCCAGCCGCGGGCGACGGGATCTCGGTGTCCACCTTGTCGGTCGACACCTCGAGCAGGGGTTCGTCGACCTCGACGCGGTCGCCCTCCTGCTTGAGCCAGCGGGTAACGGTGCCCTCGGTGACGCTCTCGCCCAGCCGGGGCATGGTGACCGATACCGGCATGTGAACAGACTCCTTCTCCGAACGGTGGTGCTCAGGCGTGCGCGTGCAGCGGCTTGCCGGCCAATGCCAGGTGAGCCTCGCCGAGCGCTTCGGTCTGAGTGGGGTGTGCGTGGACCAGCTGGGCGACCTCGGCGGGGTACGCCTCCCAGTTGTAGATGAGCTGCGCCTCGCCGACCAGTTCACCCACGCGGGCGCCGACCATGTGCACCCCGACGACCGGCCCGTCGACAACGCTCACCAGCTTGACGAAGCCCGCCGTCCTGAGGATCTGACTCTTGCCGTTGCCGCCGAGGTTGTATGAGTACGTCTTCACCGTGTCCGCGCCGTACTGTTCTCTGGCCTTCGCCTCGGTCAGGCCCATCGAGGCGACCTCAGGGTCACAATAGGTGACCCGCGGAATCCCGTCCTCGTCAATGACGCGGGGGTTGAGCCCGGCGATCTCCTCGGCGACGAAGATGCCCTGCTGGAAGCCGCGGTGCGCCAGCTGTAGGCCGGGCACGATGTCGCCGACAGCGTAGACATTGGGCAGATTGGTGCGCAGACGTTCGTCGGTGGGGACAAACCCCCGGTCCATCGTGAGGCCCTGCTGCTCGTAGCCGATGTTGGCCGTGACGGGACCGCGGCCAACGGCGACGAGGAGCAGCTCCGCCTCGATCGTCTCGCCCCCCGCGATCGTTACCCGGACCCCGGAGTCGGTGCGCTCGACCTTCTCGAAGGGGCTGTTCACCTTGAAGGCGATGCCACGCTTGCGGAAGGCCCGCTCGACCGCCTTCGAGCACTCCTCGTCCTCGCCCGCGACGAGCCGGGGGAGTGCCTCCACAATGGTCACGTCGGCCCCGAACGACCGCCAGGCGCTGGCGAACTCGACGCCGATCACACCGCCGCCGAGGACGATGACCGACGTGGGGACTCGATCCAGGGTCAGCGCGTCCTCCGAGCTGATCACGCGCTCGCCGTCGAGATCCAAGCCGGGCAGCGTCTTAGAGTACGAGCCGGTGGCGAGCACGACGTTGCGGCCCACGTAGCGCTCTCCGTTGACCTCGACGGTGTTCGGCGCGACGAGGCGGCCCTCGCCCGCCGCATATGTGATCTTGGCGGAACTCACCAGACCCTGCAGGCCTTTGTAGAGGCGGGCCACAACGCTGTCCATGTACGCGTTCACACCGGCCATGTCGACGCCCACGAGTTCGGCCTTTATACCGAACTGCTCCGACTCGCGGGTCTGGTCGGCGACCTCGCCGGCGTGCAGGAGTGCCTTCGTCGGGATACATCCACGGTGCAGGCACGTGCCGCCGAGTTTGTCCTTCTCGATCAGGGCGACGGACAGGTTGAGTTGCGCGGCGCGCAGCGCGGTGGCGTACCCGCCGCTGCCGCCTCCCAGAACCACGACGTCGAATGTGTCGCCGTTAGACATGGTTTGGCTCGCTCTCCAGTTATGCCGGTCGTTCAGTTATGCCGGTCGTTCAGTTATGCCGGTCGTTCAGTTATGCCGGTCGCTCGGTTATGCGGGTCGCTCAGTCATGCGGGCTGCTGTCCTGGGCCCGTTGTGGCACCCGTGGTCATCTTGTCACTCGGCGAGTGTGCCTGCACGCGAGGTCCCGAACGAGCACCGTGTCGCCCACCACACGGGTGCAGCAGTGGTCGATGTGGGGGAGTGTCGCGGTAGCGGTTCTCGCGTACCCTTGCCGGCAGTCGCCTATCACGCCGGCCGCGTGCTCGAGGAGGGACCCTGGTGGCCTGGTTCCGACGTCGCCCTGCGCCCTCGGCGCGCTCTGACCGTCCCACAGCCAAGGACGATTTCCTGCACCTTGAGCACTTTGTCCAGACGCGGCGAGGTGTCGAGGCGTTCCTCGAGCCCAAGACCACAGTGACCGAGACCACCGTCCTGCTCATCGCGCATGATGGCGAGTGGACCCGCCGCCGGGTGCCGAGCGTCGAGACCGCCCGCGCCTGGGGCAACAAAGTGGGCATCCCTGTGTACGACGTGGCCCTCGTCGGCTACCCGAAGCGCATGCGGGAGTTCAACGAACGCCGCAAACGCGCCCAGCAGACGTAGACTCCCGGCGCCCCCGTGGCCCGGCGGAGGGTCAGCCGTTTGCCGCGATGTCGTCGATGAGTTCGAGCAGCGTGCGCAGGGGGACGCCGGTGCCGCCCTTGGACCAGTAGCCGGTCGGCTCGCCGGAGTGGTAGGACGGGCCCGCGATATCGATGTGTGCCCAGGGCAGGCCCTCCGTCACGAACTCCCGCAGGAACGCTCCGCCCTGCAGCATGTGCCCGGCCCGGTCCATGCTGGCGTTGACCTGTGAGATGTCGGCGACGTCGGAGTCCATGCCCTTGCGTACGTCATCGGGCAGCGGCATCGGCCAGGCGGGTTCTCCGACGCGGTCACCCGCGGCCCGTACCCGCTCGCACAACTCGGGGTCGCCCATGAGGCCGGAGATCCGTTTGCCGAGAGCGATCACCTGACCGCCGGTGAGCGTCGAGGTCTCGAAAAGGTAGTCCGGCTCGTCCTCGCCCGCGCGGACGATCGCATCGGCCAGGATCATCCGCCCCTCGGCGTCGGTGTTGAGCACCTCGACGCGCTTTCCGCCGTACATGGTGATGACATCGCCGGGCCGGTAGGCGGTGCCGGAGATCATGTTCTCGGCCATCGGCAGGTACGCGGTGACCGCGACCTTGGGCTTCAACGCGGTCAGCGCGATCATCGTGGAGGCGACCGCCGCCGCGCCTGACATGTCGGACTTCATCTCCCACATGCCCTGAGCGGGCTTGACCGCGTATCCGCCGGTGTCGAACGTGATCCCCTTGCCGATGAGCGCGACCTTCTTGGTGGCACCCTTCGGCGCGTACGTGATCTTGACGAAGCGCGGGAGTGCCTCCGACCCCATCCCGACGGCGAGGATGCCGCCGAAGCCACCCTTCTTCAAGGCCTTCTCGTCGAGTACCTCGACCTCGAGGCCGGCCCCGGCAGCCGCCGCGGCCACCTCGGCCGCGAAGGACGGCGGTCGGAGGTCGTTGGGCGCGGTGTTGATCCAGTCGCGGGCACGGGCAACCGCCGCCACCACCACCGCGGCGCGCTTCGCCTCGGCCTTGGCGGCTTTGTCGCCCGCGTCGGCGACGTGCACCACCACAGCCTTGACCGGGTTGCGCCGCCCCGGCTGCGGCTTCGTCTTGTAGCCCGCGAATCGGTACGTGCCGAGCAGCGCACCCTCGGCGATCGCGCGCAGTGCCGATGCACCCCCATCACCGTCGGGCGCCGGGAGGGCCAGTGCCACCTTGCCCGCACCGGCCAGCGAGCGCACCGCCGACGCCGCCGCCCGACGCAGCGTTTCGGTGGTAACCCAGCCCGGTGATTCGACCCCTCCATCGGACGGCACGGGACCGAGGCCCACGGCCGCGATCACCGGCGCCGACACCGTGCCGAGCGTGGCCAGTTTCGTCACCTCGCCCGGCGAACCGGTGGCACCCAGCAGCGCAAGCGTTTCGGCTAGCTTGCCCTCGAAGGCGGCCGCCACGCTCTCCGCCCCCGGGGCGAGCAGCGGGCGGCCACCGTCGCCATCCGCTGCGTGCAGACCCACGACGATGGCGTCGACGGCCAGTTCGGCCGGGTCAGTGTCGGAGAGAGAGATCGGTGTCACGCTGCGGCTCCGTTGCGGTTGCGGTCGGTGGTGCCCCGATGCTAACGGCACCGTCGCCGGCGGCGAAGCCGGTCTGGCGCACCAGTACCGTGCGCTCCACGACCTGAGCGCGGTTGGACCTTACCGGAGCGATAGTTTGCTGTCATGACCGAGACGCTGCGGCGGTCCCCGTTGCACGACCGCCACGTCGCCCTTGGCGCCAAGTTTGCCGCTTTCGGTGGCTGGCAGATGCCGCTGGAGTACGCCGGAGGTGGAGTGCTCAAGGAGCACACCGCCGTGCGCGAGGCCGTCGGCGTCTTCGACGTCTCCCACCTGGGCAAGGCGAGGGTACGTGGACCGGGCGCCGTCGACTTTCTCAACTCGTGCCTCTCCAACGACCTGCGCCGGATCGGACCGGGCAAGGCCCAGTACACCCTGTGCTGCGATGCCGGTGGTGGCGTCGTCGATGATCTCATCGCCTATGTGCACACCGATGACCACGTCTTCCTCATCCCCAACGCGGCCAACACGGCCGAGGTGGTCCGCCGCCTCCGGGCGGCGGCGCCGGCTGATGTCACGGTCGCCGATGAGCATGAGGCGTACGCGGTCCTGGCGGTGCAGGGACCGCGTTCAACGCAGGTGCTCGCGGGGCTCGACTTACCGACCGAGCACGACTACATGAGCTTCGCCGTCGCCGCCTACGACGGCGCCAATCTCACGGTGTGCCGCACGGGCTACACCGGTGAACACGGTTATGAGCTCGTCGTCGCCGCCGAGCACGCGGGCGCCGTTTGGGACGCGCTGTTTGAGGCCGGGGAGGCGTACGGCGTGCGACCCGCCGGACTGGCCGCGCGTGACACGCTGCGGACCGAGATGGGGTACCCGCTGCATGGCCAGGAGCTGAGCCTGGACATCTCGCCCGTCCAGGCCCGGGCGGGCTGGTCGGTCGGCTGGTCGAAGCCGGCGTTCTGGGGCCGCGACGCCTTGATCGCGGAGAAGGCGGCCGGTCCACGCCGGACACTCTGGGGTCTGGAGTCGCTCGATCGCGGCATCCCGCGTGCACACATGACCGTGCTGCGTGGGGACCAGCCGGTCGGAGAGATCACCAGTGGCACCTTCTCGCCGACGAAGCGGTTGGGCATCGCGCTCGCCCTGCTCGATGCGCAGGTTGGGCTGGGCGAAGGGGCTGGGCTCGGCGAAGGCGACGTGGTGGAGGTCGACATCCGCGGTCGTCGCTCCACCATGAAGGTCGTCAAGCCTCCCTTTGTTACCCCCTCGGTGCGGTGAGGACTCAATCCTCGTCGAGGGCCGCCTGGGTCCACCCACCCTCCACAATGCCCAGCTCGTCGTGTTCGACGGCCCAGTCAATGACAGCCGCCGTGTCGACCACGACCGGGCGCCCGGCACGGACCTTTGGGTGGTAGACGGCATCTGCCGCGCTCGTTGCGAGGATTCGGTACGGGTCTCGCCAGGAGGTCACGTAGGCCCATAGGTACTCGGTACCTCCCTCGGCCGCGGGGAGGGCGTACTTCACTAGCAGCTTCTGGTGCAGGTCCAGCTCACCCGACTCGAAGCGGCCGCGGATGTCGGTGAGTGCCGCCCGCGCTGTCGCGATCGCGTGGTCCATCATCTCGCTGGGGTGGGTATGGCGGATACCGCCGGCCCGGGCGCCGAACAGCGCCGTGCACACCTCGGCGATATGCTCACCGGCCGAACCGGACCAGCTCAGCGGCGGGTGGATGGACAGGAACGAGTGCTGCTCCGGATCGAAGCCTGGGTCTAACGCGAGCCGGACGATCGCGGTGACACCCTCCACGGCATCGCGTCCGTACGCGGTAGCGACGTCGTGCGCACCGACCTCAAGTAACGAAGGGATCTGCAGGAACGCCGCGTCACGGTCGTACGAGAGTGCGCTGCTCCATGCCGCCAGCAGCCGGTGGGCAATGCCGGTCATCGCCTGCCCCCAGCGCTCGACGACGTTTGGCGGAGCCGCGAGCGTCTGCAGCTCCGGCAGTCCGAAGCGGCGTAAACCCGTGGTCGTTACCCAGTAGCCGGCACGGTCGGCGGAGTAGTCGACCGACACCCAGTCGGCGAGGCGTATCCGGCCGTTGTCGTCCGGCAGCGTACGCCGTGCTCGGGCCACATCGAGCATCTGGTAGTTGAGCACGTCGATGACGTCACTGTGGATCTGCTCCGCCAGGACGGTCGCGATCGCTCGTGTGATCCACTCGTGCACCGGTGGCCAGCCGGGCTGGCTCTGCACCGTAATGATGGCGAAGTGAGTGGCCGACTCAACCCGGTGCAGCTGATCCTGGGTCGCCCCCATGGCGGCGAGGAGTTCTACCGGCAGCGGGGGAATGTCGTCGGTCGGCCGGACCTCGACCGGCACGATCGGACCTTCGAATAGGTTCGCGAGCATTTCCCCTAGGTCGCCGCCCCATTGGCGGGCAGCGAAACGCCGCACCAGATCCACCGGGTCCGGCGGCGGGTCAGCCGTCGGTACGAGGTAGATCGCGCGGACCACCTCGGGGACGGGCAGGGTAATGGCGTCGTCGGCGTCAGACATCGTGTCAGCGTCCCCCGAAATCCTGGGTCCAGTAGAGCCGGCCGTCACTTGCTCGCGCGACGCCGACGCCAATCGAGCGCATGGAGCAGTTGAGAATGTTAGCGCGGTGGCCCGAGCTAGCCATCCAACCGGTCATCACCGCTGCCGCAGTTGGGTAGCCCCGGGCGATGATCTCCGCCCAGCCGCGGTCGGTTCGGTATCCCTCTTCCCTCATCCGCTTGCCAGGGTCTTGGCCGTCGGGATTGGTGTGGCCGAAGTAACCGTTGCGGGCCATGTCGGCGCTGTGCGAGCGGGCTGCCGTACGCAGGCTGGCGTCCAGCACAAGTGGGGCGCATTCCCGCTTGTCCCGTTCGGCATTGGTGAGCGCGACGACCTCGTCCTCCATGGCCGCAGTTCCGGTCGCGGCCGGCGCTTCTTGCGTCGACGCGGCGTCGGTCGGCGAGGTGGCGATCGGCGGCGGAGCCACGGTCGCCGCCGGCGAGGCTGTTGGCGGTCCTAGGCCTGGCAGTGCGGACACTGTGGACGGTGAGGACGTCGAGGCCGACGTGGCGGCCGGCCGGCTGGGTGGGGGCCAGCCCAACAGCGTGGGGGAGAACATGGCGCCGGCGACGGCGACGAGGAGTAGGGACGCTGCCGCGATGACACCGAGGGCTCCCGGGCGTCGGCGCCGGTGGCGACCGGTCGGGACCGTGGTGGGCATCTCGGTGGTCGGATGCGATGCCCAGTTCATCCGCGCACCGTACGACCGGGTTTGCACCCACCGCAAGTTCTCTCAAATAGACACAACAATATAGGTCACCGTCGCCGTCCACTCGCACGCCGCTCCGAACACATCGCCAGTGACGCCGCCCAGTCGGCGTACCACATGCCTGAGCCCTATCAGCATGGTGGCGAGCGCGAGGACCACGGCGGCCGGCCCCTGCCATGGCCGGCCCGGGACGGCGGCCACCGCCACAGCCAGCACGGCGACCGTGCCCACGGCCAGCGCGGTCGGACCAACCGTGCCGGCCACCAAGGCGCCAAGTCCCTCGGCGCGGGCCGCCGGAACCCCGCGGCGGCATGCGGCCGAGATCGCGAGCCGGCCTGCAGCGGTAGCGGTCACGACGGCCGCGAGGGCCGCGTACCAGGGTGTTGTGAGTACGGCGGCCGTCGCCGCGACCTGCGCCAGCAGGACGAGCACGACTGCGGCAACCCCGAACGGCCCGACATTGGGCTTGCGCATGATCGCGAGTGAGGTTGCCGGATCGGCATAGGAGCCAAGGCCGTCGGCGGTGTCCGCGAGCCCGTCCAGATGGAGGCCGCGGGTCAATACGACGCCGGCGCCGACCGTCAGGACCGCGGCGAGCAGCGGCGTCGCGCCGGCGGCGGTGGCGGCAAGGCCGACGCCGGCGAGAACAAGCCCGAGGACAATGCCGATGGCGGGCGCTATCGACATCGCCACCGCGGCGGCCGACCGGTCGACTCTGCCCACGCGGACTGGCACGACGGTGAGGGTGGTGACGCCGAGGCGCACACCGTCGACCACTCGGCCGCGCTCAGGCACTCACCGGTCCGGGCGCAGAGAAGTACGGGCACCGAGCGGCCAGCCATGCACAGTGGGTCGAGCGGCGATCACGTGCGTTTCCTTGGGCGCGGCGGCGACACCTGCGGCGGTGCGGCAACTGCGCCAGCCTGCTCCGCCGGCCCAGGCCGTGCGCCGTTGACCCCGTCTGAGTCCTGGCTGGCCGCGTCGTCTGTGCGCGTCGGAGCGTCCGTCGTCGCCTTGGTGGGCGCCGTGTCCTTGGCGGGCGCTGGGTCCTTGGCCGGCGCTGGGTCCTTGGCGGGCGCTGCGTCCTTGGCGGGCGCCGTGTCCTTGGCGGGCGCCGTGTCCTTGGCGGGCGCCGCGTCCTTGGCGGGCGCTGCGTCCTTGGCCGGCGCTGCGTCCTTGGCGGGCGCTGCGTCCTTGGCGGGCGCTGCGTCCTTGGCCGGCGCTGCGTCCTTGGCCGGCGCCGCGTCCTTGCCGGACGTCGCCGTTCGTGCCGGGTCCGCAGCAGGTGGGGCGTCCTTGCCGGCTGGCATGGTGGGTGTCCCCGCAGCTGGCGCACCCTTGGTGGCGGTTCCATTGGCGGGGCTGGTTTTGGGGCTCGCGTCCGTTGCCCTCGCCTCGGTGGCCTGGGTAGTCACCTTGGCCGGGGCCTCTTTGGCAAGCGGTTCCTTGGCGGCGATCTCCTTGGCCGTGGCCTCCTTGGCTGCTGGCTCGGGCGCCGGCGTCTCCTTCGCGGGGGTTGTCTTCGCCGCGGGTGTGGCGGCGGTGGAGGGCGCGGTCTTAGCCGGGCCAGCCTTGGCCGGCGCTGCCTTCGGCGCGCTCTTCGCAGCCGGCGGCTTAGTCCCAGTGATTTTGGGCCCGGCACCGACGCCTGCCGCGGCGGGTTCGTCCTTCGTGGGCGCGTCGGCCTTCTTGCCAATGTCGGCCTTCTTGCCTGCGTCGGCTTCGCCACGCGGCCCAGTCGCGTCGGCCGAGGGCTCGTCGGGAACTGAGGGTTCGACCGGCCTGGCAACGCCGACGAAGACCTGGTTGCCGGTGGAGTCGTACCGGCTCATCGCGGTCGCCTCGACCGGCTCGCCCGCGCCGGCCAACGTGAGTGCGGTCTGCAGCATCGGCAGTGCGGCGAGCGAGGCGGCACCCTCACCGAGATCCAGGCACAGGTCGAGCCACGGGCGCAGCTCCAGCGCCTCCGCGGCTATGCGAACGGCCATCTGCCGGCCGGTGTCGGGCAGGAGCACCCAGCGACGTGAGTGCGGAGCGAAGTCGTTGGCCAGCAGCGCCGCGGCGGCGCCGACTGGGCCGTCGATCATGACTGGGGTACGCCGGCTCGCCGCGCCGAGGATGAGCCCGGTGGCGGCGGCTATGTCGGCACCACCGAGCGCCGCGAGGACGGTGCGCGGGTCGCCGTGGCGGTCGCGCACCCGGTGCAGGGCGTCGCGCAGCGCGAGGCAGCGGGTCATCCAAGCGTTGTCGTCGTAAATTCCGGCCGGCGTGACAACCCGGGCCAGCAGTGCCGTTGGCTCGGATCCGGTGGCGGCCGCGACGACTGCGGCGGCCGCCGTTGATGCTCCGGCGCCGCCAGCGGCGAGTACGAGGAGCTCGATCCCCTCGTCAGCGGCGCGGTCGGCCTCGGCCCAGCCGGCGCGCATCGCCGCATCCATCTGTTCGGTCGTGATCGCGTCCTCGAGCTCGATTGCCGCCGACGCCGGTTGCCACTCGAGAGTGACGACGCCGGCTCCCGCGTTCGCCGCAAGGTGCTGTAGCGGCGTGCTGTTGCGCGGGTCGGGCGCTGGACCGGCGACGACCCCGCCTGCATGCGTGCCGGTCACCAGCACGACCCTGGTCGACAGGAGGGGTCTGGGATAGGCGCTGCCTTGCACTCCGGCTACGAAGACCACGGCCTCGGCGAGCATGCCGAGTGCGGTCACCGTCGGCGCGCTGATCCCGATGTCAATCGAGGCGAGCCGATCCCGAGCGGCCGCGGCCGCGACTTCATCGGGGAGTGGGAGCGACATCCCGGGACTGATGTCGACGTCGCCACCGGTAAGCACGGGGGTTGGGGGATCGGCCGTGGGCTGCACGGCGATCAGGTTACCTGCGCAGAGGCCCTAAAGCGCGCCTTTGACCGGCACGGCGTTGCCGGCGATGACCAGGGCGACTGCATCGCACTCCGCGGCGATCGCCCGATTGATCGCGCCTAGTGCGTCCGCGAATGAACGACCGGACTCCGTGGCTGGCACAACCGAGAGCCCGACCTCGGGGCTGACCAGCACCAACCTGGCCGGACACGCCCTGACGGCGGCGGCCAGCCGGCTCGCGACCTCGTCGAACCGAGCTCGGTCCGCCTCGTCCTGGGAGGTGATCTCGGTCACGCCAGCCACCCACGTGCCGAGATCGTCTACGAGCATCGTGGCGTACGGCTCGGCACCGGCGAGCAGGTCAGGCATGGCGATCGGATCGTCTCCGACCTCGGTGGTCGACCACGTCCCGGGCCGCCGCGCACGGTGCGCCTCGATCCGGGCCTCCCACTCGGGGTCCAAAGCGTTCCGGCGCGCCGTCGCCACGTACCGCACGGTTGTCGCCGCTGCCACCAGACCCTCGGCATACTCCGATTTGCCGGATCGGATGCCGCCAAGAACCAGCGCGCGTCTCCAGGGCGTCAGCGACATGCCCGTACCCTATGTCTCGTGGGGCCCAGAGGGCCGTGACCCGTGAGCCCAGAGCGGCCCATGCGGAGGAGGGGGCGCGCTATGGCGTGGAGCTGGCGGTACGAGGGTGCCAACGGCCAGAAGCAGGCCGGCGGCAGCGAATCCTTCCCCAGCCAGGCGGACGCCGAGTCCTGGCTCGGACAGTCGTGGCGCGAGCTCGCATCTAACGGTGTCGTGACGGCGGTGCTGGTCGAGGACGACCGGGTCGAGTACCGGATGAGCCTGCTGCCGGCCGGCGACTGATGGGCTTCGATCGACGCCCCGGCGATCTGACCCTCGGCGTCCCCCGCAACGCCTTCCGGCCTTCGGCCGTCTTCCTCGGCCTGGTGGCGGTGTGGATCACGGGCGGGGTGATGGCGTGGCAGGAGTACGGCAACCTCAACTTCGACATCTTCCTCTTCGTCGTCGCGGGCTGGCTGGTGTCGCTATCACTGCACGAGTACGCCCACGCGCTGCTCGCCTATCGCGCGGGTGACGTGGGGGTGGCCGCGCGGGGGTACCTGACGCTCAATCCGTTGAAGTACACCCATCCAGTGCTCTCCATCGTGCTGCCAGTGATCATCCTGCTGCTCGGCGGCATTGGTCTGCCGGGCGGCGCGGTCTGGGTCGACCGGCACGCCGTCCGCGGGCGTTTCGCCGACAGCGTGATCAGCGCGGCCGGGCCCGGCGTGAACGTGTTGTTCACGATCCTGCTCACGCTGCCGTTCGTGTTCGGGGCGGATACCTCCGAACATCGCGCCTTCTGGGCCGGCCTGGCCTTCCTCGCCTTCCTCCAACTCACCGCCTCGATGCTGAATTTGTTGCCGATACCTGGTGTGGACGGCGGCAACCTGCTCCGGCCCTGGTTGTCGGAGACGTGGGGTCGGCGTTTCGATGTGATTGCGCCGTTCGGGATGCTGGTGCTCTTCGCGCTTCTCTTCGAGCCCACGGTGGGCCGGATCTTCTTCGACGTCGTGTTCTGGCTCGCCGATCTCATCGGCCTGCCCGAGTCGCTGTACTTCGACGGCCGGAGCCTGCTCCAGTTCTGGCGCTAAGCCCCTCCTGTCCCACCACTCCCGTCGATCATGACCTGGAGGTCATGATCGACGCTATTTCGCGACGGCCAGGTCATGATCACGGGGATCTTGGGGGGCGTCAGGGGCGGTGGGCGGGGCTCTCTGTCTTCGCGGGATCTCTTTCCACGATCGGCTCCACGATCTCGTCGATGGCCTTGAGCAGGTCGGCGTCGAGCCTGACGCCGGCCGCCTTGACGTTGTCCTCGAGTTGCGCCGGCCGGGTCGCCCCGACGATCGCCGAGGAGACGCCTGGATTCTGCAGCACCCAGGCGATCGCTAGCTGCGCCATGGTGAGGCCGGCCTGGTCGGCCAGCGGCCTGAGCCGTTGCACCGTGCCGAGCACGTCGTCGGTCATGAACCGGCGGATAAAATTCGCCCCTGACTTTTCATCGGTCGCCCGGGAATCCTCCGGGGGAGCCTGGCCGGGCTGGTACTTGCCGCTGAGGACGCCCTGCGCGATCGGCGACCACACGATCTGTCCGACACCCAACTCCTCGCAGGTCGGGATGACTTCGGCCTCGATGACGCGCCACAGCATCGAGTACTGGGGCTGGTTCGACACTAAGTGGACATTCAGATCCCGGGCCAGAGCGTGGGCGGCGCGGATCTCAGCCGCCTTCCATTCGGAGACTCCGATGTAGAGCGCCTTGCCGGCGTGCACGATGTCGGCGAACGCCTCCATGGTCTCCTCGAGCGGAGTCTCGTAGTCGTAGCGGTGGGCCTGGTAGACGTCCACATAGTCGGTCTGGAGCCGTCGCAGCGAGCCGTTGATCGATTCCATGAGGTGCTTGCGGGAAAGGCCGCGATCGTTGCGGCCAGGCCCGGTCGGCCAGTAGACCTTCGTAAAGATCTCCAGACCCTCCCGGCGCTCACCGGCCAGCGCACGGCCGAGCACGGCCTCCGCCCTGGTGCCGGCGTAGACGTCGGCAGTGTCGAAGGTCGTGATGCCGAGGTCGAGGGCGGCACGTACGCATGCCGTCGCGGCGTCCTCCTCGACCTGTGAGCCGTGGGTGATCCAGTTGCCGTACGAGATCTCACTGACGAGCATCCCGGACCGGCCAAGGTGACGAAACTCCATGCCCCGACCTTATCGACGAGAAAGGGGAGGAGGTATCAGAGCATGGGGCGGGTGTCGGCGAGCATCTGCTCCAGCTCGTCCGTGACCGCCTTGCGACTCGTGTGGATCGGGTGGACCAGCGGCTGGCCGTTGCGCGCGATGGCACCCCACCGCTGGTTGGCGTCCGTGAGGAGGAACGCGACCGGATGGATGACCACAGTGGGGTAGGCCAACGGTACGAGCACGCGGCCGGTCCGGTCGATGACACCCTTGCGCCCGGCAGCCTCGACAATCGCCAGGCCTTCGTCCGTGAAGCCCTCCACATAGCGGCCATCGGCAAGCCCCGTCGCGAAGGCGTCGAAGGCGAACTGCACGGCCAGGCGCCCGTTATTCTCCACCGCCCCCCACTTGCCGCCCTGCCGCACGATCGCAATGCCGCGCCGGAACGGTCGAACGTCATCGAAGGCCGACTGGATGATGACCCGGTTCGCCTTGTCGATCGCGAACCACCCGCCCTGCCCGTCCCTGGAGACCCAGGCGAGCCCGTCGGAGAAGCTACCCACGCCGAGGTAACCCCTGCGCGGGTCGATCAGTAGCCGCCCGGCCTCGTCGATCAGCC
The DNA here is from genome assembly GCA_020027875.1 of Micromonosporaceae bacterium. GTDB lineage: Bacteria > Actinomycetota > Actinomycetes > Mycobacteriales > Micromonosporaceae > JAXIPB01. Next base: position 4,874 of record JAHRHA010000070.1, on the reverse strand, counting down.
CCCACGTCTCGATGCCGACGGGACGCACCCACGCGACGCCGTCTCGGAACGGCTGGACGTCGGCGAACTGGGGGCCGATCGGCCAGCCTCCGTTCGATCCCTGGAAGCCCCAGCGGTCGTACTGCTCGTCGAAGGTGGGTACCGGCGGGCGGTGGGTCAGCAGGATCTCGTCCCGGGTACGCGGATAGGGTCCCCAGCCGCGTTCGGCCACCCGACCAAACAGCGCGTCCAGCGCCACCTCGGTGGCCGCGACGAGTTCGGGGTCACCGTCGCGGCGCAGCTCCAGCGCCTTCTCAAAGTGTTGGCAGGCCTCGATGTAACGGTTCTGCTCGAACGCACATTTGCCGGCGTAGTGGTGGATCGTCGCCCGCAGCCGGTCGGGCAGTTCGGCCGAGTTCGCCTGGGTGAAGAGGCGGTCTGCCTCGTCCAGTTCGCCCAGCCGGACCAGGACGTTGGCGAGGCGGGCCTGGGCGACCGCGATGCGGCGCAGTTGGCCGGTTGCCTCGGCGTGCACGAGCGCCAACTTCGCGTCGGCCAGAGCTGGGCGCAGGTCGCCCACCATCCGAGCGACCACGGCGCGCAAACCGAGCAGGCGGGCCCGGCTCTGGTTGTCCGCGGCCGCATCGATCTTCGCCGTGAGCGAGTCACGGATCCGGTACAGCTCGTAGACGTTCTCCGGCTGTTCGTGCAGGGTGGCCGGGTCAAATCCGATCCGCACGGCGGCGAGCGCCGCCTCCGGGTCGGCCACCGGCTCGGCGGACGCGGCGGCCGCCGGCGATGTCGGGTCGTCCGCCCAGCGGTGCTCTGCCTGGTCTTCCTCGTCCTCGGCGGCGCGCCGCCGGCCGCCCGGTGCGCGATCATCGTCCGGTTCGGGCGCGGCCCGACCTGGCCAATCGTCGTCCGGTACCCTGGCGCGGCCACGGTTCTGGTCGCGCTCGCGCTCGCGGTCTCGGTCGTACTCGCGCTCGCGGTCTCGGTCTCGGTCGCGCTCGTTCTCGGGCTCGGGCTCGGGCTCGCCGCGCTCCCTCGGGCCGGACGGAGCCGAGCCGGTGTCACGGCGTTCGGTGGGTTTGACCCGTGACCACGGCATGGTGGGCACGGCTGCCCACGCAGGCCGATCCGGCCGCTCGTCGTAGCGGTCGTCGGTCACGTCCGGTCACCTCGTCATCGACAGTTCCGCGCGGCTCGCGAGCGGATCAGGTGGTTCTGCCGCCCCGACGACCCGCGGACATGGGGTCGCTCCACCCACTCTATCGGTGGGTAGAGTCGCGGGGCCGGGCTGCGATGGGAGGTTACGGCGTGATCGCGGATCTCGCTACGTCGGCCCGTCGATCGGCTGGGCGACAATACCCCCGTACGAGGACAATCGCCGCCCTTGTCGTTGCGGGATTCCGCAGATATACGACGTATCGGCAAGCCACCGCGGCGTCCATCTTCACAAACACCGTGTTCGGCTACCTCCGCTGCTACGTGCTGCTCGCCGCAGCGGCCGGTAGCGGGTTGGCGGTTACCGCTGGCTACACGCCGCAGCAGCTCGCGACATACTGCTGGGCCTCGCAGGGCCTCATCGGCGTGGTGATGATCTGGGGTTGGACCGACCTCGGCGACCGGATCCGCTCCGGAGACATCGTAGCGGACCTACTGCGCCCCGTGCACCCGGTGACCAGCTACCTCGCGATCGACCTCGGCCGAGCGGGGCACGCCTCGTTGACCAGGTTCGTCGTGCCGATGGTGGTGGGTGCGATCTCGTTCGACCTGCACACCCCGCAGAGGTTCGCCACCTATCCCCTCTTCGCGCTCTCCGCGCTCCTCGGGGTTGTCGTCTGCTTCGGCTGCCGCTACCTGGTCAATGCCGCCGGTTTCTGGCTTCTCGACGTGCGCGGCGTCAACCTCGTCTGGCTATTCGGGTCGTCGCTGCTCGCCGGGCTCGCGTTCCCCCTGCACTTCCTTTCCGAGTGGCCGTGGTTGGTCACCGGGCTGTGGGTGCTGACCCCCTTCCCGTCGATACTCCAGGCACCCCTCGACGTACTGGTCGAACGAGGCTCAGTGGGTCAGCTACTCGGGGTGGTCGCGGGGCAGGCGGCCTGGGCGGGGGTCATGCTCGGGATCTGTTGGTACGTGCAGCGACGGGCCGATCGCAAGCTGGTGATCCAGGGTGGCTGATCTCTCGGAGGCGACCCGGCGTCTCGGCATCTACCGGCGCCTGTTGGGTGCACAGGTACGAAGTCACAGCTCCTACCGCGCGTCGTTCGGTCTCGACCTGACGGCCAACGCGCTCATGCCGTTGCTGGATGTGGCCGCCGTGCTGGCGATGTTCCGGGTAACCAAGACCCTGGGTGGATTCAACGCGTTCGAGGTCGTGGTGATGTTCGGCTTCTCCGCGACCGCGTTCACCCTCGCCGATCTCGCGGTCGGCAACATCGAACGGATCCGATTCTATGTTCGCCAGGGAACGCTCGACGCGGTCCTCATCAGGCCGCTGTCCGTGCTCGGGCAGCTGCTCACCCTCGACTTCACGATCCGCCGCGTCGGACGGCTCGTCGTCGCCCTCGCCGTGCTTGGCTTCGCCGTGTCGCGGGCGAACATCGTCTGGACGCCCGGTCGAATGATCATGTTGATCGCGGGTCCACTCTCCGGCGCCGTATTCTTCAGCGCGATCTTCGTCGGGACAGCCACGGTGGCGTTCTGGTGGATCGACTCGGGCGAGTTCGCGAACGGCTTTACATACGGGGGGAAAGACTTCACGTCCTACCCCATTACCGTCTACAGCGGACTGTTCCGGCGCGTGTTCGCCTACTCGCTGGGCTTCGCGTTCGTCGGGTACTACCCTTCGCTCGCCTTGCTTGGGCGCGCCGATCCGCTCGGCCTGCCCGCCTGGGTGTCGTGGTCGTCACCGCTGGTCGCTCTCGCGACGGCCGTGGTCGCCAGCGTGGTGTGGAGGTTCGGGGTCAGGCACTACCGGAGTACGGGGTCATGAGCGCACTTGTTATCGATGTGCGTGGACTGCGCAAGGAGTTCACGATCACGCGTAAGGCGGGCCGGCTGCGACGGACCAGGCATACCGTCGCGGCCGTGGACGGCATCGACCTGCGCGTCGGGCGCGGGGAGCTGCTGGGCTACCTCGGTCCCAACGGAGCCGGAAAGTCGACCACGCTGAAGATGCTGACCGGGGTGCTGATGCCCACCAGTGGCGAGGTTCGGGTGTGTGGACTGGTGCCGGTCGCGCAGCGCAGACGGTTGGCTGCCCGCATCGGCGTCGTCTTCGGGCAACGCTCGCAGCTCTGGTGGGACCTGCCGTTGCGCGATTCGTTCGAGCTGGCCCGCCACATCTGGCGGGTACCGGCCGCCGATCACGCCACGCGGCTGGCACGGTTCCGTCGCGAACTCGACCTCGACGACTTCCTGGACACCCCGGTTCGGCAGCTCTCACTGGGCCAGCGGATGCGATCCGAGCTGACCATCGCGCTGCTGCACGGGCCCGAGGTGGTGTTCCTCGACGAACCGACGATCGGGTTGGACGTCGTGAGCAAGCAGGCTGTGCGCGCCTTCCTCACCGAACTGCGCGACCGCGGCGACACCACGATCGTGCTCACGACTCACGACCTCGCCGACATCGAGCGGCTCTGCCGCAGGCTGGTCGTTATCGACCGCGGGCGCGTCGTGCACGACGGGACGCTCGGCGCCCTGCATGAGCGGTACGGGTCCCGGCGCCGGGTCCTGGTCGAGCTGGACGAGCAACTCTCCGCCCCGATCGAGTTGCCTGGCGTCGTCCAGGAGTCCTCATCCGCCAATGGCCGACTGATCACATTCAGCCTCGACGGATCCACGACCGCCGGCGAACTCGTGGGGCGGCTCGCCTCCGTGGCACAGTTGCGTGACATCTCCGTCCAGGAACCCGCGATCGAGGACGTCATCGCCCGCCTCTACGCGAGCTCCACCACCCCACCCCACCCTCGTCGATCAAGGCCTTAGTCGCGTGATCGGAGATCAACTCACGCGACTAAGGCCTTGATCGACGAGGGAGGGGTCGTGGGTCAGACCTTCTCGCCGAGCTTCACCCGTGGGGCGGGCATGCGCATGCGCCGGAAGCTCAAGCTTCGCATGATGGCGTACCAGTAGTGCGAGCGCGGCCGGGTGGTGCTCTGCGGGAAACGCTCGCCGATGACCTTCTTGATTCGGCGCGACATCAGGACGCTGTCCACGACGACGGCCAGGGCCAGCATGAACCAGAACAGATTCGCGAACACCCGGACCTGGGGCGGCATCGCCGTGGACGAACCGAGCAGGACGATGAGCGCGCCGGGAAGGAAGTAGGTCGCCACGTTGCGGCGGGCGTCCACGAGGTCGCGGACGACGGCCTTCTCCGGCCCCTTGTCGCGTGGGAGGAGGTACTCCTCCTTGCCCGCCATCATGCCGGCGCGAGCCTCGGCTCTTGCCTCACGCTGCTTCTGGCGCATCCGTCGCATCGCCTCACGCCGATTAGCCGGCGGCGGCTCGGCGATCCGCCCGCCAGCCTTGCGCTTCGGCGTTACTTTGCCGAGTTCCTTCTTGCTGGGGGTATACCCCCGGGTCCGCGAGCCGGCGACGGTGGCCACCGCCCCGTCAGATTCGGCGGCGTTGGCCTCGTCGACAGAGTCGGTCACGAGGTCGGCGGACTTACGGCGAAACAGAGAGGGCACGCGTGAAGGGTAACCGACCGTCGTTGCCCGACCCAAGAGTTGTTATGAGGGGACCGTCAAGATCGCCGTGATCACGGCCTGGCCGTTGCAAAAAGCCGTCGATCATGACCTCCAGCTGACGTTCCGCACGTCTGGGGCCTGATTTGGCCCTCATGGTGGGGGTCAGGTCTGGGTGTAGGTGGTCGCGGGCACGCC
>JAHRHA010000301.1 GCA_020027875.1 Micromonosporaceae bacterium | reverse complement strand
TGCCGGCCTGAGCGATGCGAGGTGCGGTTGGGCGGCTTCCATTCCGGCGAGATGTTGACCATTGTTCGTGAAACGCAAGGGCGGGTCCAGTGGCCAGTTGCGGCTGCGGCTGCGGCTGTACAGCCTCGACGTGGCTTCCCCGTCGTCGAGCTGACCGTGCTGCACCTCGACGAGGCGACGCGCACCCGCGTCGATATGAGCATCCGACAGAGTGAGGCACTGCGGGCCGGGGCTCGCCATCCTGGTCGCCCGCGTGGGCGGGAGGACACCATGACGAGCCGGCCGGGCGCGGTCGAAGTACGACCCGCCGAACCGGCCGTGCTCGAACATTGCGCAGCGCGCGGTTACCACCCGGTGGCTCTGGCTGACCTTCGCGGCGCCGTGGCCATGTTGGCAGGCGGTGAGGCGGATGTGATGGTCGTCGCCGACGAGCGCCACCTACACCCACTGATCGAGATCGTGTCACACGAGGGCCGGCGGTCGGCGTGATCGCTGGCGACGCCGTCGACCTCATCACGTACTCGCGTCGGGTCGTTGACCTGCTGGTTCTCGGCGGTGTGCCGGTGTGAGGTCGATCGTCGTTGATCAGGCATGGCGTTGACCCTCGTCTACCTGACCTTCCGGCAACTCGTCAACGGGCTTACGCTACTGGCCCGCAGCGACTCCGCCATGGCGGCGGAGATCCTGCTGCTACGGCACGAGAACGCGATACTGCACCGTCAGGTCAAACGCCCCTAGTGCTGGGCCGACCCGGCGCTGATCGCCGCGTTGGCCGGACTGCTGCCCAAGGCCCGCCGGGCGCACCTGTTGGTTACCCCGACCACCCTGATGCGCTGGCACCGTGCCCTGGTCACGCAGCACTGGACCCACCCGCACCGCCAACCCGGATGAGCCTGTGGGGTTCCAGAACTCCGTTGCCGTGGTTGCCCTGGGCGGATGTGCTGCTCCGGTCCGAAGCCAGGCACGATCGAAAGCGTGTCACTACGCCTGCTCCTACCTCGCCTTCTGCCGGATCGTCGGCTGGTTGACCTTGCTCGCTCGGGCTCACGCGAGTTTGGAGGTGGAGATCCTTGTCCTGCGTCACGAGAACGCGGTCCTGCGTCGGGGCAACCCGAGACCGAGGCTGCACTGGGCCGATCGTGTCTTGCTCACCGCATTGATCCGGCGCCTGCCACAGGTGCTGCGGGCACACCGGATGGTCACCCCGACCACGGGCCTGGCGTGGCATCGTCGGTTGGTCGCCAAACATTGGACGTTCCCGAACCAGCCCGGCCGTCAGCCGCTCGACCCAGCGGTGGGGGGCTGATCGAGCAGATGGCTCGCGACAACCCCCCGGCTGGGGCTACCAACGCATCCGCGGTGAGCTGCTCGGCCTCGGCCACCGAGTCGGCACGTCCACGATCCGGAGAATCCTGCAACGGTCCGGGATCCCGCCGGCACCGACCCGCCGCGACCACACGACCTGGCGGCGGGTTTCCTGCGGACCCAGGCGTCGACCATCCTCGCCTGCGACTTGTTCCACGTCGACTGCGCGGTGACCCTGAGGCGACTGTACGTCTTCTTCGTCATGGAGGTCGGGACTCGGAACGTGCACATCCTGGGTGCCACCGCGAACCCGGACGGTTCGTGGACTACGCAGCAGATCCGGAATCTCCTGATGGATCTCGGCGAGCGCGCCGAACAGTTCAAGATCCTTATCCGAGACCGGGCCGGGCAGTTCACCACCGCGTTCGACGCGGTGCTCGCCGACGCCGGTGTGGGCGTGCGCAAGATCCCGCCACGCAGCCCGAGGGCGAACGCCCACGCGGAACGGTTCGTGCTCACCACCAGGACCGAGGTCACCGACCGGATGCTCATCATCGGCGAACGACACCGAGTCCTCGACGACTTCGCACGCCACTACAACGGGCGGAGACCCCACCGGGCGCTGGACCTGCAACCACCACGGTCCGACCATCCCCTGGTCGACCTGACCCGTGAGCGGATCAAGCGACGACCGATCCTCGGCGGACTGATCAGCGAGTACGAACGAGTCGCGTCGCAGCCCAGGTAAGCCGGTGTGACGGAGTAATGGCACCCCACAGGCGTGTTGACCAATTGTTTCCTGTTCACACTGCGGCTGTCCTACTTGGGCAGGGCGGTGCATGTCGTGTTCGCCTCGCAGGGACAGGAGGCATTCATGGAGGGCGACGTGCAGCGTTTGAGACGCTCGACGGTATCCCTTATGGACAGATCCGGTACGACAATCTGCGGTGGGCGGTGTATCGGGTGCTGTCCGGCCGCAACCGGATCGGCTGAGCGGCCCGGCGCGAGCCCGGTGACCGGCAAGCCCGGCAACCCGGCCAGACGCGGGCACGGCACTTGCACAGCCACATACGGCACCGGCGTGGCGAGCTGCGCCTGGGCCGGCGGCGGCCAATGCTATCGGGTGGTAAGTCCCCCTCCCAGGAAGAAGAACGTGATGCCCATCAGACCGAAGCCTGTACGAGGCGGTTGGGTCGCCCAAATGTCCGCCCGCGTGCTGGACGACCTAACGGCCGAGCAACGCGACCTGTGCGTGGACGTGCTTGACCTTGCGGGCTCGGCACGGCACCGACGCCGAGTTGGCCACCGCCACAGCACATGATGTCGACCCGCGTGACGTGGACGCCGTAAGACGTGCGCTCACTCCCGCCTGACGTATCACCCCGCACCGGAGCCCGGGTGCTCACAGGTTGGGTGTCCGCCACGGGCCTAGCCTCATCGCACAGACCGGGGTTATCAAGTCCATGGCCGAGGGATAGTCTCACTCGCCGCGCGGATTCACCACCATATCCACCCGAGAAACCGCGCGTGGAGTGCGCCTTCAGGCACGTCGGGCAGCTCCACCCTCGCGACAGCCATGCACTGGCTCATATAGGTCACGAGTGATGCCGGCGCACGCATGTAGGTAGCGGTAAGCTCCCTTCGCCTGGTTCGACACGGCCACGGGTCACCGCAGCCGGAGCATTCCCATACCTTAGCCACCGGGTTGTGCGCTGTCATGCGCACTCCAAACACCCGCGTCTGAAAGAGAGGGCGGAGTCAGCTAACGGAGTACCCGACACCTTGCGACCTCGGCACTGGATCGGCGACCAGCGATAGCATTCTTTTCCGTTAAGGCCACCGGTGGTGGTGGTGGTGGTGGTGGGGTGCCGGCAGCACCGGGGGTGTGTAAACCGCCGGCACCCACCGCGCCAGCATCCCAGACGTGTCAATGCCTCACTACGTTCGTCACGATGCATAGGAGCGGTACGGCGGCGCGGGGCCTACAATCGCGGGTGACCGCCGCTGTGTGATGGCCGGCTGAGCGCCAGCCTGGCGACCCGCGAGCCGGCTGCCACGGTAACCCAGAGACCCTGTACCGTGCCAAAACCAACGCCGGGTCTCGGAGCTGCTGTTTCGTGGTGGCGGTTACGCGGCTCTGTGGTACTCGTTGATGACGCCGCTGAGGATCTT
>JAHRHA010000300.1 GCA_020027875.1 Micromonosporaceae bacterium | reverse complement strand
TGACCATGACCGGCTCTTCCACCCAGGGAATCAAGACCGTGCTGCATCCCGTGTCCGACCTGGCGACGGCCAAGGCGGTGTACGCCGCCCTGCTCGGCGCACCGCCGCAGACCGACGGGCCTTACTACGTCGGCTTTGAGGCCGCCGGCCAGCAGATCGGGCTGGTGCCGGGCGGTGGACCGCAGGGCATGACCTCACCGGTGGCCTACTGGCACGTGCCGGACATCGAGGCGAAGCTGGCCGAGGTGACCGCCGCGGGTGCCACCGTGAAGGAGCCCGCGCACGACGTTGGTGGCGGCCGCCTGGTGGCCACCGTCACCGACCAGATGGCAACGTCCTGGGGCTGCTTCAAGACCGATGAGTGCCGACCCCCGCTCCCGCGCTCAGCGTCGTCGCGACACCGAGCATCGGCTCACCCACGACATCGATGTCTGGGTGGCCAGTGCCTCGGCGGACGGTGCGCCGTATCTGGTGCCGCTGTCCTTCGACTGGGAGGACGAGGCGCTGCTAGTGGCCACGCCGACGGACAGCCCGACCGGCAGGAATCTGGCTGCCAGCCGAACCGTTCGGCTGGGGCTGGGCCACACCCGCGACGTGTCGATGATCGAGGGCGAAGTCGAGATCCTCGAGATCGACGCGCTGCCGCAGAAGCGGGGTGACCGGTTCGTCGCGCGCACCGGCTTCGACCCGCGTGCGCTGGCCACGCCGTACCGCTGGTTCCGCATCTCCCCGCGCCGCATCCAGGCTTGGCGCGAGGTGAACGAGATGCCCGACCGCGAGCTGATGCGCGATGGCCGCTGGTTGGTCTGATGCCTCGGCCGGGCGCGACGCCGACGGCGACCGCGAAGGCGGCCCCGCCTAACAGATGGAGACACGATGAGCATGGCCACGAGGACGGACAGGAAGTCGACTGCGCTGCACGGTGCCGACAGCCACGATCTGATCCGAGTGCACGGCGCGCGCGAGAACAACCTCAAGGACGTCAGCATCGAGATCCCGAAGCGCCGGCTGACGGTGTTCACCGGCGTCTCCGGCTCGGGCAAGAGCTCGCTGGTGTTCGACACGATCGCGGCGGAGTCGCAGCGGCTGATCAACGAGACCTACAGCGCCTTCGTGCAGGGATTTATGCCGACGCTTTCGCGGCCGGAGGTCGACGTACTGGAAGGCCTGACGACGGCGATCATCGTCGACCAGGAGCGGATGGGCGCCAACCCCCGCTCCACCGTCGGCACCGCCACCGACGCCAACGCGATGCTGCGCATCCTCTTCAGCCGGCTCGGGAAGCCGCACATCGGGCCTCCGACTGCCTTCTCGTTCAACGTCCCGAAAAGGACTGCGAGCGGGGTGATGACCGCCGACAAGGGCGAGGGCGAGAAGACCGTGGTGCGCAACGTCGTCTACCAGGGTGGCATGTGTCCGCGCTGCGAGGGCATGGGCTCGGTCACTGACTTCGACCGGAGCGCGCTGTACGACGACAGCTTGTCGCTCAGCGAGGGCGCGCTCACCATCCCCGGCTACAGCATGGACGGCTGGTACGGACGCATCTTCAGCGGCAGCGGCTACTTCGACATGGACAAGCCGATCGGGAAGTACACCAAGAAGGAGCTGCACGACCTGCTCTACCGGGAGCCGACCAAGATCAAGGTCGAAGGCATCAACCTGACCTATGAGGGCGTGATTCCCAAGATCCAGAAGTCGATGCTCTCCAAGGACGTCGACGCGCTGCAGCCGCACATCCGCGCCTTCGTGGAGCGGGCGGTGACGTTCACGACCTGTCCCGAGTGCGACGGCACCCGGCTCAGCAAGGAGGCCCGGTCGTCGAAGGTCAAGGGAAAGAACATCGCCGACGTCTGCTCGATGCAGATCAGCGACCTGGCCGACTGGGTCCGGGGCCTCGACGAACCGTCGGTGGCGCCGCTGCTCACCGGGCTGCAACACCTCCTCGACTCGTTCGCGGAGATCGGGTTGGGGTACCTCTCACTGGACCGGCCGTCGGGCACCCTGTCCGGGGGTGAGGCACAGCGCACCAAGATGATCCGCCACCTCGGCTCGTCGCTCACCGACGTCACCTACGTCTTCGACGAGCCCACAATCGGCCTGCACCCGCATGACATCGAGCGGATGAACGACCTGCTGCTGCAGCTTCGGAACAAGGGCAACACCGTGCTCGTCGTGGAGCACAAGCCCGATACCATCGCGATCGCCGACCACGTCGTCGACCTCGGCCCCGGCGCCGGCACGGCGGGCGGCACCGTGTGCTTCGAGGGCACCGTGGAGGGGCTGCGGGGGAGTGACACCACGACCGGCCGCCATCTCGGCGACCGGGCGACCCTCAGGGAATCCGTGCGTTCGCCTGCCGGCACGCTGGAGATCCGCGGCGCGTCGACGCACAACCTCCAAGACGTGGACGTCGACATGCCGCTCGGGGTGCTCTGCGTGGTCACGGGCGTCGCCGGCTCTGGCAAAAGCTCGCTGATCCACGGCTCGGTCTCCGGCCGCGACGGCGTGGTGGTGATCGACCAGGGTGCGATCCGCGGTTCGCGACGGAGCAACCCGGCGACCTACACCGGACTGCTCGACCCGATCCGCACGGCGTTTGCGAAGGCCAACGGCGTGAAGCCGGCGCTGTTCAGCTCCAACTCCGAGGGCGCCTGCCCCACCTGCAACGGCGCCGGTGTCATCTACACCGACCTGGGCGTCATGGCCACCGTGGAATCCACCTGTGAGGAGTGCGAGGGGAAGCGGTTCCAAGCGTCGGTGCTGGAGTACACGCTGGGCGGCCGGAACATCGCCGAAGTGCTCGCAATGTCGGTGACCGAGGCCGAGGAGTTCTTCGGCGCCGGCGAGGCGCGCACGCCGGGCGCGCACGCCATCCTCGACCGGCTCGCCGACGTCGGGCTCGGCTACCTCAGCCTCGGCCAGCCGCTGACCACGCTGTCCGGCGGCGAGCGGCAGCGGCTCAAGCTGGCCACCCGCATGGCCGAGAAGGGCGACGTGTACGTCCTCGACGAGCCGACCACTGGCCTGCACCTCGCCGACGTCGAGCAGCTGCTCGGCCTGATCGACCGGCTCGTCGACTCCGGCAAGTCGGTCGTCGTGATCGCGCACCACCAGGCGGTCATGGCGAACGCCGATTGGATCATCGACCTCGGCCCCGGCGCCGGCCACGACGGTGGCCGGATCGTCTTCGAGGGCACACCCGCCGACCTCGTCGCCGCCCGCTCCACCCTCACCGCCGAGCACCTCGCGGCCTACGTCGGCACCTGACCGAGGCCCTCGCGGGCACCGTGAGACGAGTTCTCTCATCTGTTTCGACTCGTCCCGACCAGTAAGGGGGCGTGTTCAACAGGGTCGAGTAGGCGCGACGTACGATCTCGTGTGTGACCAGCAGACCCGCCGCGGCGCAGCACCTGCGCGACCTCGCGCGGCTGCGCCGCGTCCGCGACCGGATCGACCGGGAGTACGCGCAGCCGCTGGAC
>JAHRHA010000161.1 GCA_020027875.1 Micromonosporaceae bacterium | reverse complement strand
TCTTGCGAAATGCGACCCCTTCGGTACTCCATCAACGTCACATTGGACGGGTGCTGCGATCATCGTGCAATCCCCGCGGACGAAGACTTGCATCGTCACCACGTCGGGAACCTCGACCAGGCCGATGCCCTTCTCTTTGGCCGGGTGACTTACGAAATGATGGAGGCAGCGTGGCGGCCGCCGGCGCCGACGGGAGCGAGACCTGATTGGATGGAACCCTTCGCCCAGACGATCAACGCGGCAAAGAAATACGTCGTGTCGAGCACCCTGGAGCAGGTCGATTGGAACGCGGAACTCGTGCGCGCGGATCTGGGCAAGGCCGTTCAGCAACTCAAGCGGGAGTCGGGCAAGGGACTGTTCGTAGGAGGCGTGAAGCTCCCACTGGCGTTGACGGAGCTGGGATTGATCGATGAGTACGAGTTCGTGGTGCATCCCAGGCTCGCGGGCCACGGGCCCACGTTGTTCGCGGGGCTATCGAAGCATGTCGACTTGAAGCTCGTGAGCCGGCTGGAGTTCGGCTCGGGGGCAGTGGCGATGCGGTACGAGCCGAGAAGGTAGCCATCGGGCTTGCTAGCCCGAGCCGGCCGCATCATGGAGCCCTGGTTCGCGGCTCTTGCGCGCCCCACCGCAGCGGTTCCCTCCGCGGCGGCCCACAACAACGCCTTGGCTTGGCGCACCTCCCGAGCCGGGCGCGGTGTGCGAACGCGCAAGCCCTGCAGCTCAGCCCGCTGTCGCAGCTGTCCGGCGAAGGCGCGTCCGACCTTACCGCCCGCGTCTCTACACCCCAGCCCTCATAGGCGCCCGGCCATTGCCGGAGCAATGCCAGACCGAGAAGTTGTCGAGAGGGTCCACTGTAGACGACCTTGGGCGCGCCGGAGTCAGCCTGTCCACGAAGCCCTCGATGAGCAGTTCCAGATGGTCGAGGCTCGGCCGCTTACATGCGCCTCGGATCGGCGGGCCGCGATACGGTCTCCAGCCCGGTGGGGCTGACCAATCCGGTTTCGTAGGCGACGACGACGGCCTGGACGCGGTCGCGGAGGCTGAGCTTGGCGAGGATGCGGGCGACGTGGGTCTTGACGGTCGCCTCGGACAGATGGAGATGGGCGGCGAGTTCGGCGTTGCTTAAGCCTTGGGCCAGCAGGCGCAGGACTTCGAGTTCACGCGGGGTCAGCGCGGACAGGTCGCGGTTAATCGCGGCGGTGTCAGGGCTGCGGCCGGCGAACCTCTCGACGAGGCGCCGGGTGATGGCGGGCGCCAGCAGCGCATCGCCGGAGCGGACCATACGGACAGCGGCGACCAGGTGTTCGGGTGTGACGTCTTTGAGCAGGAAACCGCTGGCGCCGGCGGACAGCGCTGCGTAGACGTAGTGATCGAGGTCGAACGTGGTCAAGATGATCACGCGTGGTTCATTGGTGGCACCGGTAAGGATGCGCCGGGTGGCTTCCAGCCCGTCCATCTCTGGCATCCGGATATCCATGAGGATGACATCGGGCAGGGTGCGCCGGACCGCGTCGATGGCCTCGGCACCGTTGGTAGCTTCGGCGACCACGTCGATGCCATCGGCGGTCAGGATCATCCGGAAGCCGGTGCGGACCAGCGCCTGGTCGTCCGCGACGACGACGCGCAGTGGCTCGGTCACGGGGCCTCCAGCGGGATCTGTGCGGTGACGCGGAAGCCTCCGCTGAGGCGTCGCCGGGTATGCAGGGTTCCGCCGTAGACGGCCAGGCGCTCGCGCAGGCCAATCAGCCCGTGGCCGTCACCGGTGGCAGCCGACGTGCTCGGAGTGCCGCCGGTGTCGGTGACCTCGACCCGAAGCTCGTCAGTGCCGTACTCGATGAGGACCGCCGCGTTTGCGCCGGCGGCGTGCTTGACCGTGTTCGTCAGCGCCTCCTGGACGACGCGGTAGGCGGTCAGCTCGACACCGGGGAGCAGGGGACGTGGCTGGCCAGCCACGGTCAACTCGGCTGGTATTCCGGTGTCGCGTACCCGCTGTACCAGCGCTTCCAGCCGGTCAAGGCCCGGCTGTGGTGTCAGCCCGGCCGTGCCGGCCGGGTCGGGGCCGTCATTGTTCATAGTGAGCAGTCCCATGACGTGGCGCAGTTCGGCCATCGCGGCACGGCCGCCGGCTTCGACCGCGAGCAGCGCCTCGCGGGCCTGATCAGGGTTGGCGTGCATGACTTTGCGGGCGGCGCCGGCCTGGATGACCATGACGCTGACGTTATGTGTCACCACGTCGTGCAGTTCGCGGGCGATTCGGGCGCGTTCGTGCTCGGCTGCGCGGCGCAGCGCCTCGGCCTGCTCTCGTTCCAGTGTGGACAGCCGCGCACGGCCCTCGTCGGCGCGGCGTTTCCACCGGCGCAGCCCGTCAGCCGCGACGGCGATCGGGATCAGGATCAGAAAAGGGACGGCGTCGTCCGGGACGGTGGGCACCGCCGATTCCCGGATTTGGGTGTACAGCAACGCCGCCGCTGGCAGGCTCGCCAGCGCCGGCACCCGGTAAGGGCTGTAGACGGCGGCTGTGTAGGCGGCGATGACGCAGGCGTAGAAGGAGACCCGCAATGCCGCGTCGTTGTCGCTCACCACGGGGGCCGTGCCGAGCACGATCCACAGCACCGCGAGCGGATACCGGCGGCGCAGCACCAGCGGCAGCACCACCACGAGGAACATGACGGCCGTCCAGCCAGCTTCGCCGTGGTCGATCGGCAGGAAAGGCTCGGGCACCGGACGAGCCGGGACCTCCGGGACGGCTGGGCCAACCACGACCTGCACGCGGCGGGGCGCGGCCGTTTCATCGTTGTCGCCGAATACGAGCGCGGCGAGCAGGAGCCCGAGCGCCAGCAGCACGTCAAAGAGCTGGCCCCGCCATGACAATGGCGGCAGCGTGCCGGACGGGCGCAGCAGCTCCCTGACCCCGTCCCGGAGCCGGCCGACCGCCGCCACGTTCATCACAGGGCCATTCTCGCCGACGGTCCGCGCCAGCGGCATCCGCCCAGCTGACGACCGGGGCTACATCCGGCGACTACATCGCAGGGATGACATCGGGCCGGCTCATCCCTGCGCGGTACCGAAGATACCTCCGGCTGCCGACGCGCACGGCCGTTCCGCGGATCTAGCTTCAACGACGCCAGATGCCATCGAAGCAGAGGAGATCCACCATGACCGTGCCGGTGATCGAGCTGAGCGATGTGAGCCGCCGGTATGACGGCGGGCCGCCAGCCCTGGACGGAGTATCGCTGACTATCAGAGCCGGGGAGGCGGTCGCCATCCTCGGGCCGTCCGGCAGTGGCAAATCCACGCTGCTGAATCTGGTCGCCGGACTGGACCGGCCGAGCAGCGGCATGGTGACCGTGGACAGGGTCCGCGTCGACAAGCTCGGTGAAGCCGGATCCGCCCGCTACCGCCGGGCCAAGATCGGCATGGTGTTCCAGTTCTTCAATCTCCTGGACGACCTGACCGTCGCCGACAACGTCATGCTGCCGGCGCAGCTGGCGGGGACGGCCCGCACCGTCGCGCAGCGCCGCGCGGGCGAGCTGCTGAGCACGCTCGGCATCGACCGGCTCGCCCGCGCCTACCCGGGCCGCCTGTCCGGCGGTGAGCGGCAGCGCGTCGCGGTGGCCCGGGCACTGATGAACCGCCCCGCGTTGCTGCTCGCCGACGAACCGACCGGCGCGCTGGACACCGCCTCCGGCGAGGAGGTCCGGCAGCTCCTCAACGAGCTGCACGCCGAGGGGCAGACCATCGTACTGGTGACCCACGACCTGGCCCTGGCCGAATCCTGCGCGACCCGCACCGTCCAGCTCGTCGACGGACGGGTCGCCGCCGACACCACGTCGAAGGCTTCGACATCATCGCCGGTGGAGCCGGTCCGATGAGCGCGCTGGGGAAGGTGGTCCGCTCAGGGGTGGGTCGCCGCCGGGTGCAGACCGTCGTGATCGGCCTGGTCGTCATGATCGCGGTGACCGCGGCCGTGCTCGGCGGCTCGCTGATGGTGGCCTCGAGGGCGCCGTTCGACCGGGCCTTTGACCAGCAGCACGGCGCCCACCTGACCGCACAGTTCGACGCCGGCAAGACCACGGCCGCGCAGTTGTCGGCCTCCGCCCACGCGACCGGAGTCACCGCCGCGGCCGGCCCGTTCCAGACCGCGGTGATCACCCCGGCCACCAGTCGCATGGGACCCGCGGATCCGATCACCGTGGTGGGGCGGGCCGACCCGGGTGGACCCGTCGATGCCATCACGCTGACCAATGGGCGGTGGGTGACCGGCCCCGGCGAGATCGTGCTGCAGACCGACCTCCGGCTCCCGCTTGTCTTTCAGCCGAAGCTGGGCGACGTACTCCGGCTGCCGGACCTTCCGGGCAGCCCGACCCTGACGGTGGTCGGCACAGCCCGGTCGGTCAGCGAGACCGCCGGCGGCTGGGTGGTGCCCGAACAGGCCGCGACCTTGACCGCCGCCTGGGCCCTCGGTGGCTACCAGATGCTCTACCGCTTCGCCACCGCCGGCACCACCGCGGAGGTTGACGCGGACCGCGACGCGGTGCAGGCGAGCGTCCCCGCGGGAGCGCTCTCCGGAGCCCGGTCCTGGCTCACCACCAGAACCAACAGCGCCGGAAACACCGTCCTGCTCGTGCCGTTCCTCATCGCGTTCGGCGTACTGGGCGTGCTCATGGCGGTCCTGATCATCGGCAACGTCATCGCCGGCGCGGTCAGCACCGGAACCCACCGGATCGGCATTCTGAAAGCCCTCGGGTTCACCCCCAACCAGGTGGTGCGGGCCTACACGGTCCAGGCCCTGATCCCCGCCGTGGCCGGCGCCGCACTCGGCGTGGTCGCCGGCAACCTCCTGATCATCCCGATCCTGTCGCAGACCAACGAGATCTATGGCACGACGGACTCCGGCGTCAGTCCATGGGTCAATGTCGCGGTGGTCGCCGGGGCGCTGGCGCTGGTGACGGCGACCGCCCTGGCGGCGGCGTCACGAGCCGGACGGCTCCGTACCGTCGATGTGCTCGCCGTCGGGCGCACCCCCGGCCCCGGCCGCGGACACTGGGCGGCCCGGCTGGCCGCACGGCTCCCGCTGCCCCGGCCGGTGACCCTCGGCCTGGCTCACCCGTTCGCCCGCGTGCTCAGAACGGCCACGATCGTCGCGGCAATCGCGTTCGGCGCCGCCGCGGCGACGTTCGCGGTTGGGCTCAGCGCCTCGCTGAATCAGGTCGAGGCGACGGAGAGCCACGGCGACGTTGTCATCCAACCGGGCCGGCCTGAATCCGGACCACCACCCGGTGGTGGACCACAAGTAGCTTCGGGGCCCCCACGAGGACCCGACCCCGTGGCCGTCGTCAAGGCGATCACCGCCCAGTCCGGAACCAGCGGCTACAGCGGTGTCGCCAGTACGGAGGTGACCGCCGCCGGGCTCACCGACTCCATCGAGACCCTGGCCTTCACCGGCGACAACTCGTCATATGGCTACCGGATGGTCTCCGGCACCTGGTTCGCCCAGCCCGGCCAGATCGTCGTAGCCACACCGTTCCTGGCCGCTACCCACACCCAGGTCGGCGACACCATCGTGCTGACCGACCACGGCACGCCGATCACGGTCCGCATCGTCGGCGAGGTCTTCAACATCGAGAACAGAGGCATGCAGATCCTCACCGCTGCCGCCACACTCGCGGCCGCCGAACCGGACCTGCTGGCCACGACCTACAACATCACCCTCAAGCCCGGCACCGACCCGGCTAGCTATGTCACCGGTTTGAACGCCACGTTGTCGGGCGTGGAGGCAACCGCGATGACGGCCGAGGACGAGACCGACGAGCTCCTTCTCATCGTCAACGCGCTGACGACCCTGCTCACCCTCATGCTCGTCACCGTCGCGGCGCTGGGCGTCCTCAACATGGTCGTGCTGGAAACCCGCGAACGCGTCCACGACCTCGGCGTACACAAGGCCCTGGGCATGACCCCACGGCAGACCATCGCGATGGTCATCGCCTCGGTCGTCGTCACTGGACTGATCGGGGGCGCCATCGGCGCACCCATCGGCGTGATGCTGCAGAAGACGATCTTGGGCGAAATGGGCAGCAGCGTCGGCTTCAACCTGCCCGCCTACGTCATCAACATCTACCACCCCGGCGAACTGGTGCTGTTCGGCCTCGGCGGCCTCCTCATCGCCATCGTCGGAGCGCTCCTGCCCGCCGGCTGGGCGGCCCGCACCCGCACCGCGACCGCACTACGCACCGAATAGGACGCAAGCACGAACGAGAAGCATGCCGGTGCTGTCCGCGATGCACGCGCGGACACCGGCCGGCACTCTCGTCGATCACGCCAGACAGCGCTGAAGGGAGCGATCCCACCAAGGCGGCATCCTGGGCTTTGAACGTGCCAGCGGTTGCATCCCGAGGCCCGCCTGACGCTCCGACACGAAAATGAAGGACCAAGGCGGACCGTGAGTCCTGGTCTGGTTATGCGGCCTGGGCGACGGGTTCGAAGCGGAAGAGGCATCCGCGCAGTTCAGGCACGGTGCGCAACCGATCACGCGCATCACCCGCCCCAACGTGGGTCCTCCTTGGCGCTATTCCACGCGTCTTGCCGCGAGCCTCGACCCACGCGCCTGCACCTGCCGCGCTGCACATACCTTCTTCCAGAACATCGACTGGCACAGATCTTCGGCCCGATGCCAGTCCTGACAGCGCAGGAAGGCCACCTTCCGCATCCACGGCAGCCGCGAGGTCGGTCACGTACTCGACGTAGCGCCGCCAATCGTCGACCTTCACCCGCACCTCCGCCTGGACCGTCCGTGCCTCACAGTCCTGATGCGGTTGGCGCATCGTCAGGTTGCACGGCGGGGCGAGGAACTCTAGCGGGTCGCACCCGGTTGACGATTTAACAAGACGGACGTACGGTTTGTAAGAAGGGAGCGGCACTCGGTCGCCGCCGCCCGAGACATCTGCGGCAGACTTCCGTATAGACACCCTGGACCAAGGAGTGCGACGTGGCGAGCCTCGACACCTTCGGTGCGAAGAGCCAGCTCAGCGTCGGTGACGCGAGCTACGAGATTTACAAGATCGATAAAGTGGAGGGGCAGCACCGCCTCCCGTACAGCCTGAAGATCCTACTGGAGAACCTGCTGCGCACTGAGGACGGAACCAACATCACGGCCGACCATATCCGAGCACTCGGTTCGTGGGACCCCGGTGCCGACCCGAGCGTGGAGATCCAGTTCACCCCCGCTCGCGTACTCATGCAGGACTTCACCGGCGTGCCCTGCGTCGTCGACCTCGCCACCATGCGCGAGGCGGTCCGCGACCTCGGCGGCGATGCCACGAAGGTGAACCCACTCGCCCCGGCCGAACTGGTCATCGACCACTCCGTCATCGCCGATGTCTTCGGCCGCCCGGACGCGTTCGAGCGCAATGTCGAGTTCGAGTACGGGCGCAACAAGGAGCGCTACCAGTTCCTCCGCTGGGGGCAGACTGCCTTCAACGAGTTCAAGGTCGTCCCGCCGGGTACCGGAATCGTGCATCAGGTTAACATCGAGCACCTCGCCCGCGTCGTTGTGCCTCGCGACGGCCAGGCCTTTCCGGACACCTTGGTCGGCACCGATTCACACACCACAATGGTCAATGGCCTCGGCGTGCTCGGCTGGGGCGTCGGTGGTATCGAGGCCGAGGCGGCCATGCTCGGCCAGCCGGTGTCGATGCTCATTCCCCGCGTTGTCGGCTTCAAGCTCAACGGCTCGCTGCCCGAGGGCGCGACCGCGACCGACCTGGTGCTGACGATCACCCAGATGCTGCGCAAGCACGGCGTGGTCGGCAAGTTCGTCGAGTTCTACGGCCCCGGCGTCGCCGCGGTGCCGCTGGCCAACCGAGCCACGATCGGCAACATGAGCCCGGAATTCGGCTCGACCTGCGCCATCTTCCCGATCGACGAGGAGACCGTACGCTACCTGCGGTTCACCGGTCGCAAGCGCGAACAGGTCGCGCTCGTCGAGGCGTTCGCGAAGGAGCAGGGCCTCTGGCACGACCCGAACCTTCCCGAACCCGCCTACTCCGAGTACCTCGAGCTGGATCTATCCACTGTGGTGCCATCGATCGCGGGCCCGAAGCGGCCACAGGATCGGGTCTCCCTCACCGACGCTAAGGCTGCGTTCCGTGCGGTCCTGTCGGATTACGTCGCAGACGACGGGGTGGACGAGGAGGTCGAGGAGAGCTTCCCGGCCTCGGACCCGCCGTCATCGAACTTCCGCGCGAACTCCCGCCCACACAAGCCGACGCCGGTCACCATGGCCGACGGTTCGTCGTTCGATCTCGATCATGGTTCCGTCGTCATCGCGTCCATCACGTCATGCACCAACACCTCCAACCCGCAGGTGATGATCGGCGCTGCGCTGCTGGCACGCAAGGCCGTCGAGCGAGGGCTGAACTCCAAGCCGTGGGTCAAGACGACCCTCGCCCCGGGGTCCAAGGTGGTCATGGACTACTACGAGAAGGCTGGCCTGGTGCCGTATCTGGAGAAGCTCGGCTTCCACCTCGTCGGCTACGGCTGCACCACGTGCATCGGCAACTCCGGCCCGCTGCCCGAGGAGGTCTCGGCCGCCGTCCAGGCGTCCGACCTCGCGGTCGTGTCGGTGCTCTCCGGCAACCGCAACTTCGAGGGCCGGATCAACCCGGACGTGAAGATGAACTACCTCGCGTCGCCGCCGTTGGTGGTCGCCTACGCGATCGCCGGAACCATGGACCTCGACCTGACCCGCGATCCGCTCGGCGTCGACGCCGACGGCGTACCGGTGTACCTCGGCGACATCTGGCCCTCGCCCCAGGAGGTTCAGGCCGTCATCGACTCGGCGATCTCATCGGAGATGTTCACGAAGGATTACTCGGATGTGTTCGCCGGCGACGAGCGCTGGCAGTCCCTGCCGACGCCGACGGGGGAGACGTTCACCTGGGACGCCGCATCAACGTACGTGCGCAAGCCCCCGTACTTCGAGGGCATGGCCGCCTCGCCCGCGCCCGTCACCGACATCGCCGGAGCCCGGGTGCTGGCCAAGGTCGGTGACTCGGTGACCACCGACCACATCTCACCGGCCGGGTCCATCAAGGCGGACTCCCCCGCCGGGCGCTACCTAATCGAGCACGGCGTGGACAAGAAGGACTTCAACTCGTACGGGTCCCGCCGCGGCAACCACGAGGTGATGATCCGAGGCACCTTCGCCAACATCCGCCTGCGCAACCAACTCGTCCCCGGCGTGGAGGGTGGCTTCACCGTCAACCTGCTCACCGGCGAGCAGACCACGATCTACGACGCCGCCGTCGCGTACGCCTCGGCCGGTGTGCCTCTGGTCGTCTTGTCCGGCAAGGAGTACGGGTCCGGGTCCTCTCGCGACTGGGCGGCCAAGGGCACGATGCTGCTGGGGGTCCGCGGAGTCATCGCCGAGTCGTACGAGCGCATCCACCGGTCCAACCTCATCGGCATGGGTGTGCTCCCCCTGCAGTACCCGCGGGGCATGTCGGCCACGTCGTTGGGGCTGACCGGACGGGAGACGTTCACCGTCACGGGCGTCATGGCTCTCAACGACGGCACCACTCCGGGTACCGTGCACGTCTCCACCGACAGCGGGGTCTCCTTCGACGCGATCCTGCGCATCGACACGCCGGGGGAGGCCGACTATTACCGACATGGCGGCATCCTGCAGTACGTCCTGCGCAAAATGCTCGCGGCCGAGCCCGTCGTCTGATTCGGCAACCTCTCCGAGAACCGGTGAGATCTCCTCCGGAGGAGATCTCACCGGTTGCGGTTGCAGGTGCGGTTAGCCTCGATTCCCGGTCCGGTAATTGAGTTGAGGTTTGGGCCCGCGCTGGCGGGGGGTTAGCGGGGTGGGAAGCGGAAGCGTAGCCGCCGGT
>JAHRHA010000299.1 GCA_020027875.1 Micromonosporaceae bacterium | reverse complement strand
CCAGCTCACGGAACGTGCGACAGGTTCTGGCACGGCACAGGGCACATGCACTCTGATTCGTCCTCGTACTCGGTCTCGCATTTTCGGCAATACTTCATGCTCATTCCTATGGTGGTCGGTAACCTCACTAACAGCAGCGCACAGACCTACTGTCCACTAGCCCATTGCCAATGGATAACTGTTCCAACTTCCGGAATAACGGCCCGGCCCATTTATGCTGGCCGGACCGGTATTTCCTTTCGGGTAAAGGCAAACGGCCATTATGCCAAGTGCCGTGGCGATGTTTGGCGCCCAGTCCGGACGCCCGCCGCGTCGCGCTTGATCTCGTATACATACGAGCGATCTACGCTCACCCCGCGCTCGCCGAGGAGCCTGAGAGCGGCCTTGACGTAGCCGCGTGTCTGGGTCAGTGCCTCCATCACGATGTCCTTCTTGGACGGCGCCTGCGGCTCGGGCGGGAGCAGCGGTGCGGGTGTTACCTCACGGATTCGCGCCTGCAGTTGCCTGTGGGGCTCTCAAATAGGGTAAGGGCTATGAGCTGCCGGTCCTCGGCTGGAGTTTGATCACCGCCTGACGCAAGCATGTCGGCATGGCCTTGTCCTTGCTGTACATGATGTTGCGTCGCGTGCTGGAGCTGCTGGCGGTGATGGCCCGCAACAATATCAGCAAGGACCGTCGAGATCCTCGTGTTGCGTCACGAGATCGTGGTCCTGCGCCGCCAGGGCAAACGACCGCGGTACTGACCTGCTGCCCGGGCCCGGCTGTCCGCATTGGCGCGGCTGCTTCCCGCCGACGATGGCCGATCTTCGGCGTGACGCCGGCGGCCTTGCTCCGTTGGCGCCGGCAGCTGGTCACTCGCACATGGACCTACCCGCATTCCCGGTCCGCCCGGCCACCCGTGTCCAAACAGATCCGCGACCTGGTCCTTCGGCTGGCCGCCGAGAATCCGACCTGAGGTCATCGCCGTATTCAGGGAGAACTGGTCGGCTTGGGCTACAAAGTCGCCTCCAGCACCGTGTGGAAGATCCTCAACCAAGCTGGCGTCGATCCGGCGCCGCGGCGTGCCGGGCCGACCTGGCGCCAGTTCCTCACCTCCCAGGCCTACACGATCCTGGCCTGCGACTTCTTCACACCGTGCTCCTCAAACGAATCTACGTGCTCTTCTTCGTCGGACTGGCCACCCGCCAGGTCCACGTCGTCGGCGTGACCGCCCATCCCACCGGCCTCCGGAAGCACCTGGGATAACGTTACCTGGACGAGTGGGCGTCCGGGTGCACCCGCCACGGGCCGGGGTGGGAACTGCGTGCATCGGCATGGCGGTGCCGCTGGAGAAATGCATTGCGTGGGAGACCGAAGGGAGGCCGTTATGAAGAGGTCGGCGCTCGCCGTCGGCAGCATGCTGGCCCTCGCGGCGTTGATCCGTCGGGCTTGCTCGAACGAACTCTTCTTGGACTATCTGCTTAACACGGTTGTCAACAAAATCCCATTTCCCACCACGCGTCTAGCGCTTTATCGGGCGGCGGGAATGCGGATCGGTCACAATAGCAACATCATGATGCATGTACGCGTTATGTCGCCTCATGGAATCGAGATCGGCGACAATTGCATCATCGGAGAATTCGTTTGGCTCGACGGGCGCGCCGTGCGAGTTGGGGAAGGACCGGGTCTCAAGATCGGCAACAATGTCAACGTCGGCGCCAACACCATCCCGGGCGGTCACCTGCCGGACTCAGCCGATTTCTTCGGCCTGCCGGAGAAGACGGTCGTCGAGGACAACGTTTGGATCACCATGAACTGCACGATCCTTTACGGCTTGACAGTCGGCGAGGGCGCAGTGGTCTCGGCGGCCTCACTGGTAAACAAGGACGTCGCGCCGTACACGATGGTGGGTGGGGTGCCAGCCCGATACCTGAAGGACCGAGCGCGCGATCTTGACTACAAGCTGTACAACAGGGAACGCTGGATCTAGCGCGGTGATTGTTGGGGGCACGACATGAGGGTGTGCGTTGTCCTGAACCACATGCCGGGGCCGGGTGCAGGGGGTCTTGAGGGACAAGTGCACGACGTCTGCACCGGCCTGCTCAATCGCGGCGTCGATGTGCATGTGGCGTGCCGGCCCAGCCTCTACATGCCCGCGGAGAAAGTCCCGTTGCTGGAGCACGTCCACGCGGTCACCGTCGACCTGACGCCCGCAGAGATCGACAACCCATTTCTGGGCATGTGGCGCACCTCTAAGGACCTCGCCCAGGCCGAAAACTGGGGTGCGTATGACGTCGTGCATTTGCAGTCGCACTACGGCTATCACACCGCGTTGCGCCTGGCTCGGATGTCCGGCTCGCGCCCGGCCCTGGTCACCACGTTCCACCTGACGGCGATCGGCGGGATCGTCCGTCTGCACGAGCTTGGCTTTCCCCAGGAGCCAGACCTGCTCCAGACCCAACCGGCCGCCGTCATGGAAGCGACGCTCGCCTGGTTGTCGGATCGTTCGATCGCCGTATCGCAGCAGGTCTATGACGATCTCACGTGCGGCTACAGCGTCGCACCGGAGGAGGTCAGCGTCGTTTACAACGGCATTGACACCGAGCTGTTCGCGCCGATACCGCGTGCCGAGGCGCGCGCACAACTCGGGATCCACCCCGGCCTCCGGTGTGTGTTGTACGTGGGGCCGTTCTTCGGCTTCCGCCGCACCATGCTGCTGGACAGCCTGACCTACCTGGATCCGGATGTCCGCCTGCTGGCAATCTGGCCGTTGACCGAGCCGTGCCAGCCCGAGCGCGCCGGTGATCGCTTGATCCCAATTGGATACGTACCGCGCGAGCGGATGCCGTTGTACTACGCGGCGGCCGACCTGCTGGCCTATCCGCTGGTCTACACCGGCTTCGGCCTTGCGCTGCTGGAAGCCTCGGCGTGTGGCTGCGTGCCGGTGGCCTTCAACGTCCCGCCCGCCAGCGAGGTGGTGCCCCAGACGGCGTGGCTGGTCAACGAGATAAGTCCGCAGGCATTCGCCCACGCGATCAATGCGGCATTGCGTGACCCCGAGACCCCGCGTAAGGCCGAAGCCGGCGTGCGCGCGGCCCGCGCCCATCGCTTCAGCCTCGACCCGCATGGTCGACGAGACGTTGACAGTGTATGAAACCGCGCTCAGGGACAGGGCGGCCCGAGCAGACCTCGCCCCACGCCTCATCCCTCACCCACGCCGGAGCGAGATCGTGGCGCGAAAGAGCGCTCCATCCTTCTCAGTCGCAGACCGCACCCTGCGCAGCTAAGCCCACCAGCCCGGCGCCAGTACACCGCGAACGCCGTGGTGTCACGCGGCGGACAGCCCGACCTCGCCTGTACCGCTCGAATACTCGGTTTGGCTACGCTGCCTGGGAGTATTCGTTGATGAGTCCACCGAGGATCGTTCGTCGTTGTACTCGCATGGCGGCCAGGTCGAGCAGCGCCGCGGGAGCATGATCGGTGTTGGGCGGTAGCTGGTTTCGTCCCTGATGCGGGCGGTGGTCGTTGTA
>JAHRHA010000298.1 GCA_020027875.1 Micromonosporaceae bacterium | reverse complement strand
AGGCGACCAACCCGAAGGCGCGCACCACGAGCGGGAACAGCATCAGCCCCACCACCGCGGCGGGCCCGAAGGCCCCGGGGTTCGAGAGGCCCAGCGTCGCGCCGAGGATCATGGCGCCGATGTTCTCGGCGGCCGTCGACTCGAACAAGTCAGCGCCGCGTCCCGCGCAATCACCCACGTTGTCGCCCACTAAGTCCGCAATCAGCCACGAACGAGGCACCGAAGCCGTACCCGACGATCATGAGGGGGATCTTCGTGGGGGCGAAGCCGAACAGCTCGAGAACGGCGTACAGGCCGCCGACCCCAAGCAGGCTCATGGCGACCACGAAGAGTCCGCTCACGGCGCCGCCGCGCAGCGCGATCTGGAGCGCCCGGTTCAAGCTCGAGCGCGCGGCGCTGGCGGTGCGAATGTTCGCGCGCACCGCCACGAACATCCCTACCACCCCAGCCACACCGGAGCAGAACGCGCCGAACAGGAACGAGAGTGTGGTCGTGAGGGCGAGCGTCGCTGCCTCGGGCTCTTCGCCGTGCGGCTCGCGGAAGAAGGCGTAGAGGACGTAGAGGATGACCCCGAGCACGATGCTCAGCCAGCCGATCGTCTTGTACTGGCGGCGCAGGAATGCCTGGGCGCCTTCCTGAATGGCGTCCGAGATCTTCCGCATGTCCGGGGTGCCGGTGTCCTGTCTGAGCACCCAGCGCGCGAGACCCACGGCGACGACCAGGGCGAGAACACTCAGCCCCAGGGCGAGGGAAAGCAGCATGGCGGTTGTGGCTCCTTGGAGCCCGCTCCCAGCGGGCTAGTTTCCGATACGCAGGGGGACGGTTACGACACTTGCCACGGTCCGCCCGTCCCGCGTGCGGGCCGGGTAGAACCGGTACGCCAGCATGCGCTGCTGGAACTCCCGGCCGTAGCGCGCCTCCGCGATCGGCGGATCGACTTCCACCCGCGTGACGCGTCCATCGGCCGCCACCCAGAAGCGCACCCGATAGGTGCGGCCTGCGACGGAGCCGGGAACCTTCGCGAGCGGCGGCAGAATCGCCGTCCGCGGCGAGGCGACGAAAATGTAACCGCCTTCGCCTCCCGTTCCAGGCCCTACGTCCGGCCCGGCACCGGCCCCAATCCCCAGGCCCGGTCCCGCGCCCGCACCCGGACCCTGCCCGAGCATCCCGACCGCGCCTGGCAGTCCGGCGGCGGGCGGCGCGGGCAGCGTGGCATGGGGCAATTCGAGCGGTGGGAGGTCGAGTTTCACCTGCCGGAGCACGGGCAGATCCGAGACGCTGACCGGTGGGCTGACGGGAAGATCGACGGCGGCCGGCCCTCTCGCCGGCACGGTGAAGAAGTTCAGCGTCGCGCCGTCGCTCCCCCCCCCGCCACTCGGGCCGGGGGCGCGGTCCAGGAGCTCGCGACCCTGAACCACGAGCAGCACGACGATCAGCGCGTGGATCAGGGTGGAGAACGCGGCGCCGGGCCCGAGCCGCCGTGGTCTGAGGGGCAGGCGGAGTCCGGGCAGCGCGGACTGGCGGGTCGGCGGCGGGTCCCCGATCACGTGGATAAGTACCCCGATAAAACAGAAGGGGCGCAAGTCGCTGCGCCCCTACAATACACCTGCGGCCGCGGCCCGGGCTACTGCTTGGCCTGGTCCGCCGGCGTGAACCCGATCACCTGCACCCCGGCGCCGTGCGCGATGTCCATCGCCTCCATCACCTCGCCGTACTTCCGGTTGGGCGCCGCTTTGATGAACAGCAGCTTCGCGGGGCGCTGGTCGTAGATCTGGTGGAAGGCCTGGTCGAGCTGGCTCAGCGGGTACGGCTGCCCGTTGACGGCGTACGACCCGTCGGACTTCAACTCCAGCACGATCTGGGCGCTGGGCGGCGTCTTGGACTTGGTCTGCTGCTTGGGCGGCACCTGGACGTCGAATGCCTTGCGCGACAGGGGCTGCGTGATCATGAAGATGATCAGCAGCACGAGCAGCACGTCGATCAACGGCGTGACGTTGATGTCGGAGCTGAGCCCTTCGCCACTACCGGTGGACCCCATCGACATCGGTTAGCTCCCTTCCTTCTTCTTTGTAAGCGACTGCTTCTGCTCGGTGATCGCGCCGACCACTCGCACCCCCGCGCTCCGGGCGATCTCGATCGCCTGCTGCACGCGGCCGAAGTCGAGGTTCTGATCGGCCTTCAAGAACAGGATCTTGTCCTGGCTGCGGGCGGCGTAGATCGCCTGGAGCCGGGCCGGAACATCCTCATCCCGAACCTGCATCGGCCCCGAGCCCAGGTCGAGGTAAAACTTGCCGTCGCGGTCGATCCCGAGCCGGATCTCATCCGGTCCCTCGGGCCGGTTCTCCGGGTTCGCGCTGCGCGGGATCGACGCCTGGAAGCCTGCCGCGATGATCGGTGTCACGATCATGAAGATGATCAACAGCACCAGCATCACGTCGATCAGCGGCGTGACGTTGATGTCCGCTTTGACCGCGGACTTCGCGCTGGCGCTAGTGACTGATAGGGCCACTGGACTGCGCCGCCTTCTGCGTCTGGAATTCCTTCGTGAAGATCGACCGGCCGAACTCCGAGCCGACGCTCTTGATGAGGTAGTCGATCAGTTCCTTCGACGTGTAGGTCATCTCCACCGACAGGAAGTCGATCTTGGTCGAGAAGTAGTTGTACAACCACACCGCCGGGATCGCCACCAGGAGGCCGAACGCGGTCGTGATCAGCGCCTCGGCGATACCGGCCGACACCGACGCGAGTGAGCCGCCGCCGCCCGAGGCCGCCATGCCGGTGAACGCGTTCACGATTCCCATCACGGTCCCGAGCAGGCCGACGAACGGCGCCGTCGCCCCGGTCGTCGCCATGATGCCGAGGCCGCGCTTCAGCTCGGCCGCGACGATGAGCATCTCGCGCTCCACCGCCCGCTCCACCGAGTTGATGTCGGCCGCGGTGATCGTAGCACGGTCACGCAGCAGCGGCTTCACTTCGGCGAGCGCTTCGCCCACGACGCGGGCGACATGGCTGCGCTTCTGCTTCTCCGCCAGCCGGATCGCGCCATCGAGCTGGTCTTCCTTCAGGAAGCGGGAGAACTCGGGGGCGAACTTCTTGGTCTCTTTCTGGGACTGCCAAATCTGCCACCACTTCTGGAACGCTTGAGTCCACGACAGGAGAGACATGATCACCATGGTCCAGACGACGCCCTTGGCGAACGGTCCCATCGTGCCGTACAACTCTATGAGCGACATTTCCATCGGGAGAGCCTCCTTTCGGCCTCAGCGGGCCGTGATCTTGAAGTCGATCGGGATGTTGATCAGCACGCGCACCGCCCGGCCGTGCACGCGCGCCGGACGGAACAGGGCCTTGAGAACGTAATTCCTGGCCGACTGGTCGAAGCCGGGGTTCGGGCTCTGCAGGACTTTCACCGAGTTTGCCTCGGCCCGACCGGTCGTGTCGATGATCGCCTGAACCATTACGCGACCCTGGATCCCGGCCTGCCGCAGCAATTCGGGATACACCAGCTGCGGCCCCGAGAGCACCGAGGGCTTCTCCTCGACGATCGCTTCCATGAACAGCTCGTTGCCGGTCGGAACCATCCCCGTCGCGAGGCCGCCCTCGACCCCAGTGCCGGAGTAGTCTTTCGGGTCGAACTTCTCGCTCAGATTCACGGGCGGGATGTTGGTCGGGATGACATCGGGAGCGACGACCGTCTGGAAGCCCTTGAGCGGGAT
>JAHRHA010000297.1 GCA_020027875.1 Micromonosporaceae bacterium | reverse complement strand
GCAAACGCAGAGGTCGGTGGCAACCACGGGCGAGGACGAATCGACGACTTCACAGATCAAGTCTGCTCCGACCTTGCTATCGCCCAACGCAACGGACCCGTTGGGTGCGTACCGTGCGCGCCGAGTGTCTGGACTGGACAATGATCTGGAACCGTCATCACCTGCAGCGCGTCCTCACCACCTATCTCGGGCATTGCAACACGGCCAGACCCCACCGCGGCATCCACCTCGAGGTTGCGATCCTCGGGGAGAACCGCCCGAGGCGTGCATTGATCCGGGCGCGCGTATCGAACGCGTCGACGTCCTCGGCGGGCTGATCCGCGAGTACCGCCGCGCGGCCTGACCGGTACCCACCCGGGGCGGCTTGTGCCCCGTCGGATAACGGGTCCGTGCTCGCTCAACCACGCCGCCCGGGTGCTGCGGCGTCGCGATCGGCGTCGACGTTCCGCACAACGCCGCGCCAGCTGGCGAGCCGCGCACCAGGCCTGCCGATCGTGCTCCCGGTTCGGCCCCGTCTGTCGTCCCGGACGCGGGCGCCGACCTCGGCACAAGGCTGACCGACCCCTGATCCACGAAACGGCATCCTTCACGCTTTCGGTGGTCCGGGTGCTCCGCGGCCAGGCGCCGTTCATGCAGAGGAACGTCCCCAAGTACACCCCGTCGTGGGTGCCGACGGTGCCGCTGTGGGCGGAGTCCTCAAAGCGCGAGGTGTCCTACGCGCTGTGTAACGACCGCCGCACGTTGCTGTGGTTCGCCAACCAGCGGGCCGTGGAGTACCACCCGACGCTGATTCGCGTCGATCGCTGGGACCGCCAACCCACCTCGTGCTCGACCTCGACCCGCCATTGCAGGACGCGTTCGCGCTGGCCGTGCGCGCGGCCCAACTGGTCGGCCAGGTCCCGGCCGATGTCGGCTTGGTGGGCGTGGTCAAGACCAGCGGGGCAAGGGCGTGCACGTGTTCGTAGCGATCTGGGCGCGGGCGACGATCGATGAGGTGGCGGCGGCGACCCGCGCGATCGCGGCGCGTGCCGAGCGCCTTGACCCCGCATTCGCCCCCACGGCTTTCATCTGGTAGGACCGTGGCGGCAAGGTGTTCCTCGATTCGACCGAGTCGGCGGGGTGACGGTGGTGGCGCCATACAGCCGGCGCGTTCGGCCGGGCGTGCCGGTGTCGTTCCCGTTGGCTTGGGCAGGGCTTGATCGCTTTGCGCCCGCCGACTCCACCGTGTACGCGGCGGCGCGGCTGATCGCCGCAGGGGATCCGTGGGCCAACCAGCCCGAGCCGCAGCAGCTGGACTCCGACCTGATCGAGGAGGGTCGTGCGCTCCCGGTTGCCCGGGTGCGGGCGATGCACGAGGGCAATCGGCGCGCTCGCGCTCGCCGTAGCGATGAGTAACTGCCTCGCGGCATTGGGGGGGCATTGGGCCATGCCCGCGATGGGCGCTTGTGACCCCAGCCATCACCGCGGAACCAACCCAGTGCGGCATAGGCGGACGGGGTTGGTCGGTCGAATGCCTGCCGTCATTGTGTCGACGCGGCCCAGCTGGTGGCCCACTTCTCCAGTGGTGCGATGGCCACGCTCAGGGAGCGTCCAATCCGGGTGAGCTCGTAGCGGTCGTCGGCGCGATGGTGCACCAGGCCCGCTGCGGTCAGTTCTCTGAGCCGTTCGTACAAGACGCTGCTCGACATGGCGTCACAATGTTCGCGCAGGTTCCGCGCACCGAGCGGTCCGTCGCGTAGTTCCCACAGGACCCGTAGTGCCCAGCGGCGGCCGAGCAGATCCAACGCGGCCATCAGCGGTCGTCCGGTCGTCGAGCCCCGTACCTGCTGCCCTGGCCGGGGGGTACTCGCCATCACTACCCCCTTGCCGTTTCTGAATCCGAAACAGGAGGTTCGCGTGACCCGCATCGCTCCACTCCAGCCGCCGTACGATCCCGAAGTCGAGCACCAACTTCAGCAGATGATGCCGGCCGGCGTGGCCCCCA
The DNA here is from genome assembly GCA_020027875.1 of Micromonosporaceae bacterium. Classification (GTDB taxonomy): domain Bacteria; phylum Actinomycetota; class Actinomycetes; order Mycobacteriales; family Micromonosporaceae; genus JAXIPB01. The sequence continues at coordinate 2,210 of JAHRHA010000297.1, read as the reverse complement.
TCGCGCTGTTTCGGACCTTCGCCAGGAACCTTCCGATGACCCGGGCGATGCATCCCTGGGGGACCTACGAACTAGGCCGCCGTCTCACGCTGACCCTCCGCGACCGCGAGATCATCATCGACCGCACCTGCGCCCGAACCGGCTGCGAGTACGAGTGGGGGGTGCACGTGGCGTTCTTCGCCGAACGGGCCGGTCTGACCCCCGACCAGGTGGCCTCCCTGACCCACGGAAAGGCGACCGACGCATGTTGGCAGACCGCCCGCGACCGGCTGCTCATCGAGACCGTCGACGTGCTGCACGACACAGCCGACGTACCCGACAAACTCTGGGCGGAGCTGTCGGACACCCTCGACGAGCCGCAGCTGCTCGATCTGCTCCTGCTCACCGGCTGGTACCACGCCATCAGCTACGTCGCGCGCGCCACCCGCATCCCCCTCGAACCCGGCACCCCCACGTTCGCCTCGGTCACCACGACTCGATCCCGCAGGCGGCTGACAACGGCGACGTAACCCGCCGCAACGACGTTGCCAACGCACTCACATCGGCTACTTGTTAACTGGTGCTACGACCGCGGCCCGGCCACCTCGGTGAAGACGACCGTGTCGCGCAGCCTGCAGCTGGTCATCGCGACCGCCGCCGGCCCCGAGCAGCGCAGAATTTCCGCGCCGGGAAACAGGGTAGGGGGTTGTGGGTGGCCGTGTTCACCAGCGTCTGCAGTGGACGGTTTTGGCGAGTGCCGGAGGTCCGGTTGCCGGTCATCCCTTCGCCGCCGGCGTGGGCGGCATGGAGTGGTACGGCCGCAGCCAGGCGGGGCCAATCAGAGTCGTCGACCGTGCCACGAGGGTGAGCAGCTTGCGTGTGGCGGCGATCTTAGCGATGTTCGCCGAGGTGCGAACCGCGGGCAGCGGGTCCCACTAGGTACGCGGGCCGTCCGTCACGGGTGGCTCCAAGCTTGTATGCCCATTGTGGTGCATTGCCCTCAGTACCGCTCCTCGAGATACAGCATGACTGCGCTATCGTCGGTGACGAACTCGTACCTGTCGCGCTCGTAGCCTCGGTCAAGGGCAATGAGGTGGCAGTTGTGGGCGGGGTCCCGACCCGTCGGTTGAGATGCGGGCAGAGCATGATCCCGTCTGCGGGGGCGCGCTCGTGCGTCTCATCCGGCGGTCAGTCGGCTTGCCCTGCGCCTGATATCTGGGCCGCCGCACAGCACGTAGGGCTCGGCGAATCCTGACACCGCCGCCGCGTCGACGACCACGTCCAGGGCCGTTCACACCGAAGAGGTCACTGGTTCGATCCCAGTATCGCCCACAGTCTATTTCCGCAGGTAGATGGCCCTGTGCCGGAGTAGCGGTAAGGATCTATTCGCTTGTTGCTCCTTAACTTGGGGGCAAATTGGGAGCACATGATCGACATGACTGTGCTGGTCATGGCCGTGTCGTCGATGTTTGTCGGGTCTGCTCCCGGCCGGCGCGGTGAGAGACGAACGACGGGCCGACCCTGACGCGTCGACCCGTCGGTGTGCCCGCTCGCGCCTGTTACCGGAGCCATTGCAGGTCTTGTGCGATGCGGTCACGCATGGCCAGATCCTGCTCGCGGCGGTCGGGGAGACGCTCGTGGCCGGGCATATGCCATGTCCGGTCGGTGACCCGCTCGACCATTGTGGACAGTTGGGTGCGGGCGATGACGGCGGTGTCGGCGTCGAGGATGGCGTGTCAGGAGGCGGCGAGGGCGCCGATGATGGTGGCCGCGTGCGGGATGGGCAGCAGCATGGGGGAGGCGAGGTCGATCTCGGTCTGTTGGTGGGTGCGGGCCCGCTCGCACACGTTGACCAGTTCGGTGATCACCTCGTCTGTGAGGTAGGTGCGCATGGCGTAGTGGTCGGTGATGCGCAGCATGCCGGCGACGGCGTTGATGCGGTCGGCGAGGATGAGCTCGGCGGTGCCGTCGCGCATGGTGATGCCGCGGTGTTCGCAGCCGGCGCGGAGTTGGTCGGCGAGGCGACGAAAGACCATGCTCTTCGAGTCGGGTTTCACAGTGGTCACTCCATTGGGGAGAGTCGTGGTGGTTAGGCGGCGAGGTCACGGTTGTCGAGCTCCCACGGTTGGGGGAGGGTGATCGTGGTCTGGGTGGTGGTGGTCCAGCGGTCGTGGAGGGCGTCGGCGATGGCCTGTTCCATGGCAGGAGTGACATGGCTGTAGATGCCCCGC
>JAHRHA010000160.1 GCA_020027875.1 Micromonosporaceae bacterium | reverse complement strand
CACGAAGACAGGCAAGATGGGCTGAGACCGTCGACTGAGCGAGGCCAAGGTCGCCAGTCAGATCAACCACCCTCGCCTCGCCGCGAGCAAGCCGTTGGGCAATAGCAAGGCGATTCGGATCGGCCAACGAGCGGAATAGCGCCGCGGCCGGGGCAAGACCCGTCGCTCGGCTAGTCCGCACACGCTTAATCGCCACGCGGCGATGATAGCGGTCGTGGACGATTGGTCCAACAGTGAGCTTCCGCCCGCCGCGAGCCATCCCGAAGATGTTTCGGCACCCGTATGACCTGGGGGGTGACTCCTCCCCCTCCCGTGGCCCGGTTACCGGTAGCCATAGCGCGTAGCTGTCTGTACGCGCAGCCGGTTTCCAAAGATCCACAACGTGGGCTGGGGATTCACGCTCATTGGCCGATGAGAGCTCGGGTTCAGTCGATCGCATCCATCGACGGTCATTCCCGCGGGTTGTCGTATGACGTTGCCGCGACGAGTGCTGATGAGACGGCTTGCATGGTTGCGCGTGATCGGCCTGCTACCGGCTAACTTGGACAGGGCATCGGGTGTCGGGGCGACGTCCGGGGGGGGTTGCGGTGACCGACACCGTCACCGCCGAGCTGTCTGGAGCCTCCTCGCTGCGGCACCAGGGAACTGCGCTTCCTCCGGCGGCAGGTCTCTGGCGCCTCTTCGATGACGCCGCTGCGGGCGACGTAGATACTGCCCGATCGACCGGGCCAGTCGACCGGGCCACCGGTAGGTCTCAACCACGGCGGGCAAGACGATGTTGTGAACTAAGGCCGCGCCGCCCGGTTAATTTCACCACTGGTTGCCGAGTCCGACGGCAGTCTGCAACTTCGATGCGCTCAAACAGCCTGGGCACGGACCGCGTTGTCGAGGAAGGGCAGAGCTTGCGCCAGGCAATGGTCGGCGGCCAGGTACGCGCCGCAATGGGTGCGCTCCGGTAAGGTCACGCATCGGCCGTCGGGTAGCGTCGCGGCCCACTCCGGCGCCTGCCCTTCGGGGTCCTCGCGGGAGCCGACGATGATCAAAGTGGGAGAGGTGATAGCTGAGACTGGAATCTCAGGCCAGCAGAACGAGCCGTACCTGGCTGCCATCCACCCCCGATGGTCGTAGTCGAGGATCGTCGTGCGAAACCAGTCGGGCAGCGCAGGACTCTCGTCGGACTCCCAGGTCGCAAGCATCGCCGCCATCCCGCCGTTCTCCGCTGCGTCCATGCTCGATCGCGTCCGACGGATGTCCTCCAGGGTGGACGGCCGGGTATCCCAGGCTCCGGTGCTGACGACCGCGCGCACCCGTCGGCCGTGCCGCGCCGCCAAGGCGAACCCGATCGCCGCGCCGAACGAGAATCCCCAGACCGCGAAGTCGCCGATCCCCTCGCGTTCCAGCACACCGTCCACATCACCGAGATAGTGGTCGATCATGTGAAGCGCCGGAAGATCCGGCTTGCTGCTCCCGCCCGCACCTCGGGCGTCGATGCTGATGCAGCGGTATCGACCGCTTAACGCATCCACGTAGCCGGCCCGGCGCCACGACGCTCCATCCACGGACAATCCATGCAGCAGCACGAGCGGAAATCCGTGACCCTCGACCTCGTATCGAACGATTACACCCGCACGCTCGACGCTCGGCATAGTCCCACTCGCCACACGGACGTCATATCGTCCGGGTACGCGGAGTGTCAAACCAGAGGTACTCCTGCCAAGGCACAAACGCAGCGTCGCATCGGGCGACTTACTAGGTGACCCGGCGTTCGCAGCTGCGTGGTTGACCGATCAAGCCGGCGGCGACGGCTCAAATGCGGTCTTCTGCCGCAATGGGGTCGCCCAATCGGCCAACCGGATCTGCAGTAGGCGTAAACCACTCGGTGACCCGGCTCGCTAGTTCCGGGGCGCCGGAGATGACCAGAGTCCCGTCGTCGATGGCTTCTGCCCAGTCGCGCCTGCCCCGCGCCAGCGCCAGCAGGGTAGTGATCGCCGCCCGGATGTACACGTAGCGGGTCTCGTCCAGGAGCGGGTCGCGCAGGCAGCCGTAGGGCTCCGCGCCCCGCTGCAGCACCAGCCACCAGCGGTGTTCGTGTCGGTGGTGCGTCGTGAACTCCATTACAACCGGGCGGTGGGGCAGCCGTCCCGGAGCCGCGCGCTGGGCAAGCCAGGCAAGCACGACGTCTGGGTCACGCTCGACCATGTCCGGATCGTCGGGCAGCCAGGTCTCTGCCCAGCCGCGCAGCGACAGGATCGTTGGGACCAGTTCGGTGCCGGCCGCGGTGAGCCGGTACGGCGCCCCGTCGGCGTGTGCGACCAGACCGAGGTTCTCCAGCTTACGTAGCCGGTCGGCGAGCACCGACCGCGAAATCCGTCCGGGCAGGCCAGTGGCGAGATCGTTGAAACCCTGCGGCCCGAACATCGAAAGCTCGCGCAGGATGAACAGGTTCCACCGGTCACCGAGGTGTTCGATCGCCTTGGTGAACGAGCAGTAGCCGGTGAACGCGCTCGAGCCCATGACGCCAAGTTTCTCACCTATGAGCGGTCGCATGGAGTTCGAAGTTCGAACTAGTCGACCCGTCAAGACTTGGCAGATCGTGATCACATGGCCACACAAGCGAAGGCCGCGCACTCGCCGGAGCACTCGGCCGGGATGCGCGATGTCTACCAGCGGATGCTACGCGCTTCCGGGACACGCGGGCACTTCGTCACGCTCGGTACCGGCAGGCGGGTTCATGTAGTCGAGGCCGGCGACGGCCCGCCGGTCGTTCATCTGCACGGCAGCAACACCTCGGCGCTGTCGCACCTGATGCTGCTCGAACACGCGACCGCAGTTCGGTCCTACCTCGTTGACCGGCCCGGCATGGGTCTTAGCGACCCCAGCGACTTCACGCGCGGCAAGTTCCGCGACTTCGCGGTCCGGTTCGTCGACGACGTACTGGACGCCCTCCAGTTGGAGAACGCGGTGCTCGCCGGCGCCTCGGGCGGCGGCATCTATGCGACGTGGTACGCCCTCGAGCACCCGCAGCGCGTGCGCGGCCTCGCCATGCTCGGGTCGACTCCCACGCTGCCCGGCGGCCACCTCCCACTGCCGATCCGACTGATGGCGATGCCCGTGCTCGGGGACGTCATGACCCGGGCCGTGAAGCCGGGCCGGCGGATGCTGCTGCGCATGATGGCGTCAGTGGGCGAGGCCGACACCATCACGCGGCACCCGGACCTGCTCGACTCCCTCGTCGCCGGAGCGAGGGACCCGGTCGCGATCGCCGCCAACCGCGCAGAATTCCAGGCGCTAATCTCCCCGTTCGGCTACCGGCGCGCGACGCGCATCCGGCCGGACGACCTTCGCCAACTGTCGGTCCCGACCCTGATGATCTGGGGAGACAGCGACCCGGTGGTGCCGATCGAGGCCGCCCGAGCCGCAGCGCAGCTGATCCCAGACGCCCGGCTCGAGGTGCTGCCAGCCGGACACGTCCCATGGCTGGGCCACCCCGAACAGGTGGCCGAGCTGCTGACAGCCTTCGCACGTGGCTAGCTCGCCGAAACCGTGGGACTCCACCTCTGCGCCAATGCGACCTCAGCGGCCTGACGACTCCTAGGCCGATCCACGGCTGACAGTGATCGGCGCCCCATGCCGGGCCGGATCAGACCGACACGCCGGAGCCAGCTCGGATTGACACAGCCACCCGATTAGGCTCCGGCCCGCCCAGGCATCGCGCACGGAACTCGACGAGGCGGCAGCCTGGATTACAACGGAGCCATCAACTGCACGCCGAGTGCCGCAAGGAACGGTTGCCGTACGTCGACGTGGGCACACTCGGCTTCCAAGCGGCCATGCAGCAGGCAGGCCGTCTTCTCCTCAGGCACGACTAGCAGTGCTAGCTGTTCAGTCGGCGGCCCGTAACCGCAAACGCACGACGGGCTTCGCGACCATTCACTCCCGTCCTGTGCGGTGTCTCGGACGTTTACTCTCATGTAGCCGATGAGAGGATGACTCGAGGTGGGCGCTCGGTGGTCACCGCAATGGGCTCGCGCGGCTGCGTCGGCTCATCCCGCGGCCTCCGCTACGTGGGCGTGCCACGTCCCTCTGGTTCATGACAGTGGTCCCGTGCAAGCGAGAGGCGCACTGGCGCTCAGCTCTGGTGGGTTCACGTCAGCGTAGGGCGAGGCGGCCGGCGGCCTGCAGAGCGCGCAGGCAGTTGAGCGTGATCATCTGGTTAGGCTCACCGGATCGGCCCCAGTCGACGGCGTCCGGTGTGATCGAGTTGTTGGCTGAATTCCACCACTGTCCCTGCGCGACCCAGCGACCATCGGCCAAGCGACGGTGCTCGAGCTCGTCGAGAGCATCGGACGCGCGGGGGTCAACGACCCGCCCCATCCGGGTCAGCACGAGGAGCGCTCGCAGGATGTCGTAATGCCAGTAGGGCGGGTAACGCAGGTTCAACCACCGCGCGTCGATGATCTCACCCGAGCCGAGGCGACGGAACAGGTGGTGCTCGAGGAACAACTCGGCGGCACGATCTGCGGCATCCCGGGCGGCCCGATGGCCGGTTGCCTGACCGTACTCATGCAGTCCCCACGCAGCACCGAGTGACTCGTGGAAGGACGAGCGGTAACCAGTTGCTTTCAGGTCGCAGTTCCACCCGCCGTCTGGCCACTGCCAGGAGATCAGCGCCTCCGCGAGTTGCTGCGTACGGGGGTCATCAGCCAGGCCGAGCCGGCAGCAGGCGCCCAGGGCATTGCCCTCAACGGCACCGTGCGAGCGGACTAGGCCCTCGACGACGACAGGCGCGGACCGAAGGCCCCTGGTTATCCATGCCAGCACGCGTTCGGCCGACGCGGCTGCGCGCGGGTCAGAAGGCGGCACGCCGAGCTCCGCCAACGAGATCAGTCGCCAGTGGACGCCCGTGTATTTGCGGTAGGGATTGCGGCCGAACCCGCCGTTGGGCCGCTGGCCAGATAGCAACGCACTCACCATAGAGCCAGAGGCGATCAGGCTCGCATCGGCTTCGACTGGCTCGCTCAGGATCTCGCGACGAGTCAACAGCCGGATCGCCGGCTCCTCACTCTGCAGCAACCATTCGACGGCCTTCGACGCCGGGAGATCCACGGCCCCATCCTCACAATCATCCCGAGACATAGCAAGCTTGCCGTGAAGTCGCGGCGCCCGCTTGGGGCTCGCGGGCAAGGTACGGACGCAGCATCGGTACGCCAGCGGGCAATGCCGACAGTTCTAGGCGCGCAGGAAGGGTCAACGGGGCGCCGACGGTGGGCTCGATCCAGTCGAGCAGCTTCACGGAGAAGTCGCCCCGGCTGGTTGAGAGGGGCCACGATCGGTGCACCGCGCTCGGCCCGCTGCGGACGGCCAGCAGCGGACCTGTGGGGGCGCCGTGGTCCCCGCTGGTCCCCCGGGCCGGTGCTCGGATCCAACGTCAGCCGCCGCGTGCACTCAGTTCGTCACTCGTGCGGACCGCGCATTGGAGTCCACTCTGAAGCGCCCGCTGCCGCGGCGGGTTCAAGGCGGCAGGCCGAGTCGAACCTTGAACACATGGTTGCCCGTTCCACGACACTACGAAAGACGCCAGCGGCCCCGATCACGGATCACGTTCTCGGCAATGTAGAGCTGGATGGCCTGCTTCGACTTGACTTTAGCCGGGAGGGCGAGGTTCAGGGCTGTCGCTACCTTCTTGAGGTTCACGGCGGCAAGGGCGGGATCGCTATCGAGATAGCGAACGATCTCTCCTTCGGTAGCCAGCTTCGTGACCGTTTCGGCAACCTCCGCAGGGTCAAACGGCCTTACGACCCGTTCGCCTTTGCGCAGGACGGCGACCTTGGCCTGCCGAGTGTCAAGCTGTTGTAAGTCCTCGGGGCCGAGTTGCTCTAGGACCTTCAGCGCACGATCGAGGGCCGGGGTGAACTCCATCACTCGATGGCCGGGCGGCACAAGTGCCAGCCTCGACTCGCCGCCGAGTAGTTGCTTGACGTCCCGGTCGGACATGGCCTTGACCAGCTTCAAAGCCTGAGTAAGGACGGTGGCAGCAACGTCAATGGACTCTCGCATCAGTAACTCCCTTTCACCCAACCTCACGCCGCGACGTGAGACTCAGCGCGCACGCCCGTGCGAGCCAACTCAAGCACGGCCCTCTGGAACCGCTCTGTGAACTCCTGGGTGCCGACGGCCGCGCCTAGCGCGGACAGCCCACCGTCCGGCACCAAGGCGGCGTCGATGACGGGCAGGAGTCGAGAGACGATGCCGCGCAGACGGTCCAGGTCCCAGAGCACGTCCAGCAGTGGCACGCTCGCGCGAGCCAGCGTTTCCTCGTCGGCCGGTGGCTGGCCCGAGCCGAAGGACACGAGTTTCAGGGCGTGCACGAGGTGGAACCGCGCAGCTCGATACTGCGCCGGCAGTCCACGGCCGAACAGCCGGTTGATCTGGAGGTAGGCCGCGGCGGAAAGATAGTAGAGCAACGGATCCTGCCGCACCTGGAACAACTCCGCGCGATTGTCCTGGACGAGACGCCGGAACCGGGTGACATGCTGCGGCGCTCCCAACCACATCGCCGCATAGGCCTGGATGAGGTGGCGACGGTTAATCACTCGCGCCGCGGCCTTGCTGCTGCCGTGCTGGCCCAACCGTCGCTCGAAGTAGACCTCGCGTCCGTCGGGCCGTGTAGCGAAGTAGGCCTCGACGTGCTTCTGGAACGGGTGCCGAGCGGTCAGGTCGTTCTCGTTGAGTGCCGTCTGCCGGTTGGTCGCGCGCACGATCGAGTCAATCACGTCCTCGTCGGAAGACTCGATGATGCGTACGTTCACCCATACGTCATCGGTCAACGCCGCCCGATTCGCAATGAGGACATTGCAGGTCTGGCACCCGTTCACGACCTGGGGTCCGCGTACGAGGACCCGGTCCTGCACTTCCACGAGCGCGCGCGCCACGATCGTGATGCCGTTGTTCAACACTGCAAACCGGTGCCTGCTGGTGGCGTCCTCGAGCGTCTCCTGGATCTCGCCGTTGACCGGGTTCCGAACGGTGCCCAGGAAGTCGCGCAGATTGTCATCGAAGAGATGTGGTCGCCGGCTACCGTGCTCGTCCAGTAGCACCCGATCCACCAATTCGCGGGCCGACACGACGCCGATCATCGATCGCTTCACGCCGGGCATGCTCGGCAGGTCGATACGCTTGGGCATCTTGAACTTTACGGCCGATACGGGAGCGGTGTCGCTGTAGTAGTCGCGCAGTTCTTCGGCGCCCGCCAACTTCAGGTCGACGAAGCGGAACTGGCGGCTGTTCACTAGCCTCGCCCGCGCCGCCTCGCGCTTGTCACGGAGCAGGCCAGGCTTCAAGACACCCAGGCTGGCGTACCACGCCTCCAGGCGGGGCGGCCCGCTCGCCTCGAACTTGTCCAGGTCGGCATAGATGGCGCGTACGCATTCGCGCAACCTCCTCGCGCTCTTGCCGGCTCGAAGGCTCAGGTCGGCGGGCGAGAAAATCTGCGTGATGCCCTCGGCGAGCTTTGCTAGCGCATCCCCGTCAAAGCCCACCTGGCGTTTCGCTTGAAGGATGATGAAACGCACGTCGATGTCGCGGTCATCGGCGATTCTTTCGCGAATCTCGGCCGGATCGGTGTACACGTCCCCATCGATGATGACCGCGTATCCGTCGATTCCCAAATCGCACGGCCCGCCACCTCGGACGTCAATCGGATCAAAGTCGCGTTGGTACTGCCGCACGATGCAATGGGCCGCGAATGCTTCAAAAAGGTCATTCTCCCGCAAGGCCAGGTCGCGTTCCGTAGCGAATTGACGCGCCAGCCCTTCGACGACCGCGGCCATGCGCTTGCGCGGTAGTAGCAGCTCGAACATGCCGCTCACCGTAGCGATCCACCTGCGGAGGGTTCATCAACCGATCATCCACGCATTCTGGCTGGCCGAGCCAATGCGGGCAAGCCATGACATTCCGAGCCTCAACCGCGTCGGTCTGTCATCCCGTGCTACCAGACAACACTCGTCGTCCTCACGCAGACAGGCGTGGCGGTGGTGGTCAAGCCGGCTGATGCCTTAGCCGTGATGATGGGAGGCGCCGCCGTTGGGCGGTCTGACCCGAGACTGAAAGTGAGTCCAGGCAATCAACGAAGTAGGCAGCGACCGCAGCCATCCGCCGCGGCAACGGCCGGGATCCACCGGTCAGCTCGTCAAGCCTGCGCAGTCGTCGCCGAACACACCGGCACCGCAGCGCGCGCCGTGCCGCCGCCCCGGACGCCCCGCGCCGTGTCGGCACGCTCCGCTCAAACGGTGGCCGCCGATGACCCCGAAGTCCTGCCCGGCATGCACCCGCGAGCTACCCCCACGGCGCGCGCCTGAGCTAAGGATCTGACGGAAAATAACTTGCCCATATAACCCGGACCGGCCATCCTTGTGGTATGGCCTTGGTCATGGAGATCGACGAGCGGGGGTTGGCGGCCAAGTTCGAGGCGTTGCTGCCGCACCTGGACGAACGGCAGCGGCGGCTTGCCTTGGGTGCGGAGGCGCGTGTGCTGGGTCATGGCGGGATCGGGCTGGTATCCAAGGCTGCGGGGGTCAGTCGAAAGACAGTCTCGGCGGGTGTGTCCGAACTGGAGTCCGGTGAGACGCCACTGGGGCGTACTCGCCGTTCTGGTGGCGGTCGTAAGCAGGCGACCGAGACCGACCCGCAGCTGCTCGACGCGTTGGATGCGTTGGTGGAGCCCGAATCGCGGGGGGATCCGATGACGCGACTTCGGTGGACCACACGCTCGACCCGCAACCTGGCCGATGAGCTTCGCCGCCAAGGCCGGACCGTGTCCCACGACACGGTGGCGCGGCTGCTGGCCGAGGAGCTCGGCTACAGCCTGCAAGGCAACGCCAAGACGGTTGAGGGACGCCAGCACCCGGACCGGGACGCCCAGTTCCGCTACATCAACGACCAGGTCGGCGCGCACATATCGGCCGGCCAACCGGTCGTCAGCGCGGACACCAAGAAGAAGGAGTTGGTCGGCAACTACAAGAACGGTGGCCGCGGGTGGCAGCCTCAAGGCGAGCCGGTCGGGGCGAACGTGCACGACTTCGCCGACAAGCAGTTGGGCAAGGTGGCGCCGTACGGCGTCTACGACGTGGCGGCCAACACCGGGTGGGTCAGCGTCGGGGTCGACCACGACACCGCCGAGTTCGCCGCAGAGACGATCCGCCGCTGGTGGAACAAGGTCGCCGCCGCGTACCCCGCCGCCAACCGGCTGCTCATCTGCGCCGACGGCGGCGGCTCCAACGGCTACCGGACCCGGCTGTGGAAAAGGGTACTGGCCACCCTCGCCACCGAAACCGGCTTGTCCATCACGGTGTGCCACCTGCCACCCGGCACCAGCAAATGGAACAAGATCGAACACCGGCTGTTCAGCCAGATCACGATGAACTGGCGGGGCCGCCCACTGGAAAGCCACGAGGTCATCGTCAACCTGATCGCCGGCACCACCACCCGCACCGGACTACGCGTGCGCGCCGAACTCGACCACAACCGCTATCCCAAAGGAATCAAGATCTCCGACAAGGAGATGCGAACCATCGAGCAGAACCACATCACGCGACACGAGTTCCACGGCGAGTGGAACTACTGCGTCCACCCGCCGACATCCGACATCGCCTAACTCTGCGCGTGTTATTTTCTGCCAGGCCCTAACCGAACCCCCGCCCCGATTCAGACGTGCGTCGGTGTGTACGGCGAGCCATGGAGCATGTCCCGAGTTCCGTGGAACTTCGTGAAAGAGTTCAGCTTCGCAAGCAATGTGAGGCTCAGGTCCGACCGCGCGGCACGGACCTTGACGTTGTCCTACACCTCGAAGCCATGCGCCCCCCGGGTCGCAAGGGGCGCGGCCGCAGGTGCCTCAGGGATACCACCCGAGCAGCACCGCCAAGACCAGCACGATGAAGAAACCTTCGACTCCGTGCACGATCACGCCCATCCACAGGCTGCGGTAACG
>JAHRHA010000159.1 GCA_020027875.1 Micromonosporaceae bacterium | reverse complement strand
CCGGCACGGCGGCGGCGGCAGGTATTGGCGGACGAACGGCCAGGTCGCGGCCAGCCAGCGCAGGTCGGCGGCGGTTGAGTCGGGGTCGGTCACCGTGCCATCCTGTGATGCGCGGTGTTCGGGCTCAACTGGTGCTACGACGATAGACGCTGACGGCGAGCGGCGCGAACACGACCATGATGCCCGCCGTCCATCGCCGAGGGTCAGGCCGCGCAGGGCGTTGGCGATCACGGTGACGGGTTGGAAGGGGCTGGCTACTCGCAGCGGACGATCGCTGCCACGACTGACCAGTCGCAGTCGGAGATTCACGAGATCCTGAACGACCGAAAGGTACGGGCCATTGAGGTGATCGAGCGGATTGCCGACGGGCTAGGCATAGCGCGATGGCGAGTTGGCCCCGGTGGAGTGACGTCGAAGGAGGACGCTGAACGGACGCCAGATCCCGCCGGCAGGGCCGCCGAGACGAGGACTGGACACGGTAATCAACAGCAGCCGGATGGACCACTCGTCCACCTGCACGCGTGGCTGTTTACGTCCTGTCACAATGCCGGAACCTCGCCGACCGAGTCCGCCAAGGCGTCGTCAGGTCTGGGCGCGCATTCGCATCCTGCTCACCAACTAGCCCAGCCGTAGCGTCTACCGCTGCCACGTCTCGCCCATGAAGACCTCGGCTGTATGGCCACCGTCAACGTCCCGCGACTCGTCGAGTACCGACCTCGGCCGAGCGGTGGTCTACTTCGTACCGACGCCGATGTTCAGCGGCGCGGTCAGCACGGCTGGGCCGTCGCCTCCGGAGCGCTCGCGGACCATCCCGTCGAGCACCTGGATGATGTCTGCGCGTTGCCTGTCGGTGAGATCGGCGACGAGTATGCCCGGGATCGGGTTGCTGCCGATGGTCCAGTCCCACAGCTGCTGTCCGGTCCGCACGGTGATGCGCTCGTGGTGGTTCGTGTCGACGGTGACGTCCCTCAGACCTGCGTCGATCAGCCGCTGTCGCAGGACGTCTGGGTCGGCGACCTGAAACTCGAGTAGCGGCTCGTCCTCCGCTGGGCCTTCGAATTCGGGGACCACCGCCTGCGCCGCAGCGATGAAGGCGTGCAGCGCCTCGAACTCGCTGGGGCTTCCATAGGCCATCACAAGAACGTGTCCACCCGGCTTCGTCACGCGCACCATTTCACGTAGCGCCTGCGCTTGATCGGGAACCAGCATGACGCCGAACAGTGAGCCGGTGACGTCGTAGGTGTCGTTCGGGAGGTCGAGCGCGTGGCAGTCCATGACACGACCTTCGGCGTCGAGCCCTTCGGCCGCCACGCGTGCGTTGAGATGCTCGATCATTTTCGGGGACCAATCGGTGGCGAGCACCTTCGCGCCGAGCCGTGCGGCCGGAAGGCTCAGGCCGCCAGGCCCCGCGGCGACGTCGAGGAACGTGTCGCCTGCCTGCAGTCCCGCCAACCGCAGTCCGGCCGTGGCCACCTCGGACTCTCCTGGTGCGACGTGCTGGTCGTACAGAGCCGCGATTGCATCCCATGCCTCGACCGGAGCGGTGTGCTCGCCGTGCTGCGCTGTGTCCTGCTGCAGATCCGTCATGTCGATCTCCTCTCCTGCGACGTTCCCGCGAAAGAACGCTCGGCGGCCAGGGACGATACGGCTTCGGTCAAGCGATCCAGGACCCTCCTGCGAGGCATGGTCTCTTCTGTGTATGTGGGTCTAGATGAGGCCGTTCTCATATGCGTAGGCGGTGGCTGCGGCGCGGGACGGCGCCCCGATCTTGGTGAGGGTGTTGTGGATGTGCCGGGCGACCGTCTTCTCGGAGATGCCGAGCTCCTTTGCGATGGCGCGGTTGGTCTTGCCGGATGCGATGAGCCGCAGCACCTCTACCTCGCGCGTGGACAGGCCACTGGGAGCCCGACCGTACGGCCGGCTCATCAGGACGTCGAGTCGCTCGATGTCCGGCTTCGCTCCCAGCTGCTCGAAGACCTTCCGCGCGCCGTCGAGCTCCATCGTGGAGGTCTCCGTGTCGCCGAGGGCCCGGCACGCGAGTCCGACGAGTACGCTTACGCGTGCGGTCTCGTACGGAGCATCCAGCTGGCGCCCCGCCGATCCGGCGGCGCGGAGCTTCGGCAACGCCAATCCCGGGTCGCCTTCGGCGAGCACGACTGCTCCGGCCGCCGATGCGGCCACGGCGTGAAGGTAGGACGCATCGAGGAGCTCGGCGATCTGGCCGAGTTCGTCGGATCCGGCGTGGGCCGAGGCAACATCGCCTGCGGCGATCATGATCTCGACGTAAGCGGGAAGCATGCGCGACCGCGCGGGCGGCCCTTGGGCCTCGTTCAACGCGCGGCGAAGGACGGCGGCCGCGACATCGACGCGTCCCTGCGCCAGGCGGAGCAAGGCCAGGCCCGGTTCGGGTTGGCGGCCGGACTCGCTGGCCTTGCGGTAGCTCTCCTCGGCCTCGGCGAAGTGGCCATCAATCGATGCAGCTCGCCGAGCTGGTAGTGGGCCGACCCGAGTGTGTCCCACGGGACGGGACCGGACAGGAGATCGCAGGCATGGACGGCGGCCTCTAGCGCGTCGGTCCATGCGCCTTCCAGCTGCATGAGCTCGCATCGGTGGACGAGGCAGTTGCCCCGGTAAGGGACGAGCTCGGGTTGGGAGTCGCACCAGCGGGTGAGCGCGGCGGTCCATTGCCTCGCCCGCCGGAGGTCGAAGAGGTCCGAACAGCCGGCGATCATCGTGCAGTACGCGATTCCGGCGTACATCGGTGATACCTCGCCAGAGGTGACCCCGACCATGACCTCGTCCAGCAAGGCCGTGCCGGTGCGGCCTTGGCCCTGGAGGACCTGGCACAGGCCCTGGCCGAGCCGCGACATCGTCAGCAGGTCGGAGTCGTTGAATCGTTGGCCCGTGATGACGCTCTCGTCGAACGCGGGCTGAGCCCCCTCCGGGTCGCCTCCCCACATCTGGGCGAAGGACATCCAAATGCGCAGCCACGCGTGTTCTGGGCAATCGCCGCAGCCTTCAAGCACACGTCCACCTCGTGCAAACCATCCCAGCGCTGGTGCGGTCTCGCCTCGGAACATCAGATCAGACCCAATCAGAAAGGCGTTCCGGGCGGCACGGCGCGGGTCGTCGCGACGGATGGCCTCCTGATGAGCGCGCGTCCACGCGAGCGTGGATCGTTCGTCACGGCCGGTCAAGTAGGCAGCGAGGGCCAGCTTCTCGAGATCGTCGAGATCGAGCGGCGTCGCGGCGTCCGCTGTCGCAAACTGCCCATACGCCTCGCCCCATGAACGCTGATCGAAAGACGCACGTGCCCGTGCAAGTTCGCCGATGGCCCTCATACCTCCAGTGTGGTCGGCTCCACTGTCACATCGCGCTCGGCTACCGGGAGACTGCCTGTGAACGTGTACCGTGCGCCCACGCCACGATGACGATCGGTCGGGTCAGCGCCACCGGGTGGCCGTGCGCCAGGCACTGTCGAGGAAGGCGACGAGCCTGGGTTCTTCAACCTTGATTCCCTCGGCCAGGCGAGCCGCCGCATGCACGATCGCCCACGAATCAACCAGATTCAGCGGATCGTGGGTGCGCTTTCGGTAGGCCCGCGCGTAGGCATGGGCGAACAGCGACCGCCCAGCGGCCATCAGCCCACGAAAGATTGGCGACGTGCCCGGCAATGGGTCTGCCTGCTTCAGCAGCAACATTGTTCGGGCAAAGTCTGATTCGGGAACACCCCGGGTGGCGTTGGCCCAGTCGATGACACTGACCCGGTCGGCGCCGACCAGCACGTTGCCGGGGTGAAAGTCACCGTGGCACAGCCGATCGCCCGTCGGGAGCCCGTCAAGCAATCGCCAGGCGAAATCGTGCAGCTGTGGCCGAAGCGCTGCGGCGTCGATGCGAGCGGCAAGCGCCTGTCTGGCGTCGGGGAGGTCCGGTGGCGCCTGGACGCTGTGGATGCGGATGTGGGCTTCGGCCAGGGTTGTGGCGTACGCCAGCAGCCGCCATGGCTGTCGTTGCAGCATCGCCAGCATGTCCGACCCGTCCAGGCGCTCGAGCAGTAGGCCGTGGCGCCCATCGATTTCAAGAACGTCGACTAGCCGGGGCGCCACCCCGCCACCCAGCCGCGTGAGCGCGGCCGACTCCGCCACGTGGCCCGAGTACCCCGGCCGGTACAGTTTGAGGACGGCCGCCGCGTCACTGTCCCATGTGTACACTTCGGCCTCGCGGCCCTCGGCAATCTTCAGCCCGATCATGAGACTCAGCCGCTCCTTCTCAGTTTGGGCCCCCGATCACATCGCCGCCCTACGCCAGCAAACGAAGGCCACCACACGCGCGGAACGCCTAGCTCACACTGCGGCGGTAGGCGCGCACGGCCAGCGGTACGAACACGGCTACGATCGCTGCGGTCCAGGCGATGGCGAGAAGGGCCTGACCGGCGACGGAGCTTCCGGGTGGTAGTGCCTCGGGTCCCAGCATGAGTCCACGCAAGGCGTTGGCGACGACGGTGATGGGTTGGTGTTCGGCGAAGGCTTGCAGCCAGCCTGGCATGGTTTGGGTGGGCAGGAACACCGAGCTGACCAGCGTGAACGGGAACACGACACTGTAGACGGCGGCCTGGATGGCCTCGGTGTTGCGCACCGCCAAGCCGAGGGTGGCCATGACCCAGGAGCAGGCGTAGCCGAAGGCCAACGCGAGACTGATCCCGGCGAGCACGGCAAGGCTGCCGGTCTGCCAACGGAAGCCGAGCAGGATGCCGACACCGAGCTGTAGCAGCAGGATGACACCGCTGCGGGTCAGGTCGGCCAGCGTGCGGCCGGCGAGCACGGCGGAGCGGGCCATCGGCAGGGATCGGAATCGGTCAATGACGCCGCTGATGCGGTCGTTGTGCAGCCCGTACGCGGTGGTGCTGGCTCCGAAGACGGCGAACTGGGCCAGGATGCCGGGGATGAGCCAGTTGACGTAGGAGCCGCCGGCCGCAGGCGGCAGCGCGGTCTCGATCGCGCCGCCGAACACGTACAGGAACATAACCATGAAGATGATCGGCTGGATGGCCGAAAGCAGCAGCACGTCGCGCAGCCGCACATTCGCCAACAGGTTGCGCCGGGTGAGCACGCCGGTGTGGGCCAGCGCCCGGCCAAAGGGTCGCGGCGCAACCGTGCGACGCGATGCGACATCGGCGGTGGTCACAGCGTTGCCCCCGCAGGGTCGTTGAGATACCCGTCTATGCTGTCGGTTCTGGTGAGGGCGAGGAACACGTCGTCGAGGGTCGGCCGGTGCAGGCCGACGTCGGTGGGGGTGATGGCGGCGGCGTCCAGCGCCCGCAACGCATGCTGGAGGGTGGCGACTCCGTCGGCGGCCGGCAGGACGAGCGTGCCGCGGTGCCGTTCGTACGCCGCTGGCGCGATCTGACCCAGCGCCCGCATCGCCGCGTCCTGCTGACTGTCGGGAATGGACAGTTCCAGCACCGCCGGCCCGGTATGGCTCTTCAGCTGCTCGGGGGTGCCCTCGCTGACAAGCCGCCCGTGGTTGATCACGCCGATCAGCCCGGCAAGTTGGTCTGCCTCGTCCAGGTACTGGGTGGTGAGCACGACCGTGGTGCCGCCATCGACCAGGTCGCGGATCAGGTCCCACACCTCGCGGCGGCTGGCCGGGTCGACACCCGTGGTGGGCTCGTCCAGGAACAGCACCTGCGGGCGGCCAACCAGAGAGGCGGCCAGGTCGACGCGGCGGCGCATCCCGCCGGAGTACGTCCTGACCTGCCGGTGCGCTGCCTCGCCGACGCCGATGCGGTCCAGCACGACACTGGTGCGGGCACGCGCCTGCCGTCGGGACAGGCCGTAGAGGCGCCCGACCATCTCGATGTTCTCCCGGCCGGTGAGGTGGCCATCGACCGCGGCGTACTGCCCGGCCAGCCCGATCCGGGCGCGTACCGCTTCGGCCTGGCGGCGCACGTCGAGCCCGGCGACGCGCACCACGCCCTCATCGGCCGAGAGCAGCGTGGCGAGGATGCGGATGAGCGTGGTCTTGCCCGCGCCGTTGGGGCCGAGCAGCCCGTAGATGATCCCGGCCGGGATGTCCAGGCTGAGCCCGTCCAGCGCCCGTACACCACGGCCGAATCGCTTGACCACGCCTTGCACGGTGATGATCTGCTCCACCGCGACCTCCCCAGAACGCGACTCTCCGAAGTACATCTTGTAGTAAACATAATCTGTTGTAGACTTCGGAGTCAACAAGCGGAGGTGGCGGTGACAGTAGCGGACACCAGCATCCAGCGGGTGCGCCGATTGCCCCGGGCACAGCGGCGCGAGCAGATCCTCGCCGCGGCCACGCGGGCGTTCGCGCGCAGCGGGTTCGCCGCGACCAGCTTGGATGACATAGCGGCCGAGGCCGGGATCACCCGGGTGATCCTGTACCGCCATTTCGACTCGAAGACCGACCTTTACCAAGCGGTGTTGGACCGGTTCTGCGGCGTGCTGGGCGCGCAGGTGGCCGAGCCGGTGGGCGGGTTCACCGACGCCAGCGTCGACGGGCTGGTGCGGGCGGCCGCGGCCGAGCCGGCCGGGTTCCGGTTGCTGTTCCAGCACTCGGCCCGGGAGCCAGAGTTCAAGGCCCAAGCCGAACAGTTCCGCCGCGACGTCACCGAGGCGGCCCACCTCCAGATCTCTGCGATGCTGCCGGATAGCGCGTGGGCGCGGTGGGCGGCGCAGCTCGCGCCGGCGGCGGCGATCGAGGCGGTCATCGCATGGCTGGACGCCGGACAGCCGGACCCGGACCGCGCCGCCGACCGGGTCCGCCACGTCATCGCCGGGGTCATCACCGCCGCCGCGGCAGGCTCCGATCTGGACTGTCTGCCCGCCAACCCGTAGCCCGCACGACCGTATCGCTGAAAGACGCTATGGCCATAGTGGACGACCCGACCGCCAAGGCGGTGCGGGTATAGGAGAAGATGGCGTGCTGCGACTGCGATATATCTTGACCTCTACGTTCGGGGGTGAGCGGCCGGTCGGGGGCAGCAGAACAAGGGCGTGATTCTTCGGCCCCGGAAAAGTTTCGCTGGGGCCATCGTCGGTGGTGCTAGCCGGCGTTGTCGCCGACCTCGTGCTCATTCCCGGTCTAGCCGCGATCCTGCTCGTATAGGCGTACAAGGGGTTGCGTGCTCCGGTAGGACCTGGGCGGTGACTCCCTCGCCTCCCGCGCGCCGCGATCGGTAGCCATAGCGCGTCGCTGCCTGTACGGGCAGCCAGTTTCCAAAGATCCACGACCTCGCACGAGAGCCTCCCGCCCGCGTGCCGTGCCAGTTGATGCCGGCGTGCGGGGCGGTCCCGCCACTGGCCCTTGCCTAGATTCCGCCGTGGCTCCGTCTGCGGTAGTCGGCAGCTGTTTGAGCGATGTAGAGGACGATCGCGGACTTGGCCTTTGCCGAACCAGGGACAGTGAGGTTGAGTTCGCCAGCGAGCTGCCGGAGCACGTTGGCGTTCAGCCGCTTGTCCGCATCGAGCAAGCTGATGATCTCATCCGCCGTGGCAAGGCGGCGCACCTCTGCGGCCACGTCCGCCAACACGAGCGGCGTCACGACCTTCGAGCCCTTCGGGACCAGCATGATCTTGGTTTCGCCGGCGAGGAGGGCCTGAACGTCGTCGGCCTTGAGGCTCTTGACGAGCCTCGAGAGCTGCGCCAACAAAGTCGCGGTAGCGCTTCCAACGTCCTCCACCGGGTCACTCCTTCACTTGTGTGTTGTGTCTATTGACAGTAGGTGCGGATGGCCAAGCTAATGCAGCGCCGCGCCCGGAAGCCCCAGGGCCCCCTTCAGTGCGTTCAGCCGAAACTGGGACTTCTTAACCACATCGCTCAGGGCTTCGTCGAGGGCTACCTCGCTGGCGGCATCCAGTAGCGGTGGGATCAACTGCTTCACGAGAGCGGTCGCCTTCTCCGCATCCCACATCACATCGAGGATCTTCTCGCAGGCCGCCTTACGTAGCCTGACGCCGGACGGAAGCTTGTTCGGCCCAAGTAGGTAGGCCTTGACGAGAGCAATGAGGTGGTAGCGAGCAGGCGAGTAGATCGAGGCCAGCCGCTGGTTTCGAATTAGCCACTCGATGCGGTAGTACGTCGTTGCAGCCGCGTAGTACTCCAACGGCTCGTGACTCTCGCGGAAGAGGTCATCTTGATGAGACGCCACGACTTCCGTGAGCCGTGTCACGCGGTGCGCCTCGTCTAGGAACATGGCGGCATATGCCTTGGTGAGCTGCTGGCGGCTCAGGATGCGAGTCTTCTCGATCTTCTCCGACACGTACTGCTTGGGACGTCGTTCGTAGTACAGCTTTCGCGCATCAGCCTGGGCTCTGAAGAACCCTTCAATCTTCTTATGGATCTGATCTTGAACAGAGAGATCGTCGCGAGTCATGTTGTTCTGTCGATTGGTGGCTGCGACAATACGCGAGATTAGGCTCTCGTCTGCCGACCCAATGATCCGCACATTGACATGGATGTCATCGCTAAGGCGGTCCTGCTCATCGAACAGTACGTAACAGGTCTGGCACCCGTTGACGATCTGGAAGTCATTTAGCGTGAACGTGTCGTCGTAGGTGTCTAGTTTGCGGGCCACAATCGTTATGCCATTGTTGAGGACCGCGAAGTCGCCACGTACGCCGTCGTCTCGGATCGTAGCTCTGATTTCGGCGTTCACCCCGACGCGATTCCCTGACGAATCCGCGCCATAGCCCAGGAATGCCCGGACATTGTCATGGAATAGCGACTCGCGGATGTTGCCGACCGGATCCGTCAAGACCTTGTCCACGAGTTCCTTGGCCGGCACAGCGCCAATGAAGGACCGGGTGATGCCAGGCATCGGCGGTAGCTCGCTGGCGTGCGGCATCGCCACCGTGACGGAAACGGCCTCCGACTCGCGCTTGTACAACTCCTGCAGGCCTTCAGCGCCGATCGGCCGGAAATGAATCCTTCCAAAACGGTTTAGGGTTCTCATGTAACTCTCAGCCGCAGTTTGCCTTGGTTCGAGAACCCCCGGATCGATCTTTCCGTACGTCGCATACCACACGCTTAGCCGGGGCCGCTCGGATCCGAGCTTGGTCTTGTCGGCGTAGATCGCTTCAACGCATCGACGGAAATTCTTGACACGAGCTGAGGCCGCGAACGCAAGGGGTGATGGGCCGAAGACCGCGTGGAGGTCAGCGGCGAGCTGAGCAAAGACGCCCGACTTGAAACTATCTTCCAGCTTCGCCTGCACTACGACAAAATGTACCCGTAGGTCACGAGACTTGGAAACATACTGTTCAACGTCGTCGGCCTCCGTGTATAGCGTTCCGTTGATCACCACGGCCACAGCGTCCATGCTGAGATCGCGCGAGCTGCCGATGCGGACATTGTCAGGGTCGAAGTCGTCCTCGTAGAACTGTCCGAGCACGCAGTACGCGGCGAAGGTCTCGAACAGTTGCTCGGGCGCGAGGTGTAAGAGGCAGCGATCGCCTTGAAACTTCTGCATTAGGCCTTGAACGACTACGTCCATTCTTCGCTCCGGACAGAACGTGTGCGGGAGAACGCAGGTTAGCTGCCCGTCTCCCGAGATGACAGCCCTCATTCAGTTGTACTCCGACCACACGACGTTGCGCCGGCACCAAGTCATCGAAAAGTCGGGAATGAGTCGACTTGGCTATCGGTGGATCGGCCTGGCGCCCATTGCACTTTGGCCTACCAAGATCGACAGAAGTATCTTACTGCTGATCTGGACCGAGCAGACGTCTCGGCACCGCTCGCTAACCAGGCGCAAACGCCTTGAAAGCCCACGAACTGCTCATAGTGGTATAACTCTCGAATGCTCCAGGCCTCGCGGGTTACCCCGCGTCTCGCCTTGAGTCAGGCGAAGCTCTTCTCGTCTAGCACGCCCAGCGAGTGCAGCACGGGCAGTACGTCGGAGAGCATCATCGGCTCGCCGTAGCGGAACACCTTGAACCGCACGTCGGAGTCGTTCTTGCGCCGC
>JAHRHA010000296.1 GCA_020027875.1 Micromonosporaceae bacterium | reverse complement strand
GCTGCGGGCGGGTGAGCGGCCGGTGACCGAGTTGGCCCAGGAGCTGGGGATGACCCAGCCGGGGGCGTCCAAACACCTGCGGGTGCTCCGGGAGGTCGGACTGGTGCGGGACCGCAAGGCAGGCAAGCAACGCCTGTACGGCCTTGACGCCCGCGGGCTGCGACCGGTTCACGAGTGGACCGGCGGGTTCGAGCGGTTCTGGAACGAGAGCTTCGACCGGCTGGACGAGTACGTGCAGGACCTCAAGCAGGCAAGGCAGGAGGAGTAGCTGATGAGCGCGACGGGACGAGGAGCGCCGGCGCAGTCCGCGACGGCCGACCGCGAGATCGTGATCTCCCGGGTCATCAGTGCCCCACGGGAGCTGGTGTTCGAGGCGTTCACCGAGGTGCGGCACCTGTCGCGGTGGTGGGGACCGGAGGGGTTCACCACCACCACGCGGGCGTTCGAGTTCCGCGTCGGCGGGGAGTGGGACTTCGTGATGCACGGACCGGACGGGACGGACTACCAGGAGTGGATCTCCTGGACCGAGATCGCCCCGCCGGAGCGGATCGCGCTGCTGCACGGTGAGTCCCGCGGCGACCCGAACGCCTTCGAGTCGGTCCTCACGTTCGCGCCCGACGGCGCGGCGACCCGGATCGAGATGCGCACGGTGTTCCCCACCAAGGAGCTGCGCGACGAGGCGGTCGAGAAGTACCACGCGATCGAGGGCGGCCAGCAGACCCTGAGCAACCTGGCTGCCTACGTCACCGAGATCGTTCGGAAGGGAGTTGAGGACTGATGGCCGGGAAGGTGTTCTTCAGCGTGTCGATGTCGCTGGACGGTTTCATCGCGCCCGAGTCCCTCGAGGACTTGATGGGGCAGCAGTGGATGGAACTGCAGCAATGGATATTCCCGCAGCGGTTCTTCCGGGAGAACCTGAAGCTCGGCGAGGACGGCGAGGAGGGGCGCGACAACGACATCGCGCGGGAGACGTTCGAGCGCACCGGCGCGAGCGTGATGGGCAAGCGCATGTTCGACGCCGGCGAGCAAGCGTGGCCGGAGGAGGCACCGTTCCACACGCCGGTGTTCGTCGTGACGCACGAGAAGCGTGACCCCTGGGAGCGGCCGGGTGGGACCACCTTCCACTTCGTCAACGACGGCATCGAGACCGCGCTCGACCAGGCCCGCGAGGCCGCCGGCGACCGAGACGTCCGCATCGCGGGCGGCGGCGCAACGATCCTGGAGTACGTGAACGCCGGCCTGATCGACGAGTTCTCGATCGCGCTCTCACCCGTGCTGTTCGGCTCCGGAATCCGCCTGTTCGAGGGCGTGGACGCGGGCCGCGTGGCCCTGGAGCCGGTCCGCGCGGAGCCGACGCAGCGGGTGACCCACCTGACCTACGCAGTCCGGGAGCGGTAACTGTCTCGACCTCAGCGCTCCCCCGCCGAGGTCAGCAGCGCGGTGAGATCCTCGACGCTCTGAGCGTTAGGAAGGGCGAGCGTTCGGGGCCGCGATCTCGGCCGCGCGCTCCTCCGGGGGAGGGACCTCACGGCGTTGTCGTGGAACTTCCTCGCCAGCTCAGGCTTCGCCAGCGAGTCACCAAGGGCCCCGGCTCCCGCGCCGCCGGTGTCGCGATGGCGTTCAAGCTCATCGAATCAGCACAGACCCGGTGGCGGGCCGTCAACGCACCCCACCTCGTCGCGCTGGTCCGTGCCGGCGCGGTATTCAAGAACGGCAAGCTCATCGAGCGACCCGACGAATCAGAGGGTGGTGATCAGCAAGTCGCGTGACACGCCGATCCACAGGTCTTGACTATTCCTCCTCCGGGTGTGTCAGGATCCTTCAGCCCGTCTTCGACAGTCGCGCCAACATTCGAAGGATCTCAATATGGACGCCGCCGCCCATGTTGTTTCCGCCGAGGACGGACAGTGCCATTTCGTCTTCGGTGGTGGCGTTGGCGCCGAGGAATTGACGGAAGTATCGACGTGCGTGTTCGGGGGTCAACTGAGTCGATTCAAGCCACGATGCCCACTCCGGTGTCGCCGCAGACGCGTCGAGGGCGGCTTCGGTGAACTCGTAGTCAGGCGAGACGGTCATCGCTGAATTATCCAACCGAGAGCGAGATGCCCACGGTCCGGCCGGCGGCGTGAGCTGGTGTCGGCGGCTCAAGCATCCTTGTGGGACAGCGACGACGACAGCTCGCGGTAGGCTTCAGCCTGGTCGAGGAGCGTCTTGGCCTTCTGCTCCAGGAGGCTGACGGCATCGGCGCCGGCCGCCCAGCGGACGGGCGGTTTGTCGAGGGCGATGAGGTGGACCAGGGCTGTTGCGAGTTGGGCGGGGTCCCCGCTCTGCTTGCCGTTCATGCTGTTCCAGGCGGCGACGGTCTGCTGGGTGCGTTCGATGTAGTCGTCGATGGCGGGCTTGGCGTAGGTCGTCGACTCGGGTGTGAGCAGGTCGGTGCGGAAGAAGCCGGGCTCGACGAGCATCGTCTGGATACCGTAGGGCGCGATTTCTGGGGCGAGCGACTCCATCCAGCCTTCGAGGCCGAACTTCGCCGCTGCGTATGCGGTGCAGAACCCCTGCCCGGCGAAGCCGGCGGTCGACGAGATCGTCACCACCAGTCCCGAACGTTGGCTCCGCATGACGGGAGCACCGCACGGGTGACGTTCAGCGGGCCGAACAGATTCGTCTCGACCTGGCCTCGGAAGTCCTCAGGGCTGATCTCCTCGAAGAAGCCGGCGAAGAAGTTGCCCGCGTTGTTGACGAGCACGTCGATCCGGCCGATCCGGTCGATGGCGGCGCGTACTGCCGCCCGGGCGCTCGCTGGGTCGGTCACGTCGAGGCGTCCGGTCAAGAGTTGGTCCGACGCCCCGATGGCGTGGGCGACGGCCTCCGGGTCTCGTCCCGTCGCGACGACCTGGTGGCCGGCCGCCAATGCGGCCTTCGCGATGTCGACGCCCATCCCGCGACCGGCGCCCGTGATCAGCAGAACCTTGCTCGTCATTCGTATGTCCTTTGTGGATTCGGGTGCGATTGAGCTGCCGTCGAGGTCAGGCGTGGGCGGCTTGATAATGCTGGTCGGTGACTGGCTCGAGCCAGGTCGTCGCGTCGCCCGTGCCGTCGGCTTCGAGCATGGCTAGGTGGCACACGACGTTGGTGGCGGTGGCGCCGTGCCAATGTTCTTCGTCGGGCGGCGTGTAGACGGTGTCGCCGGGCGCATGGTGATGGTGGCGCCGTCGCGGGTCTGGACGAGTCCGATGCCTTCGGTGACGTGCAGGGTCTGGAACCGCTTCGCGCCACCGGGCACCAGCTCGAGCAGCAGCCGGTGCAGCCGGTTGACCGTCTGCGTGCGGCTGCGGCCGAGCTCGTCACGCCGGTCAGCCAGCAGCCGCAATGCGACCAACTCGTCGTCGACACGCACCTGCATGAGACTCCTGGTCCGCAACGCGACCACGGCCACCGAGTGCGCGTCGGCCGGGTCGGTCTTGCGGCCGTTGCCGGTGTCGAACAGCCGCGCCCGCGCGGCCAGCTTCGCCGGCACGTC
>JAHRHA010000069.1 GCA_020027875.1 Micromonosporaceae bacterium | reverse complement strand
CCACGACGCTGCCTTCGATGTGGTCGATCCGGCTGCGGAGGCCGTGCAGCTCAGCCAGCACCTCGGTGCGGGCGGTCCCGCTCCCCTCGGGATTCACGGGCGTCTCCTCGTGGCGTCTGGCAGGTTGTGGCGTCTGGCAGGTTGTGGCGCCTGGCAGGTTGTGGCGTCTGGCAGGTTGTGGCGTCTGGCAGTGGACGCCTCCGCGCGTCATCGTATGGCACGACCGGCTGTGACCACGCGGGGCGCGGCGGCATCGGCGGGCGGCACGCCGGCCGGTCCTCGCGCCGCTAGGCTACGGCCGTGCCGGACCACACGGGACGACGCCGAAAGCAGTCGAACCTTCCGATCGCGAGACTGCTGGTACTCGTCGCTGCCCTTGCCGCCGTGGTCGTGGCGCTCGTACTGCCCGAGGCCGCCCGCGTCCCAGCCCCGGCCACGCCTCCCCTGACGGTGGTGCCCACATGGTCCGGCCCGGCACCCCTGAGAGTGGCAGGGGTGCTCGCCGACGGTGCCTCGTACGTTCCCCGGATCTATCTGGCTGCGGACACGTCGGTCGGCATCGCCGACGGTGGCGACGGCGGGCCGCTGCGGCTCATGCTCCGTGGCCGCGCGGGGCGTGTCACCGAGCTACGTCGGCTGAACGGGGCCGATCAGCCCCAGTTCGACGGCTTCGCGGTGAGCGGCGACACGCTGGTGTGGGCGGAGTCCGTGTCGCGCGAAGACTCGCCGGTCAGTACTACGTTGTGGCGCACCAATTGGCGCACCGGGGCGCGACCGATTCTCATCACATCCAACACAGGCGATCCCAATTTCTTCGGCGGACAGTTCGACCTCCTCGTACAGGCGGGGCGGGTGTACTGGGCGGCCGTCGGGGCGGGTAGTAAAGCGGTGACCGAGATCCGATCCGTCCCGCTCGGCGGTGGCGAGGTGTCAACCAAGAAGATCAACGGCGAGTACGTCCTGACCACCTGGCCCTGGGCTGTCAGCGTCGCCGGCGGGCGGGGCACGCCCGTGGATCTCTTGAACATGAGTACGAACAAGCGAATCAAGGTGCCGACCAACGCCGCCGAGATTTCGGCGTGCAGCCCGCAATGGTGCCGCATGGCGGTGCTCGGGGACAACGCCCTCGTGCGCATCGATCTGCAGCGGCCCGATGGTACGGAACGTCGGCGCATCGCTGGCAGTGAGGCGACACCGACGATCGTCGATGTGGCGCTTCTGGATCGGTTCGTGCCGCTCAAGACCGACAGCGGTAACGGGGCATCGGCGGATGGCGCGGGCCTGAGCCTGTATGACATCACGTCCGCCAAGACCGACCTCGTCGCCACGGGCGTGGCCAACGTGCAGGCCCGGTACGGCATGCTGTGGTGGTCCACCGGAACGGGCGATGAGCTGATGTGGTTCGCCATCGACCTGCGTGCCCTGTCCTGAGGTGGTCCCGTCGCGTAACCTGGGCGACACGTCGCGTCTGGGTTTACGCAACCGTAGGAGGCTTTATGGGCAGCCGCTGGTACGCGGTCGTGGTCGACTCTGCCGATCCGGCACGCCTGTCCCGGTGGTGGGCCGAGGTGCTTGGATACCGAATTCTCGACGAGGACGCGAACGAGGTGATGGTCGGAGCCGGCGATGACAGTCACCCGATCCTCTTCTTCACGCGCAGCGCTGACAGTAAGGTCGGGAAGAACCGCCTACACCTCGATCTCAGCCCCGACGACCGAGACGCCGAAGTGGAACGTCTGGTCAACATGGGGGCCCGCAATGTCGACATTGGACAGGGCGACCGGAGCTGGGTGGTGCTCGCCGATCCCGAGGGAAACGAGTTCTGTGTACTCCGGTCCCGGCCCGAGGGCCAGGGGGTCGGATGACCGATCAGGTGAGCTCGCGCACCGTCTTCCGATGGGCGGTGGTCGCCGGACTGGGCCTGCTCGCGGTTTCGCTAGCGGCGTCGGCTGTCTTCGCCATTCGCGGCATCCTGGTGCTCGCGCTGGTGGCTCTCTTCATCGCGGTCAGTCTCGACCCGGCGGTACGCTGGCTCACCCGCCATCGGGTGCGCCGATCGTGGGCGGTCGGACTCATCTTCGCCATCGCCTTCCTCGCCGTCGTGGGGCTGGGCGCCGCGCTCATGCCACCGCTCATCCGTCAGGCCGCAAGCCTCTCCGCCGACCTGCCGGGCTACATCGACCGCATGGTGGAGCAGTCAAAGCCGTTGCGGGAGTTCGGCGAGCGGTACGGGCTCGTCAGCTACCTGCAGGATCTCGCCAAGGACCTGCCCGGGAGGATCGGAGCCAACGTCCTCGGCTTCGTCCGGTCGTTCTTCGGAGCGGTGTTCACCGCACTGACGGGCATAGTCCTGACCATCTACTTCATGGCCGACCTGCCGCGCATGCGTAGCGGCGTTGTCCGGCTCTTTCCGCCGCCAGGTCGGGCGCACGCCCGGCGGACCGTCGACGTCGTAGTCGACAAGGTGGGCGCCTACATGATCGGCAACATCCTGATCTCGCTGGTCGCGGGCATATCCACGTTTGCCCTCCTCACCGTGCTGGGTGTGCCCTTCGCGCTGCCCCTGGCTTTCGTCGTCGCGATTACGGATCTCATTCCCATGATCGGAGCTACCCTGGGCGCGGTCATCACCGTGCTCGTGACGGTGCTCGTCGACGACCTGTGGCCGACCACCGTGGTGGTCGCGATCTTCTTCGTGCTCTATCAACAGATGGAGAACTATCTCATCGCACCGCGGATCCTGCGAAACAGCGTGGACCTGCCCGCGATCGCGGTGCTGCTCGCAGCCCTCATCGGCGGCACGGTGCTCGGCCTGGTGGGCGCGTTGATGGCCATCCCTATCGCGGCCGTCATCAAGGTGCTCGCCTCGCCCAAGATCCGCGAGATGGACGCCAGCGAGGAGGCCAGCGCGACAGCCGGCGAAGGGGTCGGTCCAACAGCCACCGAAGGGGCCAGTCAGGCAGCCGGCGAAGCAGCCTCCGACCCCGGCTAAGCTCTCGACCGTGACAGACCCAGCCGAGGGTGACCGGCAGCGGTTCATCGACGAGGCACCAAAGGACGGCCAGACGCACGCCGCCGACGCGGACCGCAGCCCGTTCGTGCGGGACCGTGCCCGGGTGCTGCACTCGGCCGCATTCCGGCGGCTCGCGGCGAAGACACAGGTGCACACCGCTGGAGGTGGCGGCGACGGCTTCCTGCGGACCCGGCTGACCCACTCGCTCGAAGTCGCGCAGATCGCTCGGGAAATGGGGGCGAGCCTCGGCTGCGATCCCGATGTGGTCGACACCGCCGGGCTGGCCCACGACCTCGGCCACCCTCCGTTTGGGCACAACGGTGAGGACGCCCTCGACGAGGCCGCCCAGGCCTGCGGCGGCTTCGAGGGCAACGCGCAGACGCTGCGGGTGCTCACCCGCCTCGAGGCCAAGATTCTCGGTCCATCCGGCGAGTCGGTGGGACTCAACCTGACCAGGGCCTGCCTGGACGCGTCGTGCAAGTACCCCTGGCCCCGACGGGTGGGTCGGCGCAAGTTCGGCGCGTACGCCGACGACATGCCGGTCTTCGTCTGGCTGCGCGCGCAGTCCCCGGCCGCAGAACCGTCGGCCGCGGAGTCGTCGGCCGCGGAGTCGTCTGCCGAAGGTCCGTCGGCCGAGGGTCGGCGCTGCCTGGAGGCCCAGGTCATGGACTGGGCCGACGACGTCGCCTACTCCGTCCACGATGTCGAGGACGGCGTCATTACCGGGCACGTCCGGTTGGGTCTCCTGCTACGGGATGCGGACGAACGGGCGGCGCTGTGCAAGGACGTCGCCGAGGCGTACTCGGCCGAGTCGGCGGATGTGCTCAACGGTGCCCTCGCCGGCCTGCTGGCCGATCCAGCGCTGGCGGCCGTCGCGGACTTCGACGGAAGCAGCGGCTCGCTGGTGTCGCTCAAGCACGTCGCGAGTCTCCTCATTGGACGATTCGCCGCCGCTGCGTTGGCTGCCACCAGGTCGCAGTACGGCCGCGATCCACTCCGCCGGTACGACGCAGACCTGGTCGTGCCGCCCGCCGCGCGGGCCCAGTGCGCTCTGCTGAAAGGGATCGCGCTGCGCTATGTGATGCGCAGGCCCGGTTCGGAGGAGCGCTACGCACGGGAGCGGGAAGTCCTCCGCGAACTCGTCGCCGCCCTGGTGGCGCGTGCTCCCGACGCCCTCGACCGCGTCTTCGCGCCGCTGTCGGAGAGCGCCGCCGACGACGCCGCGCGCCTGCGGGTCGTCATCGACCAGGTGGCGTCGCTGACCGATTCGGCGGCGCTCACCTGGCACCAGCGCCTCACCGTCCCTGCCTCGCTCCCTCCCTCCTCGTCGATCAAGGGCGTAGTCGCGTGAGTTGATCTCTAACCACGCGACTAAGTCCTTGATCGACGAGGGGGCGGCGTGAACCGGACAAGGGGGACGAGCGTGCGTTGTGGTTGAACCGAGTTCCGGGATGCGGGAGGCTGGCGGAATGAGTGACGAGCGGACGTTTGTGATCGTCGGTGCCTCGCTGGCGGGCGCCAAGGCGGCCGAGACACTTCGCGCGGAGGGTTTCACCGGGCGGATTGTGCTGATCGGCGAGGAGACGGATCGTCCCTACGAACGGCCGCCGCTGTCGAAGGGCTACCTGCTGGGTAAGGAGCCCAGGGACAAGGCGTACGTCCACGACCCGCATTGGTACGCGACGAACGACGTCGATCTCGTGTTAGGTGTGCAGGCGACCACCCTGGATCCGCGTGCGCACACGGTCACGCTGGACGATGTGGAGCCCCTTCGCTACGACAAGCTGCTGCTGGCCACCGGCTCGCGCGTGCGCCACCTGGACGTACCCGGGATCGACAACATGGGCGTCCGCTACCTTCGCAGGATCACGGAGGCCGACACCCTGCGGGAGGATCTGCGCGAGGGTGCCCAGGTGCTCGTCGTGGGAGCCGGGTGGATCGGCCTGGAGACCGCCGCGGCGGCCCGCGCCCACGGGGCCACTGTGACTGTGGTCGAGATGGACACGCTGCCCCTTCGGCGGGTGCTCGGCGATGAGGCGGCCACCGTCTTCGCTGACCTGCACCGCGCGCACGGAGTCAATTTCCGCTTCTCGTCCGGCGTGCAGGAGTTCGGCGGGCTCGGCGGCCGGCTCACCCACGCGATCCTCTCTGACGGGACCGAGGCGCCCGCCGATGTCGCGATCGTCGGCGTCGGCATCCGGCCGGCGACAGAGCTTGCGGAGAGTGCCGGGATCGAGGTGGACAACGGCATCGTGACCGACGCGAACCTACGCACCTCGGATCCGGATGTATTCGCCTGCGGCGACGTCGCGTCGTCGTACAACCCGCTCTTCAGCCGACGCATCCGAGTGGAGCACTGGGCCAACGCGCTCAATGGCGGCCCGGCCGCGGCAAAAGCGATGCTCGGCCAGGACATGGTCTACGATCGGGTGCCGTACTTCTACTCCGACCAGTACGACCTCGGCATGGAGTACTCGGGCTACGTCGAGCCGGGCGGGTACGACCAGGTCGTCTTCCGTGGTGATCCATCCGTTGTGGACGGCAAGACGCCCGAGTTCGTCGCGTTCTGGGTCACGGACGGTCGAGTGTTGGCAGGCATGAACGTGAACGTGTGGGATGTCCAGGACCAGATCCAGGCGTTGGTGCGGGCCGGCTGCGCTGGCAAGGCCGTCGATCTCGCCGCACTCGCGAACCCGGACGTCCCTCTCGCCGATCTGCTCCCCTCATGATCGCCGTGATCATGACCTGAGCGTCGCTCCAAGCTGCCGATCATGACCTCCAGGTCAGGATCGGCGGGATCTTTGCGGGTTTGTCGGGTCCGTTGATGACTACGCAGCAGGCGCCCGCCCGTCGGCGGAGCTGAGCGGTGAGGTCGCTGCAGCCCAGGCCTGCTAGCAGGCCGGAGATGAAGGCGACATTGAGCCCGCAGATGAGTTCCGGCTGGCGGATGGCCAGCGCGTGAAATGGACAGTTGCGCAGGGAGACCTGCCCTTCATGCGTACGGGGTTCGAAGCCCAGGTCGGCCAGCGCGGTTTGCGCTGCGGCGAGCTGGCGGGCTGCGCCGGCCGTGTCGGGCCGCGCGTGAACGGGCCCATTCTGGCTGATGCGCCGTCCGTGGTCGAACGCATGCCGTCGCGCGACGTCGCCGGCGTTCGTCGGGTCGTTCGCCACGGCGTCAGCCAGAATCTCGCCGGCGAGCGCGTATTGGCGTGGCGGGATCGTGAGGTTGACGCCGTCATCGGCCGGTTCGTACACCTTGGGGGTGCGACCACGCCCTCGTGGCTGGTCGGCGGGTGCCTCGTAGCGTGCCCGCAGCAGGTCGGCGTCGACGAGCTTGTCCAGGTGGAACGCGGTCAGGTTGCGAGAGATCGCCTGCGCGTCGGCAGCCTCTTCGCGGGTGACTGGATGATCCTGCCGACGGACGTAGTCGTAGAGCGCTCGCCGCACCGGGTCGACGAGCGCGGCGACCGCCTGCCACCGCGTATCCGCCACCCGAGAAGAATATCACTAGTGCATGTTGTTGAAATTTTCCCCGGCGCGCGGCAGGATTTGAGATTAGGCCAACGTTGGCTAGTGAAAATGGAGGCGAGCGCATGGACGCGACCGCGCAGGTCATTCCGATGCCCCGCGAGCAGGGCGCGACCGCCCTGCGCGTCGTCCGTGAGGGTCCCGGTCCGGACCTCGTCGCCGCGGAGTTCGCCGCAGCCGAGTTCCTCCGTGCAATGGGTCTGGCCTTGGACACCGAGGGCCTGCGCGACACCCCGCGCCGGATGGCAGCGGCCTACGCCGAGCTGCTCACCCCGCGCGCGTTCGACCTCACCACATTCGCCAACGACGAGGGCTACGACGAACTCGTCCTCGCCAGAGGTATCCCGATCAGGTCGGTGTGTGAGCATCACCTGCTCCCGTTCGTGGGTGTCGCGCACGTCGGCTACCTGCCGAGCGAGCGGATTCTCGGGCTGTCCAAGCTCGCCCGGGTGGTCGAGCTTTTCGCGCATGGACCGCAGGTGCAGGAGCGGCTGACCAAACAGATCGCCGACTGGCTCGCTGACAAGCTCCAACCGCGCGGCGTCGGCGTGGTGATCGAGGCCGAGCACCTGTGCATGACCCTTCGTGGCGTTCAGGCCGTCGGCGCGCGCACCCTCACCTCGACCCTGCTGGGCACGCTGCGCGAGGATCCGCGCTCGCGCGCCGAGTTTCTCGACCTGACCGGCGTCGGCCCGCGCTGATACATTGCGTCTTCCGGGCGCGCAACATTCCCCCATCGCGTCCCGGCTGACCGGATGAAGGTGAGCGGGATGGGTCGACCGTGGTGGCGCGCGAGCCTCGCCGCGGCGGTGGTGCTCGCGGCCGGCCTGATCGGCTGTGCCGTCCGACCCGTGCAGGTCCCGGGCGGGCCGTTGACGCCTGATCCGCAGCGTGAGGCGCAGCGCGAGGCGCGCGTGCAGCAGCAGGCCCGAGATGCCCTTGCCCGATGGGACACGGCGGTAGCCGCTGCCGGCGGCGATCAGACCTTTGTCCCCACAGGCGGTGTCTGGAGCGACGGGGCCGGCACGATGGGGAGTTGGGAACCGGACGTCGGTGGCAACAACAAGGCGGCTGTTTATGCGGGCATGTTCGTTGCGCTGATTACGCTGCCTTCCGAAGCACCTGGGCCTGCGGAGATCGGTTGGCCGGATGGCACCACGCGAGATGTGCGGACAATCTCGGCGGCGGCGGCGCTCGCGCGCATGACCGCCGCCGGTCACCACGACTGCCCGGCATGCGTGCCGTTGCAGATCACCTCGGCCCGCCTAACCACCGGCGAGATCCAGACTACCCGCGGCAAGGCAACGGTGCCGATGTGGGAATTCACCCTGGCCGGCACGGCGGTTCGCCTCACCCACTATGCGATCGCGATGCCCGATGGCGGCGTCCGCGTGACGCCGCCGCCGTGGGACTCCTCGAACCCACCGGACGGTCTCTCCATTGAATCGGCGACAGTGACCCGCGACGGGCGGCAACTGACCGTCACCTTTACCGGCAGCCGCTTTACCAGGGACGAGCGATGCGGCGCCGACTATACGGCCACGGCGATGGAGTCGGCAACGGGTGTCGTGGTCATCGTGGATGAACACGCGAACCCCGCAGGTGGCCCTTGTGTGGCGATCGGCTTTATGCGTACGGCCGTCGCCCACCTCGTAGCGGCGCTCGGCAACCGCACGGTACTGGAAGTCCGGGAGGGGATGCCGGTTCCGGTGACTCCCTCCGGCTAGGTACCGGCTAAGGCGGCGGAGATTGCGTCGCTGGGCGCAGACTCGACTCCGGCTCGGCGGTCGCGCATGGCGTCCAGCGCCGCTTTAGAGCAGGCGAAGTAATCACGCACACTGTTGCGGGCCAGGTTGAGACTGATACACCCGTCGCAGCGAGCGCCAACGCCCTCCGCATCAATTCCGACGTGGCGGCAGAGGGCGACGGCGCGGGCCAGGTGATAGGGCTGCGTGACCACTAGGGCACGCGTCACCCCGTACACGTGCTTGGCCCGAAGGCAGCTGTCGTACGTGTCGAGCCCGTTCGGGTCGGTGACGATGCGACCGAGGTCAATGCCACGATCACCGGTCAGATATGAGGTCATGACCGTGGTCTCGTCGCCCGATCCTCCGTTCGTGTCACCGGACACGAGGATGACCTTCGCGCGGCCGGTCTTGATGAGATGGGCGGCGGTA
Organism: Micromonosporaceae bacterium; assembly: GCA_020027875.1. Classification (GTDB taxonomy): domain Bacteria; phylum Actinomycetota; class Actinomycetes; order Mycobacteriales; family Micromonosporaceae; genus JAXIPB01. Next base: position 22,408 of record JAHRHA010000069.1, on the reverse strand, counting down.
TCCAGCCGTCCGCGCAGGAACGGCATTGGCTGCATGCCATCCGGCGCTACCTGTGCCCCCAACACCAGGACGACGTCGGCGCTCGGCGCGTCGGCCTCGTCGTACAGGTGGCCGCCCGCGGCGATCCTGGTCCAGCCGAATGGGATCCCCGCGAGGAGGATGGTGACCAGCGCGATGACAACGAGCACCCGCACAAATCGGGGGAGGCGCCCCCAGCGCAGCCGTCGCCCAGTGATCCGCATGTCGCGTACCGTGGGCTCCTGCTCACTCACCGTTGTCTCCCCGTGTTTTCGGTATGCGCCCGCGCGTCAAGCTAAGCATCCACCCGCAACCGTCGGGGCCCGGAGCCAAGCTTGCGAGCGGAGCGAGCCAGTATCATCTGGCGATGCCCAACAGCGTGGTTGTCTACTCGGTCCGGGCAGAGTTCGCGGATCCCGGGACGCGCGACCGGTACATTGAGTGGCTGCGCGAGGGGCACTCGATGGCCGTCGTGCGTGAGGGTGGCGCGCTCTCCGGCGAGGTCACCGTGCTGGAGGACGGGGCAGTCGAATCGCGCTACCTGTTCGGGTCCAGAGCGGCCTTCGATGCCTACGAGGCAGGCCCAGCCGTCGCGCTGCGCGCCGAGGGCGCCCGCCACTTCCCACCAGAGAGCGGTGTCCACCAGGTCCGGGCGCTGGGCGTACGCGTGGTTCGAGTACCCGACTAGCGCGCGCCGCCAGGAAGTGCCGGTCGCGTCGGGCAGGATGGGGGATGGCGGGAGGAGGTGGCATGGCCGGACGAATCAGAGACGAAGACGTGGCGTTGGTTCGTGAGCGCACGTCGATCGTGGACGTGGTGTCCGAGTACGTGACCCTCAAGCCCGCCGGGAGTGGCAACGTCAAGGGCCTTTGCCCCTTCCATGACGAGAAGACGCCGTCGTTCAACGTGGCGGGGTCGAAGGGCGTGTATTTCTGCTACGGCTGCGGGGCCGGCGGGGACACGATCACATTTGTGATGACGCAGGAGCACCTGAGCTTCGTCGAGGCGGTGGAGCGGCTGGCCGCCAAGGCCGGCATCCAGCTGCGCTACATAGAGTCGGGCCCGGCGCCGGTACGGGCACCGCCTGGGCAGCGGCAGCGGCTCACGTCAGCGCACGCGGCCGCGGCGGAGTTCTACGCCGACCAGTTGGGCAGCGCCAGCGCACGACCGGCGCGGGAGTTCCTCGCCCAGCGCGGGTTCGACAAGGCCGCAGCGGAAGCGTACGCATGCGGTTTCGCCCCGGATGGCTGGGACGCGCTTACTAAACACCTGCGCCAAAAGGGATTCACGGGTCCGGAGCTGGTCACGGCCGGGCTGTCCAAGGAGGCCCGGTCGGGCAGCCTCATCGACCGGTTCCGCCGTCGTCTGTTGTGGCCGATCCGCGAGCTGACCGGAGACATCATCGGGTTCGGCGCGCGCAAACTCTTCGACGACGATGACGGACCGAAGTACCTCAACACGCCAGAGACCCCGCTCTACAAGAAATCGCACGTGCTCTACGGCGTCGACCGGGCGAAGAAGGAGATCGCCAAGCAGGGGCGCGCGGTGATCGTCGAGGGCTACACCGACGTGATGGCCTGCCATCTCGCGGGCGTGCCGACCGCCGTGGCCACGTGCGGTACGGCGTTCGGGGCGGACCACATTGGGATACTGCGCCGCCTGCTGATGGACAATGACGCGTACGCCGGCGAGATCATCTTTACCTTTGATGGTGATGCGGCGGGGCAGAAGGCGGCGCTGCGGGCGTTCGAGGACGACCAGAGGTTCGTGGCGCAGACCTACATCGCGGTCAGCCCGGACAACATGGATCCGTGTGACCTGAGGCTGGCCAAGGGCGACGTCGCGGTGCGCGATCTGGTCGCCCGTCGGGAGCCGCTGATCGCGTTCGCACTGCGCTCTCATCTCTCGCGCTACGACCTCGACCTCGCCGAGGGTAGGGTGGCGGCGCTCCGGGCGACCGCACCGCTCGTCGCCAAGATCAAAGATCGGGCGCTGCGCCCCGAGTACGCCCGCAAGCTCGCCGGGGACCTCGGCATGGAGGTCGACGCGGTCACCCGCGCGGTGGCCTCGGCCGCCGGTCGTGCCGGCTCGGGGCTGTTGGCACCCATGCAGCGCACTGCGCCCGACGCCAACGACCCACAGTCCCTTGTGGAACGTGAGGCGCTGAAACTCGCGTTGCAGGAACCGGTGCTAGCGGGGCCGCTCTTCGATTCAGTCGACGAGAGCGTGTACGTGCACCCGGTGCACGCCGCGGTTCGGCTGGCCATCGCCGAGTGCGGTGGGGCGGCCTCGGCGACGAGCGGTGCGGGCTGGATCGAGGCCGTACGTGACGACTGCGCCGACCTCGCCGCGAAGGCTATCGTCGGCGAGTTGGCCGTCGAGCCGCTGCGCCTCGACGGAGCGCCCCACCCGCAGTACGTGGTCGTGCAGATGTCGCGGCTGCAGCTCTTCGCCGTGAACCGGAGAATCGCCGACGTGAAGTCGAGGTTGCAGCGGGTCAACCCGGTTCTCAACCCCGAGGAGCACCAGAAGCTCTTCGGGGAGCTGGTGTCGTTGGAGCAGCACGCCCGCGCGCTGCGGGAACAGACCTCGGGTGGCCTGTGAGCCCGCTAACGAAAGGCAGGTTGGCGAGTTGTTCGGCTTGAAGCGCAGGCGGAGACCGCCGGCGGCACTGCGTCCAAAGCTGGACCGCGACGAGCGCGTCATCGCGTGGGCACGCACCGTGGAGGACGTCGCGGCGGCGGTCGTCGTCACGACCCGTGGGGTGTTTCTGCCGGGGCGGGGCGAACGGCTGGGCTGGCACCAGATCCACAAGGCGACGTGGGCCGGCTCCCGCCTGACCGTGGTGCCGTCGGTGCCGGTTGCCGGCGGCGACGGGTACACGGTGATGGCCGACGACACACCTGTTGTGGTCGGGTTGACCAACCCGGACGACGTCCCGGTCGAGGTGCGCCGGCGGGTGACCCGTTCGGTGGCCTACACCGCCCACCATGATTTACCCACCGGCGGTGTGCGCGTGGTCGCGCGTAGGGTGCCGGGGGTCAACGGGGTCCACTGGCATGTCCGCTACGACGACGGTACGAACACCGCGGACCCCGAGGTTGTCGCGGCGACCGCGGAGCTGGTGGCGGAGGTAGCCGCCGACTCTGAGTAATCACTCCGAAACTCCGTGGGAGAACGTCGGAGGTGGGAGATAGGGTCCCAGCGTGCCTGACGAACCTCTGATCCATGCACGGGGGCTGGTGAAACGCTTCGGCGAGTTCACCGCGGTGGACGGGATCGACGTCGATGTCCACCGCGGCGAGGCCTTCGGCTTCCTCGGCCCCAACGGCGCCGGAAAGTCGTCCACGATGCGCATGATCGGCTGCGTCTCGCCGCCCACCGGCGGGATGCTGCGCATCCTCGGGCTCGACCCAGTCCGCGACGGCCCGCAGATCCGCGGCCGCCTCGGCGTGTGTCCGCAGCAGGACTCGCTGGATCCAGAGCTGACCGTCACTGAGAACATCACGGTCTACGCGCGTTACTTCGGCATCCCGCGCCGGGTCGCCCGGGAGCGCGCGGCCGAGCTGCTGGAGTTCGTGCAGCTCGACGAGCGGGCGAACGACAAAGTGGAGCCGTTGTCCGGCGGGATGAAGCGCCGGCTGACCATCGCTCGGGCGTTGGTCAACGAGCCCGAGCTGGTGCTCCTCGATGAGCCGACCACCGGCCTGGATCCGCAGGCACGCCATCTCGTCTGGGAGCGGCTCTTCCGGCTGAGGCAGCGGGGGGTGACGTTAGTCCTCACAACCCACTACATGGACGAAGCCGAGCAGCTCTGTGACCGGCTCGTGGTGATGGACCGAGGGAAGATCGTTGCGGAGGGTTCGCCGCGTGAGCTCATCGAGCGGCACTCCACCCGGGAGGTGCTTGAGCTGCGCTTCGGTGAGGATGCGTTGGAGATCTACACGGGCAAGCTTGCGGGGATCGGTGAGCGCGTGGAGGTGCTACCGGACCGGATTCTGGTCTATGCGACCGACGGCGACGCGGCGGCGAAGGCGGTGCACGACCGTCAGCTGTCCCCGAGCAGTGTGCTCGTGCGCCGAAGCTCGCTCGAGGATGTGTTTCTGCACCTCACCGGTCGCACCTTGGTCGAGGACTGAGTGATGACCGCGACTCAGGTCATCGCCCCCGGGTGGACGGCGAGCCCATCGCCCTTGCCGGTGTTCGAGCACCGGCTCGCCGGCTACCGCCGAATCTGGCGGGGCTCCGTGTTCAGCACGTTCCTGCTGCCTGTTCTGTTCCTACTCGGTATGGGGATATCGGTCGGCGCGTTCGTCAACCGCGCCGGCGAGTTGGGTGTGCCATACCTCGACTACATCGCGCCGGGCCTGCTGGCGTCCACGGCTCTGCAGGTGGCGATCGGGGAGACCACCTGGCCGGTGATGAGCGCCTTTTCGTGGATCCGGACGTACCACGCTATGCGTGCCTCGCCGCTGCGACCGAAGGATCTGGTCGGCGGCGAGACGCTCTTCGTGTCGCTGCGCGTGGGCATGTCCGCCGTTGGCTTTCTCATCGTCATGATCCTCTTCGGGACGGTGCACTCATGGTGGGGGGTTGCCGCGTTGCCCGTGGCGCTCGTCGTCGGCGCCGCCGTGGCCGGGCCGGTGCTGGCCTTCGCAGCGACCATCAAGAGCGACAACATGTTCGCGCTGCTGTACCGGTTCGCCGTGATCCCGATGACGCTGTTCGCCGGAGTTTTCTTCCCGGTCGCGGAGATGCCGCTGGTCGCCCGCTGGATCGCGTACGCGTCGCCGCTATGGCATGGCGTCGAACTGTGCCGGGCCGCGACGCTGGGGTGGCCTCCGCTCCTGCCCGTCGCCGCTCATGTCGCCTACCTCGCGGTGTGGGCGATCGTCGGCTACCTGCTGGCGTGCTCGCGGTTCGCGAAGAAGCTCACGGACTAGGGGACTGCGATGGTCACCACACTGGCATTGCCCCGGCTGATCGCCCGTACGCAGGGCTCGGCCGGGCGCATCGGCGCCGTCACCGCACGCGATCTCGCGGCCGTGCGCCACTCCGGCTACTGGCTCGTCGTGATCTCCGGGTTCTTCGAGCCGGTGCTCTATCTGATGTCCATCGGGGTCGGGGTCGGCGGCCTCGTCGGGGACTTCACGCTCGCGGATGGCAGCGTCGTCAGCTATGCCGCGTTCGTGGCTCCGGCGATGCTCGCGGCGTCCGCGATGAACGGGGCGATGGCCGAGGCGACCTTCAACTTCTTCGCGAAGATGAAATGGGTCAAGCTCTACGACGCGATGGTGGCGACGCCGCTGCGGCCGTTCGAGATCGCGCTGGGCGAGCTCGGCTGGGCATTGATCCGGGGGTCGCTCTACTCGGTCGCGTTCCTCGTCCTCATGGTGGCGCTCGGGTTGACTACCGCGGCGTGGGCGGTGGCCGCACTGTTCGCCTCGCTGCTCGTGGGCTTCGCGTTCGGTGGTGTGGGGATGGCGATCTCCACATTGGTTCGGACGTGGCAGGACTTCGATTACATCATGGTGGTCCAGTTCGGCTTGTTCCTCTTCTCTGGCACGTTCGCTCCGGTGGAGTCATATCCACCGGTCATGCGGGTCATCGTCGAGGTCACGCCGCTCTACCAGGCGGTCGAGCTGATCCGTGACCTCACCACCGGTCGGCTGAGTTGGGGATCGCTCGGGCACGCCGCTTACCTGGTGGTGGTGGCGGTCATCGGGCTCGCCGTAGCGGCCCGGAGGATGAACCGGATCCTCTGCAAGTAGCGCATCCGTAACGCGGCGCTTAACGCACCGCCCCGCCGGCGGCGTTGCCGGGCGGGGCGGTCGCTCGCGCCGGCACCGGCACCTGTGCCGGTGGGCGCAGTGGGTCAGAACGCGTTGGCCGGGAACTGGCTACGGCGGACGGCCGTATCCCAGGCCTCCTCCTTCTCGGAGTCGGATGCACCCTCCTCGAGGGTCCGTCCGTTCTTCCGGTTGAGCCGGTGGACCTGGTCGCTCACGACATGCTTGCCCTCGTCGTAGAGCTTGTTCGCCTGCGCTTGCACCACGCCGGCTGCTTCCTGCACCGTGGGGCTCTCCCAGAACTTACGTGTCTGGGCGACCATCCGGTCGAACTTCTCGCGCCCGGCCCGGGTGCCGAGTACGTAGCCAAAGCCGACGCCGGTGATAAAGATCAACTTTCCGCGCATCTCAAGGTCCTTTCCTTGCCGTCTTTGTCCATCCTGCCCCGCGAGCCACGTCTGTGCGACTCTTCTGGCCGATCCGGGTGTTCGCTGAATACCCCTCCCGCAAGGCCGGAAACCCCGCAAACCCGGTAGCGTCCCCATTTGGACGGTCCTGTACTCTTGTCGAGGTCCTACGGTCCCCCGTAGCTCAATTGGCAGAGCGTCCGGCTGTTAACCGGCAGGTTCCGTGTTCGAGTCACGGCGGGGGAGCCACTCGAACTGCTTCAGCCCGTCGCCCTCATGCGGCGGGCTTTTCCGGCGATCGATGCGGACCTCTCCGTCGATCCCCTCTTCCGCCGATCAAGGCCGCCACCTTCTCTCGATCAGCGAGCGGTGCCTCCTTGACATAGCAATGTGGGAGGTGCAGACTGGAGCGTGACCTGTCAATGTGGAAGGCCGAGAGGGTGGAATCCACTGTGCATGGGAATCGTGGGCACGGCCCGCACCGCGAGGCGGTTCTTGTCCGTACAGACAACGTTCGCACCGTTGCGCACACCGCGAGCCGGGCGGTACGCGCATCTGACCGCGACCGGGATGAGGTGGTTCACCTGCTCGGGGAGCACACCGCGGCAGGCCGTCTCAGTCTCGCGGAATTCGAGGAGCGCGTCTCCGCGGCGTACGCCGCCAACCTCGTCGCGGAGCTCGATCAACTCCTGACGGATCTTCCGGCTGTGTCAGCTTCACGGGATCCCTCATCTCGGCGGGCTGGTGCTCGCGCCATGGACGCGAGGATGAACCGGCGGCTGCGCGGCGGTGCGTGGGCGCCGTGGGTGCTCACCGGGGTGATCTGCATGTTGATCTGGGGGCTGACATCGCTCGGGGAAGGTCGGTGGCTCTACTTCTGGCCGGTGCGGGTCATCGGTCCGTGGGGCGCGGCCATGTTCTGCCGCGTCACCTGGCGCGGTTCCACGCGCTCGCTCACGAGATGATCTCCTCCACCGAGCTTGTGCCCTCGCCTGGGCGGGACTCCCAGAGCCAGGTCTCCTCCAGTCGCACCCGGCCGTCGGCCAGGATGTGGACGGTTGATCTGCAGTAGCCGCTGGAGGTCTCACCGGAAACGTTGAGCTGGCTGTAGCGGAACTCGAGCACGTCCTCACGGCGCACACCGACGAGGTGGCCCAGCCGTACCGCGCCGCCCGCATATCGTGCCCAGACCATGTCACCGTCCTCGTGGTACTCGAACAGCGTGGTGGCGTCCACTTCGCCGCCAGTCGCTGGACCAGCCGAGCGGAACCGGCGCCCGTCGAGCGAGATCGGCATGGTCCACCTCCTTGCGCCTGCGAGTCCGTGCCCTCGATCGCTGAGCGGCCCGGATGGGTCAGAAGACAATTTGGTCGCTCGGTAAGCTAGCCAGGCCGGGGGCGGTAGCTCAGCGGGTTAGAGCAGGGGACTCATAATCCCTCGGTCGCGGGTTCGAGTCCCGCCCGCCCCACAAGGAAATCAGCTCGTTCCGCGCGTGGCGTGGTGCTAGTCGTGGTGCGAATGACTAGTATTTCGCACCATGGCCACCAGGTCGAGGACAAAGAGGCAGCGCGGGGAGATCGAGGCCCTCCCCAGCGGGTCGCTGCGTGTGAAGGTGTACGCCGGCGTCGACCCTGTCACCAGGAGACGCCACTACCTCACCGAGACGATCCCGCCCGGCGCGACCGCGAACCGCGAGGCGGAGAAGGCCCGCACGAAGCTGCTGGCTCAGGTCGACGAGCGGCGCAACCCGCGCACGCGCGCCAGCGTGAACCAACTCCTCGACCGCTGGCTCGAGGTGCTCGACGTCGACGTGTCCACTCGCCAGGGGTATGTCAAGAAGATCGAGAAACACGTACGGCCCCTGCTGGGTGCGGTCCCGGTCGGGAAGGTGGATCCGGAGACGCTGGAGTCCTTCTACGCCGTACTCCGGCGGTGCCGCGATCACTGCAACGGGCGCAAGTACATCCAGCACCGCAAGGCAGGTGCCCACGAGTGCACGGCAGTCTGCCGTCAGCATGAGTGCAAGGGTCTCGCGGATTCCACGATCCGGCAGATTCACTGGATCATCAGTGGTGCGCTGGACACTGCGGTGCGGTGGAAGTGGGTCTCCGTGAACTACGCGGACCAGGCCAAGAAGCCCGGGGTCCCGCGGCCGAATCCGACGCCACCCTCGGCCGCCGATGCGGCGCGCCTGGTGAACGAGGCATGGAAGGACCCCGACTGGGGCGCCTACGTCTGGGTCGCCATGACCACTGGGGCACGTCGCGGTGAGCTGTGCGCGGTGCATTGGAACGACATCGACCTCGATGAGGGCGTTCTGATCCTCCGGCGAGCCCTCTACGTGGACGAGATCGGCGAGCTGAAAGAGAAGGACACGAAGACCCACCAGCATCGCCGGATCGCCCTGGACAAGGAGACCCTGGAGGTGCTCGGTGCTCTGCTTGAGCGGTGCCTGCAGCGCGCTGATGCCCTCGGGATGATGTGGTCGCCCGAGGGGTACGCATTCTCGCCCGATCCCGATGGGACTCGACCGTTGGTCCCTGACACGGCGACGCAACGGTTCGGCCGCATGGCCGACCGATTGGGTATCGACAGCACCCTCCACAGTCTCCGGCACTACTCGGCGACAGAGCTCATCTCTGCCGGGGTCGATGTTCGTACGGTCGCCGGCCGCCTCGGCCACGGTGGCGGAGGTGCCACGACACTGCGTGTCTACGCCGCATGGGTCGCGGAGGCGGACCAGCGCGCCGCAGTGACGCTGTCCGCCCGGATGCCGCCGCTACCGCGCACAGCGCCGGAAGACGGACCCATCCGGTCGCGGTGAGCCGTGGGTGCCGAGCCGTTGTGGTTGGCCCTGGATGACCAGCATTCAGCCGGCGAGGCTGCCGAAACCCAGATCGCTCGGTTCGACAACGCCGCCCTCGAGGGCTGCCTGTTCCATTGCGTCCACAGCCTTCGCTGGGATGACGTAGCGACCACGGACCCGGATGGCCGGGAACCTACCGGCCCTGATCTCGCGGTAGAGAGTTGGCGTCGAGACCCGTAGGAGCTGCGCAGCCTCGGTCACGGTGTAGAAGCGCTTCGTGCGAGATTGGTCTGAGGCGGCGGACGCAGCGTAGAGATCCATTATGGTCAACGTCCTTCGATGTCTTGACGCTCGCGGACTGGGGTAGCGGTCGCCGTGCTGCGGGCTTGCTTTCGATACGAAGCCTCGCTGAAGAGTGTTGACCAACCCGTTGACCAGGCATCGATGGACGTGTATTTCACCTGATGGCGGCATGGGGTCTGGGCTTCGTGGCGACCGGGTGCTGGCGGGCGATGACAATCGTCCGGATGAGTCCGGGCTGAACACGCTGGCGTCGTGGCGGGTGCTATGCGCGCGAGGACCTCGCGTGGCCGAGCTCGTGCGCGGTCCCCTGTACTTCTTTCCTTGGTAGCTGGCGTGTGCTTCCGAGTGGGCGGAACGCGCTCACCGTCCACCTCACCGTCCCGAGCACGCTTCCTAAGATAAAATCCAATCGATTTTGGAAAAGCCTTGGAAAGGCGCACGTGAGTGTGCCCCAGGGCATGGCATAGCGCCGTCGGCAGCGTCAGGAAGATGGCGGACACGTTGTCGGCGGGTCGGAGGGCCAGCGCACGTATGCTGACCTGCGCGAGCCCGTTTTCCAAACGTTGCGCGCGAGCGGGACCGGTTCGGCACGGAACCCGCGCGCGCCGTGCCGCCTCACAGATATCTTCTTCCGAGTTTGTCGCGGCGTACTTCCTGCCGCATCCGAGGAAGAACGGGAAGACGGGTTCGGGCGCGCTTTCCAAAAGGCAAGATCCTTTTTCCAAGTGGTCCCGTTCTCCTCCTTGGAAAACAATCTTGAGGAAGAGCGCCTTGCCCGACCCGACGTCCCGGGCATGTAAAGGGGCGCGAATGTACCGGCGGCGTCGCCGGTCTCGCACGTGGGCCTTTCGTGGCCCGACTGCCCGTGAAGGAAGCCTCCTGCTGTGGGCGGACGGTGCCGAGCCCCGGCGGTTGTCATGTCTCGCGGCCGGGCTCGCCACAAGCGGAGTACTGGCCATCGCAACGACGGCGCGTGTGAATGTTGACCTGCGCTCGGAGCGTTAGACGAGACGCGCCGGTGGAGCCTGCCTTCATCGGCGCTGCGTGCCCGCGATGGGAGCGCCGCGGTCGGCAGGTCCTTTGTGTCTTTAATGGCGCGCTCATACACCAAGCCACGCTCAAGCTACTGAGTCTGATCTTGGACAGCAAGATGGAGTTAGTTGCACCGATCTTCCCGACCGGGCGCGGTCGAGAAGATCGGTGCAAGGACCGCGCCGCGCGCGGGAGTGTGGTGGCTGGTCTGGTCAACGGTTGGTCAACGGTTTGGTCAACGTTCGCCGACGACCCTCGGCGGCATGCGAGCCAACGAGCACGAAGGGGCCCCCGGGCCTGATGCGGATGACGTTGTCGAGGCCGATCGCGCGATCGGAACCGGTCGGGTTGAGGAGGTGCCGGCCGAGTCTGGGCGTAGCCGGACGCGGTCGCCGCGGGGCCGGTCCCACCGGATCAGTCCGCGGTTCACGGCGCAGGAGTTGGTGGAGGTCGCCGAGGCGGCGGCCAGTGTGAACATGTCGACGGCCCGGTTCTGTGCCGAGGCCGCGCTGGCTGCGGTGCGGGGTGTGCCGACGAGCTTGGGTGCTGCTCAGGAGCGTGAGGCGCTGGCTCGGCTCTTGCGGGAGCTGTTCGCGGCGAGGACGGCAATTAACAGGTTCGGCACGAACGTCAACCAGGCGGTGACGGCGCTGAATGCCACGGGCGAGGTGCCGGAGTGGATGGGCCGGGCGGTGGCGATGGTCGTCCGCTCGATTCGCCAGTTGGATGACGTGGTTGCCGAGGTGGACCGGCGGCTGCGGTGAACCCGAGGGTCCATCCGCGGCACAACCGGCTCTCGCGGTTGATCTGGTATCTGTACTCGCCTGGCAAGTGCGAGGAGCACGAGAACCCGCACCTGGTCGCGGCGTGGGAGGGCGCCGGCGACCTGGCGTCATTGGAGGCCGATGCCGGCTACGACGGCCGCCCCGATGTACGCGGCCTGATCGACCTGCTGGCACAGCCGCTGCACGCCGCACGTAACCCGCCCAAGTGGACGGTGTGGCATTGCTCGATCCGCAACGCGCCCGAGGATCGGTCGCTCTCCGACGAGGCGTGGCGTCACATCGCTGGCGAGGTGATGAACGCGGTCGGCCTGGCCCCATACGGCGACCCGAACGCGGTGAGGTGGATCGCGGTCCGCCACGCCGACAACCACATCCACCTCGCCGCCACCCTGGTCCGCCAGGATGGCCGCACAGCCTGGGGCTGGCAAGACAAGATCAAAAGCCGGGGGATGTGTTACGAGCTTGAGCAACGCTACGGGCTCCGCCGGGTCGGGCCGATGGATCGCACCAGCCACCGCCGCCCCGGCGCGGCCGAGCTGAACAAGGCCAAGCGGCTGGGCAAGGCGCTGCCGGCCCGGGACGAGCTACGCCGGCAGGTGCGGGCCGCCGCCGTGACCGCCTCCGGTGAGAACGAATTCTTCGCCCGGCTCGCCGACGCCGGAGTCATGCTCAGGCTCCGGCCCAGCTCCATCAACCCAGGCGAGTACACCGGCTACTCGGTGGCACTCCCGTCGCACACCACCGCGGCCGGCAAACCAGTGTGGTTTGGCGGCGGCAAGCTCGCCCGTGACCTGACCCTGCCGAAGCTGCGCCAGCAGTGGGCCAGCCCGGATGGGCACACCCGCACAGCTTCCGCGGCAGCAGTGCGCGTGTCGCCGGCCGCCCGAGTGACCGCGCTCGACGCGGCGGCCGAGGCAATCCGGGGCGCCGCCGACGCCATCAACCATCTCGCGGGGAACAACCCGCAAGCGGCGCAGGCGGTGGCACAAGCGGCCTCGGATACCCTGACCGCCGCCGCGCGTGCGGTGGAGGGACACCGCGGTGGTCCGCTGACCACCGCGGCGGAGCTGTTCGACCAGGCGTCGCGCGGTCCCAACGGGTGGGTCGCGAAGGCCACCGCCCGCTCGCACGACCTGCGGGCGATGTCGCGGCTGGTGGCGTTGATGGGCCGCATCTCCGGCGACCCCGACACCTACGCGGTGCTCGCGCTGTTGCTCGACCTGGCCCGCCTGGCCGACACGCTCGCCGCGTTCCAGCAGGCGCAGCAGCGCCCCCACCAGGCCGAGGCGGCCCGTCGCGCGGCCGAGGTCCTCCGGACGGCCGCTACCGCGGGCCGACGACTTGCTCCCGACGCAGCGGTCCCGGCGCCGGATCTGACACGGCCGGCGGCCACGACAGCCGAGACCACCCACCCCGACCCGTCGGCTACACCGGATACCCCGCGTCGACGACCAACGCGATAGGCCTTGACAAAGATCAACAACATGGGAGGTGATCGGTGTGACCGGTCCGCAGCAGCCGCAGCAGCACGACGACCCGGTCGGTGAGGCCCGCGGCCAGCTGCTGCAGGCGCTCGCGGTGCTCACCACGGTCGGCGAGGCCGCCGCCCGGTGGGCGGTGGCCGGTGCGCAGAACCGCGCCGCCCGGGCGGAACGCCGCGCCCAGGCCGATCATCTTCGGCACCAGGCCGACAGGGTCAGCGCGACGGCGTTGGCCGAACAGGACCGGGCCGCGCACCGATTCATGGACCGCGTCTTCGACCAGCCATGGCTAGACGCGGCGAGTTTGCGCGACGTGGCCGAGCTGTGGCGCACCGCGGCCATGTACGCCGCCAGCGGGGACATTCGAGCCCGGGAGGCGATGCGCCGGGCCGAGGAGCGTCTGCGCCAGCTCAACCCGCACCTGATGGACGCCTACCAGCGCCACCGCGCCGCGGGGCGAAGCCTGGCCGACGCGATGCGCGCCGCCGCGTATGAGCTATGGGAGCGCGAGGCTCGTGCTCGTGGCGCCGGGCGTGCCCGACCACACGGAAACACTGGTGAGCCGCCGCCGGCCCTGCGTCGCGGCGCGAACGGCCGGGCCGTCGGTAGCATGCCGGACCCGGCCGGGCGCCGGGCAGTGGACGAGCTGGACGCCGCCACCCGGGCCGAGGCCGCCCGCCTCGCCCAGGGCATCGACCCGGAGATGCTCGACCGGGTGCAGCGCCAGTGGCGAAGCGCCGGCCACGCTCCGGCCGCCGACGCGGCCGCCCTACTAGCGCGGGCCGCCCGGGCTTTGCGTGCCGTCGCACCGGGGGCGGTTGCGGATGAGTTGGAGGCCACCGCCGAGCGTGCCGCCCGCGCCGAAGCGGAGCGGCTGTCCGGCAACGCCGGCCGGCAGCGGCGTACCGCAGACCTCGACCGGGCCGCACCCGACAGCCCGGCCACCACCGTCGACGAGCACGACGCCGGTCTCGCCACCGCTAACGGACGCACAGGCCGGGCCGAGCAAGACACCGCCGCGGCGGAGCAGCGGCGACGGCTGGGCCGCGCCTTCCCTCCGCTTCGCACCCTGAGCCCCGCCAGCCCGACCCTCCCCACGCAGAGCGCCCCGGCACCGAGCCCGCGGAAAGGCAGAGCCCGATGACCACAGTGGATGACAGCACGAGCACAGCGAACGGCAGTGCGCACGCGCCAGAGCCGACCCCGTCGGCTGGGCTGGCGCCGCAGTACCCCACCGTCGAGGCCTGGGTACGCGACTACCTACTTCCGTCGTTCCCCCGCCCGCACGGCGACCTCGGCGCGGCCAGTCGGTGGCGCTGGTGCGAACAGTGGTGGCGCCACGACGAGGCGGTCACCATCCTCACCGCACTGTGGTACGGATGGGAACACGCCGCCGTACAGACCCTCGGCATGCTGGACTGGTTGCCGCGGCTCTACTACTTCTACCCGATCCTCTGCGGCGACGACGGACCCTTCCGCCTCTGCACCCCAGCCAACGGCGACCTACCCGCCCGCCACGACATGCCGACCGTCGCCGAGGTCATCGCCGCCCCGGCCGGATGGTGGCAATGGTGGGGCACCGAAACCTGAAGCGCCATCTCCGAACCGCGCCGCACCGCCTGCCCAGCAACCGGTCCGTCCGGGCCCTGGACATTCCAAACCAAGATCAAGATTCGTCGGCATCTCCATGGCGAGATGATCATATTCATCTGCTTGGTATGCGGGTTATCCTCGGACGTGAAAGAGTGCCCGCATGACTTGGTTGGATCCGTGCCTGCAGCGTTCTCGGACCGCAGCGGGTGATCTTGTTGTGTGGCTTGGTGTGCCGCAGCTGGACAGGTACCTGGAGTTCCTTGGGGGCGCGTTCGCGGCGAACACGGTGCTGGCGGCAGCGTACGACCTGAGTGTTTCTTCGCCGTGGTGGGCAAGCCGCCCGCGCAGGTGAACCGCGGCGGATGTGTTGGAGTTCGTCACCGCGCAGCACACCGGTACCGGGGTGGGGCGGTTGCAGCTCGCAGGCGACGGCGCCGGCACAGGGGTGTCGGGGCCAACGGTGCGGCAGCGGTTGTCGAGCGTGTCGGGTCTGCTCGGGTTCCTGCACGCGCGCGGCGACGCCTTCTGCGGCGGACCACGCGGCGGCGATGTTGGTGACCGGGCTGTACGTGGTCGCCGGCACGCTGGGCCGGGGCTCGGCCCAGCGGATCCGTCGCCATCGTCTTCGGTCCTGCACCACTCCGCCACCGTTTCGGGCAGAGGTCGGTGCCTCCGGCCTGTCTCGACCCCGGTGCGCTCTCGCTGGCCCGTACCAGAGTAGGGCTAGATAACTACTTCGACCTGAAGAAGTAGGTTCGCGTCGTCAGCGCCGTGTGAATCGTGGTGGTGGGTGACGGCGGTTGCAGTCGGTGGCCCCGACGTCGGCTTTCACCCCGGCACCATCACGGTGATTTTCACCAGGTTGTGCGCGAGAACTCCGTGTCCGCACCAGGCCGCGGTGCGTTCACGCCCGGCGACGCCGCTGCGCGCCTAGCCGTAACGGTGCTTTAGGTGGCTGATTCGGCCTTCGCTGCCGGTTCGCCATTTGATGAGTGTGCGGAACCCTCGCCGGCGTCGCGCCGGAAGAAGAAAAGAGAGGACCGCCGTCTGGACCGTCGTACGGCCGGGGTCCGAGTCTACACTTTACGTACACACCACCACCGTGGGCGAGGTAGGGCCGTGGCCCTGCTGGACCGACGCCGGACACCCGAGCCGCCCGACGACCTCAGCGGACTGCGCGCCGACGTCGACGCACTGCAGGCACTGCGGCGGGAGCAGATCCGCGAGAAGACCGCCGCACTTCGCGCTCGCGTTCGGCGAGGCCGCGAGGAGAGCGCGGAGTTGGATCGCCGGACGACCGGAGGCCCTGCATCTACTGCGGTGTGTCACGCTCACACACCTGGTACGGCAACGCACCCAGGTTGATGTGCGGCGACTGTCAGGATGACCGCTGGGACCACGGGGACATCTCCCACAAGTCGATCATCTTAAACCGGATCATCTCCGGCGACTGGTCATCGCGCACCCACGTCTACGGCGACCTCGCTCAAATGCAGATCAACCGGGCCGGGTTCAAGTGGTTCTGCGAGAGGCCTGGGGCCTAGCCGGGCGGCTGGAACCGCTGGGCCTACCTCGATCTATCGGCTATCCGCGGACGTGCTGTGGTGCCGCCCTCAGAGCCCCGGCCGCGGTTCGTTTGTGGCGACCCGTGCCCCAAGTGCGGATGTAGATACATGTGGGCGAACCTGCGTCCACACCGCAGATCGTGACGACCAAGGGTCACTACGTCTCGGACTCGTCGCCGAGGTTCGGTGTGCGGGCTGCACCGAGTTCGAAGACCTCACGGACGTGGTCAAGAAGATCGTCGGTGTGTGGGGACAACTTGACGACTGGTCGCAGGCGCACTACAACGGTGCGACGACCCGCATCGACGTCGACATTTCGGCGAGACTCGGGGTGACGTAGTACGCCGACCGACCGGTACGCACCAGCGAGAACGCCCGCAAGGTGACGCTGGCGCCGGTCGCGTACCTCGACCTCGAGGCGATCCGCGAGCGCGCGTACAAGCTGTTCCCGTACCAGTCACAGTGGACCGCACACACCGCGTGGCTCGCCCTCCACGCCAGCCACGCTGCGGGGCGGGCTGTGACCCACGGCGCCTGCGTAGGCCAGCCGTGACCACCGTGCGCGAGCACGTCGTCAGAGCCCGGGCAGCCCGGCGCGACGCCGGGCCACCGGTCTGCCGATGCCGGCCGTACGTGGTGGCGACGTTCCGCCACGGGTCCGTGGCGGCCGTCGAACGTCATCACGAACGGGGCTGTGACCACCCGCCGAGAGCTCTGTTCCGCGAACCTGGTGGATCACAGGCGGGAGGTAGCGGGACCGCTCCTCAGAAGGCCGGCCCAGGCCCACCAGGATCCGCTACCTCCTCCACAAAGGACCGAAGGCCCACACGAACGTGTGAGCCTTCGGCTTGACTAGACGACGGTCGAGGTTACCGGCCGGAGTCGTTGTCAGACGGGTCGACCAGCTGCCAGTCGCCGCCCTTGGGCGTCGGG
Organism: Micromonosporaceae bacterium; assembly: GCA_020027875.1. GTDB lineage: Bacteria > Actinomycetota > Actinomycetes > Mycobacteriales > Micromonosporaceae > JAXIPB01. The sequence goes on along the minus strand of JAHRHA010000069.1, from coordinate 5,696 downwards.
GGAAGCGTCTTCCCCTTCGGCACCGTTGTTTCGTTGCCGCCCTTGACGGGTCGCCACTGTCCACTGTGGGACGCCGGCTCCCCTGGGCTCTGGATAACGGGCTTCTTAGCCACGTCGTCCTCCCTTGGTGTAGGGAGAACGTGGCACCTCACCCGCCGGGGCGGTACTTCACACCGTGAACGTTGTGTTGTATGGTTCAACCCTCTGGGAAAGAGAAGAACCCGGTGAGGTGTCTACCCGGCACCTTGCCGGGTTTTGCGTTCTCTAGCGCGGAACGGTAGCACGGAGAGTCCGCACTTCACAAGGAGACGTCGCACGCCTGTCCACCCAACATTTGGGGGCTTAGAACGTGATTGTGGGCGACATGTTGTGGATAACTCTCACTGAGTCATTACGGTGTCTTGCAGAAACATTACAACATCCAGCAACGCCCAACAACGTCCAGCAACACTCAGCGACGTCCAGCGACGTCCAGGCACGCATCCGTTGCAGGGACGCAACTGTGGATAACTTCGCCTCAGAGGCCGGCGCGACGGTCGTGGACGACCAGATGTGGCCATTCGGGTAAGAATAGTTCCCGCGTGTCGCACTGCGGATATGGTAGTGGTCACAAATATACTGGCAAGTTCGGCCTGTCGCGAGAAAGACGATGGACCCGAAATTCCCTACGTGAAAGTAACGAACCTCTGACACTCGTGTCACTGCCTTTGTCGGCTATTGGCAGGGCCACTAACTCGCAGACCTGGCAGATGCCCCGTGATCTCCCGAGCCCAGCGGATCAGCACAGCCTGATCGGGCCAGGGCTGCCCAAGGACCTTCACGTATTTCGGCGGCAGCTCGACCACCTCGTCACGTGTGAGGTCCACCAGCGGGCCTATGATCAGCTCGCACCCCAGGCACACGATCAGGGATCCAGTGTCGCCATCCGCGCGGAACCAGCCGGCGCAGCTCGAGCAGTAGATGTGACTTTTGCGGTCTGGCGCCAGAGTCGGTGGTGAGGAGCAGTCCGGAAACCGTGGGGGCAGCTCGGGAGTGCGACGTCTGCTCCCACCGCTTCGTGGACGTGTCCGTGACCGGCGCCGGCGCATCGGACCCTCGGGCCGTGGTACGCCGACGCGGCTCGTAGCCCTCCGGCATCACCTCGGCCACTACACGGCCTTGGTGACGAGGATGAGCTTGCGGTAGACCCCCTTGCTGCCTTCGCGCTCGCCGTTCTCCTCCAAGTCGCCTCCCAGGTCTCACCCGGGCCGTTGAGGCAGTCCTTCCTTCCCAGGTTGACCTCGAAGATCCAGGAAGAGGGCGGCTTCGACAGTGCGCGTGGCTCCGCTACGGTCACCCACGTGCCGAGGTTCAGCCGCGCCGCATCGCCGTACGGCGCCCGGGTTCGTAGTCGTCTGGCATGACTTCAGCCACTGGTTCACTCTCCCGATGGTGTGGGGGGTTGGCTTCCTAGAACCATGCCGGTTGCCACACCGGATGCGGGTTGCTCGTGACCGGACGGCCGTAGCCCTCGGGCCAGCAGCGGAGAGACGTAGTCTCCCGCGAGACGACTCTTGTAGTCGCGGATGTCCCACTCGTCCCCGGGTGTGAACATCGGGCGCGCGGCCTCGCGCAGGCTCCTGGACGTGTCCTCGTCGGACGCGCGGAACACGATCCACCACCTACCCGACATCTCGATGGCCTTCTGCCTGCCCGGTTCGACGGCCGCGCGTCCGGCCTCGGTGACTTCCTCCGTGAGCATCACGGCTCCCTCCACTTTGGCCGCACCTTGCTGCGCGGCCGGCGTGAGCAAGTGTGAGAGGCCACCGAGGCGACACGCCAGAAACCGGACGTCAGGGGTCCCGACGGTTGTGGGGCGTAGGGCCGTTGGCAACTATCACGGTCGGTCGGTTTCGGTGCTCTAGGGAGGCCACCGAGCGCCAGTTTTGTGAGATCGGGCGCCAGCGGCGCGGATTCCTCAAGATTCTCGCTGATCTGTGCGTGACACAGATATCGAAATCTCTACATCTCTTGATACAATTGGACTAAGAAGCGCACAAGCGCGAGGCTCCTCCGTCGGCTTCCCCTCCCCACCTCGTTCCTTGACAACTGGATCCGAGGCACACAGTCGAGACTCACAGACTTCCCGTCCTCACGGCGTCGAGCGCCCAGCGTGTGGGGCTGGTGCGCTCCGCCATCCGCCTCGAGCGGACCGTGCAACTCGGTCCCGGGTTCCGTGACCCGGCGCAGACCGTCGCCGGGCGGAGTTCCTGCGAGGGAACATGCAGTACGGCACCATCAAGGTCATCCGGGACCTGTTCCTGCTGATCATGGCCTCAGCGGCCGCGGTCAGCTACAGCACCCAGCGGCACCTGTTCCTGGCGTGGAGCGTGGACGCCTTCACGGCGACCATCGCCGATCCCGGTCGACCTGCTCGCGATCATCTGCACCCTCGCGGTTCACACCGGCGGGGTCGCACGCAAGGGACGCCGGGCCGCAACCGTGGTCCTGGTCCTCACGGGCACAGCGAGCACGGCGGCGAACTTCATCGCCGGTCAGACGCTCGGCAGCAAGATCGTCCATGGCGGAATGGTCGTGCTCTACCTGCTCGCCGAGCGGATCGCAGCGCAGGTCCGCGAACCGCATCGCACGCCGCACGCTCCGGCACCCACCTCGCCGGGGATGCCCCCGATCGAGGCGGAACCCGCCGAGGTGCTCGCGTTCCGCGCAGCCCAGCGTGTTTCCAGGGTAGTTCACCCAGCAGCGGCGACGCCTCAGTGCTGCATCTCGTCGCGAATCGCCTTCTCAAGCTGCTTGTGCGACTCGACGATCTTGTCCGCGACACCGCCCAGCGTCGTCCGCTGCTTGATGCTTGTCGTGTCGTCGACCTCACCCGCATCACGCACCCGCTGGTGATGGGGCCTTGCCTCGAGGAGCAGTCGGTTGAACTCGTGAAGCTGTTTCGTCAGTGCCTTGAACCGGTCGTGGACCTGCTCGCTTGCTACGACTCGAACCCGGCCCATCAACCGGTCCAGCTCGTCGTCGTCCGTCTCCTTCAGGTCCGCGAGCGGTATCGCCGACCACGTCATCGCGTTGTCAGCGAGACGGGCGGTAGCCCGCAGCAGGTCGGCGTAGACGTCGAGACACTGACCCATCAGCTGTTCTTGTCGGACACCTTTACGGCGCATCCTCTCGGTAAGCACCGGCGCAAGGAGTGCGCCGAGCAGCGTACCGGCGATGCCGGCTACCGCAACCCAGGCCGTTGCATCCACGCACGAACGTCCTTTCTTCCGATGTGATGACACGCTTGGTGATCGAGGTCGAACGACTGTACGATACTACTGTGGGCAACCGGAACCTGCAGCGCGAGGTCACGCGGGCACGCGCGTCGTACATCGGCGCGTTCCAGCAGCTGGCGCGGGCGATGACCGCGTTCAACGAGGCCCACGTACCCCTGGAGCCGGACGACGACGGACGCTTGGCGCCCTGGACCCGCGACCACGTCCAGATCATGCGCGCGTGCGCGGAGGCGTGGCCCAGGGTCATGGAGGCCCGCCGCCAGTCCGACGCGCTGCTGCGCGACCTCGTCCGGCCGGCGGCGCGACCGTACGCCTAGATTCGACACATCGGTTCTGCCTGATCTTGTGTAATCCTGAGAGGTGGAGCCCTCTCGGTCCGATGATGGGCATCGAGCAGTCAAGGAGCTGCGCCTATGGAATTCACGAGCAAGGCCCGCTAGGTACCCGGTCATGGAAGCCACGGTGGCGATCATTGTCGCTGTCGCTTCCACGCTGATCGTATGTCTGCGGTGTGCGCTGATCTGGAAGCTGTGCAAGATGGCAGACCAGTCCAGCCGCAGCGTACGCATCAGCGGTCTGAACCCACTAGCGGTGAACGTTGCGTATGACGTTCAGGTAAGCCAGTTGAAGGAACATCGGTCTGCGAAATCGTCGGTAAACGACGCTGAATCATCGGAACGCAGGCAACGCGCGACAAACAACCTAGCGACGGGGAGCACACTCCCCCGGTTTGTCTTACCGCAGGTGCCCGAGCGGCCTGGCCAAGCAACCCAGGCAAAGCAGGACATCGTGCTCTGAGTACGAACCCGTTAGCCGTGGTGTTGACCAGGCCGACGCTAGATGGGGTCCTGGCCGCAGGGTAGACCTAGGCCGGGACCCCCGGCATTTGTGGGCGTGCCGCCAGAGATCTTGGACGCGGTCCCAAGATCTTGTTTACATATGTCACATCTCCTGTTTCGATTTAGATCGATCGTCCACAAGGGATGGTCGGGACCGATCGAGCGGAGTGAACGAGACGCCACGCAAGAAGATCGTGGACGCTACCCCGGCGCCTGCGCGCGAGGGGCTTGGCCTGTCGCGGGCGGTCCTATCGCAGCTGTCCGGTGTTCCCCAGTCACGGTGCTGGGCCGCCGCGCAGGACTCACCCAAGGACGTCGCGCCCGGTCACCTCAAGGCGATCATCGCCGCGCTGGACACAGTGGACCGCGAGGGTCTGCCCGAGCACCTCGTCAAGGCGAAGAAGTCACCCAGCGCGGGTGCGCCCACCAAGGCCGCACTGCAAGATCGCCTCAAGAACGTCGTCGCCCTGCTCGGCGAGGCGGCCGCGGCGAAGACCCCCACGGCGATCCGGGCGATCATCGACCGGGCGCAGGCCGCCGCGACCGGCGGCACCGACGAACCCACTGAGTCCGTCGCAACCGACCTGCCGGAACCCAGCGAGGACGACGAACCCGAGCCGGCCGACCAACCGACCACCGACGAACTCGTCGCGGCCTGAGAGGACGACCCATGCCTCTCAAGTCGTTGTACGTGACCGCGAGGTCGGCATCGGGTCGACCGACCCTGCAACATCGCTTGGTCGACGGCCAGACGGACTGGATGGCGTGCGGTCGGCGGATCGACGACTGGTCGCGGGCGTACACCCCGCGCAAGATCGAGGAGGTCTTGTGCCTCCGGCACGCGTGCCGCGCCTGAGTCGACTGGAGCGACGCGCACGACGTCGCGCGCGGCTGCGTCGCTTGCGACGTGGTCCGGTCTGGACGACCGAACCCGGTGCGATCCGGATCTTGACGGACGAGGAGCTGGCCAACTGCTGGGTCGGTGAAGACGGCCCCGGACTCGGTGTTGACGCACCGGCCGGGGCCTTCCGCGCCTTCCCGAGGTCGGCGCTTTGTAGCCGAAGGCCTCGCCTATGGACCTGCCCTAGCGCCCTTAGGCGGTAGGAGTGTCGACGGAGACCTTCACGTCGTGCTCGGCGCGGAGGACCTCCCGCCAGCGCCCCCGCTCGTCTGCGTGGAACCAGGTGACCCGGTAGCGACCGGGGGCGACGTACCCGGTCGCACCGACGAACTCCCGCGGGTACATGACCTGCAGGCTTGTGGCGAGTCCGGTCCGGCTGACGATCGCACGTGCCGGCGCGTAGTCCAGCGGCCCCTGCACGTCGCACGCGTGCGGTCGGACCAGCTGTGCGCCGATCTTGCTCTTCAGCACCAGGAGGAGGTGGTGCTGGTCGAGGGCATCCGCCGTCGACTCCCATCCGGAACCGCCACCGCCCGTTCGGTGGAACAGCCACCTGAGCAGCGCAGCGACGGCCACCAGGTAGGCCAACACGTACCCGCCAATGCTTGCCCACTGATCGGACTTGGCCCGACCCTCGTGGAGGAAGAACCAGACCCCTGCCATCAGCAAAGCAAGTGC
>JAHRHA010000295.1 GCA_020027875.1 Micromonosporaceae bacterium | reverse complement strand
GTGGCAGACCGACGGACTGATCGACCTGCTGGCCACCGCGGTCAGCCTCGTCAGCAACCAGAGCAAGCTCGCCGAGGACCTCGAGATCTGGGACAGCCAAGAGTTCGACTTCGTCGACCTGGCGGGCCCCTACACGCGCGCAAGCGTGCTCATGCCACAGAAGCGCAACCCGTACGCGCTCGCCATCACCAGAGGTGCGGCGGGGGTCCTCATCGGCCGCCTGTCCGGCTTCCTGGCCGTGGTGAAGAGCCCCTCGGCGCGCAGCGACAACCTGATCTTCGCCTACGGCGAGGTCCCACGCGCCCTCCAGCTCGCCCGCAAGGTCACCCGGCTCATGGCGGGAGTAGTCGCCACCCTCGACGTGCGTGCCGAGCGGATGCGCGAGAGCCTGCTGCAGGGGTTCTCCCAGGCCACCGACCTGGCCGAGTTCGTCATGCAGACCTGCGGCGTGGACTACCGCACGGCCTACGTCGTGGTCGGCAGGGCGGTGCGCCTGGCCGGACGCCGCGGCCTCCGCGGGCTCGACCTCACCGGCGCGATGCTCGACGAGGCCGCGCAGGAGGTCCTCGGCCGGCCGCTCGGGCTGGCCGAGCGCGACCTCACTGACGTGCTCGACCCGCGCGCGATCGTGCTGACGCGGGTCGCTCCCGGAGGCGCCGCGCCGGCCGTGGTCCAGCACATGGCCCGCACCTGCACCCAGGCGGCCGGCGAGCTGCGAGCCACGGCGGCCCGGCACGCACGGGCCTTCCGTGAGGCCGAGGGCGACCTGCTCAACCAGGCGAGGGAGGTGGTCCGTGGCTAGACGGCCCGGCGACGACGTACTCCAGCACCGGCTGCCCGAGCAGTGTGTTCGAGACGTAGCAGAACGGCTTGGCACGCTCCACGAGGAACGCGAGCTCCGTAGGCGGATGGCTCGAGCGGACCTCGATCCGGATCGCGCCGAACCGCAGCCCGTCGTACTCGCCGGTGGCGGTAACCGCCAGGTCGGGCAGTACGATCCGGCGTTTTCCGGCCACGTGGGCGACCGCCAGCGCGAAGCAGGACGCCACGGACGCGAGCAGCAGCTCGGTCGGCTGCGGCCCGCTGTCGGTGCCGCCGCTGTGCGCCGGCGGCTCGTCCACGCGCAGCTCGAACTGCCGCACCGAGACCCGGCATCGGTACGCCCCTTCCCAGCGCGCTGTGGCTTCCACGCCAATGAACGCTAACGCTGGCGGCGGCCGCACTCCAGTCCCGCTCCCCGGTGAGGTGCGCGTCGTCAACGTCGGCCTGCCGCTGTTCGGCGACGCGGTCCGTGCCCAGGGGGCTGCGGCCGTCGAGGTGGACTGGCGGATCCCCGCCAGCGGCCGCCCGGAGCTGGTCGCCGCCCTGCAGCGGCTGTACGGGCCAGTGTCCGAGCGGGTGGATGCGGCAAACCGCGAGGTCGTGCGCCGGCTCGACGAAGGGGCGCCAGTGCTCCTCGGCGTCGCCCCCGCCGTCCAAGTGGTGCCCGGGATGGACGACCGGACCGTCCTGCACTGCGGCCCTCCGCTCGCCTGGGAGGACTTCTGCGATCCGCTGCGCCGCTCCGCCCGAGCCTCGATCCTGGCCGAGGGCTGGGCCGCCTCACCGGACGAGGCGGAGCGGCTCGTCGCGGCCGGCCGGGTGCGCCTGGAGCCGGCCAACCACCACGCCGCGGTCGTGCCGATGGCGACCACGGTCGGCCCATCCGCCCCGGTATTCGTGGTCGAGAACCCGCACGGTGGGAACCGCGCCTACTCGGGAATCAACCAGGGGCCGGGGGCGACGGCCTGGTTCGGGCAGGACACCCCTGAAGCGGTCGACCGGCTGGTCTGGCTGCGCGACGTCGCCGCCCCGGTGCTGCACGCCACCCTGGCCGCGACCGGGCCGGTCGAGCTGCTCCCGTTCGTCGTCCAAGGGCTGCAGATGGGTGACGACGTGCACATGCGGACACAGGCCGCAACAAATCTGTTCCTCCGCCACCTCCTCCCGGCGCTGGTCACCGTCGGCGCCCCCGGTCTGGCGGATGTTGCCCGCTTCCTCTCCGGCAACCATCTCTTCTTTCTCAACCTGGCGATGGCCGCAGCCAAAGCGGTCACCGACTCAGCCGCCGCGGTCCCAGGCTCGAGCGTGCTGGTCGGCATGGCCCGCAACGGCACCACCTTCGGGATCCGGCTCGCGGGCACCGGTGATGCGTGGTTCGTCGCCCCGGCCCCACCGGTCGGGCGGGCGCTCTACCACCCGGGATTCGGACCCGAGGTGAGCGCCCCCGATATCGGTGACAGCGCGGTCCTCGAACTGATCGGGCTCGGCGGTCCCGCGGCCGCGGCGTCCCCGGTGGTGGCCGCCTTCCTCGGCGGCACGATGGCGGATGCGGTGGCGACCACCGAGGCGATGGCCCGCATCTGCGCGGGCCGAAGCAGCCGCTTCAAGCTGCCATTGCTCGACTTCCGCGGAACACCGGTAGGGGTCGATGCGCGCCGCGTGGTGGAACTCGAGCTCACCCCGTCGATCAATACCGGCATCCTCCACGCCAGCGCCGGCACCGGGCAGGTCGGCGCCGGGGTCGCGGAGGCACCGCTGGCATGCTTCCAGCAGGCGCTCGTGGCTTTGGACGAGCACCTCAGATGAGCAGGGGTCGGCGCCCGCCACGGCGCCGACCTCCGCTTGGGCCTCAGACCGTCCAGGTGTTGAGCTGGAACGCCCCGGCACGCCACGCGAGCAGGGCTGAGTCCAGCACGTCGAGCGGGTTGAAGGCCTTGACCCCTTCGATGAGGTCGTCCTCCCGGAAGCCGTACAGCGCCCCCATGGCGAAGCGGCAGGCGTAGACGTGGGCACCCTCCTTCAGGAGGGTCTTGATCTGGTTGTTGATCGCCAGGTTACCGGGGAAGCCTTCCTTGCCGACCGACGGATAGCCCCGGGTACCCGACGCCATCAGCACGCCGGGACCGTACAGGACGACGTGGACGTCGAACCCCTTACGGACGAGCCGGGTGGCGGTGAGGAGGTTCACCAGCCCGACGGAGCCCTCGTAAGGGACGGTGTGCAGGAAGACGAAGGCCTGTTCGCCGGGCTTCGCCTTGACGTCCTCGAACACCTTCTCGTCGGTGTTGTAGAGGTACGCTCCCTCCTCGGCCGGCGGCGTCTCGATGGTCTTCTCGGGCATCGTGTTCCTTCCTCCGTCTTGAGTCCTCGGATCGCTAGACGACGGGTGGGCGACGAATCGGCCCCCGGGTCTGCCAGTGGCGGCGATGGCTTCCAGGGATCGCCTGGATGACGCCGCGGCGCAGCCCCCATGGAAGCCGGCGGTAGATCGGCACGAACAGCCGTTCTGGGCGGCCACGGCGATCGGCTCGTTCAGCGCCCCGATGGGCGGCGAGTAGACGTTCTCCATCCAGGCCAGGTCCTCGAGCGTCACCCCGGTCATGATGGCCATGGCGAGGAAGTCGGCCCGCTCCTTGATCCCCTCCTGCCCAACCATCTGGGCACCGATCAGCCGCAGGCTGCCTGGCTCTGCCAGAAGCTTCACTCGTACCTTCTTGACGCCCGGGTAGTAGCGCGCGCGGGAGATGCCCTCGGCGACACCCATCACGAACGGGATGCCGAGCGCCGTGGCCAGCGTCTCCCCGAACGAGGCGCCGCCGATCATCCATCTCCCGGCCACCATCCCCCACGGGACGTAGACCGGACGATAGGTACGGTCGCCGCCCGCGGCGTTCGCGCCAGCCACCTTGCCCTGCGCGTAGGCATGGCTGCCGGAAAGGCCCTGTACGGGGATGTTGGTGACGCCATGGGGTAGCTCCACGCAGTCGCCCGCCGCGTAGACACCGGCGACCGACGTCGCCATGCGCTCGTCGACGACGATCCCGCCGGTGGAGCCAATCGCGAGGCCCGCACGACGAGCGAGGCTGGTGTTGGGCTGCTTGTGGGTGCATACGACCACGATGCCGGCCGGCAGCTCGCCCTCGGAGGTGCGGACCGCCCGCACCTTCCGGTCGCCGACGAGCGCCTCGACACGGGTGTTGAAGTGCGTCTTCACGCCGAGCTCAGCCCACGACTCCTCGACCGGCTGCATGATGTCGGGGTCGGCGATCTCGGCGAGCGGCCAAGGGTGGGAGTCGACCAGGTGCGTCTCGATGCCCCGATGGGCGAGGGCGGTGACCATCTCGAGGCCAAGGGGCGACGCGTCGAGCACGACCGCGACCCGCACGTCGTCGAGGACCCTGTCCCACTCCATCGCCCGGCGGATGTTCTTGACGTAGTACAGGCCGTCGAGATCGGCGCCGGGTACGCCCGGGTCCGCGTAGTCGAAGCCGCTGGCCAC
>JAHRHA010000294.1 GCA_020027875.1 Micromonosporaceae bacterium | reverse complement strand
GGCCACTTGACGACCGGCTCAGGCAGAACATAGCGGCCCTTCGTGCCGGCCTCCAGGATGAAGGCTACGCCGAAGGGCAGCACTATCGCATCGACTATCATTCTCCCGAAAGCGAGGCCGACGTGATCAAGCTGGCCCAGGTGCTGGTTCGCGATAAAGTCGACGTGATTCACGCCAGTGCCTACGTCGCTATCCATGCGGCCCAGAAGGCAACGCACGCTATCCCGATCGTGGCACACGATTACGAGACCGATCCCGTTGCGGCCGGATTCGTTTCGACGCTCGCCAAACCGGGCGGCAACATTACCGGGATGTTTCTCGACATTCCGGAGATTGTCGGCAAGCTCCTGCAGTTGCTCAAAACGACGCTGCCGGAACTCCGCGCGATCACTGTGCTCTGGGATCCGCTCACCGGAAAGTCCCAGGTTCTCGCGGCCGAGCAGGCGGCGAAGGTATTGGGGATCGAGATGCAGATCCGCGAGGCCCGTGCCGGGACATTGACGCAGACGGTCCGATCGGTTGCAGGCGGCAGGGCGCGCGCGCTCGTCCTCCTCGGATCCCCCGTGATCTCTGCCGGCTTCGCGAAGATTGCCAACGCCACGACCGCCGCCCGGTTACCGACCATTGCCCTCCTTCCCCCGTTTGCTCGACTCGGCGGACTCATGGCGTACGGTCCGGACTCCCTGGAACAGTATCGACAGGAAGGACGAATGATCGGGAAGATCCTGAAGGGCGCGAAGCCTGCCGACCTGCCAGTAGAGCGGCCCACGAGGTTCTACTTGCTGATCAATCTCAAGACCGCTAAGGCGATCGGCATCACCATTCCGCCTTCGGTGCTGGGGCGAGCGGATCAGGTCATCGAGTGATGAACCGGCGCACATTCCTCTGCGGGCTCACGCTTGGGACCCTGGCCGCACCGTGCGCCGCCGAGGCGCAGCCACCGGAGCGGGGCGTCCGCGTCGGTCTCGTGGCGCCGGGGTCAAGGGACGACGATGTCCAGAGTTTCCTGGCCGGCATGCGCGACCTCGGCTACATCGAGGGGCGAAACCTGGTCCTCGAGTACCGGCGGGCCGAAAGCAAGACCGAGCGCCTGCCCGATCTGCTCGCCGAGCTGGTCCGCCTCAAGGTCGACGTCATCGTCACTGGCGGAACGCCCGCCGTGCTCGCAGCCAAGCGGGCGACCACCAGGATTCCGATCGTCATCGGCGCCATGGGCGATCCCGTCGCAAGCGGAGTCGTGGCGAGCCTCGCCCGCCCTGGCGGAAACATCACGGGGCTCTCGCTCGCGCTCGGCGAAGGGTTCGCCGGGAAATACCTCGAGCTGCTCCGGGAGGTCGTTCCGAAAGCCTCTCGGATCGCGGTGCTCCGGCCGGCCGCGGCAAGCACAGTCCAGGACATGGAACGCGCGGCCAGGTCACTCGACGTCCGTCTGCAATTCGTCGAGGTCGACCAGCCGGGCCAGCTCGACCGGGCCTTCGCCGCCATGACAGCGCAGCACGCGGCCGCCCTCGTCGTCACCCCCAATCCATTCAACTCGACCCACTCGGACCGGATCCTCAGCCTGGCGGCGAAGCACCGGCTGCCGGCGATATATGGTCTTCGGATGTTCGTCGACGCCGGAGGACTGATGGCCTACGGGCCGAGCCTCAGCGAGTCGTGGCGACGCGCGGCCACGTATGTCGACAAGATCCTGAAAGGTGCGAAACCCGCGGACCTGCCCGTCGAGCAGCCGACCAAGTTCGAGCTAGTGATCAACCTCAAGACAGCCAAAGCGCTCGGGCTGACGATCCCGCAGTCAGTGTTGGGCCGAGCGGACCACGTCATCGAGTAGCGCGTGCTGGCCCGCGCCCCGGTGCAGTGCCCGGCCGGGGCGCTAGTGCGCGCCGTAGTGTTCAGCTAGCCTGCTTTATGCGTGAAAGATGAGCCAGAAGAGCCACCGAGCCCCTGAAGTGTGCGATAAGAGCGGTGTCGAGACGCCTTCACGCACATCCACCAGGAGGCTCGATGGCTACAGCGTGTATAGCGCAGTTCCGGTTTGGATTCGAGTCCAAAGGCAAGCCGGTCGTCGCCGCCTTCGACATGCCCGACACGAGTTCGGACGGCGGCGTCATCCTGCTGCGGGGGATCGATGCGCAGCTGGGCGTGACGCGGCGGCTGGCCGAGGGCCTCGCCGATCCGCGGCAGCCGGGCAAGGTCCGGCATCAGGGGCTCGAACTGATTCGCCAGCGCGTCTTCGGCCTGGCCTGCGGCTATGCCGACTGCAACGACGCCGCTCGGCTGGGCAACGACGTGATCCACAAGCTGGTGGTCGGGCGCGATCCGATCGCCGGGCCGGCCTTGGCCTCGCAGGCCACGCTCTCGCGGTTCGAGAACGCGGTGGACTGGCCCGCGCTGCGCGACATGGCCCATGGGCTGGCCGACCTCGTGATCGCGCACCATCGGCGGCGGCTCAAGGGCCGGGCCACCCGCATCACGATCGATCTCGATCCCACCGACGACCCTACGCACGGGCAGCAAGAGCTGACGTTCTTCAACGGCCACTACGACACGTGGTGTTATCTGCCCATCGTGGCGACGGTGACGTTCAACGAGGAAGCCGCCCAGTACGCGGTGGCGGCTGTGCTGCGGCCGGGCAATGCCCCGGCCACGCGCGGGGCCCAAGGGCTCTTGCGGCGCCTGTTGACGAAGCTCCGGGCGGCCTTCCCGGACGCGGTCTGCCGGGTGCGGCTCGATGGCGGGTTCGCTCACCCGAAGCTGTTCGCGTTCCTCGAACGCCAGCAGGTCGAGTACGTCGTGGCGATGGCCAGCAACACACGCTTGGCGAAACGCATCCAGCGCTTGATGGGCAAGGCGCGGATGCGTTCCAAGGCGACCGGCCGCACCGAGCATCTCTACGGCGACACGCGGTACGCGGCGCGGAGTTGGAAGCGCAAGCGGCGCGTGATCATGAAGGCCGAGGTGGTGCGGCATCCGGGCCGGGACCCCAAGAACAATCCGCGGTTCGTAGTGACGAACCTCCCCGACGCGCCCGAGGCCGTCTATACGCTCTACTGTCAGCGCGGCGACGTCGAGAATCGGCTCAAGGAACTGCATCACGGGCTGGAACTGGATCGGACCAGTTGCTCGCGCTTCCTGGCCAACCAGTGCCGGGTCCTGCTCACGCTCGCCGCGTACATCCTGTTTCAGGAACTGCGGCGTCGCGCGGCCGGGACCGACTGCGCCGCCGCCCAGGTCACCACCCTGCGCGAGCGCTTGATCAAGCTGGCCGTCTGGGTCGAGCGGTCAGCGCGCCGCATCGTGCTGCATCTGCCGCTGACGTTTCCCTGGCTCCCGACGTGGCGGCACGTGGCCCGGGCTGTCGGCGCCACCTTGTAGCTCACGCCGGCGCGAGCCGCTCGGAGTGGACCACGGCCGCGGTGTCCCCGCGAGTGACTCTCGGCTCCTCCACCACCGGGCCGTCAATCGTCCAGGAACGCATTTCATGGGATGCCGCGCCACAATTCGTGTGGGGAACGCCCGGCGTGTCCTCTCGTGGCCACTCAGAGCCTCACCGACTCACGGCCGTGCACATTCATGCATAGAGCAGGCTAG
>JAHRHA010000068.1 GCA_020027875.1 Micromonosporaceae bacterium | reverse complement strand
ACGCCGGCTCGACCGCTCTACCTCCGCAAACGTCCCAACCAGAAGCCCGGCTCAACCCAAGATCAGGGCTGGCCGGGCTTCCCGTGAATCGAGGTTAGGGAGCAGCTTGGCGGCGATGGCCTTGTTGGTTTGCCGACCGCCACCAGTCGAAGCACCTCGGCCTCGCGCGCCCGGTGAGCCCGTGGTCAGGTTGGGCCATGCCCAGCGCCCGGTCGCCGACGGTGAGATTGTGGTTGACGTGCCGGCAAAGCTCGCGGCCCGGGCGCGGTTGTTCGACACCGGCAACGGCCGCAAGACCGACCCGGCCGGCGCGCACTACGTGGCCGTGGTCGCGCTGCGCATGGTCCGGCGGCACCGCACGCGCGCGGTCACCTGAGGCGGCGGCTTGCCCCCCACTGCGAAGAACACCCTCAGGTCGTACGCCACCGCGAGCACCGTGTTCGGCCGCGAACGCACCGCCAGGAACTCCAAATACGCATCCAGCTGTGGTGCCCCTAGCCGCATTACAAGATCACCCGACGCGCACTTCGCACGCCGCAGGCACAGATCCATCCAAGCCATGCGGGCACCGTCCCAGTTCCGAGGATTACCCGCATATCAAGCAGATCCGGACGTCTGCCGTCAGCAGTTGGAAGGCCGGCAGGACTCCACGAAGTCAGACAGGGCCGAGCAGATCCCACCGGTTGCCAGCGATGTCGAGAAAGACCGCGACCCGGCCGTAGGGTTCGTTGCGCGGCTCGTTGATGAACGTGACTCCGGCCTCAGTCATTCGCTGGTATGTGGCATCGAAGTCGTCAACGCGGAGGAAGAATCCGACTCGGCCGGCGACCTGGTTGCCGACAGCGGCGCGTTGCTGGTCTCCGTCGGCGCGGGCGAGCAAGATCCCCGTCTGTGCGCCTGGCGGCCGGACGACAACCCACCGCTTCGGTCGTCCATCGTTGGTGAACGACGGCGAGTCCTCCACCAGATCAAACCCGAGTATCTCGGTGAAGAAAGCGATCGCCGGGTCGTACTCCTCAACAATCACCGCTATCAGATCGATCCGCACGACAGCAGCGTAGGGGTGCGGTCGCCTCTCGCCCGCCAGCGCCGTGCGCGGCAGGCAACCATTGCGCTGTCCCGATCTTGCCGGCGATGTCGTACCGGCTTGGCGTGCTCGAACCGCACTTCAGCCGACTTGATCAAGGAAGCGCGGGCCTCCGCACCCTCGGCGCCAACGAAGCCGGCCTCGAACCCGGTCTTCAGCGGACCGCCCCGGGCACTGCGCCGTGCGCAGCACCGCAGCACTGTACCGAATCGGCGCTCACAGCTACGGCCGGCGACGCGCGAAGAGGATGCCTGCCGGCGTGCTCTCTAGGGAACTGAGGATCGTCTGTGCCTCGACGGTGAATCCGGAGTCTTCCAGCCACGTCGCGACTTGGGCAGGCTGGCGGCGATGAACGTAGACCTTCATGCGATGACCACCATAGCCCTCCGTCTTCAGCCGCGAAGCATCGCCGACGTGATAGCCGAGCAGCAGCGGGCCGCCAGGACGCCGGCCGCGGCCACCTTGACCCATTCATCGAGCCGAAGCATTGATCAGTTGCCGCCAGGAGGCCTCGCGATATCAGTGCAGCCCGTGCCGCGGCCGGCACGGGGCGCGAACGCTGTCGCTACTGTTTCGGAGGCAATGAGCGGGCGTAGGCAACGCCGCGGGTGACCCATTGCTTGAGCTGTCGTTTCGTCGTCACGCCGCTCGGGTCGATGCGCAGCCAGCCGTCCATCTGCCGCCCCCGCATCTCGAACCGGCGTGCGTCGGGATCGGTCAACAACGCTTCACTGTCGGCTGGATCGACGCGAAGCAGTAGTCCGCCTTGGCCACTCGCGCTGACCGCCATGTTGCCGTGGATCAGGAACGCAAGCCCGCCAAACATCCGCATCTCGGTGATGCCCTCCTCAGCCTGAATAAGGTCACGTACTCGGTTCGCGAGTTCCTCGTCGTAGGCCATAACGGGAGTGTCGCACGCTCGGGCAGTTAGCTGAGGTGCCGCCCGACATGGGCTGCCGGTGGCGCCGCGTCCAAGGTGGCCGCAGCCATAGGCCGCAGGGCAACCCGGCACGAGCCGACACAGGTGCTTGGTCGGCCGGAGGGCCAGAAAGGGAAGACCACCAGCGCTATGGAACCGATTCGCCGAAGGCAAGCGGGTCGTTCGCAGCTACGCGTGACCGAGGGCGACTGGCACACTAGCCAAATTTCCGCCATCGACAGTAGACATACGCGCCGTCCCCTGGTGACGCCCAAGCGTCGACGCCAACGGCACAATGGTGGGCATGAATCTCGAGTTGGATGGTCGTGTCTACGTGCTGACCGGCGCGTCACGGGGGCTTGGCTTCGCGACGGCGCAATGCCTGGTGGCCGACGGAGCGCGGGTGATCGTCTCGTCCCGGGACACAGCGAGGGTGGATGCGGCGGTCGGCGCCCTCAACACGCAGGCCGGTGAGGAGCGGGCGGCTGGTATCTCAGCGGATCTCAGCGATTCCTCGACGCCGCAGCTCCTCCTCGATTCCGCCCTGTCGCGCTTCGGCCGGATCGACGGCGCGTTGCTATCCGTGGGCGGACCACCTCGTACGACGGCCGCGCAGGCCACGGACGACCAGTGGCGAGAAGCCTTCGAGACGCTGTTCCTTGGCAGCGTTCGCGCCGCTCGGACCGTCCTGCCATGCCTGGGCGATGGGGGTGTGGTGGGGTTCGTGCTCTCGACGTCGGTCCGTGCGCCTCTCGCGGGCCTGGGCCTGTCCAATGGGCTTCGCCCGGGTCTGGCCGGGGTGGTGAAGGACATGGCGGACGAGTACGGGCCGCGGGGCGTACGGGTCTTCGGGATCCTGCCGCACCGGATCCTCACCGACCGCAACCGGGAACTCTTCGCGGCCACCGGGGACGCTGCCGCAGCCCAGGCCGAGGCGGAGGCGTCGATCCCGCTACGCCGCCTCGGTGATCCGGTCGAGTTCGGCCGGGTGGCGGCGTTCCTGCTGTCTCCGGCGGCGAGCTACCTCACCGGGTTGTCCGTGCCCGTGGACGGTGGAGCACTGCGGGCAATCTGACGGCGTGGAGTTCCGGCGGCGCTGAAATCCTTCGCGGTCGCGCCTGGTGCGTGCGAAGCTGGGCGCAATGACAGATGACCTTCGCGCGCGGTTGACGCTGCCCCGCTACCCGCGCAGTGCCGATTATGATCCACAGTGGATGATCGACAATGTGATGGGGCCGAACCCGCTGTGGCTGCTCGAATGGCTGTCTCCGGCGCTCGACCTTACCGCTGGTGCCCGGGTGCTCGACCTCGGCTGCGGGAAGGCGCTCACGTCGATCTTCCTCGCTCGGGAGTACGGCGTCCGGGTCACCGCGGCCGACCTGTGGATCAAGCCGAGCGACAACTGGGCGCGGATCCAGGTGGCGGGGTGTGCTGACACCGTCACTCCGGTGCTGGCCGAGGCGCACGAGCTGCCGTTCGCGGACGGCTACTTCGACGCGATCGTGAGCGTCGACGCGTTTCATTACTTCGGCACCGACGATCTGTATCTCGGTTACCTGTCGCGGTTCCTACGGCCGGGCGGAGCTCTGGGCGTGGTGGTGCCCGGACTGATCGCAGAACTGGAGGACGTACCCGAGCACCTCGCCCCCTTCTGGGAGCCGGGGTTCTGGACGTTTCACTCCCCACAGTGGTGGCACCGACACTGGAGCCGGAGCGACGCGGTCGAGGTCAAGGTGGCCGACCTGCTCGACGACGGCTGGCGGGACTGGGCGCATTGGAACGACGTCTGCGCGGAGGTCAGCGAGGATGACTTCGTGCGCGAGTTCGGCGGCCGCGAGGCAGAGATGCTGCGCGTCGACGCCGGCCGCACTCTCGGTTTCACCCGCGTGGTCGCTCGTCGGGTATGAGCCGCCCATCGGCTCTGCGCCGGCCTGGGGATCTGCAGCTCCCCAGGCGGCCGGGTTAGAGCCGAGCCCGCGCGTACGCGGCCATCGCGTCGCGCATGAACTCCGCGAGTCGCGGATCCTGCGCGTCGTAGTTCGCTTTGAATCCGGGATGGCCGACGTAAAGCTGACCTAGGCCGGTGTATGCCTCCCGGTTTGGCGTCCAGAAGTTGCACACCCAGCGGTAGTGCCCGTCGATCGCGTCGAGCACCCGTGCGTCGTCCGCCGCGGCGTCCTCATCGATCAGTTCGATCAGCCTCGGCCCGACCTTGTTCCACTGCTCCTGGATGCGTGTGACATCGGCCTTGGTCCAGCCGGACATCTTCCGCTTGCTCTCCTCGATGTGCGCGGTCACGCCCTCGCCGTACCGATCGACCAGCTCTGCCTCGTACCGAGCCTGCTTCTCGGCATCGAAGTTCTCAAACAGCTCTTCGGGTCGCACTGTTTCACCTCCTTCCATCTGCTCGATGGTGGCCGCAACCGTCCGGGCGAGCCGGTCGAACCGGTCCCGCTCCTCGGTCAACCACCTGTGGTGGCGGCGGAGCTGCTCCACCTGGTCGCCGTCCTCGTTGACGATCGTGGAGATCGCCTCGAGGCTCAGCCCGAGATCGCGCAGTACCAGGATCTGTTGCAGGCGCAGCAGTTGGTCGCGCTCGTAGTAGCGCAGCCCACTTACGGCCACCGTTGCGGGGCGCAGCAACCCGATCTCGTCGTAGTGCCGAAGTGTCCGCGACGTCACCTTCGACATCCGCGCCACCTGGGCCGTCGACCATTTCGTGCTGCTCACCTTCACGTCGCCAACAATAGAAGTTGACGTTACGTCAACCGCAAACCCGGTTTTCCTCCGTCGATCATGAGCTGACCGTCGTGAAATGGCGTCGATCATGACCTCCAGGTCATGATCGACGCCGGAGTTGGGCGGACGCCGGGGTGGGTTAGAGGGCGGGGACGTCGGTGACCGCGAACTGGGTCCGGTAGAGCTCCGAGTAGAGCCCACCCGACACGATCAGCTCGTCGTGCGTCCCCTCCTCGACGATCTTCCCCTCGTCGAGCACGAGAATCTGATCCGCCGCACGCACCGTCGACAGGCGGTGGGCGATCACGAGCGCAGTCCGGCCGCTCAGCGCCGCGGTCAGCGCCCGTTGTACGGCCGCCTCCGACTCGCTATCCAGGTGGGCCGTCGCTTCATCGAGGATCACGATGGACGGCGCCTTGAGCAGCATTCGCGCGATCGCGATGCGCTGCTTCTCCCCGCCCGAGAACCGGTAGCCCCGCTCCCCGACGACCGTCTCCAGCCCGTCGGGCAGCGAACGCACCAGATCGCCGATCTGGGCATGCTGCAGGGCTGTCCACAGCTCGTCGTCGGTCGCGTCCGGCTTGGCGTAGCGCAGGTTATCCGCGATCGTCTCGTGGAACAGGTGGGCATCCTGGGTCACCACACCGATCGTGTCCCGCAGCGATCCCAGCGTCGCCTCACGAACGTCGACCCCGCCGACGAGGACCACGCCCTCCGTGACATCGAACACCCGCGGCACGAGCATCGCCGTCGTCGACTTTCCCGCGCCCGACGGGCCCACCAGCGCAACCAACTGGCCCGGTTCGACGGTGAAGGAAACTCCGCGCAGCACGGGATCCGTGACCGTACGGTCCAGGATGGCCACATCCTCCAGCGAGGCGAGGGACACCTCGGAGGCGGCGGGGTAGCGGAACCACACGTCACGGAACTCGACCTTCGCCGAGCCCTTGGCCACCGCGACGGCGTCTGGCTTCTCGTCGATGGCCGGCGGCAGGTCGAGCAACTCGAAGACCCGCTCGAACGACACGAGCGCGCTCATGATGTTGACCCGGATGTTGGACAGTGACGTGATCGGACCGTAGAGCCTGGTCAGGAGCAGGGCCAGCGTGACGACCGTTCCCGGGTTGATCGTGCCGTTGACCGCGAGCACTCCGCCCAAACCGTAGGTCAATGCCTGGGCCAGCGAGGCGACGAGCATCATCGCGACGAAGAACGTCGTGCCGTACATCGCCTGCTGCACGCCGATGTCACGGACCCGTGCCGCCCGGGAGGAGAACCGCTCTGCCTCGACCTCGGGCCGGCCAAAGAGCTTCACCAGCAGGGCGCCGGCCACGCCGAAGCGTTCGGTCATCGTCGTGCTCATCTTCGCGTCGAGCTGGTATGACTCACGGGTGATCTCCGCCAGGCGTCGCCCGAACCACCGGGCCGGCAGGAGGAACGCCGGCACCAGAACCAGCGAGAGGGCCGTCACCTGCCACGAAAGAGAGAACATGACGCCGGCCGTGACGACCAGCGCGATGATGTTGCCGACCGTGCCGGAGAGCGTGGAGGTAAAGGCCTGCTGCGCGCCGAGTACATCGGAGTTGAGTCGGTTCACCAATGCGCCGGTCTGTGTGCGCGTGAAGAACTGCAGCGGCATGCGCTGCACGTGGTCGTAGACCTGCGTTCGCAGATCGAAGATGATGCTCTCGCCGATTCTCGAGGAGAAGAACCGCTGCGCGAGCGATAGCAAGGCGTCGATGACGGCGAGCCCGGCGATGAAGAGGGCAATGCGGATCACCGTGGCCATGGCGTCCGGCCGGCGTGAGGAAATCGCGTTGATGACGTCGCCGGCGAGCACCGGGGTGGCGACCGCGATCACGGACGAGGCGACGACGAGCACCAGGAAAACGGTGATCATCTTGCGGTACGGGCGGGCGAACCGCAGCACGCGCAGCGCCGTCTCGCGCCCGACGCGCTTGTCACCGAGCTCGTCCTTGCGCCGCGCCGAGCGCATCATGCTCCAGCTGCTCGACGCCATCCCGCCCATCGGGTGCCCCACTGACTCACCTCCTGCTCCGTACTCACGCCGCCACGTACTCACGCCGCCACGTACTCACTCGACCTTAGGTCCCGCCACCGACAACTCGCGCCGACCGGCGGTTCTTTCCGGGATACGGGCATGTTCGCCCACAGCGCAGCGGGACCACGCGTGGCGTGCTCGGGAGGATCGCGCTACTCGCCCTGGCCCACCAGGTCGCGGATGCGGCGCACCTGGGCAGACCGCTCCGCCGCCTCCTGTTCGGGGAAGCCACGTGACGCGGCGGCCGCGAGCAGCGCCTTGATCTCGACGACGGCATCTCGGCGGGCGGTGAGGATCTGCGCGGTCAGCTCCTCAACGGCCTTGTCGAGGTCGTCGGCCGGGACCACCGAGGTGGCCAGGCCCAGGCGGTCGGCCTCGCTCGCGCCCACCCGCCGTCCGGTCACGCAGATCTCAAGGGCGCGGGCGTACCCGACCAGCTCCACCAGACGCTTCGTCCCACCCAGGTCGGGTACGAGACCGAGCGAGACCTCGGCCATAGTCAGCTGGGCGTCCTCGGCGAGCACCCGCAGGTCGCACGCGAGGGCGAGCTGGAAGCCCGCGCCGATCGCGTGGCCGCGCACCGCGGCGATGCTGACCAGGTCCGCGCGGCGTAGCCAGGAGAAGCCCTCCTGGAACCGGGCGATGGTCTCCGCGGCCTCGCTGTCGTCCTTCGCGGCCATGTTGGGGAAACTGAAATCATCCGAGTTGTCGGGGGTGGCGCTCACCGCCGCGAGGTCGAGCCCGGCCGAGAACGCCCGCCCCTCACCCCGTACCACAACGACGCGGATGTCTCCGGGCAGGTCTCGACCGAACTGGCGCAGGGCCATCCACATGGCCGGAGTCTGCGCATTGAGGACGTGGGGCCGGCACAACGTCACCGCCGCCACCGGCCCGTCACGATCCAGGCGTACGCCAGGGTCACTCACTGCGCGCTCCAGTGTCTCACCGCGCGCTCCAGTGTCTCACCGCGCGATCGAGTGTCAGGCTGCCTTCTTGCGACGCCGGGCGCCGCCACGCTGCCGCAGCTGTACCCCGGATTCGGTGAGCACGCGGTGCACGAAGCCGTACGAGCGTCCGGTGGAGGAGGCCAGAGCCCGGATGCTCTCGCCCGATGTGTACCGCTTGACCAAGTCTTTCGCGAGTGTGGCCCGTTCCGCGCCGACGATTCGACGGCCCTTTTCGGTGCTGGTGGCTGTTGTGGTGGCTGCCATGTTGAAAATCCCTCACGTCCTACATGGGCGGGTTTGGTGGAACAGCGCGTCGTGTGAAGCGATGTTCCCGGTCTCACCTATTAGACCGTCTTCGACGATCATGCGCTAGACATCATTTCAACGCCAGCAGGACACGCGTTGATGTGTCGGGTAACCGATACCGCTAGCGTGATGGCCCGTGGTGACGGACGAGGCGCGGCTCGAGCGGCACGACCTGCTGACCTGGGTCGCGCTCACCGCGGTCGGGCTCAGCCTGACCTGGCTCGCTGTGCGCAACGGGGCCGAGCTTGGTACGCGGTCGGCGCCGTTCCTCGGTTCGTACCGCTTCGCCTTCGGTTTCACCAGCGTGCTCGCCCCGATCGTGGCGGGCATCATCCTGCTGGCGGCGCACCGAGACCGATTCGACCGGCTGCCGTTCCGGTCCGTGCTCGCGGTGGGCTGGCTGGGCACGTTTGCCTGGGCGATGTCACTGGCCCTCGTCGACGGTGCGGCCGGCCTCACCAGGTCGCTTCAGGCGCCCGATAACTACCTCACCGACGTACCACGGGTCGGCCACGATGTGCTCGCCTACCTGGGGAGCTTCACCGACGACGCGCCTGACCACTCGGTGGCCGCCCGGGGTCACCCGCCCGGGCCAGTGCTGCTGTTGTGGGCGCTGCACCGCCTCGGCCTGACCGATCGGCTGGCTCTGGGCGTGCTGATCGCGGCGCTAGGCGCCCTCGTCACGCCGCTCGTGCTCAGCGCGGTGCGCGGCGTCTGCGGCGACGTGCCGGCCCGCCGCTACGCGCCCGTGCTCATCCTCGCGCCGTACGCCGTATGGGTCGCCGTCTCGGTGGACGTCGTGGTCGCCGTGCTGGGCGCGGTGATGGTCGCGATGGGAGTACGGGCAAGCGCTCCCACCCGCACCGGATGGCGCGCCGGTGGATGGGCGCTGGCGTGCGGCGTGACGCTGGGTATCGCTGCGGTCTTCTCGTACGCGGCGCCCTGGCTGGGCTTATCCGTGGTGTGCCTGTACTTCGCCCGCCGGCGGGCGTTCCTCAACGTCGCCACTGGCCTAGGCGCGCTGCTGCCGCTGCTCGCCGCGCAGTTCGCGGGCTTCGCCTGGATCGACGGTCTGCTGGTCGCGCGCGCCGATTACGCGGCGCGCGTCGAGCCGCACCGTAATCCGGTGTGGTGGGGCGGGATCAGTCTCGTCGTGCTACTGCTCGCCGCCGGGCCGCCGCTGGTACGCAGCCTGCGTCGCGTACGCAACACCCCCGGCTGGCCCTTTCTCGTCGGTGCCGGAGTGGCGGTGGCGTTCTCGGTGCTCGCCGGGCTGGCCCGGGGGGGCGCCGAGGCGGCCTGGCTTCCGTTCTTCCCGTGGCTTACGGTTGCGACCGTCGCTCCACAACGCCAGGCCGGACCTCCACCACCGAGCCCGCTGCTGCTGGTCGGCGTCGGCGCGCTGACCGCCATCGTGGTCGAAGCCGTGCTCGCGACCCCCTGGTAGCCCCCCAAGATCCCGTCGATCATGACCTGGAGGTCATGATCGGCGCCATTTCACGACGGTCAGGTCATGATCACCGCGATCTTGGGCGGGCGAGGTTAGGCGAGTTCGACCAGTTCCAGCAGGTCGTCGCTCCAGGCGTCCTCGACGCCGTCGGGCAGCAGGATGGCCCGATCGGGCTTGAGCGCCTGCACCGCGCCCGGGTCGTGTGTCACCAGAACGATCGCGCCCGGGTAGCGGGCGATCGCATCGAGTACCTGCTCCCGGCTGATGGGGTCGAGGTTGTTCGTCGGCTCGTCGAGCAGGAGCACATTCGCGCCGGAGCACACGAGCGTGGCGAGGGCGAGGCGCGTCTTCTCGCCACCGGAGAGCACCCCGGCCGGCTTGTCGACGTCGTCGCCGGAGAACAGGAACGCGCCGAGAATCGAACGCAACTGCGTGTCGGTCTGCCCTGAGCCGTTGTGGGATGCCGCCGACCGCATGTGCTCCAGGATCGTGCGGGAGACGTCGAGCGTCTCATGCTCCTGGGCGTAGTAGCCCAGCCGCAACCCGTGCCCCGGCGTGACCTCACCCGTGTCGGGCTCCAGCAGGCCGGCGAGCATCCGCAGCAGCGTCGTCTTGCCGGCACCGTTGAGCCCGAGGATCGCCACCCGGGAACCCCGGTCCACGGCCACGTCGACATCGCAGAAGATCTCCAATGAGCCGTACGACTTAGACAGCGCGCGGGCGGTGAGCGGCGTCTTCCCGCACGAGGCCGGGGCCGGGAAGCGGACCTTGGCGACCTTGTCGCCGACCCTGACGTCCTCCAGGGCGGAGAGCATCTTCTCCGCGCGGCGGGCCATGTTCTGGGCGGCTACCGCCTTGGTCGCCTTGGCGCGCATCTTGTCGGCCTGCGCCATCAGCGCGCCGGCCTTCTTCTCCGCGTTCGCCCGTTCGCGGCGACGCCGCCGCTCGTCCGTCTCGCGCTGGTCGAGGTAGGCCCTCCAGCCGAGGTTGTAGACGTCCACAGTGGAACGGTTGGCGTCGATGTACCAGACCTTGTTGACGACCGAGTCCAGCAGCGATACGTCGTGGGAGATGACCACGAGTCCGCCCTTGTGCCCGGAGAGGAAGCCCCGCAGCCAGGTGATCGAGTCGGCGTCGAGGTGATTGGTGGGCTCATCGAGGAGCAGCGTGCCACCGCCGGTCTCGCTCGCGTCGCGGAAGAGGATCCGAGCCAGCTCGATGCGGCGGCGCTGGCCACCGGAGAGGGTGTCGAGCGTCTGGCCGAGGACCCGGTCGGGCAGGCCGAGGTTGGCACAGATCCGAGCGGCCTCAGCCTCCGCCGCATACCCGCCCAGGCCGGCAAACTGGTCCTCGAGCGCGCCATAACGTCGTACCAGCTTGTCGCTTGGATCGACGGCCAGCGACGCCTCGAGAGCCTTCATCTCGTTGTGGAGGGTGTCCAGCCCGCGGGCGGAGAGCACGCGGTCGCGGGCGGTGATGCCGAGGTCGCCGGTGCGCGGGTCCTGCGGCAGGTAGCCAACCGGGCCGCGACGCTCAACCGCGCCCGCGAATGGGCTGCCCTCGCCGGCGAGGACCTTGAGGGTGGTCGTCTTCCCGGCGCCATTACGACCGACGAGGCCGATGCGGTCGCCGGGTTGAACTCGCAGTGCGGCCTCGGCGAGCAGGATGCGCGAACCCGCGCGCAGCTCAAGGCCGGTGGCATTGATCATTGGGGAATCTCTCGCAATCGGCGGTCGAAGGCCTGACAGAGGGCATACGTCTGCGCCGGCCGCTCAAGAGCGGTCGGTGCGGGGCCGGTCAGTCTTCGCAACGCAGCACCAGTCGAGTGTAGCCGATGGCCGGGAGGGATTATCGATCACGATTGTCGGGTAGTGGGACGGGCGGGAACGTCAATCGCCGATACCCAGGGCGGCGCGAATCCTAGACTGATGCCGAGGAGCCCTCGCCATGGAGCTGAACGAAAACGCGCAGATCGACACCGAACAGGTGCGCGACGCGGGTTCGTCCCGCGGCGGCGGGGGCATACGGGGTATCCCTATCCCGATGGGCAGGGGAGGCGGTGTGATCGGTCTCATCGTCCTAGCCCTCCTCGTGGTCGGCGGGCTCGTGGGCGGAAACACACTACTCGGCGATGACCCAGGTACGGGCGGTGAGACGTCACTCGAGTGCGGTGTGAACAACCCGGATCGGTTCAACAACGTGAAGTGCCGAAACGCGCTGTACGTCAACTCGATACAGAACTACTGGCAGACCGCGCTTCCGCAGAGCTTTGGCAAGCCGTATGAGGCGTCCGACACCGTCTTCTTCGACCAGGCCGTCAACACCGGTTGCGGCCAGGCAGACAGTGGTGTCGGGCCGTTCTACTGCCCCGAGGACAACCTGATCTACATCGATGTGACGTTCTGGAACGAACTGTCCAGCCGGTTCGGCGCCACGGGTGAGTTCGCCCAGCCCTATGTCCTGGCGCACGAGTACGGGCACCATGTGCAGGATGTGCTCGGCACGGAGGCCCAGGTGAGAAGGCCGATGCAGCGTGACCCGGCCAACGCCAACCGGTACTCAGTGCTGCTCGAACTGCAGGCCGACTGCTACGCCGGCGTCTGGACCAAGAACGCGACGAGTACGACCGACGCGTCCGGCCGGCCGATCTTCAAGTCCATCACGCAGCAAGACATCAACGAGGCGCTCGGGGCGGCGGCCGCGGTCGGCGACGACGCGATCCAGAAGAAGATGGGTGGCGGCGTCGACGAGTCGAAGTTCACCCACGGCTCGTCCGCCCAGCGGCAACAGTGGTTCACCCGTGGCTACTCCACCGGCGACCCCAAGTCCTGCAACACCTTCGCCTAGCTCTCGCCTAGCTCTCGCCTAGCTCTCGCCTAGCTCCCCGCCGGCTGAGCGTCGCGTATCCGCACTCGGACGGCCCGAGCCGCCACCACTGCCTGCTGAAGTACGGCCAGGCGCGGCTCGGGCAGGTCGAGGAAACGCTCGGCTCGAAGCGCGGCCACGGGAGCAAGCCGGGGATCGGAGAGTACGGCGTCGACGGCCCGCCGGTCCCCGCCGGTGACCACGGCGTCGAGGCGACGAGCCTCGGGCAGGAGCAGGCGGGCCACGATGTCGGCGGCAACGCCCGCCGCCGCCTTCGCCTGGTTCTCCCGCCGTCGCGCGAACCGGTGTTGTGACCATCCACCTGCCGCCGTGCGACCCTGCACATAGGACGAGTCCACCTTGGACGATACGAGACGATCGCCTTCGGCCACACCGACCGCGACCGCCGCCTGGCGGGCCACCAGCAGACCGAGTCGCCGCGACTGCTGAGCCGCCGCGACGAGTTCGTCCAGGCCCGCCGGCGGCGGCGCACCCGGCGGAGAGTGGAGTTCCGCGATCGAGCCGTCCGCGCCGACTAGGCGCACCACGGCACCGTCCACCGCCGACGACGACTCTCCGTGGCGGTCGGCGAAACCGGCGAGCCATCGGGGAAGGCGAGCCGGATCGACGTCAACCCAGCGCCCGCCACCCGCCGCCGGCCGGGCCGGCATCAGCCCACGAGCGCGTCGAGTGCCATGTCGACGTCGTGCTCGGTGGAGTAGACGTGGAAGGAGGCGCGGACGCGACCGGCACGCACCGCTGCCCGTACGCCCGCCGCGCTCAGCCGCTCCTCTGCGCCCGGCACGTCTACGGTCACAATGGCGCTGTCCCCCGGACGCTGCCGGAGACCGGCGAGGAAGCGGTTCGCCAACGCCACGTTGTGGGTCTGGATCGCACCGACGCCGACCTCCTCGATCAACTCGAGCGCCGGCGCGGTGCCGACCCAGTTGAACCACGCCGGAGACACATCCAGGCGTCGCGCCGTTTTGGCCAGCCGCAGGGGCGGGCCATAGTACGACGAGTGGACGTCCTCCCCCGCGTACCAGCCCGCGGCGAGCGGCCGCACGCGGTCGCGCACCGCCGGACTCACGTAGGCGAACGCCGTTCCGCGCGGCGACATCATCCACTTGTACGCGCCAGCGACCACCACGTCGGCGAGCGCAGCGTCGAACGGCAACCAGCCGCACGCCTGGGTGGCGTCCACGACGACCATGGCGCCTACCGCTCGCGCGGCCTCGACGACGGTACGGTACGGCGCCACCTCCCCCGTCGCGGACTGGACCAGGCTGAACGCGACCACGTCGGTGCCGGGCCGGATCGCATCTGTGAGCTGAGCCGCCGGTACGGTGTCGACCCGCACGCCGCGGTCTGTGTGCACCAGCCAGGGGAAGAGGTTGGAGGTGAATTCGACCTCTGGGATGACCACCCGCGCACCGTCGGGCACGGCCGCGGCCACCGGCGCGAGCAACTGTGACACCTGCGCCCCGACCGCCACATCCTCGCTGTCGACGCCGACTAGGCGCGCGAACGACTCACGCGCTCGTTGGGTGGCGTCGTCCCACCTCTCCCACGACATACGACCGACCCGCCAGTCCGCCAGGACCGCCTGCAACGCATCCCACGCCGGGCGGGGTGGCAACCCGTAGCTCGCGGTGTTGAGCCAGCCTGGCAACGGATCCCAATTCGCCTGGGCGTCGGCAACCTTCATGGACGTCAGTCTGCCATCCTGTACGACGTGCGTGACGCCACCGTGGCCGACACCCCGCTGGCCGACGAGATCATGCGCCGGCTTACCGGGTCGTTTGAGGCGGCCGCAGATCCCGCCCAGGCGGTGTCGATGCGGGCGTACATGCGCGATCAGTTCCCGTTCCTCGGCATCCGTGGCCCGCTGCAGAAGACGCTCGCCCGCGAGGTCGTGGCCGGGCTCGCGCGTCCGGCCGAGGCCGATCTGTGCTCGGTTGCGGTGCGCTGTTGGGCGCTACCGGCACGTGAGTACCAGTACTTCGCCTGTGGCTTGCTTCGGCGCCACGCCAAGGTCTGCTCCGCGGACGTTCTCGGCACCGCACGATATCTGATCGTCAGCAAGCCGTGGTGGGATACGGTGGACACGCTCGCCGCCCATCTGGTCGGTCCGCTGGTGTCACGCCACCCAGGACTCGTGTCCACGATGGATGCCTGGATTCGCGACGAGGACATGTGGCTGGCGCGCACCGCATTGCTGCATCAGCTCACCTACAAGGAGGCGACCGACGCGGCCCGCCTGTTCCGCTACTGCACCGCTGCGCTGGAGCACCGGGACTTCTTCATTCGCAAGGCGATCGGGTGGGCTCTGCGGGAGTACGGCAAGACCGATCCCGGCGCGGTCCGCTCCTACGTCCGCGCGCATGAGACCCGTATGTCCGCGCTGTCGGTCCGCGAGGCACTCAAAAACCTCTAACCCCGCTGCATTGGACGCCTGCCAGCGCCGTCGGGACCATTTCCGGCGGCTCGGTGTCCACTGCTACCGATGCTGGCCGAACGTCCGCGCGGGCTCGCCGCTGGTCCGCCTACTTCCCGAAGACCTCGCGCAGCATCCGGTGGACGTCCACCATGGACTCCACCGATGCATCCGGCACCGCGCGGGGGTCGTCCGGCCGTCGCTCCCGGTCGGAACGGACCAGGATCGCGTACCCGACGCCGGCTCGCCGAGCGGCGAGAATGTCGCGCAGCGGGGTGTCCCCGACGAACCACACATCGGCGGGCGACAGCCCGAGGGCTCTGGTGGCCAAGAAGATCATGGCTGGGTTGGGCTTTCGAACTCCAGCCTCGTCGCTGTAGATCTGCGCGGCGAATCGGTCCCCGACCCCGACGCGGGTCAGGAAGTCGCGAAAAGGCGCACCGCACAAAGTGTTGCTGACCACGCCCACGGGGATCCGCGCGGCCGCCGCCGCGTCGAGCACCCCCACCACGCCGTCGCGCAGCCGCCAGGCCGGGCCGCGGTCGGTCCAGCGGTACGCGAGCTCGCTCGCCCGAGCCAGCACAGCCGCCTGCGCCCTCGCCGGCCAGTCGGCACACACGAAGTCACGCCAGAACTGCTGGTGGGTGATCTCGGTCGGCGAGAAGGGCCGCGCCATCGCGTCGCGCCAGCGCGAGTAGGCCCTCGCTCCCGCCTCGAGATCCGCCTCGATCAGATCCGGAGCCACGCCACCCCCGATCAGATCGTGCAGCATGGCCACGAAGTCATCGGGTTCAACGATCGTACGCTCCGACTCGGCGATCACACCGCCGAAGTCGAGCAGGAGTCCTCGTGGTGGTATCAGCACGGCACGATCCTATGGCGACGATCCAAAGACTAGAGCACCAACCCGACCGCGAGCACGATAATCACAATGCTCGAGACGAGCGCCGTGACCAGGCGTCCCCGTGGGCCGGTGAGCAAGCGACCAACCAGGCTTCCTCCGCCGGCGAGGAGCAGTTGCCAGCTCGCGGACGCGGCGAAGGCGGCCACCACGAACACGACCTCGCCGGCCGCGGTCAAGCCATCTCCCCCGCCTGCCGTCCCAACACGAGCGCTCCGAAGTAGACGATCGTGGCCGGGTTCAGCAGGGTCAGCCCCAGTAGGCCGAGATACGCCCGCCCCGGCGTCGTGAGGCCCCGATCCGAGCGGGCGAGCGTGGGGTCGCGGTGGTGCCGGACCGCGGTGACGGCGGTACGTGCTGCCAGCCCGACCAGCACTGCGGCCGCCACCCACCGCAGGGGCGCGCCGACTGGCTCGATCAGGCGAGCCAACGCGGCGCCGCCGAACACGGCCGCCAGCGCGTAGATCCCGTCGGCGGTCGCGACGCCCAACGCCGCTGCGGCGCCCACGCGAAGCGACGTGCGCGCCGTGAGGCTCACGATGAGGGCCGCGATAGCGCCCACCGGAACGGCAACCCCGTACCCGGCGAGCAGCCCTGCGACCAGCGCCCCGATCACAACCGCACGAAGGCGATCGGACCAGACACCGGGAGCGACTGCTGTCGACGCGCACCTTCCGCCGGCGCGATCGAGGGCGTACGGAGCAGCCCGGGTGCGGGTCACGTCAGCCATCATGGGCGGCGCCCACCCGTGCCCGCCACCGGTTTCCGCCTCACCAAGATCCCGCCGATCATGAGCTGGCCGTCGCCAAACGGCGCCGATCATGACCTCCAGGTCATGATCGGCGCCGAAGTAGAAAGGGTTAGACGTTGAAGCCTAGGGAACGGAGCTGCTCGCGGCCCTCGTCGGTGATCTTGTCGGGCCCCCACGGCGGCATCCAGACCCAGTTGATCCGGAAGTCGCTCACCAGTCCGCCACCAGGGCCGGCGCACAGCGCCTGGCGGGTCTGGTCCTCAATGACGTCGGTGAGCGGGCAGGCCGCCGAGGTGAGCGTCATGTCCAGCGTCGCCACGTTTTCGTCGTCGATGTGCACGCCGTAGACGAGGCCGAGGTCGACTACGTTGATGCCCAGTTCCGGGTCGACAACGTCGCGCATGGCCTCCTCGACGTCCGGCACGGAGGCTTTGGCGGAGGCGCTAGCGGAGCCGTCCGGCGGTGCCGGTGCCGGAGCGCCCTGCATGGTGTCCTCGGTCATGATGTTGTCCCTCCCGCAACGGCCTGGACCGTCGCGTCCTTGAAGGCCATCCACGACAGTAGCGCGCACTTCACCCGAGCCGGAAACTTCGATACCCCGGCGAAGGCGATGCCGTCCTCGAGCAGCTTCTCATTCGGCTCTATCTGGCCACGGCTGTTGATCATGTTGGTGAAGGCGTCCACTCGCGACAGTGCATCATCGACGGACTTGCCGACCATCAGCTCGTGCAGCACGCTGGCCGAAGCCTGGCTGATCGAGCAGCCCACACCCTCGTACGACACGTCGGCGACCCGCCCGTCCGCGAGATGCACTCGGAGGTCAACCTCGTCCCCGCAGACCGGGTTGACGTGGCGCACCTGCGTGTCGAACGGCTCCCGCAGGCCACGCCCGCGCGGGGCCTTGTAATGATCCAGGATCATCTCCTGGTAGAGCTGGTCCAACTGCATCAGGCGAACACCCCCCGCACCCGCTCCAGCCCACGCACGAGCGCGTCGATCTCGTCCGTCGTGTTGTAGAGGTAGAGCGACGCTCGGGTCATCGCCGCCACTCCGAATCGTACGCAGGTCGGACGGGCGCAGTGGTGACCAACACGCACCTGGACGCCCTCCGCGTCGAGCACCTGGCCCACGTCGTGCGGGTGGATGCCGGCGAGATCGAACGAGATGGTCCCGGCGCGACCAACCGGCACCCGAGGTCCGAAGATGCGAAGTCCGGGCACGGTTTGGAGCGCGTCCAGCGCGTACGTGGTCAGCTCCTTCTCGTGCCAGGCGATGGCCCCCATACCGATCGCGGAGAGGTAGTCCACCGCGGCGCCGAGACCGACCGCCTCAGCGATCGGCGGAGTGCCTGCCTCGAACCGCATCGGCGGCCCCGCGAATGTGGAACCGGTCATCTCCACCGTCTCGATCATGGACCCGCCGCCGAGGAACGGTGGCATCGCCTCGAGCAGCTCCCGCCGGCCCCAGAGCACGCCGATGCCGGTGGGCGCGCACATCTTGTGACCGGTGAACGCGATGAAGTCCACGTCGTAGCCGACCACGTCCATCGGACGGTGCGGCACGGCCTGGGAGGCGTCGAGCATGAATAGTGAGCCGACCTCGCGTGCGCGGTCGTGGATGCGCGTCGTCGCGTTAGCCGTACCGAGAATGTTCGACACCAGCACGATGGAGACCAGCTTGGTCCGCTCGGTGATTAGTTCGTCCACATTCGACTCATCGAGCCGGCCTTCGTCGGTGATGCCGAACCAGCGCAGGGTCGCGCCGGTCCGCTCACAGAGCAACTGCCACGGCACGATGTTGGAGTGGTGCTCCATTTCGGAGATCACGATCTCATCGCCAGGGCCGAGCCGGAAACGACTCTGGTCGGCTCCGCCGACGTGGGGATCCCCACCCTTGCCCAGGCTCGCGTTCAGGAATGAGTACGCGACCAGGTTGATCGCCTCGGTGGAGTTCTTCGTGAACACCACCTCATCCGGGGACGTCGCCCCGATGAAGGTCGCCACCTTGGCCCGGGCGCCCTCGTACGCCGCCGTCGCCTCGGTGCCGAGCGTGTGCACCGACCGGGCCACGTTTCCATTGTGGAGCTCGAAGTGCTCGCGCAGAGCCTCCAAAACCTGCCGGGGCTTCTGCGACGTGTTGCCGGAGTCAAGGTAGACCAGCCGGTGCCCGTTGACCTCACGATCCAGGATCGGGAAGTGCCCCCGCACCTTGTCCACGTCGAAGCGCGGCATGTCGTCGTACTGCGGCATGCCTGCCGGCGGCGTCACACGGTGCCGCTCGCTAGCTTTTGGCAGCCCTACCGGCGTGGCTGTCATGGCTTGCCTCCTCAGCCCGCAATCGCCGGCCCGGTGCCGACGAGATAACGCTCGTAGCCCTCGTCCTCGAGCCGCTCCGCGAGCTCCGGCCCGCCCTCCTCGACGATGCGACCACCGACGAAGACGTGCACGAAGTCCGGCGTCACGTATCGCAGGATCCTGGTGTAGTGGGTGATGAGCAGAATCCCGGTCTCGCCGGTCTCGCGTACCCGGTTCACGCCCTCGCTCACCACCCGCAGGGCGTCGATGTCCAGACCGGAGTCGGTCTCGTCGAGGATGGCCAGCTTGGGCTTGAGCAGCTCGAGCTGCACGATCTCGTGCCGCTTCTTCTCGCCACCCGAGAAGCCCTCGTTGACGTTGCGCTGCGCGAACACCGGGTCCATGCCGAGCCGCTCCATGGCGCCCTTCAGCTCGCCACCCCAGGTGCGCAGCTTCGGCGCCTGGCCGTCGATGGCCGTCTTCGCGGTGCGCAGGAAGTTCGCCACACTCACCCCGGGCACCTCGACCGGGTACTGCATCGCAAGGAATAGCCCGGCCCGCGCCCGCTCGTCGACCTTCATCGAGAGCACGTCCTGCCCGTCCAGGGTCACAGAGCCAGCGGTGATCTGGTACTTCGGGTGACCCGCGATCGAGTACGCCAAAGTGGACTTGCCCGAACCGTTGGGGCCCATGATGGCGTGCGTCTCGCCGGCCCTCACTGTGATGGTGACCCCCTGCAGGATCGGCTTAAGCCCACCGTCGGGCAGCTTGACGGAGACCTCTAGGTCGCGGATCTCAAGGGTACTCACAGGTTGACTCCATTACTCGGTGCGAGACTGACAAAGACGTCACCGTCGCGGATCTCGACGGGATAGACGGGTACGGGTTCGGTGGCGGGCAGCCCGGTCGGCTTCCCGGTGCGGACGTCGAAGCGGGAGCCGTGTAGCCAGCACTCCAATGTGCACCCCTCGACCTCTCCTTCGGAGAGTGGGATCTGCGCGTGTGAGCACTCGTCGTACGCGGCGTGGAAGGTGCCGTCGTCACAGTGCACGAGTGCGATCGGCGTTCCGTTCACCTGGGCGGCGACGACCGTGCCCGGGGCGATGTCCGTGGTCGCGCAGACCCGCTGGTAGGTGGCGTCCAAACTCATGCCCCGGCCTCCACCAGGCGAGCCTCGATCGTGGCGCCGAGCCGCTCACGCAGCTCCTCCACCGGAATCTTGTGCAGCAGTTCGGCGAAGAAGCCGCGGACGACGAGCTTGCGCGCCTCGGCCTCCGGGATGCCTCGGGTCATGAGGTAGAAAAGCTGCTCGTCATCGAAGCGGCCGGTCGCGCTCGCGTGGCCCGCCCCGATAACCTCACCGGTCTCGATCTCAAGGTTGGGCACGGAGTCGGCCCGCGCGCCGTCGGTCAGTACCAGGTTGCGGTTGACCTCGTACGTGTCGGTTCCGGTCGCCTCGGCCCGGATGAGCACGTCACCTACCCAGACGGTGTGGGCGTCATCGCCCTGAAGCGCGCCCCGGTAGGCGACGTAGCTGCGGCAGTCCGGCACGGAATGGTCAACGAGGAGGCGGTGCTCCAGGTGCTGCCTGGCGTCGGCAAAGTACAGACCGTACAGCTCGACCTCGCCGCCGCGACCGGTGTAGTCGACGCTGGTGTACTGCCGGACGACGTCGCCGCCGAGCGTGACCTGCACGTGGGTCACCTTGGCGTCGCGGCCGAGCCGGAACCTGAGATGTTGGGCCTGCACGGCGTCGGCCGCCCAGTCGGCGACGGTAACGAAGGTGAGGCGCGCGCCGTTGCCGACGACCACCTCGACGTTGTCGGCGAGCGTGATGGAGCCCGTCTGCTCAAGGACGAGCGTGGCCTCGGCCAGCTCCTCGACCTCGACCACGGTGTGCCCGTACGCCGTGGCGTCCGTTCCGGCACCGACGAGCTTCACGACGGCGGGCTCGGCGACCTGTGCCGCCCGGGCCACGCTCACGACGAGGGCCCGGTCGGCGTGGCCGAACGCCAGGGCGCTGATCCGGTCGAACGGCGTCAGCGCGCTGCCCACCCTTGCGTCGGATCGATCCACTGTGGAGACCGTGACGCCGGGCGGCAGTTGCCCGTATTCGTGCTTCGGTGGTGCCCCGGCCAGCGCCGTGCCATCGGCGGTGGCCAGACCACGCAGCCGCTTGAGCGGCGTGAAGCGCCACTCCTCCTCGCGGCCGTTCAGTGCGGCGAAGTCTGCGACGTCGAAGGAGCGAAGCGCCTGTGACTTGGTTTTGGGCGGGGCCAGCGTCATAGGCGGGGTCAGGGTTGGGGTGGTCATCCGACCGCGCCCTCCATCTGCAGTTCGATGAGCCGGTTGAGCTCGAGGGCGTACTCCATCGGAAGTTCCTTGGCGATCGGCTCGATGAAGCCGCGCACGATCATCGCCATGGCCTCGTCCTCGGTGAGGCCGCGGCTCATGAGGTAGAAGAGCTGGTCATCGCTAATCTTGGACACTGTGGCCTCGTGCCCCATCGAGACGTCGTCCTCGCGAATGTCCACATAGGGGTATGTGTCGGAGCGCGAGATCGTGTCCACCAGCAGGGCATCGCACTTCACTGTGGACTTGCTGTGGTGCGAGCCGTCCTGCACCTGGACGAGTCCACGGTAGGACGTTCGGCCGCCGCCCCGGGCGATCGACTTGGAGATGATCGTGCTCGAGGTGTGCGGCGCCGCGTGCACCATCTTGGCGCCGGCATCCTGATGCTGTCCCTCGCCGGCCATCGCGACGGAGAGCACCTCGCCCTTGGCGTGCTCGCCGACCATGTAGACCGACGGGTACTTCATCGTGACCTTCGAGCCGATGTTGCCGTCGATCCACTCCATCGTCGCGCCCTCGTTCGCCACGGCCCGCTTCGTCACTAGGTTGTAGACGTTGTTCGACCAGTTCTGGATCGTCGTGTAGCGACAGCGCGCGCCCTTCTTCACGATGATCTCCACGACCGCACTGTGGAGCGAGTCGGACGAGTAGACCGGCGCGGTG
Source organism: Micromonosporaceae bacterium (assembly GCA_020027875.1). Classification (GTDB taxonomy): domain Bacteria; phylum Actinomycetota; class Actinomycetes; order Mycobacteriales; family Micromonosporaceae; genus JAXIPB01. The sequence goes on along the minus strand of JAHRHA010000068.1, from coordinate 9,487 downwards.
CAGCCCTCGACGTAGTGCACGTAGGCACCCTCGTCGACGATGATCAGGGTCCGCTCGAACTGGCCCATGTTCTCCGTGTTGATCCGGAAGTACGCCTGCAGCGGGATCTCCACGTTGACGCCCTTAGGCACGTAAATAAACGACCCACCACTCCAGACGGCCGTGTTCAGCGCGGCGAACTTGTTGTCGCCCACCGGGATGACCGTGTTGAAGTACTCCCGGTAGATGTCCTCGTGCTCCTTGAGCCCGGTGTCCGTGTCCAGGAAGAGCACGCCCTGCTGCTCGAGGTCCTCCCGGATCTTGTGATAGACGACCTCGGAGTTGTGGACGACGAGTCCTTCCGCGATGAAGTTGTGCGGGCCGTCAACCTCGATGTCGTACACCGGAGCGATGTCGCATGACCCGATTGACGTCACCTGCTCGAAGCCAAGCCAATCGTTAACCTGGTTTCGCAGGTTGACCCGTCCGGACGAACGAGACGATTGCACTCTCCCGCCCTCGCCGAGGTTATCGACACGCCTAGGGTTGCGGCAGCCGAGCAGTCCCACGTCGCCGCCGACCCGAATGCGGAACGCACCACCCATGCGGTCCGGCGCGTGGCGATGCGGCTGGGCGAAACCCCACGGTCCGCCGACGCGAAGCCCCGACAACTCCACCAGCTCCTTTGCCTGCTCGATCAGCATCGAGCTGACGCAGGTCAACGTGACGTTGTGCCTTCGGGGATGAACGTAGCCGTCGGCATCGATCCAACCGCCGAGGAACGCAAGCCGTTCGTCGATCGGAAGACCGAACACCCACTCCGGCACCAGCTTGCTCTTCGACCTACCCGAGAAGCCGAGTTTCCATAGCCAGTCCACGAGTGCCTTGGAATTGACCACGACGCGGAACTTGTCCGGGAAAGTGGTCGGTAGGCCGAACTGTTCGCGGACCACCCGAGCGATCTCGGCGCGTAGTTCGCCATCACTCGCAGGTATCGCGATCTGCATCCGATGTGTCCTGCCGGAGTCCTGCAGGTTTCCGTCACCGATGAACAGACCGAGCAGCCACATCAGGTCAACGTTTGTGCACGCAGGTCCGAATACCGGGGTCTCGCGGTGGTCGGTGCCTGTGTTGAGCTTCGGGAGTTCATATGAGGCGCCGAACTCAGGCAGCTGACGTGGAACGGCAATGAAGTCGCCCGGCCGAAGCTCACCAACGGTCACCCATTGGCGTACCCACACCGCCCGTTTCGCGCCGTCCTTACGCTCGTCGCGCAGTGCAAGCATCGGGTGGTTTTCGGTAGCCCGGATCAAACGCTCTGATCGATGACCGACGCGAACCTCGTAGACCTGGCGCTCGCCGGTCTGCATCGACGCTCGCACGGGCGCAACGACGAAATGGTTCGCCTGCTCATCGTATGCGAAGACGCTGTCGCCCGGCTCGATCTCCTTGATCATGACCTGACCACGGTTTGCGGTCCATACCTTTGTGGCGGAATCCAAACATTCGTACTGCGCGGCCACGCCCGCGATCAGACGCTGCTTCTCCGCCTCGGGGATGCCCAGCCGGTCGTACGTGTTCTTGATGTCGGCCGGCAGGTCGTCCCAGCTGGTCGCCTGCTTCTCGGTGGAGCGGACGAAGTACTTGATGTTGTCGAAGTCGATGCCCGACAGGTCGGCGCCCCAGGCCGGCATCGGCTTGCGGTGGAACAGGCGCAGGCCCTTGAGGCGCAGGTCGAGCATCCACTCTGGCTCGTTCTTCTTCGACGAGATATCGCGGACGACGTCCTCGTTCAGGCCGCGGCGCGCATTCGCGCCGGCCGTGTCGAGGTCGGACCAGCCGAACGCGTACTTGCCGAGGGCGGCGAGGTGCTCCGCCTGGCTCGGGCTCGTCTGCTGCTCGGTCATAGCTGCACCCTCTCGGTGGTTTCGCTGATCGTGGTTTCGCTGATCGTGGTTGCGCTGATCGTGGTTGCGCTGATGGTGGTTGGCGCGATCTTCCGGATCGGCCGGGTCATCGGCGCGGGGATGTGCGTGGTGCACACCCCATCGCCGTTGGCGATCGTGGCCAGACGCTGGACGTGCGTGCCGACCAGGCGGGATATCACCTGGGTCTCAGCCTCGCAGAGTTGCGGGAACTCGGCGGCGACGTGAGCCACTGGGCAGTGGTGCTGGCACAGCTGCCCGCCGGACGCGATCGTCGACGCCGAGGCAGCGTATCCCTCGGCCGAGAGCGCACCGGCAAGCGCCTCCGCCCGGGAAAGAGGATCCTCACCAGCGTCGCGGACCGCCGCTCGGCAGCGCTCCTCGAGTCCGCCGACCAGGTCTTCCGCGAACGCCGCGACAGCTCCTTCTCCGCCGTGTCGGGAGATCCACCGCATCGCGGCGTTGGCCAAGTCGTCGTACGTGTGTGGGCCAACCCTCAGTCGTCCCGCGTCGGTGAGCGCGAAGATCTTGGCCGGCCGCCCCCGGCCCCGCTGGCCGTAGATGTGCTGCTCGCGGGCGACCGCATCGCCGTCGATGAGCATCGCGTCCAGGTGCCGCCGGATCGCCGCCGAGCTGAGTCCGACAGCCTCGCTCAACTCGGCCGCGGTGGCCGCGCCATGCTCCAGAAGCAGGGCCTTCACGCGCGCGCGGGTACGGCTGTCGCCGCCCGGGCCTACCGCGGGCGCGGGCGGAGGAACGGCCTGCGCCGCCTGCGCCGGTTCCGCGAGGGTTTTCACAACGACAACGTTACGTAAATCCCGGCCGGCGTGCAAACCACTCCCCTGAGATGATCGCAACTCCGTGCCCGGGTTGCCCGATCCGGGGTCGCTGACCTGCGGCCGAACGTGCTGAAAGTGGGACATGACACACGCCGTACGATGATCGGCGTGATCTCCTGGCTGGCTGGCCCCGACGGGGTGCGGCGGGTAGCCCTCGCGTCCGTGGTGGCCAACGTCGGCATCGTGATCACCGGAGGCGCCGTGCGGCTCACCGGGTCGGGCCTGGGCTGCCCGACGTGGCCGCGCTGCACCGAGGACTCCTACACGACCACGCCGGCGATGGGCATGTATGGGGTGATCGAGTTCAGCAACCGACTGCTCACGTTCGCGGTTGGACTCGTGGCGGTCCTCGGCGTGATCAGCGCCGTGCTCCAGCGGCCGCGGCGTCGCCGGGTGACCATGCTCGCCGTACTCGTCTTCCTAGGCATCCCCGCGCAGGCGATGCTCGGCGGCATCACCGTGCTGACCGACCTCAACCCGTGGGTCGTCGGCGGGCACTTCCTGCTCTCGATGGCGGTCATCGCCGCCGCGTACGCCTTCTGGCGGGCCACCCAGGAATCCGATGGCCCGGTCACCGCGACCGTGCCGAATCCGCTGCGCTGGCTCGCCGGCGTGCTGACCGTCGCGAGCGCCGCCGTACTGGTCGCCGGCGCGATCGTGACCGGCAGCGGCCCCCACGCGGGCGACGCCGACGCCAAGCGAACCGGGCTCAACCCCGAGACCGTCGCCCAGATCCACGCCGACCTGGTGTTCCTGCTGATCGGCCTGTCGGTGGCGACCTGGTTCGCCCTGCGGGCGGTGGGCGCCAAGGAAGCAGCGGTACGGGCGGGGTGGCTGATCACGATCATCGCGGCGCAGGGCGTCATCGGCTTCGTGCAGTACTTCACCAACGTGCCGGCGCTCCTGGTCGCCGTCCACATGGCCGGAGCCTGCGCGGTATGGCTGGCCACGCTCACCCTCCTCTACGCGACCCGCCACCGCCAAGATCCCGGTGATCATGACCTGGAGGTCATGATCGACGCTGTTTCACGACGGCCAGAACGTGATCACGGGGATCTTGAACGGAGTACCCGGCCGCCAGGGCGAACGCCGGCTTGAGCTTAGGGTCAAGCCAGGCTCTACAGTGGATCGGCCGGACCGCCGGTTCTCAGTGAGCGCACGGCGACGATGTCGAACCCGCCATCAGCCTGATCTATGTTGACCGGGCGGCACCCCGTACCTAGGGTTCGTGGTGGGAACACCGGTTCGCATCGCGAACACGGACATCGTAAGCGAATCAGGAGCGGCTACGACACTGGAGCGGCATTGGCGGAACTCACGACCCTGGCCGAGGCCGTCGCGGCACTGGTGCGCGACGGCGACATGGTTGCGCTCGAGGGTTTCACCCACCTCATCCCGGTCGCGGCGGGGCAGGAAATCATCAGGCAGGGCGTACGCGACCTGACGCTCGTCCGGATGACCCCCGACATCGTGTACGACCAGATGATCGGCGCCGGCTGCGCGAGCGGCCTCGTCTTCTCGTGGGGCGGCAACCCCGGCGTCGGGTCGCTGCACCGACTGCGTGACGCAGTGGAGCACGAGTGGCCGGCCCCTCTGCGGCTGGAGGAACACAGCCACGCGGGCATGGCCAACCGGTACGCCGCCGGCGCGTCCGGGCTACCTTTTGCGGTGCTTCGCGGCTACGTCGGCACGGACCTGCCGCGCCACACCGCCAACATCGCCGCGATCACGTGCCCGTTCACCGGCGAAGTGCTCACTGCCGTGCCCGCTCTGAACCCCGACGTGAGCATCATCCACGCCCAGCGTGCCGACCGGCGCGGCAACGTGCAGCTGTGGGGCATCACCGGAGTACAGAAGGAGGCCGTGCTCGCCGCCCGCCGGTCCCTGGTCACGGTCGAGGAGTTCGTCGACACGCTCGAACCGCGCCCTGGCGCGATGGTGTTGCCGACCTGGGCCGTGACCGCCGTCGCTGCCGTGCCGCGGGGGGCGCACCCCTCGTACGCCCAGGGGTACTACGAGCGAGACAACACCTACTACCAGGAGTGGGATGCGATCAGCCGGGATCGGGACACCTTCACGGGCTGGCTCGACCGCCACGTGTTCGGCTCGGCCGTGGGTGCGCCATGACCGGCGGGAGCGTGGCCGGCGGGAGTGTGAGCGACTGGAGCGCCGACGAGATGATGACCGTCGCGGCCGCGCGGGCACTCGTCGGACACACCGCGTGCTTCGTGGGCATCGGGTTGCCGAGCACGGCAGCCAACCTCGCCCGGCGGTTGCACAACCCGGATCTCACGCTCATCTACGAATCCGGCACCATCGGGGCCAAGCCGTCCGTGCCACCGCTGTCCATTGGGGATGGTGAGCTGGCCGAGACGGCCGACGCGGTCGTGAGCGTCCCGGAGATCTTCAACTACTGGCTCCAACCGGGCCGGATCGACGTTGGCTTTCTCAGCGCGGCGCAACTTGATCGCTTCGGCAACATCAACACTACCGTGGTCGGGCCGGACTATCGCAGACCCAAGGTCCGGCTTCCCGGTGCCGGCGGAGCTCCGGAGATCGCCGCCTCGTGCGGGGAGGTGTTTGTGGTGGTGCGGCACAGCCCGCGCACATTCGTCGACCGCGTCGACTTCGTCACCTCGGTGGGGTTCGGCGACGGCCCCGGGCATCGCGAGCAGCTCGGCCTGCGTGGACGCGGCCCGGTGCTGGTCATCACCGACCTCGGCGTGCTCCAACCGGACCCCGATCGATGTGAGCTGGCCCTAACCGCGCTGCATCCCGGCATCGAGCTCGAGACCGTCCGGTCCGCCACTGGGTGGGACCTGGCGGTGGCCGACGGGCTGCGGGTCAGCGAGCCCCCAACGGCCGAGGAACTGAGAGTTCTCCGAGACCTCACCCCAACACAGTCCACAGGGGACAGCCGATGGGCGACATAGCTGGCTACCGGCGAGACACGGACGGCGTGCACCCCCCGCTCGCCTCACCTGGGTACGCGTCGACCCGGCTGCGGGCGCCGTGCCGGACGCCACTGATGATCCCGCACACCCTCACTGAGGTCACCGGCCCGGCGCTGGGCGAGCGTGACTTCAGCGCCCTCGACGCCGACCTCACCCGCCAGCACGGGGGCGAACCACTCGGCGAGCGGATCATCGTGCACGGCCGGGTGCTCGATAGCAATGGGCGACCCATCCCGCACACGCTGGTGGAGGTCTGGCAGGCCAACGCGGCCGGCCGCTACGCCCACGACCTCGACCGCCACCCGGCACCGCTTGACCCCAACTTCACCGGCGCCGGCCGGTGCCTCACCGACGCGGAGGGCAGATACGGGTTCGTTACCATCAGGCCTGGCGCCTATCCGTGGAAGAACCATCACAACGCGTGGCGGCCGGCGCACATCCACTTCTCCCTCCTAGGCCGCGCCTTCGTGCAGCGCATAGTGACCCAGATGTACTTTCCCGGCGACCCTCTCTTCGGCCAGGACCCCATCTTCAACTCGGTCCGCGACCCGGTCGCTCGCGACCGGATGGTCGCCGCCTTCGACCTCGACGCGACCGAGCCGGAGTGGGCCTTGGCCTACCGGTTCGACATCGTCCTGCGCGGCCGGGAGGCGACTCCGTTCGAGGATCCTGAGGAGGACGAGTGAGCACGCGTGGGCTGACGCCATCGCAGACGGTCGGGCCGTTCTTCGCGTTCGGACTGCCGTGGCCCGGAGGACCATACGCCGTGCCGGAGGGCACACCCGGCGCGGTCTGGCTGCGCGGTCGCGTCCTGGACGGGGCTGGGGATCCGGTGTCGGACGCCCTCATCGAAACGTGGCAGGCCGACCCGCAGGGGCGGTACGCCGTCGGCGGTTTCCGCGGGTTCGCGCGTTGTCCCACCAATGCCGACGGTCGGTGGGCCATCCTCACGGTGAAGCCCGGTGCAGTGCCCGGGCCGGGTGGCACGACCCAAGCGCCGCACGTGGCGATGTCGGTGTTTGCCCGAGGGCTGCTCAACCGGGTCGTGACGCGCGTCTACTTCCCCGACGAAGTCGACGCCAACGCGGCCGACACGGTCCTCATTTCGGTGGCCGACCCGGTCCTGCGAGCTACCCTGGTGGCCGGCGCGGTCGAAGGAGCGTACATCTTCGACATCCGCCTGCAGGGAGAGGGTGAGACCGTTTTCTTGGCGATCTGAGCCTCCCGGACTCTTCGACGGCGTTCTCGCCCGGGGGGGAGTCCGAGAGCAGGTGAGCGACGCGGCGTGGCTCGCCGCGCTGCTGCGGGTCGAGGCGGCTCTGGCGCTGGCCGGGGCGGGCGCGGGGATAGTGCCAGATGGGGCCGCCGCCACGATCGTGGCGGCGTGCACGACCGTCGAGGTGGACATCGCCGAACTCTCCGCCGCTGCCGCAGCGAGCGGGAACCCGGTCCCGCCGCTGGTCGAACTCCTCCGAGCCGCGGTCCCAGCCGAGGCGGCCACATGCGTCCATAAGGGAGCGACGAGCCAGGACATCTTGGATTCGGCGGCGATGCTCGTGGCATACCATGCCCTGGGCCCGTTGATCGGCGACCTACGGGGCGCGGCCGATGCGGCGGAGGCACTGGCCCGGCGCCACCGCGACACACCGATGGCCGGGCGGACCCTGCTACAGCAGGCGGTGCCGACGACATTCGGCCTTAAGTCGGCGGGCTGGATGGTCGGCCTCGACGAGGCGGTCGACCGGCTCGATGCGGTCAGGACCACCAGGCTCGCGGCCCAATTCGGCGGTGCCGCGGGCACGCGCGCGGGGCTGGGCGACGCGGGCCCGGAGCTGGCGCGCCGGTTCGCGGCGGAGTTGGGCCTGGCCGACCCGGTGCTCCCGTGGCACACGACCCGTACTCGCCCGGCCGAGCTGGCCGGCGCACTCGGGGAGGCGGCCGGGGTCGTCGGCAAGGTGGCGCGTGACGTCACACTTCTAGCGCAGAACGAGGTGGCCGAGGTCTCCGAGGGGGCACCCGGCGGCTCGTCGACGATGGCCCACAAACGCAATCCGGTGGCCGCGGTCAGCGCGGTCGGGTGCGCCGCACAGGCTCCCGGACTGGTAGCCACTCTGCTCGCGGCGATGGTGCATGAGCACGAGCGGGCCGCCGGGGCCTGGCACGCCGAGTGGTTCCCGCTACGAGAGCTGCTCATGGCGACGGGGTCGGCGGCTGCGTGGCTGCGGGCCTGCCTCGAGCAACTGGAGGTCCATACCGACGCGATGCGAGCAAACGTGGACGGCCTGCTGCGTGTGCTCGGGGCTGACGTGCTCGGGACCGACGTGCTTGACGTCGGCAGTGCGGTCGTCCTCGTGGATCGGGCGCTGGCCGAACGGAAGTTGAGGGTGAGGGCGTGACGTCGGTGCCCCTGCACTACACAGTGGATGGTCCAGTGGATGCACCCGTACTGCTGCTGGGGGCATCGCTCGGCACGACCACCGACCTATGGACACCTCAGATTCCGGCGCTAGCCCATGGGTTCCGGGTCGTCCGCTATGATCATCGTGGGCATGGTCGCTCGCCCGTACCGCCTGGACCTTGTGCACTTGCCAACCTGGGCGGTGATGTGCTCGCACTGCTGGACGACCTTGAGGTGCCGCGGGCCGACCTCGCCGGAGTGTCACTGGGCGGCATGGTCTCGATGTGGGTGGCGGCGCACGCCCCGGACCGGGTCGACCGGCTCGCACTGATGTGTACGTCGGCCCGACTGGGCCCGGCCGAGATGTGGGCGCAGCGTGCCGCGACTGTACGAGCGGAAGGGGTTGCGGCCATCGCGGACGCGGTGGTGGCACAGTGGGTGCCGCCTGAGTTCGGTCAACGCAATCCCGAGATCATGGCGGACCTGTGCGACATGCTCACCGGGACGCCGGGCGAGGGGTACGCGGCGTGCTGCGCCGCCATCGAGACGATGGACCTCGAGCCGGACCTGGGCCGGATCACCGCGTCCACATTGGTCATCGCAGGCCTGGCCGACGAGGCCACACCGCCGTCACATGCGCACCGGATCGCGGCGCTGATCCCGGGAGCGCGACTGGCCCTAGTGGCCGGCGCCGCACATCTGGCCAACGTGTCGCGCCCCGATCTGATTGCCGAGCTGTTGACTGATTTCCTCACCGACCGTCCGATCGTTCCGATCGTTCCGACCCGGTCGGACCGTGAGGGCTCGGACCGTGAGGGCTTCGAACAGTGAGGCTAGAGGTGCTATGGACGGCGAGACGTTTGACGCGGGGATGGCGGTACGACGGGCCGTCCTGGGCGATGCACACACGTGGATCGGGCAGCGGATGCAGCGACCGAGTTCTCCGGACCGTGGCAGGATTACATCACCACCGCGGCATGGGGCCAGGTGTGGGCGCGGCCCGGGTTGGACCGTCGCATGCGGAGCATGCTCACCGTGGCATTGTTGGCGGCGCTGCACTGTGAGGCGGAGCTGGCCATGCACGCACGGGCGGCTGTTGGCAACGGTGTCACCCCAATGAGCTCCGCGAGGTGCTCTTGCACACGGCGATCTACGCAGGCTTGCCGGCGGCGAATTCGGCGTTCGCGGTCGCGCAGCGGGTGCTGGCCGAGCCGAAGGTGCCGGAGGCGACCACCCCGTACGCCCGCGGCGAATCGGCCCAGGGTCGCCCATGATGGAGACCGGCAAAAGCTATGTTCGGTTCAAGCGAATATCCGATGTGGATATGGAGGTCGTGGCCCAACTCGTGCGATGACGCAGTCGCGGAAATGACCGGCGTGACGGAGTGGCGTT
>JAHRHA010000158.1 GCA_020027875.1 Micromonosporaceae bacterium | reverse complement strand
GCTCGTCCGGGTACTTCCTGGGGGCAACCACGATGACTTCCTTCCTCGGTTCAGAAGATCAAACCTGGTTTGGAAGTCTCCGGGCAACCGGGGGAAGCTTACATTCTAGATCACCAGAAAGCCGTGTCCTGGGACAGAAGTTGGCGTGTCAAGCATGTGGTGGGACTAGACAAGCCACCAGGCACGCTTGCTGTGTCTCGGGATGGTTGTGAGGATGGGGGCCGTGGATCTTCCGGCGTCGAAGGCGGTCGAATGGTTGCTGCAGAGTGAGGAGCCGGCGATCCGGCTGTTGACTCGTCGCGACATCCTTAGCGAGCCAGTTGAAGCCGATGCGAGCCTGATCGCCTCCGGCTCCATGGTAAGTGCGCTGCTGTCGGGCCAGCTACCCGACGGCGGGTTCGGTCGTAACCCTTACCGCAAGTTCACCGGTGTCCACTGGCGACTGATCTCGCTGGCCGAGCTCGGCGTACCAGCCTCCGACCCAAGGGCGGCCGCCGCCGCAAGACGGGTGCTGGCGTGGATCAGTCGAGGCCTGCGGCACCCACCGGTTATCGTGAATGGCTTGCCGCGCACACATGGATCGGTAGGGGGCAACGCGTTGGGCGCCTGCTGCCGGCTCGGTCTTGCCGGCGAACCCGCGATGCGATCACTTGCGGACGCGCTGATTTCCTGGCAATGGCCCGACGGCGGGTGGAACTGCGACCTGAAGGCCACCGGCCACCGTTCGTCGTTCCACGAGTCAGTCGGAGCGGTGTGGGGGCTGCACGAATATGCCGAGGCGACCGGCTATCGGGCCGCAGGTGATGCCGCCAATCGGGCGGCCGAACTGTTCCTCGAACATCGGCTTTTCCGTCGCCTGCGCACGGGCGAGATCATCGACCCGCGGTGGTTGAATCTGCGGTATCCGCCGTGCGGGCACTACGACATCCTGTACGCACTTGTCGTGCTGGGACGTATGAGCCGAGTCCGCGATCCCCGTGCATCCGATGCTCTCGACGAACTCGAGCGTTGCCGGCACGCCGACGGCCGCTGGGTCGCCCAGGGACAGTGGTGGAAGCCGGCCGGCAGCTCGTACACACCCGAAGCCGCCGACTGGGGCCGAGCTGCCGAGCCCAACCAGATGATCACGCTCAACTGCCTGCGCGTCCTGCAGGCCGCCGGCCGCCTGGCCCTACGCTGACGTGAATCCACTAGAGCTGACCCCCAGAGCGCCTTTCGCCTGCACGACACCGCTGTCATCAACTACGAGGAACCTGACACGTCCGTGCTCAGGTCGGACTGGCCCAGCACAACAGCAGTACAAGGGCGAATATTGAATACAGATCGTCTAGCCGAAGCGTCACGGATCATGTGGTACCAATCCGTAACGCATCAAGTGAAGCCCGGCAGGCGGACCAGGCAGGCGGACCAGGCACGCGGTCGACTTGACCTCAAAGTCCGGTGCAGAGTTACATGCTGGCAGCGTGAAGCCGAAACAGCTGGCCGCCCCGAGCCGCGGTGAAGCGTCAGACTAATAGACGGATTTCACTTCCAAGGAGACGTCGACGTCACGGGCATCCATCGAGGGACGAGTCCCTCGATGGATGCCGATTGTGACCGGTCGAGCACACGCGTGCCAGCCCGGAACACCAGCCACCGCCAGCGCGATCAGACCGCAGGTTTCACGCACAGCGTGATCAACTTCAGTTGTGAGGACTAATAGGCGTTCACGAGCCACCGTGCCAGGACTGAGGGAACCGTGTCGCGCTTGAGTCTTCTAGACACTGGCCGGCCGGCCATGGGTTCCTCAATCTATAGTTGCCGGTGGATGGTTCGTCGCGCGTCGGTGAGGCGGAAGTGACGCCTGCGCCCGCTTGACAATTGACCGCGCGGAGGTCTTCATCGCGTCAATGGTTAGGGCCAGTCAACGGCATCCACGGTGCGATGAAGCTCGCGGACGCCTCTCTGTGCCATCGCGAGGACCTCGACGGTTTGAAAGCAGTGGCTGCCGTACTCATGGCCGAGCGACTGCCTCAAGCGCCGTCGGCGCGGGCTGCGCGCGGTGTTCGCGGGGAAGATCCCGCGTTACGCGGTGGACCAGAGTTCGGCCAGCAGTGCGTTGACCGCCTGGGGCTGCTCGGTTGTGGCTCGTGCGCGGCGCCGGGCACCCGTACGAGCTGAGCGTTGATGCGGTCGGCGACCGTCGCTCTGATCTTTCGCATCAGGCTCGCCATGCCCCGGCCGGTATCCGGGTGGGGCGGTTTCCCATCCGCCGACGATCACGAGCTTCGGAAAGTCTGCGGCGCTCAGCGGCTCGGTTGCCAAGTCGGCGAGCCAGCAGGAGCGTTCGTGCAGGGCCGTTTGAGCCGCGCGTAGAAGCCAGGCCGCTGGTTCGGGCCGCGGTCGATCGCCGTAGGCCAGGTCGATGTATTCCTCAGGCGTGCCGCGGCGAGCGTCGGCCATGAATTGGCGGCCGTCCTCGATGGCCCGGGCGACGGCGGCATCATCCGATGCGACGGTGTGGGCGCATGGCTCGATGAATGTCAATGAGCGAACGAGGTTGGTGTTGGCGGCCGCGGCGAGCATGGCGACGGTGCCGCCGTAGGAGTGGCCGACCAGGTGGGCACCGCCTGCCATCAGCTCGGCGATGTCTTCGGCGTCGATCGTGTAGTCGCTGGTCACGTTGCTGCTGTCGAGGTCGGGGCTGGCCCGGAAGCCGCGTCGGTCGGGCAGAAGTATTCGCCGCTCTCGGGCTAGTGGGCGCTGCTGCTCGAACGCCAGCGCGGCCCACGTGAACGTCCCGTGGATCAGGATCGCCGGGCCAGGAAGGGAATGAACTCCTGCCAGGAATTCTCCCGCGTTGGGTTTCCCCGCTAGCGTGGAGGCCAGGCCTTATGGGATAGAGGGTCATGGCTGAAACGAGACGACAGTTCGATCAACAGTTCCGGGACGGTGCGGTGCGCATCGTACGGGAGACGGGTAAGCCGATAGTCCAGGTCGCAAAGGACCTCGGGTCAATCCGGGCACGCTGGCCAACTGGTTCAAGCGGGACAGGGTGGCGAGCGGGCCGGGCGATGGGCGGCTGACGGAGTCCGAGCGTGAGGAGCCGGCGCGGTTGCGTCGGGAGAACGCCGAGCTGGCGATGGAGCGATGTCCTCAAGCGCTCAGTGGTCCTGTGGGTCAAGGAGGCGATGAAGTGAGCGTAGCGGCGTTCATCGGCTCCCAGAGGACCGACCATGCTGTGCCGCACCCGGTGACCTGCCGCGCCTTGGGCGTGTCGGAGTCATGCTTCTACAAGTGGCGCGACCGGCCGCCTACGCCGCGGCAAGTGCGTCGGGCCGAGCTCGCCGACAAGATCCGCGAGTTTTTCGACGCCTCCGGCGGCACTTAACCCTCGCCGCGGGTGACGTTGGACGTGTGGGCGGCCGGCTACCGGGTCAGCGAGAACACCGTCGCGAAGCTGATGGCCGAGCTTGGCCTGGCCGGGCGCAAACCCAAGCGCCGGCGCAACCTCACCAAGGCGGGCAAGCGGCCCGCGGCGCCGGACCGGGTGCGTCGCCAGTTCACCGCCGTCGCGCCGAACCTGCTGTGGTGCGGCGATCTCACCGAAGTCGAGACCGACGAGGGAAAGCTCTACCTGGCAACGGTTCTGGACCTGTTCAGCCGCCGCCTACTCGGCTACGCCATGTCCGAACACCACGACGCAGCCCTCGCCGTCGCCGCGTTGAATATGGCCGCGGCCAACCGCGGCGGCGACATCGACGGGGTGATCTTCCACTCCGACCGAGGTAGCGAGTACACCGCCGAAGCGTTCGAGATCGCCTGCGACAAGCTCGGCGTCCTGCAGTCCATGGGCCGCGTCGGTTCGGCCCTCGATAACGCCGCTGCCGAGGCGTTCAACTCGACCATCAAGGTCGAGTACATCCACCGGCATCGCTTCCGCACCCGCACCGAAGCCAGGCTGAAGATCTCCACCTGGATCGTCGACTTCTACAACGTCCGCCGGCGGCACAGCGCCTGCGACCGACGCGACCGGTTTGTCAGCGGCGGTGTCGGAGGCGTCAGTGCGGCAACGTGAGTCGCGGCATGACCCGGGCCGCGCCGCGGTGGACTCGGCGGTGATGCTCGCCGACGGCGGTGAAGCGATCCGTGATCTGGCGGTGCTGCGCGGGCACAGTGAGTTGTTCGGCCCCGGCGGCGTCGGATGCGACGGCGTAGCGACCACGACCATCCAGCCGGTATGGAACGCAGTGAACTGCCGCTGCTTGGTCGGTGGAGATCGCGAGGCTCTGTCACCAACTATACTCGGAGCGTGCTCGCAAGATGGCCAGAGATGGGGGGTAGCGCTGTTGTCCGGTACGAGACGTCCCGAGCCGCGACCTCTAAAGGTCAACCCGGCGCTTGAGAATGCGCAGCGGAGACCGGGGTATGGTATCCGCCACCCGGATCTCGCCGCGCTACTGACCTCGTTGAAGCCGGCTGTCGTTGAGCGGGTGGTTTGGCCAGGCAATACGGTTCTCGACGTCGCCGCCTACCCAACGCCGACCCCGTTGCCAGCGGCGTTGGTGGTGTCAGTTCGCTGCATCGTGCGGGTCGGCGGCTGCATCGTTGTGTGTCAGGCTCCGGACACCCAGCATGTGTGGCCGGGTGGCCGGCGCTTGCCTGGCGAGACATTCGAGAGGACGGCCTGTCGTGAGGTGTACGAGGAGACCGGCTGGCTGCTCGACGAACCCGACCTACGGCTGCTCGGTTTCCTACACTTCCGATACGCCGATGTTCAGCCCGATGATCACCCGTATCCGCATCCGGACTTTCTTCAGTTGGTCTATGTCGCCCAGGCGAAGGACCGTGACGGCGAGGAGGGCACAAACTGGGTTGATCTCGACGGCTGGGAGCATGGTCACAGGTTGCATGCGGAGACTGGGCTGGGCAGCATCGGCCTGCCGGCGGTCCAGCGCGCCTTCATCAACGTGCTCCCTGGCCGAGATGCCACCGGCCACTGAGATGCCGGATCCGGCCGCGATGGCGATGCTTCCAGAGTCCCAGGGTTTCGAGTACGTCGCCCTCGGCACTGGGCCATCGACCCCGCCGGACCTGGCCGTTCATAGGGTGGGGGTCGTGACACCGTCGCTACGGAGGAAGGTGGCGGCGTCGATGGCGTTGGCCCAGATGGCCGGGTTGTCGGCGTGGATCTCAAAATGCGGGCAACCGGCCGAGGCGCTTCAGCTCGAAGTCCTCTCGAAGGTGGACGCCTCGAAGGAGATCGGAGCGTGCCGCCGCACCACGTCGTCCTCGCCGATGGGAAGTATGTCGGTGTCGACGACGAGGCGCAGCACGCCGCTGTGCGGCAGGCACACCTGTCCGCGTACGTCCTCACGTGTCGGTTGGGGTACGACTTCACGTGTCGGTCCTCGGCATCAGGATGATGACACGGTGAGGCGGCGTGGCTAGTCAGGCTGGTGCGGTCTTTGAGCCGGTAGCTGGGTCCGTTGATTGACCGGCACACTCGCGGCAAAGGAAGCCTGGGGGAAGGTCGCGCGAGAGAGTGGGGCGTAGCGAATCCGTCGGCTCGCGGAGAGGTCCTGCGCGAAGGCGGGTAGGAATCAACCGGCAGCCATGTGGGGACGCGGCAGGCAACCTCGACCGTTCGGCCTAAACGGCGGACGTCAGCGGGATGGCATACCGTCATCGCCGTGACTCAATGCACTACTTGAAGACGCGCCACCGGCCGGCCAAGATGAACACAACCATTATCACTCCGACGGATAGTCAACACGACTGGAGCGGGCACGCTTCGAGAGGAGCCGTAGCACATCTGCTTCCTCTCAGAACTAGGGACCGACGCACGGCTGGAATTGTGGCCCGCCCTCGCCCTCCAGACCAGGGCGGCCAGCCGCCAGACCCTCCGCGAGTGCAGCCCCACCAGTGACCGCCGAGTGCGGGTTCGCTTGGAGTCGAACCCCGATGGCGCCCGCCACAGTACCGTCGGGCGGGCCGTCGTCATGACGTGCCTGGTTGACTCGACTGGCTCTCTGGCACTGGCCCTGTTGCTGAGGATGGTGGCCCAGTTTCCACATTGGCGAGTAGCTCGGCCGTATCCGGACCAGCGCTTCTGTATCCGGCTCGACTCGGATCACGCCAACACCTCCCGTGACGGCGCGAAAAAGAGTCGCCGTGATGACTGCCGCAACCCAAGCCCCGACGGGGAAGGGTTGTCGCGTGGTTCGGCGCGTGCTCGAGCCTTTCGTCGTGACGCAATTGTTAGCCGCGATGCGAGATGTGCAACGCTTGCCGCCAGTTTCTCCGCGGCCCGTCTCTTGCGGGCTTGTGGGAGGTAATACTTCGACGGTAAGGGGTGAGCGGCGCGGCCACGTGAGTTCTCGCGTTGCGACGCCCGCGGGGTGACCGTTGGCGGGTTGGCCACGCTGTGGTTTTGCCCGTGTTGCTGGTGGCGATGAACGGGTGTCAGAAGGTCTGTGTAGCGGATGAGACGCAGATCCGTTATGACCGGTTAGGACCGGTCACGCAGACAGGAAGTCATGATGGCGTACCCGATCGGATCACCGTGGCGATTGCCGACCGGCCAGACGAGCCGGCCATGACGCCGCCCACGCCGCCGGCACGGTTGCCGCTATCCGGGGCGGACGGACCGGCGGGCGACGCCGCGGCCGCAGTCCGATCGATGCTTGATGGGCAGATGCTCGACCAGCTGGTGGCGCGGATGCGCACCGATGGCGTGCGTCTGTCCGGGCCGGGCGGGTTCCTGACCGAGATGGTCAAGGCGGTACTAGACCGAACTTACTTGATCTTTGATGGCGAAGCTGCGCGCTGAGCTGGGGTCTTCCGGGTCAGAGCGCAGCTTCGTCTGTCTACGTACTACGTGAGGCTTAGGGGGATCGGGGCGCCGAGGAGTTGGAATGCGCGTTCCTGGGCGGGGGGGGGGGTCTTGTCGAAGATGTGGTCGCCGTGGGTGTTGCGGGTGAGCGTAGCCAGGTGGGCCAGGCAAGCCGCGGAAGGATCTGACGGGGTTGTCGGCGGCGTCGGTTTGCGGCTGGCTTTGGCGGCGCCGTTGGTGAGACGATGGCAGGGGCGACGGGGTTGGTGCGGGTGGGTGGGGTCTCGTCGGTCAAGGTGAGCGGGGCCAGGGTGCAGCGTAGGTGCCAGCTGAGGTAGGCGGCGAGCATGACGATGAAGACGTGGGCCTGGACTCGGCGGGTCAGGTAGTGACGCACGGGGCGTAGGCCGAGGTCGTCGACCTTGATATTGCGGAAGTCACGTTCCACATGCGACAGTGCTCTGTAGGCTTCGACGACGCCGGGGCTGTCGAGTTCGGTTGCGGGCAGTGGGGTGCGGATGACGTAGATGCCGTCGAGGGCTGCTTCAGTGTCGATGTGTGCCTGGTTGCGGGTGTAGGCCAGGCGGGTGTCGGTGATGTCGAGGGTGAAGTGCTTGGCCACCTTGTACTTGTTGAGGACCTTGCCGGTGGCCAGGCCGATGGCGGCGGCGCCGGTGAGCCGGCCGGCGCTGACCCGGGCGACGAGGGTGTCGAGCAGGGTTTCGGTGGCGGCGAGCAGGCTTTCGCGCTTGTAGGAGCGCTGTTGGGCCAGGGCGGGGTTGCGGCAGGCGATGAGCCGCTCGTCGGGGTAGTCGGAGTGGCTGATCTCGGCCAGGTCGTGGGTGTCGAAAAGCGACATCTGCAGTGGTCCGTTGTCGGTGGCGAGCTTGGCGATCTGCGGGGCGCGTAGGGCTGGTGATCCAGGACAGGCCACCCAGTTCTTTCAATGCTTTGATCCGCGCCGATGTGATCATTCCCCGGTCGCCGACCACGATCATGCGGGCCAGGCCGAACTTGTCCCGTACCGCGTCGACCGCGGCGATGAAGGCGGTCGGGTCGGCGGTGTTGCCGGGGAAGACCAGGATCGCGATCGGCCGCCCGACCGCGTCGGTGAGCAGCCCGTACTCGATCTGCAGCTTGCCGCGCTTACCGTCGCGGGAGTGGCCGAGCTTGGCCAGTTCGCAGCTGGTGCCCTCCATCCACGACGAGGACAGGTCGAACATCGCGATGCCGCCCTCGGTGAGGTGGCGGCGGGCCAGCTCTGCCTGGATGTCGTCCTGGCGGGTCAGTAGCTCGTCAATCGCCGCGTACACCTCGTCGGTGCTCGCGTCGGCCACACCCAGGTCGGCCCCCAACGTCACGTCGGCCGACCAGTCCACAGTGGCCAGTTTCGAGGCTGGGCGCACCACCTGGGACACCACCAGGGCCAGCGCCAGATCCCGCGCCCGCCCGGGCGGGCCGAGCAACTCCACCAGGCCCAGCTTGTGGGCCTGCGCGAGGACCAGGGCCAAATGCCCCGTGCGGCAGGCTACGCGTGACCGTCAGCGCAGACTCCGCCTCGACCAGAGTGCGGCCGGCCAGCACCGACCGCACCGCCTCCACCGCCGCGTCCGGCAGCGCCGTCAGGTTGGCCAGCGTCTGCTTGCCCACCTTCGCCCCGTCGCGGACCGACCGACGAAGAAGGACCGAGATGTATTCACGCGTCGAGCCGTCCTTGGCCATGCGCCGACTCTTCACAATTAAGCGGTCCAGATAGGACGGTTAAACAGACCATCTGACAAGCTCGGCGATGATGTGGGATCTGGTGCGCGCACCGAGTCCGGTCTCGGACCGGGTCCTCCACAGGCTCGGCCCATGGAAAGCGAGGGCTGAGGCCGAGTTCGCCATCTACGAATGGATCTCCTGGTACAACCACGCCAGGCGTCATGCCTCCATCGGAGATCTTCCGCCCGCGGCGTAGTTGCCAACCGCTACGCTTCACTCAATACACAGGCGGCCACCGCCGCCTGACAACCCGGCCTCCACCAAACCCGGTACACCCCAATAGGTCCACTGCCGGCTGACCAGGCGGCGGTGCCAGGACATTAGCGGGACCGGGGTGACGATGCGATGCTTCCACGGCTCACGAGGGAGGGCGCGATCCAGCGCGGACAGCACCGCCCGATCAGGCCAGGACAAACGTGCTCGGCCGACCTGGCGTCGCAGCACGGCGACCTCGTGGCGCAGCACCAGTACCTCGGCGACCACGGCGGACTCGCCGCGTGTCACCTGCGGCAGCCAGCCGAACATCTGAACTGCGGTTAGGTACAGCAGCCGAACAATCATGCACGCCATCCTGACAGGCAGCCACAAAACACCAGCTCACTGCCTGTGTGGACAGTTCTGGCACGGTACAAGGTGCTCGGCGAGCAGCGGTGTCCTGCCGGTCGCTGTGCCCATGCAGCACCACTTCGCTCGTGGAGGCCATCGTGGCGGCGGGGAATGGACGCGACGGTTGCCACGAGGCCCCTAAGATGGCAGGCTCACTATTGCCATGATGGCGCCGCGGTACGGGGAGGTCGTGCGTGAATGGCGGATCATCCATGCTTGAGGACCAACTGCGAGCGCGGGGCGATTGGCTCGGGGCTTCATGCATTCCACTCTATCGCGATGCGGGTTTCGTGTTTGCGGCCCACGTCGACCATGGTGCCGTTGAAATCAGCGGCATTGGCGGCAAGGTGGATCCTGGCGAAACATTTGCCGGCGCCGCCGCGCGAGAGTTCCAGGAAGAGACCGGCATCCGCGTCGAGCTGGTTCCGATCAGCCATGGGAGGCGGCTCGGTCTTCCGGCCGAGGCCTTCCCGATTCCAACTGGTGCGGCGGCTCTGATCGCGCTGCGACCAGATGCCCATCCCAACGGGGGAAGGCTATGGATCTCGGTATTTCTTGGCCGGCTTGCCGTGCCTCCGCGGCCGGTGGAGAAGGTGCGCTACTTCGCCATCGTCCGCGCAGACGCACGAGCCGTTGATCTCGACACGCTGTGGATGCTGGACGGCGACGCCGTGCGGCCGGCGCACGCGGTGTTACCCGTCCCGGATAGGCCGTTGCGGCTGCGAAACACGGCTGCGGCCGTACTCGCGACGCCAGAGCTGTTGGTCCAATGGTCATCACAGCTCAGGTCGCCGTCCGACGCCAGCTTCGTCCACGATCGGCAGGAATGATTGCACGCCTCCGATGGCGAACGGTGCTGTTGCACTGCGCTGTCCACATCACAATGATCGTGGATGCGGGCGAGGCTGATCGCGGGTGTGTCCGCGGCGTGGGCCCAGCTGTTGTGGACGTACTGAACCGCCCCGGGTTTCTTGGAGGCTCCGAACC
>JAHRHA010000067.1 GCA_020027875.1 Micromonosporaceae bacterium | reverse complement strand
GTGGGGCCAAATCAGAGTGCTACAGCCGCACCGCAACCGGTCCCAGGTGGGGCCAAATCAGAGGAGCACGGTGGGGCCATTTCAGAGTGCTACAGCCAGGCGGGGCGTGCTACGCCACCGGCTACATCCGTGCCGTCCCCAGGTCGCAGACGGTGGCCTCATCGACGTGACCGGGCACCTCAACCCCGTCCGCTGGCCTCCCGTGCACATCGAGTGCACCATCCTGATCGCGGTCGGCGCCCGCTACGGCGAGCACATCACCACCGCGGACGGCACGCTCGCCCCGTGTGGCTCGACAACTCCCGAGCGGATCAACGACGGCACCCCGCGGTTCCGCATCACCCGCAGCGGACCAACGCCAACCCTCGAAGGCCCATCGAGCCGACCCCGTAAGACCAAATCTACGGCGACTAGGGCGAATACGGCACGACGGCGTTCAAGCGTCGCGCCCGACGTATGAGGTACGACGAACTCGCGAAGAAGCCTTCTCCCCGCTCCATCTCCACCAGTCCGCGCCAGGTGCTCGCCGTCCTCTCGTCAACCCAGTCCTCATCCCAGCCACCACTCGGAGCCGGCGTCGTCCACGTCGCGATGTCATCCCGGCTCTCGAACACCGTTCCCTGAACCACGTGCGGAATGTCCGCTGTGCGGTCCACCGTGTTCGCCAAGACGTCACCCAAGACGTACGGGTACCCGACTGCTACGTCGCGACCAAACTGCTCCGCGGTCTCAACGAACGGCGCGTATGAGAGTCTTCCTTCAAACGTGTGTCCCAGTACGTACCGAGTCCCGTCTACGGTGAGCTGGCCACAGATGACTCGCACGTCGCCGCTGGGCCGGCGCTCGTCCAGCCATGCGCGTGCGGTTTTCTCGTCGGAGGGTTCCTCGGAGTGGAGCCGATCTCTCACACCGGGCTGGCTCATCAGCGGGAATCCGGTCCACTCACCCCGCTGGTCCCGGTGGACGAGATCGGGGGCGGCATCGGAAAAGAAGTTCAGAGTGTCGAGCATCGTGTCAGTGACGTTCGTGCCCAGCAGCAGTGCGTCGTAGTCCGGCTTGAGCTTCTGCGTTCCTGGATGCAATTGTGCGTGCACAGCAGCTGGAACTTCATCCCAAACCGTGTAGATCCGCAGACCAAGAACACCCCCGACGAGCACGTGCTCATCCCTGGGTAACCACATGGGCCACATGCTGAGCAACGTTTCGCACGTACTTCACGCCTCGGATGACACCCGCGCCGGGGTGCCCACCAGAGCTCGTGATGCCCTCGTATGTGGCAGAGTCACGCACGCTGTTAGTCAGCAGGTCGTTGACTGTCTGAGCGGCGACAAGGAACCTTCAGCTCGAACGTGCCGACCGAGAGCGAGAACTCCTCGGGCAGGTCGCCCGGTGGTCGCCGGGCCACCGTGTGAACCAGTGAGGTCGTGCCGAGGCCCACCGCGTGCACCGGCACGTCGGCCAACCTGCCGGCCTGGACGAGCGACCCGATCTGGTCGACGTTCCAACGCGAGCTGGTGATGACCGAGTCGACCAGCTGGAACGCCCGGGCGAGATACCGGAGGCAGTCCTCGGTCTCGTGCGGCGGGAACAGGTGCGGCGTCGTGATCGGCATCACGTCGTGGACGAAGTGATGAACCTGGATCCCGACCCGGGCCCGCAGCGTGGCCAGTTCGGGCAGGAAGCCCTTGCGGCGCCAGTCACCGCCGAGGATGAGCACCCGATCACCGCGGCGGAAGTCGGCCCGGCGCGCGGCCAGGCGCAGCACCGAGCGGATCGACGTCGGCCGCGGCGGCGGGGCGACCGTGCCGGCCGCTTCGGCCGCGGCCGCGCCGGCGAGGAACTCGGCCGCCTCGACCGCGAAGCAGGTCTGCAGCCGCGGGCTGAAATAGAAGAGCCGGATCGGCCGGAGCGCCGCGTAGGCCGCGATCACTTCGTGCACCACCCGCTGCGTCCCGGTCTTCCGTTGTCGCCAGCGGAGGAGGTCGGTGACGTCGATCCAGACTTGGGGGACGTCGGTCATGACCCGCTCAGCCGGCGGTAGACCACAGCCCAAACCCGGGGACCAGCCAGCCGGCACCAACCCGGCGGAGAGGCAGCACCCGATGAGCGCCAACCACAATCCCGACACCATGACCAGCTCGACGGAGGACGCCGCCCAGCCGGCCACGGCCGGGCTGAAGCCCCAGTACCCCAACGTCGAAGCATGGGTGCGCGACTATCTGCTGCCCAGCTTCCCCCGTCCAGCCGGCGAACTCGGCGCGACCGGCCGGTGGCGCTGGTGCGAGCAGTGGTGGCGCCACGACGAGGCCGTCACGATCCTGACTGCACTCTGGTACGGCTGGGAGCATTCGGCCGTACAGACCCTCGGCATGCTCGACTGGCTACCGCGCCTGTACCACCTGCTGGCGATCCTGGCCAGTGACGACGGCCCGTTCCGACTCTGCTCACCCACCGCCGGAGACCTGTCCGCCCGCCACGAGATGCCGGCGGTCGCTGACGTCGTCGCGGCGCCGGCCGGCTGGTGGCAGTGGTGGGGCACCGAAGTCACTTCAACCGACTCCGAACTGGCCTCCCACCCGTAAGGCGGCTGTTCTATCACCACTCATGCCGGAGGTTCCGGTCAGCCCGACACCTTGCGAGCTGGTCGGAGCTCGTTGACAAGCCGCTCGACACGCGTGCGGATTTCGTCGCGTATCGCTCGCACGGTGTCGAGGTCTTGCCCCGCAGGGTCGTCGAGTTCCCAGTCTTCGTGGCGCTGGCCGGGGTAGTAGGGGCATACGTCGCCGCATCCCATGGTGATCACGACAGATGACGCTTCGGAGTCCTCTGGGCGAAGCAGTTTGGGTTGCTGGTCCGCAATGTCGATGCCAACCTCGCGCATGGCTTCGACGGCGAGGGGATTGATCTGGTCCGCGGGCTCGGAGCCGGCTGAGCGTACGTCGATGGTGTCCTCGGCGAGGTGGCGCAGGAAGCCCGCGGCCATCTGGGAGCGGCCGGCGTTGTGGACGCAGACAAACAAGACCCTGGGCTTGCTGTCGTGAGTAGTCATCGTTCGATGGTCTTCTGCGTAAGTTCGGCGAGCAGAGCGCGGACCCGAGCGTCGATCTCGTCGCGGATCGGCCGCACCTGGCCGATGGGCAGTCCCGCCGGATCGGGGAGATCCCAGTCGAGGTAGCGCTTGCCGGGGTAGACCGGGCAGGCGTCGCCGCAGCCCATGAGCACACGACGTCGGAGGCGCGGACGACCTCGTCGGTGAGGGGCTTCGGGAATGCCTTGGCCATGTCGATACCGACCTCGGCGAGGGCGGCAATGACGGCGGGGTTGATCTGGCTGGCCGGAGTGGATCCTGCGGAGCGGACGTGGACTTGCCCGGCGGCGTGGTGGTCGAGCAAGGCGGCGGCCATCTGGGACCGTCCGGCATTGTGGACGCAGACGAAGAGGACTTCGGGGGTGCCGGAGATAACGGCGCCTTCGTTGCGGGCCACCGCCCTCAGGCGCTCGGTGGCGAAGCGGATGGCCAGGTTGGGTAGCTGAGTGGTGACGCGCGCGGTGGCGGCCAGCAGGTGGTAGGACTCGTCGAGGTAGCGCAGGATGGTTTCGCGGGAGAAGACACCACGGTAGGTGTCGGCGAGCTGTTCGGCGGCGCGGCCAGGGTCAAGTCGGGGCTCAGCAACGCGGGCATTTGTGGGCCGTTGGGCTGCTCGTTCATTGGGTGCTCCTCGCGGTGCTGCGAAGGTCGGCCGTGGCCGGGTCGATGGCGGCCGTGTCGGCGGTGACCTCGACCGGTCGCGGGAAGAGCGCGATAACCGCTGCCAGTCCGAGGCTGGCGCCGACCAGTTGCGCGGCCATGAACCCGGGAACCGAGGCGGGGGTGCTCGCCGGCTTGGTCACCCGCCAACGCAGCCTCGCCCCGCGACGCCCAGTCGGGCCAAGTCCACAGTGGGCGCTGCGGCCGCGGCGGGCCCTGGACTGTGCGGCCACGCTTTCGGCCTGGACGGCGGCGGCCGGATTGCGATGCTGCCAGCGTCCTATCTGGACAGACGATGGCGCTGCCTTGACGCCGACAAGTCCCGAGCGCTGATGAACTATTGCCGCAACCGCTACGACGCGAGCCGGCACGGCCCTAGTCGGCGACAAGCGCTTTCGGGCGCACTCTTGCCGTTGGCTGGGACGGGCCTACCAGAGCGCGTTGGCTGATTGCGAACTCGTCCGGCGCTCCTGGTGCTTACGCCATCCGCACTGGGTCATCCCCTTCGGCTTTTGCACGGCCGGCACCGTGGCGCCGAACAACAGGAGCAGTGCGAGTACGGAGTGCACCAACGGCCACCGGAGACATCCGAACAATATCGCGCCCGCTGAGCTGGCCAGCTATTGCCTTCATACACTCGCCGCAGCTCGTGGCCTGCCATCCAAGGCGCGGTCCGCCGGCTCGTCAACGTCACCGTCGCTGGCTTGCGCCACTTCGGACCCGAGTAGACGAGCGGGCGCCGGCAGTCGCGCCTCCCACCAAAGCCCCACGGCTGCGGCTACGCCCTACGACGAACGTGACGGCTATGCGCGTGTGCCGTGGTCGCGGACCAAACGGCCGCCAGAATACGACGCGAGCTCAGGGTCCGTCCGATTTCGGCTGCCAGGACCGAGTTGACACCTGGCCCACTCGCCAAGCATTGACGCACCCAAGTTGGTTAGTCGACTAACACCGTAGAAGTTCGGCCCCGTCGGGCCGGCGACATGGGCGAAGGTGACGCTGGGACGGACGAGAGCGGACCGGGCTAGGTTCGTAGGTCCTGCGTCGGAGGGGCTATCGGCCCCGGGCGAGGCGGCCGCGGCGTACGTAGCATTGGTCGTGGAATCGCACCACGCGCGATCCGGCACTGCCCTGGCAAGGAGTGTGGTTGGCGATGATGGGCGGCTGGATGATGGGTTGGATGTGGGTCTGGCCGGTGCTTGTCTTGGCCGGTCTGCTGATCATCGGCTACGTCGTGCTGCGGCTGGTGCAGGGCGGACGGCCTTCGTCCCCGACCGGTGCCGATCCCGCCTATGCGGCCGCGCGGCGGATCCTCGACGAACGCTTCGCCCGCGGCGAGATCGACGAGGACGAGTATCGGCGTCGCCGAGACCTGTTGCCATGACCAGTAGGCCAATCAGCCGGCGCCGGGCCCTGGCCCTGCTCGGGTTGGGTACGGCCAGCGTCGCTACAGGTACCGTGGCATGGGCAACCGGCGTGGGGGCGCCAGGACAGTGCAGCCGGCTGCGGCCCGGTGCCTCAGGCGAGCCGTTGAGTCAGCCGCAGGTGGCGGCCAGCGTCAACGGGGTGCTCGACGTGGCCCTCACCGTAGGTCCGGGCGTACGGCTGGCCGGCCGGGACACCTCAGCGTTCGGGTTCAATGGCACCTCGCCCGGACCAACCCTGCGCGCGCAGCCCGGGGACACGCTGCTTGTACGGCTGGTCAACCACATCGACCAGCCGACCAACCTGCACACCCACGGCTTGCACGTGTCCCCGCACGGCAACGGCGACAACCCGTTCGTCACCATCGAGCCGGGCGACAGCTTCGACTACGCCATCCGAATCCCGGCCAACCATCCGGCCGGCACGTATTGGTACCACCCGCACCACCACGGCACCGTCGCCGACCAAATCTTCGCCGGACTCGTCGGCGCACTGCTAGTCGCGGGCGAGCCGGACCTGCCGGTCACCGAGGACGTCGTTCTGCTGGTCACCGACACCACGCTCGACGACGCCGGCCGCGTAGTTCCGCCTAGCGCGATGGCCAGGATGATGGGCCGCGAGGGGGACCTTGTACTGGTCAACGGTCAGCACGAGCCTGTCATCACGGCCGCACCGGGCGATGCGCAGCGGTGGCGGATCATCAACGGCTGCGTCTCACGGGTGCTCGCACTACGGCTGGAGAGCCACCCTCTCGCCCAAGTCGCCCTTGACGGTGTGTTTCTTCCGGCACCGGTCGATCGTGACCAGGTGGTGCTCGCTCCGGGCAACCGCGCGGACCTGCTCGTGCGCCCGACCAGCGACGGCCGGTACCGCCTAATCAGCGACCCCTACAACCGCGGCAGCATGGGAATGATGGGCGGCATGATGAATGGCGGTCACGCCGCCACCGGTCCCGTCACGCTTGCCACCGTCGACGTGTCCGGGCCGCGCACGATCTCGCCAGCACTGCCCGCGACGCTGCCGGCGCCGCCCGCACCGAACGGCCTGGTTGCTCGGCAGCGCCAGCTCACCTTCGCGATGGGCATGGGGATGGCTATGGGCGGGCTGGGCATGGACGGGATGAGCTTCACCATCGACGGGCGTACCTTCGACACCGGCCGCGACGACCAAACCGTCCAACTCGACACCATCGAGGAGTGGACCGTGGTGAACGACGGCCCCATGGACCACCCATTCCACCTACACGCCTGGCCGTTTCGCGTCCTGGCCGCCAGCGCCGGAACCCCACCGACCGGGGTACGCCAGGACGTCGTCCTCATCCCGGCCCGCGGCTGGGTGCGTCTACGCATCCCGTTCAGCGACTACCCCGGCCGCAGCGTCTACCACTGCCACATCCTCGACCACGAAGACCTCGGCATGATGGCCACGGTCAACGTCCGCACCTGATCGAGGCAATCATCGTGCGTGACCGTCGTTCCCTCGTTTCACCCATCCGGCCAGGAACACCCGCCGGGTCACCTCGACAGCATGCAGGCGTAGGTCATCAGTGGCGTGCGGTCGTGCCGGGACAGGGCTGCCCGCAGGGTGGGTCAAACGTCGAGGCGGGCCGTGGCCGCAAGTTCGCCTCCCGCACGACGTGACCGGCCGGCCAGCATGATCGGCACGAGGACGGTGCGTGGAATTGATTGCGGCGGCCAGATCGGCCGGGTCGACTAGGCCGTGGCCGTCCACGGGTAGGTAGGTGATCGTGGCTGCTATGCGGACGCCACCAATGTCGACTGCCTCACCGACGGCGGTGGTCCAAAACTGCCTCGACTGAGTTTCGCCACGCTGGCCGGCCATCAGGGTCGACCCATCGATGGATCAGCGACGCCATGACGAGATCCCGATGACGGGAATACCTGCCGTACCGGCCAATCCCGGAACACATCGACTGCCTGACGCGTCCCACCCGCCGTGGTTGTCGTCAGGTCCCTGTTGGTCGTGCAGCAGAGGCGTGATATCAACACGTGTCCGCGCCACCCGGTGGGAGGTTCGTCTTTGCACCGTTCCGCTTTGCTCGTGGTATGCCTGGCCGTGTTTGTAGACATGCTGGGCTTCGGCATCATCCTGCCGGTGCTGCCCTTCCACGCGCAGATGCTCGGCGGCGCGGGCGTATGGGTCGGCACGCTGCTCACGGCGTACTCGGCGGCTCAGTTCGTGGCGGCGCCGGTGCTCGGTGCCCTTTCGGACCGGTACGGCCGACGACGACTGCTCCTGCTGAGTCTCGTGGGTTCGATGGTGTCGCTCGCGTTGACTGGGCTCGCCGGATCGTTGGTCCTGCTGCTGGGGGCGCGCGTGGTCTCTGGTGCCTTCGGCGGTGCGATCGCGGTCGGTCAGGCGTACGCGGCCGATCTCACGGCGGAGAAGGAGCGCACCCGGGCACTGGGTCTCGTCGGCGCGTCGGTCGGCCTGGGCTTCGTGTTCGGTCCAGGCATCGGCGCCGGCCTGACCGCACTGGGGCTGGGCTTCGCGGGCATCTGTTTCGTCGCCTCGGGGCTCGCGGCGGTGAACATCGCCCTCGGAGTGGTACTGCTCCCCTACGCGACACCGGGTCACCACGTCCAGCTGCCAGGCGGCGGACTCGGCCGACTCGCGACTCTCACCAGCGCGCTGCGGGAGCCGCGGCTGCGGCCCGTCCTGCTGGCGATCTTCTCGGTCGTTTTGGCGTTCGCTGGCATGGAGACGACATTTGCATTGCTCGGTGCGCAGCGTTTCGGGCTCGGCCCGGCCGAGCTCGGTTTGGTCTTCGCCGGCGTCGGCGTGGTGATGGTCGTCGTCCAGGGTGGCCTCGTCGGGCGGTTCACCGACCGTTGGGGTGACCGCCGGGTCGCCGTGGCCGGTGCTGGCCTGCTGGCGCTCGGTCTCGCCCCGCTGCCGTTCGTTCCGGCCTGGCTTGGCTACCTGGCCCTCGGCGTGGTCGCGGTCGGCCAGGGTCTGCTCTCCACCACCACCGCCGCGCTGATTGCCGGCGCCAGCGGCCAAGGTCTTGGCGGCGCCTTCGGCGTGGGCCAGTCCGCCGCAGCCGCGGCCCGCGCCGCTGGACCGTTGCTGGCCGGTGCCGCCTTCGACCTCCGTGCCGGCCTGCCGTACCTCATGGGAGCCGGGCTCTGCCTCGCGGCGATGGGGCTCCTCCACGCAACCCGCGAAGGCGGGCGCGGCGCGCACGTTACGGAAGACGCGCCGGCTCCGGCGCGCCGCCTTCGGATTCGGCCCGGTTTCCCTACCTAACCACACCGGGCAGCTACGGATCGTTGAGGGCGCCAGCCGCCGCACATTCATCAGCGGTCGCGTCCATTCGTCCACATGAGACGGTGACTGCCCCCGCGGGTGCTCCGTCGTGAACGCCAGACACTGGCACACCAACCCCTGGTCGCCAACGGTCTTCTTTCGTAGTCCCCGCGCGGTCCGCTGCGCCCGCCAGCCCTGCAGCACCACCTCGAACCTCGCTTCCTATGGACGCAGGTGCACTACGTCCGCGACGAGTCTCGGATCTCCTCATCAGGCCGGCCCAGAGGATGCGATCACCCCGAGCACGGCGGCTGGCACCGGGCCGAAACGCGATGCCGGCTAGCACCGACCGCCGACGAAAACACGATCTGCACACAGTGCGATACCGTCATGCACTATGGTCCTCATCTCCGACATGAGGCTGCACGACCGGTACCAGCTGGAGGAGCGGATCGGCTCGGGTGGTATGGCCGAGGTGTGGCGTGCGCGCGACCTTGTCCTCAACCGGCTGGTGGCGGTCAAGACGATCCTCGGGCAGGTCACGGCCGATGCCAGCCTGCGAGCTAGCGTCCGGCGTGAGGCACAGGCGGCGGCGCAGCTGGCTCACCCGCACATCACTGCTGTGCACGACTATGCCGAAATCGTCTCCCCGGACGGGCGGGTGACGCCGTACCTGGTGATGGAGTTGCTGTCCGGTGAGACGCTGGCCAACCGGCTCGGACGTGGACCGATCCCCTGGCCAGAGGCGGCGGTGATCGGTTCGCAGGTCGCCGCGTCGCTCGCCGCGGCCCACGCCCAAGGGGTGGTGCATCAAGACATCACCCCCGCCAACATCATGCTGACCCCTTCTGGGGTCAAGGTGCTCGACTTCGGCATCGCCGCGATAACCGGCCAAGTAGACAATCCGGGGCGAATCATCGGTACGCCGGCCTATGCACCGCCGGAACGGCTACGGCAGGCCGCACCCGAACCCGCGGCCGATGTGTACGGCCTGGCCGCAGTCGTCCACGAAATGATCACCGGTAGGCGGCCCTGGCCCATCGAGACCTGGGAGCAGGCCGAACGCCACCATGCCCAGCGGATCGCGCCACCACCGCTGCCTTCCCTTCCGGCGGAAGTCGCAGAGCTGATCCAAACGGCCCTTGACCCCACTCCCCACCGGCGACCGAGCGTCGCGGCGTTCACGCAAGTGCTCGACCGTCATCGGCACGACACCGTCGGGGTTGAACCGGTAGCGCAGAACAGCAGTACAAGCCCGACACTCATGTGATCGGTGCGGTGTTCGTTCTATCGTCGTTCTCCCAATCGGAGAGCGGCTCGCCTCCGGCCCTGCCGATCGTCGCTGTCAGCCCGACGCCAACGACCGCCCGTGCGACGCCCACGACCGCCAGCTCGACGCCCGCCCTGGAAGCCGAGCACGCGCGGTCGCGGGACTGTGATCGCGATCGGTCGTGGAGTGATTGCGGGGGTGATCGTCGTAGTCATGGTGGTGACGGTGGCCATGGTCGATGACCGTGACACCCAGGTCGGCTGCCCGCCGGATCGCCAACGGCAGATGCGTAGCGCTCGAGTCCGCGTCGGGCATCTGCGGCCAGCCAGCCGAGCACGACGCCGCCACGGCGTTCATCGACGACGACCCAGAAGGTAGGAGGTCGCTACGATGCCGGGGCGCCATCGCGTTGGTGGGCGAGTTGAATCGCGATATCTATGATCATGTCTTCCTGGCCGCCGACATAGCCGGCCTCTCCGACGCGTTGGAGGATCTCGTGCGCGGGCACGCCGTAGCGTTCGGAGGCTCGTTCGGCATGCAGGAGGAAGCTGCTGTAAACGCCGGCGTATCCCTGCACGATGGCCGACCGATCAGCGACCGGCATCCGCGGGATCATCGGCCGCAACACGTCCTGGGCGGCGGCCAGTACGCGCTGGACGTCGACGCCCGTGCTGATGCCCAGTCGGTCGAAGGTCGCCGCCAGCACTTCGGTGGGCGCATTTCCGGCGCCAGCTCCCAGCGCGCACAACGCACCGTCGATCTGGCGGGCGCCGCCCTGCACGGCAAGCACACTGTTCGCAACCCCGAGCGACAGGTTCTGATGGCCGTGGAATCCGACCTGAGCCTGCGACCCGATCTCGGCCAGCACCGCCTGGACGCGCGCCTGCGCGTCTGACAGCACCATGGCGCCGGCGGAGTCGACGACATACACGCACTGAGCGCCGGCATCGACCATGATCCGCGCCTGCCCGGCCAGCTCGGTCGGCCTCGCACGGTGACTCAGCATCAGGAATCCGACGGTCTCCATGCCAAGGTCACGGGCCGCTCCGAAATGCTGGACGGAGACGTCCGCTTCGGTGCAGTGGGTCGCAATGCGGGCAACGGACGCGCCGATCTGGTGTGCGTGACGCAGGTGCTCGATGGTGCCCAGCCCAGGCAGGAGCAGGACGGCGATCTTGGCGCTCACCGCTTCCTCGACCGCGGCGGCGATGAGGTCGAACTCGTCGACGCGGGAGAAGCCGTAGTTGAAGCTCGAGCCGCCGAGCCCGTCGCCGTGGGCGACCTCGATGACCTCTACGTTGCTGCGGTCCAGTGCGTGGACGACAGCGCGGACCTGTTCTTCGGTGAACTGGTGCGCCATGGCATGCGAGCCGTCGCGCAGCGTGGAGTCAGTGAGCCGGACGTGGCTGGCTGCGCCGTCGGCCTGGTTCGGCGCTACAGCGTCCATGCGGTGACCGCTTCCCGTTGCGTGATCAGGTGTTCGGCCAGCAGGTCGCCGACCCGAGCCGCGGCGGCCGTGATGATGTCCAGGTTCCCGGCGTAGTTGGGCAGGTAGTCGCCGCGTCCCCGGATCTCGAGGAAGACACCGACGCGCGCCATGCCGCGCCAGCGTTCATGGGGAGCGTCGAACTGTGGTTCTGCACGCAGCGAGTACCCGGGAACATACTGACGAACGGTCTCGACCATGGCGTGAACGCTGGTCTCGATCGCGTCCCGCAGCGGTCCGGGCTCGGCGGCCTCGGCGGGAATCGCACAGAATACCGTGTTGCGCATGATCATCGGCGGCTCAACCGGATTGAGGATGATGATTGCTTTGCCACGCTTGGCGCCGCCGACGACTTCCAGCGCGCGGGCGGTCACCTCGGTGAACTCGTCGATGTTGGCGCGCGTCCCTGGCCCAGCGGAGCGCGACGCGATGCTGGCGACGATCTCGGCGTAGGGCACCTCGACCGCCCTGCTAACGGCGGCGACGATCGGGACCGTCGACTGTCCGCCACAGGTAATCAGGTTCAGGTTCGGCGCGTCGAGATTGACGTCTAGGTTGACGACCGGGCACACGTACGGGCCGACGGCGGCGGGTGTGAGATCGACCGCGCGGATCCCGGCGGCGGCGTAGCGCGGCGCGTTGGCGGCATGGGCACGGGCACTGGTCGCCTCGAAGACAACATCGGGTCGGGGGTGCTGTGCCAGCAGCCAGTCGACACCATCGGCGCTGGTTCGCAGGCCGAGTCTCGCGGCCCGGGCCAACCCGTCGGACGAAGGGTCCACGCCGACCATATAGCGCGGTTCGACCGCCTTGCTGTGGCGGATCAGCTTGAACAACAGGTCCGTGCCGATGTTTCCCGGACCGACGATGGCGGCCACGATCTTCTCATTCATAGCTTCCTGTTCGGTCAGTCGAACACGGCGGTGACCGTGCCCAGTCGGTCGAGAGCGGCGGTGATGCTATCGCCGGCGTGCACGCTGACGGCGGCGGTGAGGGAGCCGGTGAGGATGACGTGGCCAGCGGCGAGTACCACACCTCGCGAAGTGAGCGTGTTGGCCAGCCAGGTGGCGGCCTGCAACGGCGAGCCCATGACCGCGGCACCAGCACCCGTGTGCTCGATCCTTCCGTTGCGCCGGAGCACGCAGCCCACCATGGACAGATCAAGCCCGGCGATCGCCGTCGGCGTGCTGCCGAGCACGAAGCCACCGCTGGAGGCATTGTCGGCGATGGTGTCCAGCAGGCCGATGCGCCAGTCGGTGATGCGGCTGTCGATGATTTCGATGGCGGGCAGCGCGTAGGCGATCGCGCTGAGAACGTCCGCGACGCCGAGCCCGGGACCGCTCAGCCCATGGCCGAGGACGAACGCGATCTCCGGCTCGGCCCGCGGCTGCAGAAACGCGCTGGTCGGGATCGGCGAGTCGGCGGGATAGAGCATGTCGCTGAACAGGTGACCGTAGTCGGGTTGATCGACGCCGAGCTGCTGCTGCATCGCCACCGACGTGAGACCCACCTTGAACCCGACGACGCCTGCGCCCCCGCCCCTACGGATCTCGGTCTGACGTTGCTGGATGGCGTACGCGTGATCAACGTTCAGGTCTGGGTAGGTGCCGGTCAGCGGCGAAATGGTGGCCCCGCTGCGATAGGCCGCCAACAGTTTGTCCGCGACCGAGTCGACGTCGACCTCGCTCATGTCAGGCTCTCCTCCAGGTGTGCCGTAGCCGGTGAGGCACGCTCACCGTTGCGCCGTAGGTGATGCCACAGCCGCGGCAGGAGTTGGTCGCCCACAGCCCGCCAGGACGCGGTCTCCTCTGCCGTCAACGGATGGACCTGACCGGCCGCTCGAGCGGCCAGGTAGGTGTCGCACGCGGCGGAGAGCAGCCACATCCGGGCGACCGCTATGCCGGGGGTCGTCCCCAGGGTGAGTGCGCCGTTTCCGCGCAACAGCAGAGCCTCACCGATCGGAAGACTGCGCGCCGCGCGCTCGGCGAGAGCCGGTGACCGAAGCAGATGGGCGTCGTCGTGTACCGGGACCGACTCGCCGAGCCAGGCGGCTTGCCCGTGCAGCGGGGTGAGCGACGTGGTCGTGGCTGCCGCGGCGAACGCTCCGGTCGGCTGAGCGCGCGCGATCGACAAGGCGTCCGGTCTGGCTCGGTACAGCGCGACGTGCGCCCATGCCTCGGCCGGAGCGCCGCGTGGCAGTACGGATGCCTCGAGCGACACGTCCACGATGTCGGACTCGGTGACGGTGGCCGGATCAGCGGCGGGTGTGATGAGCATGGAGGGTCCGACCCGGGTCGAGACGTGCCCGTAGGCGCTGACCAACCCAAGACGGGAAAGGACGTGTGCCGCTTCGACGAGGTCGCGTCGCTCCGTCGACATCGAGTTCACCTGCTCCCCGGTCTTTTCAAGTGGCCTGGTCCACCCTAAACTGTATGCAGTTCGTCGCAGAAAGGAAAGAGCTGTGATCTCTGGCCTGCACCACTACGCGTTGGAAGTGCCGGACCTGGACTTGGCAGACGGGTTCCTTCAGGACTTCGGCCTGGAGACCGCGGAGAAGGACGGATCGCTGATCGCCAAGTGTCCCGGCCGCAACCAGGAACAGGTTCGACTGGTGCCGGCGCCGGCCAAGCGGCTACACCATGTCTCGTTCACTCTCCATCCAGGCACGCTGGACTCGGTCCGGGAGGCCTTGGAGCGAGCGAGAACGCCAGTCATCGAACCGCCGGCGGGGGCCCAGAACACGGCTTGTGGGTACGCGACCCCGACGGCACCGCCGTGCAGCTGCTTGACGAAACGCCGACACCGGCCCGTCAGGTCGCCGAGGTGCTGACCAACATGGGCGCCAGCCGGCAGCGGATCGGCGTCGCGCAATGGCAACAGGCCACCGGGGACGTCATGCCACGCCGGTTGGGCCACAGCCTCCTGTTCACACCGCAGCCGCAGCAGATGACCGACTTCTACACCACCGTGCTCGGGCTGCGCGTCAGTGACCGCATCCACGACCTGGTGACGTTCCTCAACGCCGGGCCCGGCGACCATCACATCTTCGGGTTTATCGCCAGCAGCCACCCGGGCTTTCATCACGCCAGCTTCGAGGTGCCGTCCATCGACGCCATCGCGCTTGGCGCCGATCGCATGCGCAGCAGAGGGCGAGATGCCGGGTGGGGGCTCGGCCGCCACACCATCGGCTCGAATTTCTTCCATTACAACCCGGATCCCTGGGGTTCCTGGATTGAGTGGTTCTCCGACATCGACCAGATCGACGACAGCTGGGTGGCGCGGGACTGGGACGTCCCCCCACACCTGTGGGGCGCTCCACCACCGGTGACCTTCCTGAGAAACCTCGAGCCGCCCGGTTGAATCCGGTCTGATCTACGTTCCCGACTGCTTCAACGGTTGCGCGCGACCACCAAACTGTATACAGTTCGAAAGTCCTTCTCCACCGAACCATCTCTGACGGGAGTACGTGATGAGCCGAGACGTAGCACAGGTCTTCGCCGACATCGACGCCTTCGACCCCGACAAGTTCGTCGCCCACCTAACACCGGATGCCGTGTTCCGCTTCGGCAACGGGGACCCGCTCACCGGACGTGCGGCAGTCAAGGAAGCCGTCGCTGGTTTCTTCTCCACCATCGACGGACTGACCCACCACATCAGAAACGTGTGGGAGTTCGGCGACACGACCATCGTGCAGATCGACATCGACTACCATCGCAAGGATGGCAAGACCGTCACGGTGCCCAACGCCGACATCCTGACCTACGACGGCGAGTTGGTCCGCGACTGGCGGATCTACATCGACCTTGCCCCGGTGTACGCCTGAGCGCTCCATGATCACGGTCACCGACATCGCCTGCGTCCGCTTGAGCCTCGCCCATCCGCGCCGCGATCAACGCCAGCACTGCCTCGCAGTCGTCGGGGTCGGGTCGGGCGTCATCAGTTCCTAGTGCTCCGTCGCAGAACTCCAACACGCTAGCCCGCCGCCGAAACCGGCCTCGAACCTTCCGACGTCACTGTGTGCCGTGGCGCGGCGGAGGAGGCGCGATCCGTCCCGGCATGGGACCGGACGGTCACCCAGATCGTCCACCTGTGATCGGCAGCAGGATCCAGGTCGGTCGAGGGACTCGGTTTGCCCACATCGGACGGATCCCGGCCGGCAGCATAGATCCCCCAGCGCCACCACCGGGCGCATCGTGTGGCCCGCCTACGATCAGCGCCGCGCGAATGCCGGGATGCCACATGCCGACGACGACCCGAACTATCTGAGAGTGAGCAGACATGCCTGACACCATCCTCATCACCGGTGCCACCGGCACAGTGTCGTCGGCGCTGATCGATGAACTCGGCGATGCACCCGGCATCCATAGACGCGCCCTCGTCCGCGACGGGGCGAAGGTCGACGGCCTGAGACAGCGTGGGATCGAGGTGGTAACCGCCGACCTTGACGATCCGCGAACGCTCGGGCCGGCGTTCGAGGGCGTCGACGGCGTGTGGGCGCTCGCCTCGGTCAACCCGCGCGCCCCTGAGCACAACATGAACATCGTCTGGGCCGCCCGCCAGGCCGGCGTGCGCTTTATCGTGCGTATGTCGGCCGTCGGCGCCGCCCATGACGCTCCGACGCGCAACGGCCGACTCCACGCGCTTTCCGACCAGGAGCTTCAGGGGTCGGGACTGCAATGGACGATCCTCAAGCCGCATTTCTTCATGCAGAACCTGTTCGGCGCCGCCGGGTCGGTCGCCGGCCAGGGTGCGATATACCTGAACATGGGCGAGGGCAGGCTCGGGATGATCGACGTGCGCGACATCGGCGCGGCCGCGGCCCAGGTCTTGAAGGCGCCGCACCTGCATGGCGGCAAGACCTACACGCTCACCGGTCCGGCGTCGATCTCCTTCGACGAGGCCGCCCTGGCGATCGGCAACGCGATCGGCAAGCCGGTGAATTATGTCGGCGTGCCGTCCGATGCGGCGCGCGAGGCGATGACCGGATTCGGGATGCCGCAGTGGGTTGCCGATGCGATCGTTGAGTACGGCGAGGCGTACGCCGGCAACTGGGGCGACTTCACGACGCCGACGGTTGAGCAGATCACCGGGCGTCCGCCTCGCGGCATCGCGGACTTCGCGCGCGACATGGCCGGCGCTTTCAAGGACTGACCACTCGATCCGGGAAGTGTTGGAGCGTGTAAAACGCCCCTCATCGCATCGCCTGCGGGTGCCACCGAACACGACCGGTGGGCGCGCGACCCGGACCGCACCGCCGAGCGGCTGCTCAATGAGCGTCGACACCGGCCCGCCCGGTCGCCGATGTACTGACCAATATGGGGCCAGCCGGCAGCGGATCCGCGTCGCGCAATGGCAACCGGCCAGGGCGGAATGCCATGCCGCAACGACTGGGCCACAGCCTGCTGTTCACCGCAGTGGTAGCAGATGACTGACCCGTCCCATCGGTTTCCAAACGGTTGCGTCTGGCGACAGAACTGCATACAGTTTAGAGGAGTCCTCACCCACCGATCTGCGATGACGGGAGTACGTGATGAGCCGAGACGTAGCCAAGGTCTTCGCCGACATCGACGCCTTCGATCCCGACAAGTTCGTCGCCCACCTCACGCCCGACGTGGTATTCCGTTTCGGCAACGGGGATCCGGCCACCGGACGTGCCGCGGTACGGGAGGCCGTCGCCGGCTTCTTCTCCACGATCGACGGCCTCACCCACCACATCAGGGACGCGTGGGAGCTCGGCGACACGACCATCGTGCAGGTCGACGTCGAGTACCGCCGCAAAGACGGAAAGACCGTGACAGTGCCCAACGCCGACATCCTGACCTACGACGGCGAGTTGGTCCGCGACTGGCGGATCTACATCGACGTCGCCCCGGTCTACACCTGAGCCGCCGATGATCACGCTCACCGACATCGCCTACGTCCGCTCCGGCGTAGCCAACCTCTACGGCGCCGTGCGGTTCGCGACCGACATCGTCGGCCTCGAACTGGCCGCCCCCACGGAGGTCGGCGTCGCCCATCTGCGCGCCGATCACCGCCACCACTGCCTCGCGTTCGTCGAGGGACCGTCGGGGGTCATCTCCTCCGGGTTCACGGTCGCCGACTCCGATTCGCTAGCCGCCGCCGAGACTGAACTCGAACACTCCGGCGTCACGGTGCGCCGCGGCTCGGCGGAGGAGGCGCGGTCGCGGCGGGTGCGGGAGTTCATCGGCTTCGACGATCCCTTCGGCAACAGGCTGGAGCTGGTGAGCCAGCAGGAGACCGTCACCCGGCCGGTCGCGTTCACGCGGCCGGCCGGTATCACCGAGTTCGGTCACCTGTGCCTGGACGCGCCCGACGTGCACGAGGCCTACCGGTTCTGGAGCACCCGATTCAATGCTCGGGTCTCCGACTGGATCGGTGACGCCGCCTGCCTCCTGCGGATCGATCCGGTCCATCACAAGCTCGCGGTGTTCCGCGGTGACAGGCCGGGGCTGTGCCACATGAACTTCCAGGTCGCCTCCATCGACGACGTGTTCCGCAACTGGCACTTCCTGCTCGAGCACGGCGTCGAGATCGAGATGGGGCCCGGCCGGCATCCCCAGTCCACCGCGATCTTCCTGTACTTCCTAGGTCCCGAAGGCTTCACCTACGAGTACTCCTTCGGCGTCCGGCGCATCGAAGACGAAGCCGCATGGGCACCGCGTACGTTCGACCCGGACGAGGTGGGTTCCATTGACATGTGGCTCGGCCCGGTCAAGCGAGTCTCCACCCAACCCCAGCTGTTGCCAGAAAGACCGAGCCCGCAGCATTCGCTCGCCAGCTCGCGAATGGGAGGCGCCACCTCGTGACCACGACCACGCTGCCCGCAAGCCGGCTCGACGTGGCGGGCGTTTCCACCGCCGTCATCGATACCGGCACACCCGACGGAGCAGTCGCGCCGCCGGCGTTGCTGCTGCACGGTTCTGGTCCCGGGGTGACGGCCACCGCGAACTGGCGCCCGATCATCCCCGCGCTCAGCAAAGACCGCCGCGTCATCGCGCCCGATCAGCTCGGCTTCGGCGAAACGGCGACCGGCGAGCAACGCACCTTCGGCCGCCGCGCTTGGACCGACCACGCCCTGGCTCTACTCGACACGCTCGAGGTCCGCACCGTTGACATCATCGGCAACTCCATGGGCGGCGCCATCGGGTTGTCGATCGCCGCCGCGCGGCCGAACGCGGTGCGCCGGATCGTGCTGATGGGCTCGATGGGGGTGGCGATGGCGCTACCCGATGGCCTGAACGCCGTTTGGGGCTACACGCCCGGGGTGGAGCAGATGCGCCGGGTCATCGAGCTGTTCGCGCACAACCGCCGGCTCATCACCAACGAACTCGTCGAGATGCGCTACCAGGCGAGCATCAACGCACCGGTGCGTGATTCATGGGCGGCGATGTTCCCCGAGCCGCGGCAGCGTTGGGTGGACGATCTAGCGCTGTCCGGCGCTGAGCTCGCTGCGATCACCGCACCGGTGCTGATGGTGCACGGACGCGACGACCGGGTGGTCCCGTGGCGCGTTTCATCGGCCCAGCTGGTGGACCTGCTACCGGACGCGCGACTGCACGTCCTGTCCGGCTGCGGGCACTGGACGATGATCGAGAGAACCGCGGACTTCCTCGCCGTCGTCCAGCCGTTCCTCGCCGCCTGACCGCGGTGTCAGCTCGCGCCCGACAACCGCAACGCGGCCGGCGGTCGACGGTCGATGAGCGCGACGGCGTGCGGCACCGCGACGGGCACGTACGATGGCGCGCAGTCGGTCAAAACCCGAAGCGCCGTACGGGCAAGATGGTGCGCCATTCCGGTGACCGCGCCGCGATCGTCACCGGCGATCAGCGCGTCGAGGATCTGGGCATGCTCGACATCGCCAGCGGCCTGCCAGCTGTTCGGATCCGAGAGCTGATAGATCCGGATGTAGCGGATTGTCCGGTCGGCGAAGACCCGCAGTTGGCGCTGCAGGCCTTCACCGGCGCCCGCCGTGATGAGCCGGTGGTAGTCGGCGTGCGCGGCGAACCACGCGTCGAAGTCCCCCGTCTTGGCCGCGCGCCGCATCTCGGCCAACAGACGCTTGGCCTCCTTGCGGCCTGCCGGCCCGAAGGTTCCCATCGTCATCGACAGGGCAAGCGTTTCCATCAGGATCCGGCTCGCGTAGACGTCGTCAAGCTCCTGCGGATCCAGTCCGGCGACCCGGGTGCGCTGGTTCGGTTCGTTCTCGACTAGGCCCTCCTCCTGCAGCATCCGCAGCACCTCCCGCAGCGGGGTGCGGCTGATCCCCAGCTGCTCGGCCAGGGTCACCTGCGACAGCTTCGTGCCAGGCGTCAGCGTGCCATCGAGGATGCGCTCCCGCAGGTAGGCGTGTACGTGCGGAATCGCCTGTCGCGCCTCGGGCACGTGGACCTTGCGGATGTCCGGGATGAGCGCGGCACGGGTCATGACATGCATTCTTCCCGATCCGACCGTTAGCTGCATACAGTTGGCCGCAGGAATGCTTGACATCACATGGGAACTGCATACAGTTTATGAAGTGAGCAACGCAGAGTTGATAGCCCACGTCGATGTCTCCCGGCTGCTCGCGCGCGACTACTGGCTCATCCTGTCCACGCCGACAGCGGGCACCGACCAGGCCGCCATCGACGCGCACGTCGAGAAGCACATCGCCTGGCTGCTGGGGCTCGAACGGGAGGATGTTCTATTCGTCTCCGGCCCGCTGCTGTCAGGTCCCGGCGTCGGGCCGGGTTCGGGGGTGACAGTGCTCCGGGCGGCCGACGAGGAGGCTGCTCGGCACATTGCGGCGGGCGACCCGTTCGTGCTGGCCGGGTTGCGGACGTTCGAGGTGCACCGGTGGCGGCTCAACGAGGGCAGCGTATCCGTCCGGATGTCG
The DNA here is from genome assembly GCA_020027875.1 of Micromonosporaceae bacterium. GTDB lineage: Bacteria > Actinomycetota > Actinomycetes > Mycobacteriales > Micromonosporaceae > JAXIPB01. Next base: position 11,242 of record JAHRHA010000067.1, on the reverse strand, counting down.
CTGGGCACCGGAACCTATGACTGGCGCTAGGCCACGCGACCGCAGGAGGTAGTGATGCACCGAGTCGGCATTATCGGCCTGGGCAAGATGGGAATGCCGATCGCACGAAACCTGATGGAACGCGGCTTCGCGGTCATCGGCTATCGACGTCACGATTCACCTGAACTGATCGCGGCCGGCGGTACCGTGGCCGCCTCCCCGGCCGAGGTCGCCGCACAAGCCGACGTCCTGCTGTCGATCGTGCCGGATGCGCAGGCCGTGGAGGAGATCGTCTGCGGCGAGGTGGGGACGCTCACCACGCTGAAGGCGGGCACCGTACACATCGAGATGAGCACCATCGACATCAAGCAGAAGAGTCGTATCCGCGACGCAGCGCGGTGCAAGGGCGGAGACCTTCTGGACTGCCCCATCAGCGGAAGCCCGGGCATGGTCGCGCCCCGACTGGCCACCACCTTCGCATCGGGAGAGTTGGCGAGTGTGGAAGCTGTCCGGCCAGTGCTCGACGCCATCTCGGGTCCATGGGTCTACACCGGTGCGTTCGGAACCGGCGCACGCATGAAGTACATCGCGAACATGCTCCTGGCGGTGCACACCGCGGCGGCCGCGGAAGCGATGGTCCTGGCCCGACGAAGCGGCCTCGATCTGGAACTGGTCCAGCAGACCATCGACAACTCGATCGGGGCGTCGGCGATCTGGAAGCAGCGCGGTCCGGTCATGCGGGAGCGCACCTGGTCGCCTGCGCCGGGCCCGATCAACACGCTCCGTCCGATTCTCGAGCAGATCGAGGACTGCGTTGCCGGGGTCGGCCTCCCGGTGCCGGTGTTCACCGCAGCCAAGACCGTGTTCGACAAGGCGGTTGCTGCCGGGTGGGGGGAGCTCGACATCGCCTGCGTACACGACCAGGTCTCCGGCGAGTCCGCTCTGGGCCGACGGGAATCCTCATGAGGTGGTCTCTGGCCACCTACCAACGCAACGGATCCGTAGGTGTGGCGGTGTTACGCGAGGACGGCACCCTGGTCGCACCGCCGGATCTCAAACGGTGGGCGACGATGCTCGATCTGCTCGACGATTGGGCCCAGGCCGAGCCGGTCCTGCGTTTGCTAGACATCGACATTGCCCCGGTCGTCAACTACGACGCCCTGCTGACCCCGCTGCGATGGCCCCGCAAGGTCCTTTGTGCCGGCGTCAACTACCGTCGTCACATCCGTGAGATGGGTGGCGAGGTGCCCTCCGAAGGCTGGAAGCCGTACTTCTTTCTCAGGCCTCCGACCACGACCATCATCGGACCCCGTGACCGCATTGTCGTTCGCTCGCCCGAGACGGCTCGCTACGACTGGGAAGCCGAACTCGCCGTCGTCATAGGCATCGGCGGCCGTGACATCCCATGTGAGGACGCACTGTCGCACGTGGCTGGCTACTGCGTCGCCAACGACGTCACCGCCCGTGGCCACCACAAGAGACAGAACGTGCCAGCCGATGCCTTCATCTACGACTGGTTCGCCGCCAAGTCCACCGACGGCTCCCTTCCCCTCGGACCGGGTATCACTCCCGCATTCCAGATACCCCACCCCCAGGACCTTCGGCTGCGCCTCTGGGTGAACGACGACCTCCAGCAGGACGAGTCGACGTCCGACATGATCTGCACGGTCGCCGAACTCATCTCGGCCGCCAGCGACGTCGTCACGCTCGAACCCGGCGACGTCATCCCGACCGGCACGCCGTCCGGGGTCGGGGCCGGCCGCGGGCTGTTCCTACGCGCCGGCGACGTCGTGCGCACCACCATCGACGGTCTGGGCACCTTGGAAAACACCGTCATCGATCTATCAGGAAGGGCATCATGATCTACGTCTCGCACCAGCTGCCCGTCAACACCCCCGACGAACCGCGACTCGACCGCGCGGCCGTCTGGGACGGCCTCGTGCTCAAAGCAAACAATGCGCTGCCATTCGTGCCCAGCATGACGTACTGCGAAGTCATCGCGCGGCACAACGACAGCGTTTTCGACCGCGACATCGACTTCCGCGGCCAACGCTTCACCGAACGCATCACACTAGAAGAACCGCATCGGGTGGTGTTCACCCGCATCGCCGGCCCGGTACTGGGCACCATCGCCAACGAAATCGAAGGCCCCGACCACGACCTTCGGCTGCGGTTCAGCTTCGCTCTCGTCGTCGCCGGCGTCGAAGGAGGATCCGCCGGCGAGCAGGAGTACGCCGACTCCATGACCGGGGACTACCTCAAGGCAGTCGAGGCCACCCTGAACGCGATGCGACGGCTGGCCGCCGAAAAGCAGGCAATGACGGCGTAGGCGAGCCGAGCGAGCGAACCCATGGGCAGGGGGGTGTCTGACTACTGATGGGCAGCTCGAGGATCCCACGACTCGCTCACTCTTCGACGACGACGTCGGCGACCTGATCCGCTCGCTCGTCGAGAAGGGACATGTCCTGCCGCACCAGGTGACGCTCAAACACGCCGGCGAAGGCAGCGGTCGGGAGTGGGCTAACTGCCCGACTCCCCGGAATTGCCGAGGCATCCGTGGATGAGCGCCTGGACCTACGGCGCGACCTTGGGGCTCCGCCACGCGCTATCGCGGCGGTGTCGCGGCTGGCGGATGGGCTTGCATTCCGCCCCTTGCACTCCGAGTCAGCGGCGGATATCGACGATGGGTCGACACGCGAGGTTGCTCCCGCCCTCGCTGAAATTGAAGACGGCTTCGCCGAGCACGGGCTGGTGCGGGACGCGAGGACGCTCGGCGCGGACCTGAAGGCCTTATCCGTGAAGGTGCGGCGCTCTACGTCGGACTCGGAACCCCGACATCGGTCAATGGCTGGATCGCATCGACAGCGGCCGTTTGCTAGGCCGGTCGCTGAGGCGGCGGGGCGGGCCGCCACATCCAGTCGCGCGGCGCGGCGGGAACTGAAGGGGCGCGAGCGCTGTTCTACATCTGCAAGATCAACCGGAGCCCGCGGGCGGCGCCGACTCAGGTCCGCGACCGAAACCTGGCCATATTCGTCGTCGACGACATCCATTACCGCGCCGGCCCGGCCGGCGACCTGGACGAAGGCGATGACGTTGCTGGCATACTCCGCTCGGCTGGTGAGGATCCGGTCGCCGGGCTTGAAGGACAGCGCGTAGAAGGCCATGTCCTACGCGCGGTCGCGTTCTCCAGCACCGCTACTTCGTCGGCGGCGCAGCCGCTCAGCCGGGCGATCGCCGGGCAGGCCGCCTCGATCTGCTCGGCCGTGGCCCCGGCGGCCTCGTACCCGCCGATCTCGGCCTCCCGGCGTAGGTGCCCGATGACCGCATCGGTGACCTGCGCCGGCGGCAGCGCGGCCCCGGCGTTGTTGAGGTGCGCCACCCGGCTCGCACCGAGGGTGTCGCGCCGGGCGCGCTCGACGTCGAACACAGCCGCCATGCTAGAAGCCGACCGGTACCGCCTGAGCGAGTGACTCGGCGAACCGCCCGGCTGGATCGGTCCACCAGCGCCGGAGAGCGAACCCTGCGGCGGACAGCTCCCGGTCCACGCCCTCCCGGCGAAACTTCGCCGACACCTCGGTGCGCAGTTCCTCGCCGGCTGCGAAGTCGACGGCTAGGCCGAGCGCCAGCAACCGTACCGTCATCGGCTTCTCCGCGCGCAGCCGCATCTCGATCCACTCCTGCTGGGCATCCCACAGCGCGACATGGCGGTATGCCTCGATCTCGAAGTCCGCGCCCAGTTCGCGGTTGAGCACGTGCAGCACGTTGCGGTTGAACTCGGCGGTGACCCCAGCCGAGTCGTCGTAGGCGGCGACCAGGACGCCGGGGTCCTTGACCAGGTCGGTGCCCAGCAGCAGCCAGTCGCCCGGCTCCACGGCGGCGCGCAGGCTGGTGAGGAAAGCCGCGCGTTCGCCGGGGAGCAGGTTGCCGATGGTACCGCCGAGGAAGGCCACCAGCCGGGTGCCGCCGGACGGCAGGTGGCCCAGGTGCCGGGTGAAGTCGCCGGCGATGCCGTGCACCTCCAGCGCCGGGTAGTCGGCCGCGATCCGTTCCATCGCCGCGCGCAGCGCCGCGACGGAGACGTCCAGCGGCACGAACGCGCCGAGGGTATCGTTCGCGCGCAGCGCGTCGAGCAGCAGCCGGGTCTTCTCCGACGAGCCGGAGCCCAGCTCGATGAGCGTCTTCGCCTTGGTGGTGCGGGCGATGTCGTCGGCGCGGGCGACGAGCACCTCCCGCTCGGCCCGGGTGGGGTAATACTCTGGCAGTCGGGTGATGTCCTCGAATAGGGCGCTGCCCCGGGCGTCGTAGAACCACTTGGGCGGCAACGATTTCGGCGAGGCGGTCAGGCCCTCGCGCGCGTCGGCGCGCAAGGCCAGGTCCAGGTCCCGGTCGTCCAGGTAGATGTCCAGGTCGAGCTTTGTCACGAGATCCTCACTCGGTCGGCAACGGAGAGATGTCCACAGTGGACTGCGTGGCGATGACCAGGTGGCCGTCGGGGACTGGGCGCCAGGCCGGATCCCGGTCGAGCGGTTCGGAGCTGAGCAGCACAGCGCCATGCCCGGCGCGAACGGACAGCGCGTGGCCGAGCGTGGTGGCCACCAGGGTTGTGCCGTTGGTGGCCAGCACGTTGAGCCGGGACCCGGGCGCGGCGGCGGCCACCTCGACGACCGTCTCCCGGACCGCCTCGGCCAGCGGCGCTCCGGCCCGCAGCCGGTGCCGGACGAGAGCCCACAGCAATGCCGAGTCGGTCGGCGCATCCAAGGTAAGCAGGTCCTGGACGGGCAGCCGACTGGCCAGCGGCGAAACGCTGTCCGGCCAGCCTGCTACTACGCCGTTGTGGCTGAACAGCCATTGCCGTTCGAGGAACGGCGGGGCGGCCGGCTCGGTCACCGGCATGCCGACGGTGGCGGAGCGGACCGCAGCGATGATCGCCGCCGCCGCGGTCGCCCGTGCCAGGACCCGCAGGTCGGCATCCGTCCATAGGGGACTGGTACGCCGGTACCCGACCGGATTGCCCCCGTCGGGGTACCACGCCACCCCGAAGCCGTCGGCGTTGATGGTCCCGCCCCCGCGCATGTCCTTCGGCGCCCAGGACTGATGCGCCAGCGAGTGCGGCGGGTCGAAGAGCAGGCTGGCGAGCGGGATGGGTGGTCCCAGATAACCCAGGTGTCGGCACATGGGGTCAGGCCGCCTCCGCCGGTCGGGGATCGCGGGCGCAGCGGAAGCCGCTGAAGATCTGCCGGCGGATCGGGTAGTCCCAGTTGCGGAAGGTGCCCCGGCAGGCGGCCGGGTCGGTGCCGAACGAGCCGCCACGCAGCACCTTGTACGTCGGGCCGAAGAAGACCTCCGAGTACTCCCGGTAAGGGAAGGCGGCGAACCCCGGATACCCGTGGAAGTCGGTGTCCACCCACTCCCACACGTCGCCGATGAGCTGGTGGACACCGAGCGGCGAGGCGCCGTACGGATAGGCGCCCACCGGCGCCGGGCTCAAGTGGCGCTGGCCGAGGTTGGCGTGTCGCGGTCGCGGTGGTTCGTCGCCCCACGGGTACCGGCGGGACCGGCCGGATGCCGGGTCGTAGCGGGCCGCCTTTTCCCACTCCGCCTCGGTGGGCAGCCGCTTTCCGGCCCACGCCGCGTAGGCCTGCGCCTCGTGGAAGCACAGGTGCACGACGGGCTCCTCGGCCACGACCGTCGACGTCACCCCGAATCGGGTGTAGGCCCAGCCGTCTCCGTCGCGCCGCCAGTGCATCGGCGCCCCGAGATCCGCGTGGATCCGGTGCCGCCAACCCTCCGGCGTCCACCAGTCCGGCCGGTCGTACCCGCCATCGGCGATGAACTGTGCAAACTGCCCGTTGGTGACCGGGGCGGCGTCGATGAGGAACGCCGGCACGTCGACCTCGTGCGCGGGCCGCTCGTTGTCCAGCGCCCACGGCTCGACGGATGTACCCATGGTGAAGCGACCGCCGAGTACCAGCACGTCGCCGGCGACGACCACTTTCGCGGGCGGCGGCGGTGGCGCGGGCAGCACCGCGGGGCCGGCCCGCAGCTGGTGGGTGGCCAGCATCGTCTCGTCGTGCTGCTGCTCGTGCTGGACGACCATGCCGAACGCGAATCCGTCGGCTACCAGCGGCCGGCCCGACAGCGGCGTGCCGTCGAGCACGTCGAGGACCTTGTCGCGGACCACCCGGTTATAGGCCCGTGCCTCGGTCGGGGATAGCAGCGGCAGCGCCGGCCGGCTGGCCCGCGGGTGCTGGAACGCGTCGTACAGGTTGTCGATGTCGCTTCGCACCGGCTCCCGCCCGCCGACGTCCCGGACGAGCCACAGCTCCTCCTGGTTGCCGACGTGCGCCAGGTCCCACACCAGCGGGGACATCAGCGGCGAGTGCTGCATAACAAGGTCGTCGGTGTCGACCGCGTCGGTGAGCAGGGTGGTGCGCGACCGGCTCTGGTCCAGTTGGGCCGCGATCCGTGCGCGCAGTGCCTCGGTCTCCGTCATCGCTAACTCTCCCTTCCCGCCGCTAGTCGGCGGCCGACCACGTCGTTCACCTCGTCACAGATCCCTTCCGGTAGACCCGTTCTGGGCAGCTGGCGGCCGGCGAGGTCAGCCACCGCCCGCGCCGTCGCGGCGATCTGCGGGTGCGCCAGCCCGAACCGGGCGGCCTGGGTCCACTGGCCGTCGGCCGGCGCACACAGGTCCCGAACCGCATCGATCGACGCCTCGTCGACGAGCAGCGCGGCGAGTACCGCGACCGGCACGTGCCACTCCTGCCCTGCCTGCTGATCCAGATACCGGACCTCGACATACCCCCGCGGGCGTACCGGCGGGAACAGGGTGGTCAGGTGGTAGTCGAGGTCCGCATATGTCGGCGGCTCGCCGAGCGCCCCTGCGATCCAGTCGGCGAAGCTGGTCCGTGGTGGACATCGCCAGGAGGCGCCGTTGCGACGCACGCACAAGACCGGGGCGCGCAGCGCGTAGCGGGCCCAGTCGCGGGCCGGATCATCGCCCGTCGGGACCGGTCCGGTGCGGGCCGCGTCCATGCTGAGCCAGGCGCGCATCCGGGTCGAGGCCCAACCGGTGCGCTCCCCGGCATGCTGGCCGGAGTTGGCGAACAAGGCCAGCAGCGCCGGCCCGACCGCGTGCAGCGCGGCCCACCGGGGTGCCACCCGGCCGGGCACGCCGGCATCGACGCAGACCTGTACGGCCGCGGTGCTGCACATCATCGTGCGACCGTGCGGGCCGTCGGCGGTGAAGGCCTCGGCCATCGCGTCGTAGCGAGGCGTGTGCAACAGGCGATGCGGCGGTCGGTACGCGTCCGTCGCGCTGTCACCCAGACGCAGGCCGGCACGTGTCAGCAGATCCGTCAGGTATCCCACGTCTGCGCTCGCCGCGGCCTGCAGCGACGCCAGGGACGCATGGGGTTGGGTGGAGATCTCCACCTGCCCGCCAGGCTCGACCGAGAGCACCCCGCCACAGGGCAGCGGCAGATGGTTGGTTTGCGGGTCCAACGTGGGAGGCGCGTGTGGATGGAGAGCCTAGGCCAGTAGCGCGGTGTTAAGAGGGCGGGTCGGATCATTGATGTGGTGCACGGTCCATTCCAGCTCGATGCCGAGCAGCCCGGGCGGACCGGTCTTGAAGCAGATCCCCGACACGTGCTGCTCCGCCTGGTCGAGCCCGCGCAGGACGATGTCCGGGTCGGCCTCCGACGAGCGCGTGCCTGCCCGCAACATCAACGCTCCCCCTCCGTCACCGCGAATGCCCACCTCCGACGGTAACCGGTACCCCTGACAAACGCGCGACGACCGCGGCCGGGGGGTGTGCGCGTCAGATTTGTAGGTAACCGGCCGTGATCTTGGTTCTGCGCGTTCAGGCGGCGGCGGTGGTGTGGACGACGGCGAGGTGCCGGCCCTCGGCGGGTGCGGTCTGGTTGTTGGCTGTGGCCAGATCTCCTCCCAGCGGTTGCTGCCGCGGTGGCAGCGTAGGGTGAGGATGCCGGTGGCGGCGGGGATGTTCCAGCGCATGCCGGACTGTTTGAGCCGTTGGCCAACGACGGTTTTGCAGCCGGCTTCGACGACGCCGGAGCCGATGAACATGCCCTTGTCGCGGAAGACGTCGTAGCGCGTGCGTACTGCGTTGCGGATGAAGTAGTCCAGAGCGGTGTCGGTCTGGTCGCGGTCGGCGTCGGTGAGCGGCAGGGCCTGGGTGGCGTGCACGAGGCGCTCGATGTCGCCCTTGTCCAGGTCGGTGATCCGGTCGGCTAGCCAGTCGGGCTGGTGCTCGCCGAGCACGGGAGCGAGCTGCTTGGCGAGGTCGTGGACGTGCTCGCGGGCGTGGTAGTAGTCGACGATCTGGGTGGCGGCGGGCAGGATCTTGTTGGCCATTTCCAGATCCACACGGCGCCGTCGCAGAGGAAGACGAGTTGGCGTAAGTGCTCGGCGCGGCGGCGCAGTGCCTCGGCGTGCACGAGGGTGGTGAACGCCTCGACCGGGTCGAGGGTGCGCACGTAGCTGCAGGTGTCCGGGTCGCGGACTGGCCGGCGATCGGACAGCGGTCGACGCCGCCCGCGTCCTCGCCGCCGAGGTCGACAATCCGGCGGTCCTTCGCGTCGACTTACTGTGTCAGGGCGAGAGTCGGTAGAAGCGCCAGAAGTCGTGCTCGATGGGGAGGACCTCTACCCGGCCGAAGCCGGCCTCGGCGGCGTACGCGCGTACGGTGCTGGGACGGATCACCGTTCCGGTGCCGGCGGAGTCCTTGTCGAGCATGCCGACCGGCAGGCAATGCAGGATGCTCCAGCCGTAGTTGAAACGCTCGATCTCGTCGCCAGGCGCGGTGAACTGCTCCGCCACCCGCTCGTCGGCGATCAGGACGCTGCCACCGTCGGCCAGGCTGGCGCGCGCCGCGCGTAGCGCCTCGATCGGTTGATTCATGTCGTGGAGGGCCTCGAATATGGTGACCAGGTCGTAGCGGCCACCCAGGTTGGGTTCACTCGCGTCGCGGACGGCTGGACGCACTCTGTCCGCTAGGCCGGCCGCGGCGACGTTTGCATGAGCGGTTTCAATGGAGGCGGCATCGACATCGATGGCATCGACGATCACGTCTGGATAGGCGCGGGTGATCGCGATGCTCGACTGGGCCGTGCCACAGCCGACATCAGCGACGAGGGCAGGCGGTGTGGCGCGCAGGCGTGCATCAACGCCTGGGATCGAGGCCAGCCAACCGGCGACCAGGTGGAAGAACTGCGGCCGGTTGATCGCGCCGATGGCTGCGGATAGGTCCGACCCATAATCCTCGTACGGCACCCCGCCGCCCGTGCGGTAGGCCTGAAGCAGCGCTTCCATCGGGCTGAGCACCCCGATCGCAAGCGTGGCGAGCGGGGTCAGGTAGCTCAGATCCTCTTCATCGACGAAGACCGCACGGTGGGCAGCGGGCAGCCGGTAGCGGCGCTCGTTGGCTGCGGCATTATCTACGTCGACCGTCAGGAACCCGGCGACGGCCTGTTGCTCGAGCCACTCGCGTGCGTATCGTTCGGCGGTGCCCGTACGGCCGGCGAGTTCGCCGGGGGTGGCATCCCCGCCGTCCGCGAGCGCGCGGTAGAAGCCGAGCTGGCCCCCGACGTGGACGGATGCGATTTCAAGCGTGTCGATCGTCGCCTTGAACAGTCGCTCGGCGAGCGCATCGGTTACGTTGGCCGGCGTGGCTTCGGCGATCTCGGTCATGATGGTTCTCCTTCTTATCTCGATTGGCAGGGCGCTAAGCCAACCAAGGCGGTCAAAGGCGCACTTCTTTTGACCGGCACGTGGTCTTTGGTCAGTAGCTGAAAGTCGTGGCACGCTTCGTCGCCGATCCACGGGTTTCGAGTGAGGGCCGCAATGAGTGTCCCTTTAGGATGATGCTTGGATCGGCCTGGGGAGTTCAGAGGCCGGGTTTAACGGCGAGCAGGGAGATGCTCTTCACGCCGTACGTGCCGCTTGCGTTGCGCGCCTGCTCGGAGATGAACTGATAAGGGTTCTGGCGGCTCGTCTCGATGCGCAGGCCGGCGGCCTCGATGGCCTGGTGGTACGCATCCTCTTGGGCGGCACCGCCGATGCACGACGCCCACAGATCGGCATCGCCGATGATCGCGTCCTTCAGCTGCCGCTCGCTGACGATGTCTGCGATTGCCAACCGCCCCCCCGGCCGCAGCACGCGGGCCGCCTCGGCGAATACCTGCCCCTTGTGCGGCGAGAGGTTGATTACACCGTTGGAGAGCACGCAGTCGAAGCTCTCGTCTTCTGCGGGCGTGCTCTCGATCCGCCCCTCGCGGAAATCGACCTGATCGACGCCGGCGTCGGCGGCCAGCTGGCGAGCCTTGCCGAGTTGCTCGGGTGTGAAGTCGATGCCGACGACGCGTCCCATGGCCCCGACCAGCTGGGCGGCGTAGAAGACGTCCATCCCCGAGCCGCTGCCCAGGTCGAGCACCCGTTCACCCTCGCGCAGGTCGGCGAGGTCGAAGAAGTACCCAACCCCGGCGAACGACTCGACTGCCCCCGCGGGGATCCGGTCGAGGATGTCGGGGGCGTAGCCCAGGCGATCGGCCAGCGGTCGTCCCATCTCGAAGTGGTAGGTCCCGTGCGGCTCCTCGGCCACCTGGCGGTACATGTCCCTTACCTTGGCCTGCAGCTCTCGAGCATCAACGACAGTCATTGCCACACTTCCTTCGGTTTCCGGCCCTCGCGGGAGAGTGCGTCCATGGTTAGGAAGACGTTCGGAGGACTTGTGTTAGTGCGTGCACGCGACACGCAATAGGAGGTCTTCGGGAAGCGTCTTAAACGATGTGCCGTGCCGTCTCTCACTCCGGGGGTGGTCGCGCTGATCACGCCGCCGGCGAGCGCCGTCCGCGGGTTGACCGCCTACTACTCCTTGGCCGCGGAGGCGTATGAGGTGTGGTGGGCAGCCGCCTTGCACCCCGCCAGCGTGCAGTTAATCGACCGGCTGCCGCTCGGTCCCGCGCGTCGCGTGCTTGATCTCGGGGCTGGTGTTGGGACGTTGCTGCCGACGCTTCGACGGGCATCGCCGTCCGCGTTGATCGTCGCCGCTGACCGGGCCGAGGGCATGCTGCGCCGTTCCCGGGCAGGGTGCCCGCGTGTGGTGGCGGACGCCGCGCAGCTTCCCTTCGCTCCGGGCTCCTTCGACGTGGTCGTGATGGCGTTCGTCCTGTTCCACGTGCCCGAACCCGCAGTGGCGCTGCGAGAGGTGCGTCGTGTGCTGCGGACCGGCGGTTGCGTGGGG
>JAHRHA010000157.1 GCA_020027875.1 Micromonosporaceae bacterium | reverse complement strand
TCGGCGGCCGTGATGTCTACGACCCGGGGCTGGTCGGCAGCGTCAGCGCCCTCTCCGCCGAGATCAGAAAGATCCCCGGGGTCGTCGATGTGGACGACCTCTACACCAGCCCCGGCGGCCGCATCGGGGCCGACAACCGGAGCACATTGGTCCTGGTGGAGGTCTCCGAGAGCCTCGCCGATGCAGAGCTGGAGGCGGTCGAGGATCAGGTACGCGCGAAGCTCCGGCAGATCGCCGCCCCGACCGTGCTCGTCGGGGGCGATCATCTGGCCGAGCGGGCCTTTGGGGAGCAGGCCGTGCGAGATCTCGCCGTCGGCGAGTCGATCGCGTTCGTACTGCTGCTGGTCGCCCTTGTGGTGTTCTTCGGTGGCGTCGTCGCCGCCAGCCTGCCGCTCGCGGTGGCCATCGTCGGGGTGAGCGCCACCCTGCTGGTCCTGTACGGGTTGAGCGCGGTCACCGAGATTGGCGAGTACTCGCTCAACATCGTGACGCTGCTGGGCATCGGCTTGGCCGTGGACTACGCGCTGTTGATCGTGGCGCGGTATCGAGAGGAGCGCGCGACCGGGGCGGAGCCGGACGCAGCCGTCGAGACCGCCATGGCCCGGGCCGGTCGGGCCGTGGCGATCTCGGGCCTCGCCGTGGCTATCGCGCTCGGTGGGCTCGTCGCGTTCGCCGAACCTCTGCTGTCGTCGATGGCGTTGGGCGGCGCGGCTATCGCGCTGCTCACCACCGCGCTCGCTCTCACCGCCGTCCCGGCACTGATCGCGGTTGCCGGCGATCGCATCCCGCCGGCCGGCGTCGAGACCTGGGTTCGGAGAGCGATCGCCCACGTGCACCTGCGCCGCCGGATGGCCGGCAAGGCTGCCAGCAGCGCCGCCGGCAAGGCGGCCGGAAGGGCGAGGGCCGGACCGCGGCCCACCCTTCTGGTCCGGCTGGCCAGCATCGCTCAGCGTTATCCAGCGCCCATCGCCGCCGCGACCACTCTCGGGCTGTTCGTGCTGGCGCTGCCGTTGGCGAGCGCGAACCTGGCCAACTCCGACGCCCGATCGCTGCCGGCCTCGCTTGAGGAGCGCCGCGCGTACGACGCGTACCGTGTCCTGTTCAGCGCGGACGCGGCCAACCCGGTGACCGTCGTCGCGACGGTGGACGCGACCTCTGCCGAGCTGCGCGACTATCTCAACGAGCTGAATCAGCTGCCCGGGGTGTTCCGCCTCGACCTGCGCCGCGACGTGCCCAAGGGTTCAGTGATCATCGACCTGACCCCGGAGGGTGTGATCGGCGGGGAGCAGTCGAGGGCGCTGGTTGAGGCTGTCCGGGCCGCCCGGCCGGCCTTCCCCGTGGTCGTCACCGGGCCCGCGGCCGAGGTCATCGACTACCAGGCTTCAGTAGCGGCGCGGCTGCCCTATGTGGTGGTTGTCGTCGTGCTCGCCATGCTCGCACTGCTCTTCTGGTTGACCCGCTCCATCGTCGTCCCGGTCAAGGCGGTGCTGCTCAACGCGTTCACGTTCGTCGCGACGCTCGGCGTGCTCGTCGTGGTCTTCCAGTGGGGCTGGGGCGAGCCGGTGCTCCGCTTCGAATCCTGGGGAGCGATCGACGTCACCACACCCCTGCTGTTGTTCGTGTTCATCTTCGGTCTCTCCATGGACTACGAAGTGTTCCTCCTGGCGCGCATCAAGGAGGAGTACGACCGACGACCGGACACCGACAAAGCCGTGCTTGCCGGCATCGCCCGCTCGGGCCCGGTGGTGACCGCCGCCGCCGTATGCATCTCGATCGTCTTCCTGGGTTTCGCCGTCGGCGGCCTGGTGGCCGTCAAGGAGATCGGTGTCGGGATGGCGGTGGCCGTCACCCTTGACGTGACGGTTGTGCGCGGGCTCCTGCTTCCGGCCGTCATGAGCCTGCTCGGCGAGCTGAACTGGTGGTCGCCGCTGCCGCTGCGTCAGCGCGGGCGGGCAGCCCGGAGCGTCGTTGCGGGGTCGAGCGTCGGGAAATGACCGGCGTGTCGGGCACCTTCCTGGGTACCGAACCGTAGCCACAACCTCCGCGTTGTGCGTACAACGCTGTTGTTGTCGGCTTCGAAAGACACATAGCTACCCCCACGCCGCCAACATCAGCTCGTGCGGAAATGCCCCCTCTGCCCGTTCGCACCGTATCTGGGCGGATATGAACTTCGACCGAGCGCGGCCGCGTGATCACTCCGTGCAAAGTGTGCCCGTTGTGTCCCTAGCCGGACGGGGTGCGCGGACCCTAGCGTAAGAAGCCCGAGTCTCCCTCGCCGGAGGCGAGCGACGCATGACCTCGCCGGAGGCGAGCAACGCAGAACAGGGGGACGTGCATGGGCAAGACGGTCGTTTCGACGTCGTTCACCCGGGAGGACTACCGCCAGTACCGGCGCAAGGTGCGTCGCTGTCTCGACATCTTCGCCCAGATGCTCGACCACTTCCAATTTGACGAAGAACGACCCATGACCGGTCTCGAGATCGAGATCAACCTGATCAACGCTCAGGGCGACCCGGCCATGTGCAATGCGGACGTGCTCCCCGTCCTGGGCGACCCGGATTACCAGGCCGAGCTCGGTCTGTTCAACCTGGAGTTCAACGTCCCCCCGAGGTTGATCAGCGGGGACGGCCTGGCCCAGTACGAGCGGTACCTCCGGGCCAGTCTCAACACGGCCGACGCCAAGGCCAGGGCAATGGACGCGGGTCTCGTCCTCATCGGAATCCTGCCGACCGTACGGCCGGAGCACACGATCCTGGACAACATGTCGGCCAACCCGCGCTACCACACGCTTAACCAACAGATCATCGATGCCCGGGGCGACGATGTTTCCATCGACATCCGCGGCGTAGAGCGCTTGCAGATCCAGACCGACTCGATCATGCCTGAGGCCGCGAACACCAGTGTGCAGTTTCACCTTCAGGTGACGCCGGCGACGTTCGCCAACTACTGGAACGCCGCCCAGGCGATCGCAGGTGTGCAGATCGCCCTGGGTGCGAACGCGCCGTTCCTGTTCGGCCGCAGGCTCTGGGACGAGACCCGCGTGCCCCTCTTCGAGCAGACGACCGACACCCGCCCGGAGGAGCTGAAGAATCAGGCCGTACGCCAGCGGGTGTGGTTCGGTGAGCGGTGGATCACATCGATTTTCGATCTCTTCGAGGAGAACGTCCGATACTTCCCGGCGCTGTTGCCGGAGTGCGAAAAGGAGGAGCCCGACGACGTGGTGGCGGCCGGCGGCGTACCACGCCTCGGCGAGTTGCGCCTGCACAACGGCACCGTCTACCGCTGGAATCGGCCGGTGTATGACATCAGCCCGATCGACGGCGTACCCCACCTGCGGGTGGAGAACCGCGTTCTGCCGGCCGGCCCGACCGTTGTGGACATGCTCGCCAATGCCGCGTTCTACTTCGGACTCACCCGGTTCTTCGCCGAGGCGGACCGGCCGGTCTGGAGCCAGATACCGTACGCCGCAGCGGAGCAGAACTTCTATCTCGCGTGCCGGGAGGGCTTGGCCGCGACGCTGTTCTGGCCGCGCGGCGGCGAGATACACGTCGGTGACCTGGTGCTCGAGCGCCTCCTGCCGGCGGCCGTCGAGGGACTGCGGCGCTTCGATGTCGACCCGGCTACGCGCGACCGGCTGCTCGGCATCATCGAGCAGCGCTGCATCACCGGCCGCAACGGCGCCGTGTGGCAGAGCGCGACGGTCGCTCGCCTGGAGAGCCGGGGCATGGATCGGCCGACCGCGCTGCGCGAGATGCTCCGGCGCTATGTCGACCTCATGCATACCAACGAGCCGGTGCACACCTGGCCCTTGGTCTGACTGCGTTGGGCTGCTGCCGCTCGCAAACTCGCGGCAGCAGCCCAGATCACCTGTTTCCACCATCGGCCGGGCGGCCAGTGTTACCCGCCCGGCCGGGGCATTGCCGCTGACCTGCGCGTACTCCACATTGCACGCATGATGTCACAGCGGGTGCCGAACCTGCTGGTTCCGCTCGCAGGCTCGCGTCAGGACTCGCGCTGGGCCGTTATCGTCGTCGCATTGACGATCCTCGCGGCCGGCTTCACGGCCTGCGCGGAGCAGCGTACGCCGGGGCCCAACAATGCCGCACCGTCGGCGCACGCCGAGGCGACGCGGGCTACGCCGCCCCAGGCACAGCCGGCACCGAAACCGATGCCGCCGATGCCGCCGGCGCGAACCGCCCCGACGGCGACGCCGTCGGGGCCGAACCAGCCGGCACTCGCGCCCACCGCCGCCCCGAACACGGCCGCCGCGAGGACGTTCACGGTCATCGGAGCCGGCGATATCCTGCTGCACAGCGCCCTGTGGTCACAAGCTGCGCGCGATGCACGAGATGCCGGACAGTCCGGCCGTGACTTCAACCCCCTCTTCGCGTCGATCAAGCCGGCGGTGTCCGCGGCCGATCTCGCGATCTGCCATCTGGAGACCCCGGTGGGGCCGGAGCAGGGCCCGTTCTCAGACTTCCCGCTGTTCTCGGTGCCGCCGCAGGTCGCACCGGCGCTCGCGCAGGCCGGGTACGACTCGTGCTCGACGGCCTCGAACCACTCCATCGACAAGGGTGAGCCGGGGATCGTACGCACCCTGGACGCCCTCGACGCGGCGGGCATCCGTCACGCGGGTACCGCGCGCAGCCCGCGGGAGCAGGCCACGCTGACACTGGTCCCGGTCAAGGGTGTCCTCGTCGCGCACCTGTCGTACACCTTCTCCTTCAACGGCCTCGTCCGCCCGCGCGGCAAGGAGTGGCTGGCGAACTACCTGAAGGCCGACGCGGTGCTCACGGAGGCGCGGCGAGCCAAGCAGGCCGGCGCCGAGGTGGTCATCGTGAGCATCCATTGGGGCACGGAGTACTCGCACACGCCGAACCGGCATCAGACCTCGCTGGCCAGAAGGCTTCTGGGCAGCGCCGACATCGATCTGATCCTGGGCCATCATTCCCACGTCGTACAGCCGCTCGAGCGCATCGGCGACAAGTGGGTCGCCTACGGGATGGGGAACCAGGTCGCGTGGCAGAACTTCTCCGCGGATACCCGCGACGGCATCATGCCCCGATTCACCTTCACTGAGGTGCGGCCGGGCGTGTTCCGGGTGACCCAGGCGGAGGTGGTCGCAACCCACATGTGGTTGGACTCGCGCCCGGCCCGCCTCTACGACATCAACGCCGTCCTCTCCTCCTCCGCCGAACCGGCCGGCGTCGGGTCCTCCTGCGCGGCGTCGTTGCGCCGCACGAAGACGATTGTCGGCAAGCGGGGCGCGTTCGACGCTGGGCTGCTCCTGGTCGGCGGGTAGGCAGACGTCCGCGTCGGGTGCGGCGGGCCTACCGGTGCTCGTCGGCGGGGTCGGCGCGAGATGCGGCCGGCACCCTGGCCATTGCGGTGATCGCGGACGACGAGGCCGCCGGCAGCGGTGACGAAGCGTTGTATCCGCCGTGCGTGGAAGCCTGGGTAACGTGGGCGACGATGGGCGTTCGCGCAACCGGGGCCGGCGAGTGCGGCGACGGTCGGGAGGGCACGCCGCCGACAACGGCGACGAGCACCGAGCCGGCGAGGCCGGCGAGGACCATGTATGGCGCGGTGTGGAACGCCGACATCTGCTCGAACGGCGCCTGGCCCTGACTCGGCGCGGCCAGGACATAGGCGATCGCGACGAGGAGCGGCCCGGCGGCGCCGGAGATGGCGATCCCCACCCGGCCATCTCCCCGGCCAGCGGCCGGGAACGCGGAGAGGCCACCGATGAGGAGCGCCGCGCCGAGCATGAGCAGCGCGCCCGGTATGTAGAAGGTCCGCCAGGCCGGTCCTCCGTCGGTGAACTTCCAGACCGCCAGTTGCGCGTAGCCGAGGCCGCGGCCCGCCGCGACGCCGTCGACCACGGCGATAATGGCCAACGTCCACAGCCATCCTGCGCTGGCGAGGACGTTGGCCGCGATGGCTCGCGCCGTGAGCGCAAACAGCGCGACGATGAGGCCCAGCACGACCCCGGCCGTCGCATAGATGCCCGCCAGCAGGTGTGGGGCGTAGTTGTCGACGATCTGCGCGGCCCGGGCCGGGACGGCGACGAGCGGCACAGTCACGAGTGCTCCGATCGTTGCAGCTAGGGCCATGACGACACGCCAGGCAATACGTACAAACCTTCCACTCTGGACATTGCCGGCGGCTCGGTCGCCGACGACCGCACCGACCACGACAGAGGTCGCAGCCACCCATGTCGACCAGGTCAGGCTCGCTGACCATGCCCCGGCTGCCACCGCAGCGGACGTTCCGTCCGGAGCTACCCACGCGATGATGCCCAGTCCGTATCCGAGCCCGAGCTGAGCCGAGGCCGTCACGGCCGCGGCGAGGACAGCGAGAAGGATTGACCGGGCCCATCCACGTCGTGCCATGGCGCGCAGCGTACTAATTCGGTGCCCGTTCGGGCGAGTCGAAGGTTGCGCGCGTACCGGACACTTGCTGCGTGACATCGTACGAGGACTATCGGCCTGCGTCCGTTCGCGAACTCGCCGAGCTGGGGCCGGACGAGCCGCGCGGCTGGAGCCCGCTCGCAGTTTCGCTCATCGCGACGCTGGTCCTGCTGCTCGGGCTCGGCGGAGCAATGTTCGGCATCTATGTCGCGAACAAGAACGCGGTCGGCCCGCCGGGCCCCGGCGAGACGGTCCCACAGGCGTTCCCCACCGCCACGGCCACTCCCACCGCTACGGCCACTCCCACCGCCACGGCGACGCCCACGCCACCGCCGGCGGACAGCTTCCTGTTGCCGGACCTGGCCGGGCTTGACTTCCAGGCGGCCCGCGCGAAGGTCCGCGAGCTGAAGCTCGGCTGGCTGCTCGTCTTCGAGGGCACGGAGAACGATCCCACGGTCCGGGCGACCGAGCCGGCCGCCACTGCGACGGTCAGCAAGGGGATCACGATCAAGATTTTCGTCAAGGGCTCCGCGCCATTGGCGACCGTGCCGGACGTGAAGGGTCTGGACTGCCCGCAGGCGGCGGACCTGATTGTTGATCACGGCCTCTATCCACAGTACCCATCAGGCCGTTCGGGCGTGGTGCTCACCCAGACACCCACCGCGTCCGATCCGCAGACCCTGCACTGGAACGACCAGGTCGAGCTCGCCTGCGGCCAGGCGCCCTAGATCGACAAGGGTATGCTGGCCGGCGGGCGCCGCGGTCGAGAAGCAGGGCAACGAAGGGAGCGCCGGATGGCGGAGGACGGGTCGCGCCGTGATGGCGAGGCGCCAGGGCCCTACCCCCAGCCGGTCGAGCCCAGCGACCCAGCCGAGACTCGGGAGCAGCCAAACCCGGACGAGACGGCTCAGCAACCGGCAGCTGCGGACAGCGCCAACGGGGACAGCCCAACCGCGGCCGAGGATTCAACAGATATGGGGCCGAGCGGCACGAGCGTGTTGCCCGCGATCCCGGAGGCCAAGCCCGGGCCGCCCCGCTGGTCAGCCCGCGCACAGGTGCGCCCGCCCGATATCGACCATGGGGCAGGGGTGCAGGCCGACTGGGACGAGGCGGCCGAACGCCTGCCGCGCGGCCTATTCGTGCCGGTACTCGTCACCGCCACCGTCGTCCTGCTCTTGGCTCTCATCGGACTCGGAGTGTGGCTTGTGCTGCACAACCGCAGTACCACCCCCGGCGTACCGCCGTCGAACGTGGTCACCAGCTCACCCGGCACGCCGACGACAAAACCGCCGGCAACCCGGACGACCGCGCCTCCGACGACCGTGCCCGCCCTCGTGCCGATCCCGGATCTGCGCGGCAAGGACTACGGCACGGCCGCCGCGGAACTCACCGCCCTTGGCTTCGTGCCGAGTCGGTCCGACGAGAGCGACCCAGAACTACCCGCGGGCCAGGTCATCGGGACCGATCCGCCGGCCGGAAACCAGCTGCTACCCGGGACGAAGATCACCGTCAGGGTTTCGACCGGTCCCGCCGTTGTTCCCACCACGGAACCGCCTACCACCCCGCCGCCCACCTGAGCGCCGCCCACCTGAGCGCCGCCCACCTGAGCGCCGCCCACCTGAGCGCGGGCCTCGCGACGCTCACCACTGGCGGCGACGGATGGCGACCATCACCAGCCCGCCGATGGAGAACAGCAGCGCGATGAACCCGGCTACGAAGATCCGCACCCCGACCTCCGGATCGGGGAGGAAGTCCCAGCCGGCCGAGTTCTCCACGTTGAGCGCGTCCGCGCCGTCGGCCGCACCGACCGCTCCTCCGTCCGAGTCCATGCGCGGCTGGCTGCCCTCCTCCGGAGCGCGGGCTGGTGGAGCTACGTCTGGGGCGAACTTCGCGTCTGGCACCACGACTGGTGCCTTTGGGCCGGCCGGGGGTGGCGCCGGCACGGCGGGTTTGGCCACCGGCTTCACGACCGGCCGCGGCTGTGACTGGGGAGCGGGGGCCGCGCGCCGGGAGGGTGAGGGTTGAGCATCAGGTGTGGCCGACGGCGGTGTCGTCGGCGACGTGGCTGGCGTTGATGGTGGCGCGGAGGCCGTGGCCGGCGGGGACGAACCGCCGGCCGGCCCGGATCCGCTGGGGGCGGGCGCTGGGGATTGCTCAGACGCCGCCCGCTCCGCTCTGGAGGATGACCCGGCTGCGGCATCCCAGCCGCCGGCCGGCGAGGACGGGGGTGCTGGGTGCCCATAGGCGAACGATGAGATCAAGCATGGTGCGAGGACGGCGCAGGTGGCGGCCAGGATGACCGCCGTCCACCGCCCGATGCTCCGCCGGCCGAGTTCTGGTCGGGCATGAACCATGGCTCCGCTCCCCAGGTGCTTAGGGTCGGGCCATGCGAAGGGTGGTTAAGCCGTTGGGTAGTTCGATCGTATTCCCGGACCATGCCCGGGCGGGCGTTCATCGATGGGCAGCGAAGTGCCACGTTGATCGCCTCCGGCGAAGGTGCCTCTGCCCGACCCTCGGCTACGCGCCGCTCAGGGCGGCGTGAAAGGGCTGCAATCCATCAAATTGCACGAAGATTGAGCGGCGTTCGACCGCTTCACCGGATGAGTCGAGCTGGTATCCGTCCAGCCAACCCCATCCTTCGTACCTCTGTGAGTCGTGCACTCTGATTACACGAAACATCATTGGCTCCGTGAACTGAACGCTCGCTGTCCGCGTCACGCGCAACACATCACCGGACCGAGGTAACACGGTGTCCCCTCCCTCTGCCGTGTGTCTCGTCCTGCTTATGTAGGTCCCGCCCCCCGGCGGTTCCGTTCTCCCCCGAGCGTTGGCCGGCCGCTCGATGCCCGGCGTGTACGTGCGACACGGCGGCCCGGCCAACACCCGCTCCGACGGGGTCACCCGTCACCCGAGTCCTCGTTGACGTCGACTGGCGGGGACGTCTCCGTGGAGCGCATTCTGGCCCTAACAGTGCCCGAGTGTTCCGCGTCGCTAGCCTTGCGTTTGCTCGGCGAAACGCCTCTACCCCGTTGGGCTCATCTGTCATTGTGATCGACAGCGAGTTACCTGGGGCGTACTCACAGCATGCCTCACAGAGTTGATCAATGCAAGTTGCATCCTGAATTGGCTCCGCATACGTTTTCGCAGCCAGCGTTTGACCGTGCACTTACGGCGTCACGGTGCGGATACGGCGCGCGGCGGACAAATGGGTCCTTGATTGCTGCTCGGCGGAGGCGCACACTGAACGCGCTCCAAGGTCGGCAGGAGGGCTCACGTAGGTGTCCGGCAGGCGCGGCGTTAGTCCGACGGTGCGCCGTCGGCGGCTGGGCGCTGAACTTCGCCGCCACCGCGAGTCCTCTGGCTTCACCATCGACTACGTCGCCGAGCGGCTCGACTGCTCCGCGTCCAAGATCTCCCGACTCGAGACCGGACAGACTGGCGCCAGCCCGCGCGACGTCCGGGACATGCTCGCTCTTTACCAGGTGGGCGAGGCTGAACTCGAGGACCTGATGGAGGTCGCCCGGGAGACCCGCCAACGGGGGTGGTGGCAACCGTATGGCTCGGTGCTGACCGGCGCGTACATCGGTTTCGAGGCCGCGGCCCAACTCATCCGCTCATATGAGGCCCAATGCATCCCAGGTCTGTTGCAGACAGAGGAGTACGCCCGCTGCGTGATCGGCGTCGGGCGGCTTGACCTCCCGGCTCGGTATGTCGAGGACCGGGTACGGGTTCGGATGGCGCGGCAGGCGTTGCTAACCCAGGACGAGCCGGTCGATTTCTGGTGTGTGCTCGACGAGGCGGCGCTCTTGCGTCCCGTGGGTGGCTGGGACGTGATGCACAAGCAACTCGAGTATC
>JAHRHA010000066.1 GCA_020027875.1 Micromonosporaceae bacterium | reverse complement strand
CGCGGGGAACCATGGCCGGCGCAGCACCCGCGACTCGGCCCAGGCGGGCGGGGCGAGATCGTGGCGCGCGTACAGGTGCTCGGCGAGCGCGGCGAGTAGCGCATCCCAGCGTTCGTCTCCGATAGGTTGCGGCTCGGCTTCTACGAGGCCGATCTGGACCTCACCTGGCTCCCACCGGTACTCCTCTCCCACACCAGCTTCCAGCGCACCCGCTGATCCGCTGTGGCACTCAGGTGCCGCGCGAGGGTCGCCAAGCTCATCGGCTCGTATCCACTCATGGCACGCACCCTCGCCCTAACCGACGAATGCGCGCCGAGACACCCCGCCGGAAATCAGGCCTACTGCGTGCCTTGTGGACCGCCACATGACCGATCATACCGCCCATCCGATCATGAACGGTGACGCCTACCGGAAGCACCCGGTCCGTGTTGCTCGACTTCCAGCCCCAGGACATGATAATTGTCGGCAACGATGTCAAACCGTTGAGCTTGATCCACCCCTATCGGCTCTGCGCGGCGGAACCTTCTCGCCGGGCCGCCGGGACTGAAGACGACCCGACGACGTGGCGCACCGGCTCGACTTCACCGACCACGGTCGGAGTCCAGCGTGCCGGCCGGAACGGGTTGGCCGTTCGGTTGCGACGATGGCGCGCCCGCGCGGGTGCGGGACTTCTGTCGGACCTCGATGACAAGCATGGTGCGCGTGACCGCGACCGAGTCCCGTGTTCCGCCGGGTGCCGCCAGACATGTTCTCGTTCACGACGACCGAGCGGGCTGACCTCAACATCGCGATCATGCATCTGTTCAGCCTGGCCAGCGAGCGGCTGGCAACGGCGTTGACCTTCGATGAGGTGCTGGGCGGGCTGCCGGAGACCCGCGATTCGCGAGGGTGGGCGCATAGCCGTCATCGACGCGATGCCGTCGCAGGACGAAGCAGCTCAACGGTCCATCCGGCTCTACGGCGTGGGCCTCTTGACCCGCACCAGTGCCGGAGGCGTGCACGACGAGAGTTCGTACCTGGCCTGGTGCGCCGAGGCCGGATTCCGCGAGACGTCCGTTCGCGAGGTGACCCGAACCCCACCAGTGTCCATTGTGATGGGATACGCATGACTCCAGAGTGGGTGAGCTGTTCTCATCTGGCTGGTCAGCGCCGGATTCAGCGGTCCGGCGGTGCCCTGCGCACAGTACCTGCTGAGAAACGGTCGCCTGACGTCCTTCGTCGGCCGCTTTCGGATGTGCCAGGGACCTGCATTCGCGTGGTTCGCCCCGGACGACTTTGCGGTGCTGTTGTGCCTGTTCGCGCTTATCAGCCTGCTCGAGTCCGGCGTAGGCGTGCTCTTGTGGAATGGCTCGCGACCGGGCGCGATCCTGTCCTCCGTGCTGCTTCCCGTGGAGATCGCATTCTGGCTCGGGTTCGCCCTCGCGACGCCGAGCTCGTCATCGAGAAGCTCGGCGCGAAGCGCCGGGTGGAGTGTCACCCGTCCACCTGGGGATCCGCCACAACCAGCGGGCACACCGCGCCGGCCCTGACGCCCGAGTCGCCGAGTGTTGCCGCGGGAGTGAGCAGCACCGCGGTACCGTCCTTCACCAGCTCCAGCCGGTAGTTGCCCGGGGCGAGTTCGCCCTGGTTGACAAAATGCCGCTCGGCCTTCGTTGCGAGCTTCTCCACTTGCTGGTCGGCATGCACCCGGAACAGGCTCTCGAACCCCGCTGGGGTGCGAACCTCCACGGTGTACGAGCGCCGACGCTCGTCATGGCCCACGGTCTGGTCGACCTCGCTCAGGTCGATCTCAGTCAAGATTAAACTGTGCTCTCCGTCGGTTATCGCCCCTCTCCCTTCGCGACCCCGCTCGGGATCTCCTCAGGTAGTCGAGGCTGGCCGGCCAGTTGTAATCGGCACGCTCAGGTCCTGTGCGTCCAGATCGTGCGCGGCGAGGTTCACAAGGCGCCGACATTGGTTACCCCTCAAGCCCGGTCAGTTCAAACGGGCCGCCAAGTTCGATGAACTCGAGGTCATGAGGTAGCACTACCTGCCCCGAGATGTCACGAGGTGACGGCGGGTCCCACGGTCAAGCGACGGTCGGAGATCGAACACTGACGTCGCGGCCAGCGCCGCGCGGGCCGTCTACCTGCGGAAACTCTGTCGGGACGGCGGGATTTGAACCCACGACCCCTTGACCCCCAGTAGTCAGGTGGGTCAGCGGCATGCTCAAGCGCGTTTGCCCAGGTCGCCGGAAGCATAACCCGGCAGAGTAAAGGGGTCGAGAAGCTCCAAGTTGATGATGCCGCCTGGTCTCGTTTGGCGAGGATGCGGCGAGGTCGGAAGCTGTCCAGACCACAGCCGGCGAACGGGCACCGGGCCGTGCGGGGTAACGGCCGACCCCGCCCATCGTCGGCGATCCATCGGACTCGGTCCGGGCGTCCGTGCTTGTACCAACGAACACCGTGGGAATGGCACAAGCGCCACTCGCGCTGGCCGCGGTGACACGACGAGATCGCGCATTTGGCCGGCTCGGCCATCCACCGCCGGACCGGCGGTGCGGAATGCGAAGCGGCAGCCCTGCATGGCGTCGTCGAAGGACCGCGATCGCACAAGGTCTGCCTCGAACAGGTCGAGCCTGCCCCGGGAAGTCGCGCCGATCCGCGCAACGGTTGCACCTTGGACCTGTTCGCAAGACTTCTGACGTTCGCGCGCACCGTGTAGCCGCGCGCCAGGAGTTGGCTGACTAGGTTAGCGAGACGGTGGTGTGACGACCAGCAGGAATTCGGCGATGGTTGCCAGCGGGTTGTAGATGCGGTGTGGTCGGCTCCGGTCGAACCTGATGGTGTCGCCTGGTAGGAGAACGAACTCGACATCGTCGACGACCACGGCGACCTGGCCGGCGAAGGCGATGACGACCTCTTCGCCGGGGTGCGACGAGGGATGCAGCGCGCCGCCGCCTGGTGGGATCTCGCCCCAGATGACTTCGAGGGTGCCGTCGAGGTCGGGGACCATCAGCTCGTATTGGATCCTGGAGTCAGGGACCTTGAGCCGACGCCGGTCGGCCCGACGGACCACAACCCTGCGTCCACTGGCGTCGTGCTCGCCGACGTTCGTCTGGTCCGTGCCTTCGAATAGCGCGGCGATGGGTACGGCCAAGGCCCGGGCGATGGTCCGCAGCGTGGACAGGGATGGTTGGGCGGTCCCGCGTTCGACTCGGGAGAGGAGGCTGGCTGAGATTTGTGCGGCCTCGGCGACGTTGTCGAGAGTCAGCCCGGCCTCCTTGCGCAACGTCCGGATGCGGTGGCCCAGCGCGACTACGTCCTGATCCTCCTGGTCGGGGCCCGCCTGTTCGCGGCGGGTGTCGGCGGTCATCGCGCGTCCTCGTTTCCCGGCGGTCGGGCCGCCCGTGTCGATACTGGCGATCCTAGCGGCCATGGTTGGTGATCTCGGTCAGGTCGTTGAGTACGTAGGTCGCGCGGCTGTGGCTGGCGGTCTCGGCCGCGCTGGTGCCGGTCAGTACCAGCAGGCTGTCCCAGCCGGCTATCGAGGCGAGTTCGACGTCGGCTTCGACGGTGTCGCCCACCATGAGGACCCGGCCGGAAACGACGCGCTGTAGCGCATCGAGGAAGTTCATCGATGGCTTACCGCACAGGATCGGGTCGATGGACAGCCGGGATGCTAGTGCCGCCAGCACCATACCGGTGCCGGCGGACATGCCCTCCTGGGTCGGGTAGGCCACCTCGGCGGTCGTCGCGAGGAGCGGTAACGGGCACTCAAGCAAGGTGGCCACCCGGCCCAGGGTACGGATGTTTGTCTCGGGCGCCAGGCCGATCGCGACGGCCCGACCCTCATGCGTCCGATCGGTGCGCCATCGGCTCCAGGCATCATCGGCGGGGACCGCGTGTACGCCCGCTCGGCCGAGGGCATCGACCAGACCGGCCTCGCCGATGACCGCCGCCTCCCGCACACCGAGTCGCGCCGCCTGGGCCGCCAGTGCCTCGGCCGCGGTGACAAGCCCGTCTCCGTCCCGCATCAGCCCGACGTCGGCGAGCCGGCCGAACAACTCCGCCCGGGTCGGCACGCTGGCGTTGGTCGCGACACATACGGCCGCGCCCCGCCGGCGGAATCCGTCGAGCAGGTCCACCGCGCCGCGCAGGGGTGCGCCGCCCAGCCAGAGGGTGCCGTCGAGGTCGCTCACGACCGAGTCGTACGTCCGCAGGTCCACTACGGCTCCGGGTGCAGGTTGACGACCTGGTTGCGGGTGAAGAACTCGTAGCTGCGCGGACCCTGCTCGAGGGGTCCCGCGCCCGAGTCCTTCACTCCGCCGAATGGTGCGTAGGGCGGGAAGCCGGTGACGGCGTTGAGGTGCACCATCCCGACCTCGAGCTGCTGGACGAGCCGCAGCGCGCGACCCACATCGCGGGTGAAGACGCCGGCGTTGAGTCCGTACGGGCTGTCGTTCGCGACCGCCACGGCGCGCTCCGGATCGGGCGCTGCGATAACGGCGACGAACGGGCCGAACACCTCCTCCCGGGCGGCCTTCGCTTCGATCCGCGAGACAACCGTCGCCCCGACGTAGTTGCCGTGGGCGAGCGACCCGTCAAGCCTCGCGCCGCCGCTGAGCACCTGTGCTCCCGTCGCCCGGGCGTTGCGGGCGGCGGCGACGACGACGTCCCGGGCCCCAGGCGTGACCAGCGGTCCGAGGCGTGTTGTCGGATCGAGCCCGGGCCCGGCGGTCCAGCCGTCGGCGAGGACGGCCAGACGGTGGGCCACCTCGTCGGCAAGGGGCTCCTCGACCACGATGCGTCCGATCGCCGTGCATTTCTGGCCGCTGCCGGAGAACGCGCCGTTGGCCAGGTGGGGCAGGACCGCGTCGAGGTCGGCATCGGCCAGGACGACGGCGACGTTGCTACCGCCCATCTCCAATTGCAGGGCCACATCCCGGCCGGCCATGGCCCGTTGGATGCTCCGGCCGTTGCTGGTCGATCCGGTGAAGGTGAGCGCCCGACATCGCGGATCGCCGAGCAGCGGCCCGGCCAGGTCGCTGCCCGTGCCGCAGACAAGGTTGATGACTCCGGCGGGCAGGCCGGCCTCGGCCAGGGCGCGGACGAAGTGGGCCGCCGACAACGGCACCAGCTCGCTGCATTTCCACACCACGGTGTTGCCGTGGGCAAGCGCCGGAGCGATCTTCCATGCCGGCAGCAGCATCGGGTAGTTGAACGGCGTGATGACGGTGACGACACCGAGCGGGACGCGTCGACTGAGGGCGAGCGAGCCGGCCGAAGCGGGGAGCACGTCACCGACCGGCTGCAGCGCCGCGGTCGCGAAGTAGCGCAGGGTGCCCGCTGACCGGCTGACCTCGCCGACCGCCTCCGCCCAGGTCTTGCCCTCTTCGCGGACGAGATCGCGGGCCATCGCGTCGCGGTCGCGGTCGAGGATGGCCGCAGCGCCGACCAACAGGTCGTGGCGCTGCTGGGGCGCGGTCACGGCCCAGGCGCGGGCGCATTGGTGGGCGGCCGCGTAGGCCAAGTCCACATCGGACGGTGCCGAGATGGAGACTTCCGCCACCAGTTCCCGGGTGTCGGCCGGGTCGTGGAGCAGCCGCCGCTCGTCGCAGTCGAGCCAGACCCCGTTGACGAAGGTGGTAGCCATGCTCACGAGGGCGGCCGCCCGGGCGTGAACGCGTACTTGAGCGCGCTGGCCGCGGGGTTCCAGGCAGCCGCATCCGGCGCCGGCTCGACCGCGGTCGTGACCGGGCGGACCTGCACCAGGGTCGCCGGGTCGCCCGGGCGCCGGTGCCGGGCCAGGACCCACTCCACGTCGGCCGGCTGACCCAGCATCTCCTCCGCGGCGATCACCGCCTCGACGAGCGCGTCGATCTCCTCGGCGTCGAGCACGTGCAGCCGCCGCATGGAGGCCGGCATCTCGACTTCAACAACATGACCCGCTTGATGGTCCATTGTGGACACGAGTCGCTTGTCACCGACCTTGTAACTGAGCACGCGCCGGTCCGTCCGTCCAATCTCGACATGGTCGGGGTTGACCAGACCCTGGACGAGCGCCTCGCCGTAACCGAAGGTCGCCTCGACGACCAGCCGGTCGCGCCGCCCGGTCACCGGGTTCACCGAGAAGGCCACCCCGCTGGCCCGGGCTTGGACGAGCTCGACCACCCCGACCGCCATCGGTGAGTCGGCGTGGGACAAATCGTGGCGCATCCGGTAGCCCAGGGCCCGCGCCCCGAACAAGCTGCCCCAGCAACGGCGGATGCCGTCGAGGACCGCGGCCGTGCCTGCGAGCCCGAGATACGTGTCGTACTGCCCCGCGCTGCTCGCCGCCACGGCGTCCTCAGTGGAGGATGACGAGCGGACCGCCACCGGCAGCCGCACCTCCCGGCGACGCACGCACAGATCCTCGTACGCCTGGGCGATGGCGTCGGTGATTTCGGCTGGTACCGGCGCTGCCGCCAGATGCTCGCGGATGCGCGTCTCCGCGGCGGCCAACTCGTCGAAGTCGTCTGGGCCGATGCCGGCCAGTGCGCGCTCGATCACCGCGCCGAGGGCACAGTTCGCGGCGACCGTCTGGTAGGCCACCGACGTGACGACGAAGGCATCGGGCACCTCGAAACCCGCGCGGGCGAGGTCGGCCAGCCGCGACATCTTGCCCCCGGCGGTTTGGTCGTCCGGGCCGATCTCATTGAGCCACCGCACAAAGGTCACGAGGACACTCCCGCGCGAGCCAGCACCCGCACCGTGCCGGTGGTACCGTCCACCTCGATCTCATCGCCGTCGTGAATCACCGAGGTCGCGATGCCGACACCGCACACGCAGGGGATGCGGTACTCCCGGCTCACGATGGACGCGTGGGTCAGGGTGCCGCCGCTGTCGCAGACGCACGCCGCGATCTTCGCGAAGGCCGGCGTCCAGTTCGGTGAGGTCGCCTCGCAGACAAGGATCTCGCCGGGCTGGATCCGGTGGAGCTCCTCCGCGCCGTGCAGCACCCGGGCGATCCCGCGGGCGACGCCGGACGAGGCGGCCACCCCGGTGAGCGTGGTGACGTCGGAGGTGTCCCCGGTGAGCCGCTTCATGGCGGAGAAGAACCCGGCATTGGTGCCGAAGATCTCCCGCATCACCGGGTCGCTCATGTCCTCGGGCACGGTGCCGAGCACCTTTGGCATGGTGGGCCGGCGGGATAGCCAGTGCTCGTAGTACGACCGACGCTCCTCGACCAGGCCCCGCATCGAGGCCCAGGCCCGCTGGTCATCGGCAAGCCGGCGAACCTCGGGCCGGAACAGGAACAATCCGTCGTCGGACCGGTCCGCCCCCAGCGCCCGCGCGATGGCCAGGCCGGCCCGGCGCATCGGGATGTGCGCGCGCAGGTCGATGTAATAGTTGTGGTCCTCGTTCCACCAGGCGAAGTTGGCCGAGGTACAGGCGGCCAGGCCGGCGTCGAACGTCCGCTGCTCCTCGAGGGTGAGCCGGCTGCGGGCGGCGTCGATGGCCTGCTCCCGCTCCGCCGTCGCCGCGATGCGGGCTTTCTCGAAGTCGTGGTCGGTGCCCTTCTGCAGGTACGTTTTGATCGTCCCCAGTGGACTCACCGGGTCGTCGATCCAGGGTGTCAGTACGACGTCGGCGATTCCCTCGGTTCGGTGACCGTATGTCCGCAGGAACGCCTCGAACTCCTCCAGCCAACCGCCGGCAGCCGGGGTGGCGCGCAGCGTCGACGCCAACTGGGTAGCGTCGGTGGTCTCGAAGATAGAGCCGAGTCCGGCCGCCCGCGCCTTGCGGGTCAGGTCCCACAGGGCCCGATCGGTCTCCATGATTTTCGAGTCGTAGCCCTGTAGGAACTTCGCGATCTCCGCCGCGTCGATGCCCAGTTCCAGACAGGTGCCGTGAAAGCCGACGTACGTGGCCAGCAGCGGGTACATGATCTCGAAGTGGATCGTCCACGCACGACGATGGAAGGTGATCGCTTCCTCGTACAGGCGGGCCAGGTCGCGGATGTCCCGCCCGTCGTAGGACTGGCCCTCGAAGTAGGCCAGTCCGCGGGTCAGCTCGCTGATCCGGTCGGCCCAGGTCTGCTCGAAGCGGCCGAGGATGTCGGGCAGGGATCGCTGGACCCGGTCCACCCGCTCGCCGATCGCCCAGGGCGATGTCACCGGGACCTCGCTGGTGTAGATGTGCGGACCGGCCATGCGCACGGCGAGCCCGCCGCTGGTTGGCAGGGGCAGTTGTTCGGCCGCCTGCTGGGTGCAGAAGCAGATGCCGTCCTCGGGGAACACGTACCCCAGTGGCACCATTCCGCGCGGGTAGTGGAAGTCCAGCAGCCAGAACCGGCTCTCGTCCTCCTTGCGGAAGGTCGACAGCCCCTCGGTGTAGGCCCCGGCGTCGTCCCGGGCGGGCTTGTATCCGGGGTACCACGAGTCGCTGATGAACTCGTCGACCGGCACAACATTGGTCATGTCAGGCACTCCTCATCAGGGGACGGTCAGCCGCCGGCGAACGCGGAGGCGACTCCGCCGTCGGGGTGGAGCAATGATCCGGTGAAGTACGAGCCTTCATCACTAACCAGAAACAGGGCCGTGCGGGCGATCTCCAACGGCTGCCCGAGCCGCTGGAGGGGCACCTGTTGCTCACGGGTGGTGCGCCAACGGGCCTGGGCATCGGCGTCCGGGCCACCCGATCGGCGCGCCATCCCGTCCAACAGCTCGGTCTCCACGTAGCCCGGCCCGATTGCGTTGACCCGGATCCGGTGGGGAGCAAGTTCGTGGGCCAGGCACCGGGTCAGCATCCACGCTCCCGCCTTCGACACCGAGTACACGCCGGCCGTCGGCCGCTTCGCGGCGATGCTCGCGAGTACAACGATCGAGCCTCCCGTGTCGAGCATCCTGCGGGCCGCGGCGCGGGCTGTCAAGAAGACGCCGGTCACGTTGACGTCCAGGACGAACGCGAAGTGCTCCGGCTCGAGGTCCAGCAGCGAGTTGAACGAACCCGTGCGGCCGGGATGGGCGCTGACCCCGGCCGAGGCCACGACCGCGTCGATGCCGCCGAACGTGTCGACGCAGGTCGCCACGGCAAGCTCCACGGCCGTCGCATCTGTCACGTCCGTTGGCACAAACCGGGCGACTCCCCCGTCCTTCTCGATGCTGGCCACGACCGACTCGGCGGCGTCGCAATGCGACGGGAGGTCGGCGATCACGACGGCCGCGCCTTCTGCGGCGAAGAGCGTGGCGGTGGCGGCGCCGATCCCGGACGCGCCACCGGTGACAAGGGCGCGCCGACCTGACAGCCGTAGCGTTTCGGAGGTCACGCGAGCTCCTTTGCTTGGCTCGAATGGTCAACCCCACCGAGATACGCCTGGTGGAGACGATCGGTCTGATGCCGCAGTTCGACTGCATAGCTGTGCAGCACGATCTGTCCGCGGAACAGCACCATCGCCGTCGTCCCGATCGACAGCGCCAACGCCGCGTACTGCTCGACCAGCAGCACCGCGACTCCCTGCGCCGCCAGGGTGCTGACCGCGGGGAGCAACCGCCGCACGACGACCGGAGCCAGGCCGAGGCTCATCTCGTCGATGAGCAGTATCTGGGGCCGTCCCAGCATCGCCCGGGCCAGCACGAGCAGCTGTTGCTCGCCGCCACTCAGCGCGCCGGCAGCCACCCGGGACCGCGGCCGGAGCTCCGGGAACAAGGTGTACGCGTCATTGAGCTCATCAGTGCGCGCCGCCACCCGGAGGTTCTCCTCGACGGTGAGGTCGCGGAACACCGTGCGTCCCTGTTCGACGTGGGCCAAGCCCAGGCGGGCTCGAGCCACGCGTGATGAGCGCAGCACGTCGCGGCCACCGATGCGTACGCTGCCCCGGCTCGCCGGGATCCGCCCACTGAGCGACTCGAGGAGAGTGGTCTTTCCTGCCCCGTTCGGGCCGAGCAGGACGGTGACCTCGCCTGGCGGCGCCAACAGGTCCACCCCGTTGACGATCGTGGAACCACCGCGTTGGACCACCAGACCTCTTACGACGAGTCCGGCTGGGGCCTCCGGACCCAGGACGACGCCCGCGTTCATGCGGTCACTTCCGCACCGAGGTAAGCGGCTCTCACCGCGGGGTCGGCCAGTACTTCGGCTGGAGGGCCGGAGGCGATGACGCGGCCGAAGTCCAGGACCGTCACCCGATCGCTGATCGCGGCTACCATTTCCACGTCGTGTTCGATGAGCAGCACGCCGCAACCATAGGTGGTCGGGATCTCCGCAAGCCGCCTGCCGAGCTGCCTCGACTCCACAGCGTCCAGGCCCGCCGCCGGCTCGTCCAGCAACAGGACGCTGGGCCGGGCCAGCACCGCGGCCGCCACTTCGACCAGTCGGCGCCGGCCAACGTCCACCGAGGACAATCGGATGTCCAGCGCCGGGCAACCGAACTGGGCCAGCACGGTGTCGCGGTCGCGGGGATCTGCGTCGGGCGCGACCAACCGCGTGTACTCCCTGACGGTGAGGTCAGCGACCGTGCGTTCGTGCTGGAACGTACGGCGCAGGCCGGCGCGGGCCCGCAGATGCACCGGGGCGGTCGTCGAGTCGACTCCGCAGATGGCGACGTTCCCCGCGGTGAGCCGGGTGAAGCCGTTGACCGCGTCGACGAACGTCGACTTGCCGGCACCGTTCGGTCCGATCAGGGCGTGGAGTTCGCCCCGACATACCCTCACGCTGACGTCGTCCAACGCGATCACCGCGCCGTAGCGCACGCTCAGGTCGCGGGTATCGAGGACGACCTCGGTCCCGGCTGGTCGCTCCCGTCTGGAATCCGAAACATCCACAATGGATGGCTTAGGCAACCGGCCGGGCGGCAGGTAGCGGCTGAACAGCCTCCGCCCAGCAGCACGGAGGTCGGCCGCCGCGCCTCCGCTCCCCTTGGCGAGCCCCAGGGCCGCGCCAACCGCGAAGATCACGCCGGCGAGATCCTGCGGGAGGTCGACTTCGCGGAGCAGTTCGGGCAGGAAGGCTGCGAGCATGCCGCCGAGCGCTGCCCCCTCCGGGTACCGGGCACCGACCATGACCGCCAGCGCGAAGATGGTCAACGACTGCAGCGGATCGAATCCGGTCGCGTTGAGTTGACCAAGTTCACCAGCCAACAGCGATCCGGCGACCCCGGCGAGGAACGCGCTCGCCGCGAAGGCCATGAGCTTGACCCGCGGTACCGACAGACCGGTGGCGGCCGTGCCACGCTCGCTGGAGCGCACGGCGAGCCAGGCGGCGCCTCCGCGGCGGGCGCCTACCCAGGACAGCACGACGCTGGCCGCCACGAAACCCGCCCAGCACACCAGGAAGTAGGCGGGATCGTCGCTCGCCCAGTCCGGCCG
This sequence comes from Micromonosporaceae bacterium, assembly GCA_020027875.1. GTDB lineage: Bacteria > Actinomycetota > Actinomycetes > Mycobacteriales > Micromonosporaceae > JAXIPB01. Next base: position 20,211 of record JAHRHA010000066.1, on the reverse strand, counting down.
GGGCACCACCTCGAGCGCCTCGCCCCCGGGGAACCCGACAGTGTTGACGATCGCGTGTACGGCCAACGCGAAGCTGAGCGTCACGATGGCCAGGTTCAGCCCGCGCAGTCGCAGCGCGGGCAGGCCCACGGCGACGCCGAACGGCACCGTGACGAGGCCGGCAGCGAGAATGAGCACCGGGAACGGCAGGTCGATGCGCCAATGGTTGGCCAGGGCCGTCGCGAGCGCCCCGATGGCGGCGAACGCCATCGGGCATAGCGCGACCATGCCGGCCCGGCCGAAGACCACACCGACCGACAGGCAGAGCAGCGCCAACACCGTGGCCGTGGTTGACAGATAGACCCAGTAGCTCGGCATCCCGAGCGTGACGAACAGCGGCACCGCGATCGCCGCGATCCCGCCGAGCGCCCACGCCGGTTGGCTGGTGAGCCGCTCAACGCGCCGCATCCCACACCTCCCCGCGCTGTGTCCACAGGAGACACACGAGAATCACCACGAACGGTAGGACCTGCCGGTACTGCGACACCTGGGATATCGCCGTGGCCGCGCCTTCCACGACGCCGATCAGCAGGCCACCGGCGACGGTGCCGCCGAGGCTGCGCAGGCCCCCAAGAAGGGCGGCGGCCATCGCCGGCATCACGAGCAGGGACAGGCTGAGAAAGTTGCTCGGCCGCGTGGGCGCGATGCCGGTGACCGCGATTGCCGTGATCGCGCCGACCGCGGCCCAGACGCCGACCGAGAGCCAGGCCACCCGGACGCCGAGCATCTCGGCCGTTACCGGCCGGCTGCTCACCGCCCGGAGGATGATGCCCAACCTGGTGCGCTTGAGCAGCAGCCCGACGCCCAGAGCGAGGCCGACAGCCAGCACCAGCAGCACGACCGCGTTGCTGGAGATGACGACCCCGGCCACCGCGAACCCAGACCCCGGCAACAGAGACGGCACCGTGCGCGGGTCGTTGCCGAAAAGCCGGAAACCGACCGCCAACAGTCCAACCAGGACAGCCGCGCTGAGGACGGTGCGCACCTCAGCGGAGCTGTCCGAGTAGAACCGCGCCACCAGCGCGCCGAGCACACCGGCGAGGGCCGCGGCGGCCAGCACACCGGCCAGGAGCGCGACCCCGAAGCCAGCGCCTGCCTCGAGCAGCTCGAGCAGCACCATGGTGCCGAACGCGCCGACCGCCGCCTGGGCGATGTTGAGGACACCGGTCATCCGGTACAGAAGGACGATGCAGACGCCCACCATGGCGTAGGCCCCTCCAGCCAGAAGACCGGCGACCGATGCCTGCAACATGTCAGTTTGTCGCCGGCAGGGTGATCCAGTCAGGCGTGACCGTGACCCACGTGCCGCCCTTGAGCTGGACGAACTTGCTGGCCCGGTTCGAGTTGTGTTTCTCGGCCGGGGCGAACGAGTACGGCGTGCCGACCAAGGGATTGGACACCGATGTCAGCCCATGCAACGCCGCGGTCACCGACTCGCGGTTGATCTCGCCCTGGATGCTCCTCAGTGCCTGGATGAAGTACGTCGCGGCCAGGTACCCGCCCTGGGCGAACGAGTTCAGCGGTACCCCGGCGGCGGTCATGGTCTGCTTCCAATCGGCCAGTGAGGGCGCGGACCCGCCGTAGGGCTCGAACTCCGAGTTCGCGTACAGCCCCTCGCCGGCGGCGGCGAGCGTCTGTGCCACCTTGTCGGTGTAGTTGGAGGTGAGAAAGACCCAGTCGATTCCGGTCACGTTCTGCGCCTGGACCGCCTGCATCCAGGCCACGCCCGCGACGTCCACCCCGTCGAACACGACGGCCTGGCAGCCGGCACTGCGGACCTTCAACACGAACGGCGTGGGATCCTCGGGGCCCGGCTTGTACGTGGCGTCGAGCAGCAGCAGCTTCTTGCCGGTCAATTTCTCCCACTGTCCGATTGCGGCAGCGTAGGCATCGCCCCAGCCGGCGTAGTCGACCAGTATGGCGCAGACCTTGTCCCGCTTGAGTACTTCGGACGCGAACTGCAGCGACACCGTGATGCCCAGGAACGGGCCGGTGTTGACCGGCGAGATGTTGCTGGAGCTGAAGCAGGCCGGGTCCACGCCAGTGCCCTGCACCGAGAGGATCTTCTTCTGCTTGTACAACGCCGTGTTGACGCTGCACTCCAGCGCGCTGGCGGAGCCGACCATCGCGACGACCCCGTCCGAATCGACGAGCTTTCGAGCGGCTTGCTGGGCGGCTTGGGGGTCGACCTTGTCGTCCTCCACCCGGTACTCGATCATGTGGCCGTTGATACCGCCCTCGGTGTTCACCTTGTCGAACACCGCCTTGACGGCCTGCGACGCCTCCGGAAAGACCACCGGGCCGGACAGTGAACTGATCGCGCCAACCTTGATCGGAGCGGTATTGGTTTCGCTGCTGTCGGAGCCGCCGCATCCGGCCGCGACGAGCAGCACGACGCCGGCACTGGCCAACACCGCGAGGGACTTTCGTCTGCGCATGGGGACAACCTTCCTGAACAGGAGGGAGAGCAAACAATGCCGTTGCTGATCCACACATCGGGCGACGGAATGGACCAACCGTGGTTCTGAAGTTCGGGGTGCTTGGCCCACAAGCTAAAACGAAACATGCACGACATGCAAGAGCCGATTGCATGAAATTCCAGATCGCGGTTCAGCTTCTGGCCGGCAGCACGCGGCAGGGCACCTCGCCGAAGCCGATGGGGACCCCGGATCCGTTGCTGCGCGCGGTGATGACGACCTCGTCGCCGTCAATGAGGAAGGTCCGGAGAGAGCCGTCGGCCAGGGTGACCGGTCGCTCGCCGTTCCAGGCCAGCTCGAGGAACGAACCACGCTGGTCGGGATCAGGCCCGGAGACGGTGCCCGCCGCGTACAGGTCACCGGTACGCAGCGACGCACCGTTGACGGTGATGTGGGCCAGTTGCTGGGCGGGCGTCCAGCACATCTGCCCGAATGGCCGGCGCGCGACGACGGTTCCGTTCCAGCGCCGGCGCGTGCGCGTCGGGCCGGCACTGGCCGCACGGGCGGCGCACCGCCGTACCGGAGACGACCACGGTGCCCGCGCGACCGTGGTAACCGATCGGCAGGTACCGCCAGTTCGGCGTCAGCGGTTCGGCGTCAGCGGTTCACCGCCCGTCTGTCGGGCATCACCCACCGTCGCTGGTGGGTGATTCCCGACGGCCGGGCGAGACGCGTGTTCGGCATCAGAGCGCTGACTCGCGGTGCGCGAGCCCGTCCTCGGCGACTACTTCGCGACGTCGGACAGCGCGGCGTCGCGAACGGCAGCTAACGCGTCAGTCCACAACACATAGCCTTGGGCAACTAGAGGATAAATGACCCCTAGCACCTTCGCGACGTAGCGGCCGTGAGTGCCGTACATCGCCTTGAGCTCCTCCTTGGTGTAGTAGCGGTGCCAGCCAGACACGTTGCAGGGGAAGGCGGTCCCGTTGAGCGCCCCCTGCTCCGCGGTCGGCACAATGAACTGTGGGAGACGGATCCCTCCCTCCACCTTGCCATCCGCATCACGAACAGGAAGACCTGGCGGGGATGCGTTTATCACGAAGCTTAGCGAAGGGGCGGCGGGCGTCCCCCGCTTGTACCAGTTGCGGACAGAATCGATTGCCTTGTTGTAAACCAGGCCAACGTCCACCGTGGTGAAGGGTGGAAGCTTGGCACAGGCGTGGGGGCCGGTAACGGGGCTGGTGTCGATCCACGCGAAGAACGTTTTTGGCTGCCCGTCGAACTGCGTAATCGCTAGATCGCGCGCCGAGATCGCCTCGATGTACTCCGCGCCGTATAGCGAAGCGTGCGTCGAGCCCGCGACGTCCCACTTGCGTGTGTACTCTGACGTCGTCCACCCAGCGCCCCCGAAGGAGCCCCCGAGCCCTTCGGAGTTGACGCTGATCGCCGGAACGGTCAGGTCGGATCGGAGCTGGCCCGAACGGTCCCAGTACGCGAAGCCGTCGAAGACGTTGTGCAGCGGCTGGATCGTGTTGTAGTAGGTGGCCAGCCGACCGGCCGACTGGGACTGACCGATGGCGATCGTGTCCTTCACCCGCAGACCAGGCATCGGCGCATTCGCACCCCCGACGTTGTCCATGAGTGCCTGGGTGATCTGCGCGAAGATGTCGTAGGAGAGCGGGTCCCCGGGGCACAGGGACGTCCCGCCGACACCGCACTTGTTCACGTCCACCGAGAGCCCGGCGGGGTATCGCAGAGGGCTCCACGTCTTGAGCCGCTCGACGCCCACTCGCTGCGCGGACACGACCGCGACCGCGTAGCCCTCTCGCAGGAGGTACTCCGAGGCCTCGGCCGCGGCGAACTCGAAGTCGACCCCGATGGTGACGTTGGTCCACTCCACGGCCAGCGTTCCGTTGAACTTGTTCGGCTTCGGGTAGCGCACCATCACCCGCGTGCGATACGGATTGCCGGAGTCGAGAAGGGTCGCTGTCGTGAAGGTGTTGGTGGCCGCTCCGGTGTACCGGTTGGCGAGGCCTTCCGCGTAGAACTCCTTGGCGGTGTAGCCGGCAGCCTCCAGGTCGACGGCGGTGGCCGACATCGGTGATGTGCCAGGAACGTTGACCTCCGTCAGTGTCGCGGCAGGCACCGTGACGACATCGACCGCGTTCGCGGTCAGCGGGGATGCCGAGACCAGCGCCCCGGCGAGAGCCGCCGGCAGCAGCAGCAGGACGGCCCTGCGGGCCTTCACCCCTGACAGCGTCTTTCGCAATGTGAACATCGAACCTCCTCCTGTCTGCGGGAGACGCCTGAGCACGCGTGGGACTCGCCTCCCGGCGAGAGAGCAAACAATGCCGTTGCTGATCCACACATCGGGCGACGGAATGGACCAACCGTGGTTCTTAAGTCCGGGGTTGCTTGGCCCCCAAGCTATGGCGAAACATGCATGACATGCAAGGGCCGATTGCATGAAATTCCAGATCGTGGTTCAGCTTCTGGCCGGCAGCACGCGGCCGGGCACCTCGCCGAAGCCGATGGGGACCCCGGATCCGTTGCTGCGCGCGGTGATGACGACCTCGTCGCCGTCAATGAGGAAGGTCCGGACGGAGCCGTCGCTCAGTGCAACCGGCCGGTCGCCGTTCCAGGCCAGTTCCAGGAAGGAGCCGAGTTCGTCGGGCTTTGACCCGGACACGGTGCCGGATGCGAAGAGGTCGCCGGTGCGCAGCGACGCGCCGTTCACCGTGAGGTGGGCGAGTTGCTGCGCCGGCGTCCAGTACATCTGCCGGAACGGTGGCCGACTGACCACGGTGCCGTTCCATCGCACGGTCAACGTGAGGTCCAGACCCCACGGATCGGTCTCGCGAAGGTACGGCAGTGGCGGCGGGTGCTGTGGCGGTGGCGGCACCCGGGCCGGCTGGAGGGCGCCAGCGGCACCACCCACGGCGAGATAGAGGTCGCGAACGACTTGCCGAGGAACGGGCGAAGCGGGACGTACTCCCACGCCTGCAGGTCGCGCGCGCTCCAGTCGTTGAGCCGCGACACGTCGAGCACGTGGTCACCTATCGCGATGCCGACCCGCGCCGGCTCCCGAGCCTGGGCGAGCACGCCATACGGCAGGTTCGCTAAGGGGAAGTCGGACCCGTCGGGCACCGGGACCCAGCTGTCCATCAGGCCGTCCCGGCCGCTTGCGGGATCAGCCGCAGCCGTTCCAGCTCGACGATCGGCTCCGCCGTGTCGCATGAGCCATAGGAGTGGAACACCCGGCGGATCGCGGCGGCGTCGGCGGCCCGGGCCTCCGCCACGAGCAGCGGCTCGTCCGTGCTGTCGAGCACGGCGGCCGCGTCGTCTTCGTCGCCGCCCGTGAGGCGACGGCCCACTGCGAGGAGGATGTTCAGGAACCCATGATGAACGAAGCCGGTCGCCTCGTCCCGGTGACGCACGGGCCGGTGCAGGCCGGCAGTCGCCTCGATCGGGACGCCACCGTCCACACACGACAGTAACGTTCGGGCCAGCGTCCGGGTCGACGGGAACAATTCGGTCCGCAGCCCGCCACACCGAATCTTGACCGCGCCGTCCTCGCCGCGCAGCTGCTCGAGCACGGCGGCGTCAGGCCCGTTCGGGCCGACCTCCACGAACCGCCGCACGCCGGCGGGCAGGCGGGGGCCCCAACTGGCATCGAGTGCCGGGTGTTCGACGGCAACCAGCTTCATTGGCGCTTGCCCGCCGACCGCGCGCACGGCGTGGCCGATCGCGTCCAGGTCGGGGGGGCAGATCAAGGAAAGCTGGAGCTCGTCGGACGGGAAGACGCCGGCCAGCAGGTCCGCGATGTCCTGCGCGGCACACAGGAACCGGCCGCTGAGGACCGGATGCCCGCGCTGCCTGTCCTGGCGGTGCCGGGCCAGGGCCGCGGCCATCGGCAGCGCGGCCGGTGGGAACCGCCCGGCATCGTCGACCAGTCCGGCGAACAGCTCAGTCATGCCGACTCATCGCTACCGGGTCGGTGTCCAATGTACGGGCCAGGCAGCGCTCGATGGCTGGGCGCAGCTCCCCCGTCGTCGGCCGGACCAGCATGGCCGCGATGTGCGCGTCGGGCCGGAGCAGCCACACCTCGCCGCCGGCCATGCCCAGTGTGGCCATCAGGCCGCCATCAGTGTCCAGATCGGACACTCGGTAGGCGACCAGCGGCGTGCTCCGGTCCGCCGTGCCTCCGGGCGGCGCCACCGGTACGTCGTCGGTGGCGGCGAGGATGGTCACGCCTCGTCGGGCCAGCTCGCGGACCCGCGCGGCGCCGCCGGTGGCGGCCGGGTCGATAGGCGCATCGGGTACCAGCACCCCCGGTGCCGGTGGGTGGAACTCGCCGCGTTCCGGCCGGCCGGTGAAGGGGTGCGCGTTACTGGGGGTGGTCAGTGGCGAGGCGTGGTACCAGAACGACTCGGCCAGCCGGCCCGAGTCGACCATGGCGCGGGCCGCCGGTTCGGCCGCGGCACGGGTGAGCGTGTCTAGCCGGCGGCGGCGATCCTCGTCCGTACGCGGCACGAGGAACCGCATGGTGGCGGTGGTGACCTCGATGTTCTCGAGGGCCGCCGCGTGGCGCTCGATATGGTACGTGTCCAGTAGCGATTCGGGCGCCCAGCCGCGCAGAACGAAGGCCAGCTTCCAGGCGGCATTCTCCGCGTCCAGTACGCCGGAGTTGAGGCCGCGGGCGCCGAACGGCGAGACGAGATGGGCGCTGTCGCCGGCCAGCAGCACCCGCCCCACGCGCATCCGCGGCACGACCCGGGAATGGAAGCGGTACACCGACTTCCACACCAGCTCGTACGGGCGGTCGCCGACGATGGCCCGGATCCGCCGGTCCAGCGCACCGGAGGCCATATCGCGGGCCAGGTCGAAGTCGGGGGGCACCTGCCAGTCGATGCGGTAGGTGCCTCCGGGACAGGGGTGGACCAGCACCTGGCGATCCGGGTTCCAGGCCGGGTCGAAGTAGAACCGCCGCTCGTACTCCCACCCGGGCAGGTCGGTGCGGATGTCGCAGATCAGGAACTGGTCGTCGAAGGTTTCGCCGTCAAAGGTGAGGCCGAGCATCGTCCGCAGGTCGTCGCTGCGGGCGCCCCCGCAGACCATCACGTAGCGCGCCCGGAACTCCTGCGCGCCCGCCACCGTCACGCACACCCCGTCGGCGTGCTCGGTGATGGCGGTCACCCGATGGCTCCAGCGAATGTCCACAAGGGACTGGTCCGCGATGCGCCGGTCGAGCAGCGTCTCCGTACGAGCCTGCGAGATGTTGACGAACGGTGGGAACGGCGAGCGCCCCTGGTCGACGAAGTCGACCGAGAACAGCTCCCAGTCGCGGTAGTAGGTCCGGGCGGTACGCCACGTAATGCCCTCCGCCGCGATCTGGCGACCCACGCCGACGGCGTCCCACACGTCGATGACGTCACGCTGCTGAACGATCGCCCGTGAGCCGATCTCGTCGCGGGCGTCGCGGGCATCGAGCACCAATGACTGGATGCCCCATCGGGCCAACAACAGTGCGGCTGTCTGCCCCACCGGCCCCGCGCCGATGACGATCACGTCCGGCTGCTCGTGCATCGGCCTGCCTCTCCGACTCCGTCGGTCCTGTCCGTCTCTGTCAGTCCTGCAGCGCCGACCAGACCTCGCGATCGCGCTCGGCCGTCCAGATCCGGGGCCAGTCGATTCCATCAAGCTCGTCCCACAGTCGCTGCACGTTGAACGGCAGGCAATGCTCGAAAATGGGCCAGGCGCCAAAGGTCGGGGCGAGTGCCGCATGCACTTCGGCGAATGCGTCCCGGACCGTGCCGCCCTGCCGGTGGGTTGCCCTGGTCAGCTCCAGCATCACGGTGAGAAAGTGCCGCGTCTGGGCGATCGCGGCATCGACCGCCGCTCGGCCGCGGACAACGGCGCCGCGACCGCCCACCAGCACCTCAGCGCCGAGTGCGGCCACCGCGTCGAGCGTCCCCGTCGACCATTCCCGGTGGAAGGCGTCGCCCGTGTACAGCGCGGCCTGCGCCTCGACGAGATCCCCGGCGAAGAGCACCCGCTGCGCGGGCAGCCAGGCGACGATGTCGCCCGCGGTGTGCCCGCGTCCGCAGTACCGGAGCACCAACTCACCACGATCCGCGCCGAGGTCGATCGCGAGCCGGTCGCTGAAGGTCACGTCAGGCCAGGTGAGCCCGGGAATGGACTCGCTGCCGGTGAACAGCCTCGGCATCCGGCCCTGCTCCGACGCCCAGTCGGCCTCACCCCGCTCGGCGATGAGCACGCGGGTCTGCTCATGGGCGACGATGACCTCGGCCTGGAACGCGGCCGCGCCCAATGTGCGGACCGCATGGTAGTGGCTCAGCACCAGATACTTCACCGGCTTGTCGGTGTACTGGCGCAGCTGGTCGAGCCAACGCCCGGCCATGAGCGGAGTCGCCCGGGCCTCGAACGCGACGACGAAGTCTGCGCCCTCGACGGCGCCGACGTTCGGGTCGCCCTCGGCCGTCAGCGCGTACACCCCTGGAGCGAGGACCTCGAGGGTCTCCGTCCTGTCGGCCAGATCGGCCGACGATGCGAACGCCTTGACCATCGCCGCCCCTATCTCTATTATCGAGAAAGTTTTTCGTCAGCTGAATTCGTACTGTAGTTGGACCGGACCCTCAGGACAAGGGAGCGATGTGGCGCGTCCGCGCAAAGATCCGACCACCGAACCGTCGCCCCATTCGCAGACGCTCGATCGTGGGATCCGGCTGCTCGTCGCGATCGCCGAGGCCGCCACACCACTGGATCTCAATCAGCTCTCGGCCCGGCTCGACGTCCATCGGTCCATCACCTACCGGTTGGTGCGCACGCTCGAGGACCACAGCCTGGTGCATCTCCTCGCCGATGGCCGCTACCAACCTGGCCTTGGGCTTGCCGCGTTAAGCGCGGGTGTTCGCCGCCCACTCCAGTCAGCCGCCATGCCCGAACTCACCCGACTGGCCGCCGCGGCCGGCGCGACGGCGTTCCTCGCCGTGCGCCAGGCCGATGAGGTGGTCACCGTGGCCAGCGTCGAGCCGCCGCACGTCGCGGCGCACGTGGCGTACCGGCCCGGCATCCGCCACCGAGTCGACCGCGGCGCTCCAGGGCTAGCCATTCTCGCCGGCGAACCAAAACGGGCCGGCGAACGACCCGAAGTCGGACGGGCGCGGCGACTTGGCTTCGCCTCCTCGCGCGGAGAGGTGCTGCCGGGTCTGTCGTCGGTCGCGGCGCCGATCGTCCGCGGTTCAGGCGATGTCGCCGGAGCCGTGGCGCTCGTCTTCCTGCACGAGAGTCAGGACATCGACGCGATAGGCGCAATGGTGATCCAGGCCGCGGCCAACATCGCCGCCGCCGTGATCTAAGCCAGCGCACTGCTGGCCGACTTCAGCGCCGCGTGCGCCGTCCACGCGATTGAGATGGCGGCGGCTGGTTGACGGATTCGGGGTGCAGTTCGCGCGCCAGAATGCGGGCCCGTCGAGAGGCCTCCACCTCGAGGCGGGCCACCGCCGCCACTTCGGTGTACTGGAAGGCCCGCGCCCGGGCGATGCGGGCCAGCTCTGGGTCGGGCACCCGTCCGCGCCGGATCGCGATGAACGGGTGCTCGCCCCGAGCCAGCTCGCCGGCGACCCGTTCGTAGCGCTCAGCCAGCTCGAGGTTGCGCCGCTCGTGCTCGTCGATGCCGCGCATCAGCACGGCCGGCGGGATCTGGTCCATGAAACCGATCCAGAGCCGGAACGGGTCCCGGTAGGGCAGGTAATGCAGGGGCTCCTCGAGCCACGTCTGGAATGCCTCCTCACCGCGCGGCGTGATCGCGTAGACGGTGCGCTCGAGGCGCTCGCCCCGGGTGTCCTTGGTGCTCGTCACCAGCCCCTGCTGCTGCAACTTGTGCAGCAACGGGTAGATCTGGCTGTGGCTGGCCGCCCAGACCGGGTCGGTGGCGATGGCCGAGTTGCGCGCCAGCTCATAGCCAGAAGCCGGCTTGACCCGCAACAGTGCAAGCAGCGTGTGCAGAGTGGACACCTCCACCAACCTAGACTATGACTATCCAACATGTCGTGACGACATGTAGAGTCGGCCTATGGCGTTCTACCGGCAGCCCGGGGACGTGCCCCCGAAGCGTCACACCCAGCACCGCAACCCCGACGGTGGGCTGTACTACGAGGAACTGATGGGGGAGGAGGGCTTTTCCAGCGACTCCTCGCTGCTCTACCACCGCCATATCCCGTCGGCCATCACGGCATCCGAGCGGTGGGTGCTGTCCGACCTGGGCACCGAGGCGAACGCCCCATTGAAGCCACGCCACCTTAAGCTGCACGAACTGTTCAAGGACCCGACCGAGGTCGACGTCGTGACGGGGCGGCGGCTGGTCCTGGGCAACGACGACGTCCGGATTTCGTACGTCGTGGCCGGCGCACTGTCGCCGCTGTACCGCAACGGGATCGGCGACGAGTGTGTGTACATCGAGGACGGTGCCGCGGTCGTTGAGACGATCTTCGGCTCATTGAACGCCCGCCGGGGCGACTACGTGCTGATCCCGCGGGCCACAACGCACCGCTGGCTGCCGGTCGGCGGCGAAGGGCTACGGGCCTACTGCATCGAGGCGAACTCGCACATCACACCGGCCCGACGCTACCTGTCGAAGTTCGGCCAGCTGCTCGAGCACGCGCCGTTCTGCGAGCGCGACCTGCATGGCCCCGCCAAGCCCCTGCTGGCTGAAGGGAACGAGGTCGACGTGCTGCTCAAGCACCGGGGACCACGCGGCGTCGTGGGTACCCGGTTCACCTACCACCACCACCCCTTCGACGTGGTCGGCTGGGACGGTTGCCTTTACCCGTACACGTTCAACATCTCCGACTTCGAGCCGATCACCGGCAGGGTGCACCAGCCGCCACCGGCCCACCAGGTCTTCGAGGGCACCAACTTCGTGATCTGCAACTTCGTGCCCCGCAAGGTCGACTACCACCCGCAGTCCATTCCGGTGCCGTACTATCACTCCAATGTGGACAGTGACGAGGTCATGTTCTATTGCGGCGGCGACTACGAGGCCCGCAAGGGTTCGGGCATCGGTCAGGGCTCGATCTCGCTGCATCCAGGCGGGCACGCCCACGGCCCTCAGCCGGGTTCCTACGAGCGCTCCATCGGGGCCGAGTACTTCGACGAACTAGCCGTCATGGTGGACACGTTCCGACCGCTGTTGCTGGGCGAGGCGGCTCGGGCGTGCGAAGACGAGGCGTACCCGTGGAGCTGGGCCCAGACCTCAGATTGACGCAATCCAGCCTCGTACTCCACTTCAGGCCGGTGGGCGACCCGTCTGAAGCGACGATTGCTGTGTTTGGTGAGCGGTCCGGACCTCGCCGCGACGGTCGTCGTTTATCGGGCCGACGTCCTGCTCGTCGTGGCGCCGTCGTCGCGCTCTTCGCGCGCCGTGGCCGGCCCTTGTTGAATCGCCATGCAAGTTTCCATTGCATGCGACGCAGGTTCGCCTCTATCCTGTGACCCACTCGGTATGCCCGTGTCACGCGCAGGCCGGGCCTCGCTTCGGAGTCGCACGCGAGCAAAGGAGGTCGCAGCATGCCCGAAATGCCGAAGTCGGAGTTTTGGAAGACCCTCAAGCCGATCGAGAATTCGCAGAAGCCGGATGCGCTGCCGGAGGTCTACCTTTCCCAGGTCGCGACCGATGACGACCGCTACTACGTGCCGTTTACCGAGACCGTCGGATCACGTCCGCTGTGGATCAACGTCAAGGACAACAGCTGGGCCGACATCCTCCGCGCCAAGGAGGCCGGGCTAGTCAACCGGCACTACCACCCGCATGAGGTGTTCGCCTACACCATCTCCGGCAGGTGGGGCTACCTGGAGCGGCCGTGGACCGCGTCCGCGGGCGACTTCGTCTACGAGGCCCCGGGCGAGGGTCACACGCTGGTCGCCTACGACAGCGGCGAGCCAATGAAAACCTTCTTCATCGTCAAGGGTCCGCTCGTCTGGCTGGACGAGAACGGCGACGTCACTGGAATCTTCGACGTCCACGACTACATCGCGATGTGCCGGGAGCACTACGAGAAGGTGGGCATCGGCGCCGACTACGTCAACTCGCTGTTCCGCTGATGCGAGAGACCGCGTGACGAGGGCCGCCGTCTGGTATGGAGCGCGGGACGTCCGAGTGGTCGACCTGGAGCTCCGCGCCACAGGCCCGGAGGAGGCCGCGATCGCGGTGGCCTACTGCGGCATCTGCGGCAGCGACCTCCATGAGTACGCCGACGGGCCGCATGCCATCCCGGTGACCGAACCGCATCCCGAGTCGGGGGCGACCGCGCCGATCGTCCTTGGCCACGAGTTCTGCGGCACGGTCATCGATGTCGGGTCCAGCGTGTCCGAGCTCGCGCCGGGCGACCGGGTGGCGGTGGAGCCGCACTACCGCTGCGGCGCCTGTCCCCGATGCGAGGCCGATGAGTACAACATCTGTCGGCACTTCGGCTTCGCCGGTCTGATGGGCGACGGTGGGATGGCCGAACGCGCTGTCGTCCCCGCCTACATGCTGCACCGCCTTCCCGACACAGTCTCTTTGGTGCAGGCGGCCGTGTTCGAGCCGGCTGCCGTCGCCTTGCACGCCTGGCGGCGGGCGGGCATCCGCCCGGGCGAGACGGTCGCAGTGGTCGGCCTCGGCCCGATCGGGCTTCTCGTCGTGATGCTGGCCGTACGGCACGGCGCGGCGCGGGTCATCGCGGCCGACCTCTCCCCGGCCCGGCTCGAGCTCGCCCGCACGCTCGGGGCCACCGACCTTGTACACGCCGATCAGCGAGCCGCCGTATCTGACCTGATCAGGCAGGCGGCCGGCGGTGAGGGCGCGGACGTGGCTTTCGAGGTCGTCGGTTCCGAGGAGACGCTGCGCACCTGCCTCGACGCGACGCGGAACGGGGGCCGGGTCATGTTGGTCGGCCTAGCCGGGCGGGTCAGCATCGACGCGTTTGCGATGGTCAACAAGGAGCAGTCGATCATCACCAGCGTGGGTTATCGCGATGTCTACCCCGAACTGATCCGGTTGGTGGAGGAGGGGATGGATCTCACCGCGATCGTTACCTCGACCATCGCCTTGGAGGACGTCGTGCACGACGGGTTCGACGCCCTGCTGCGCGGCGGCGATCAGATCAAGATCCTTGTTCGACCGAGTGGAGGGAACGCACGCCCATGATCACCCCGGATGGGGCGGGGTTCAGCGGCGACCTGTTCGCCGGGCACACGGTGTTCGTCACCGGCGGCACGTCGGGGATCGGCGCCGCGACGGCGATGCTGTTCGCCGAACTCGGCGCCGGGGTTACGGCTCTCGGCCTCGCACCCGCGCCCCGGGTCATCGGGGAGCTACCGGTCCACCCGCGCGTACGGGTGATCGAGCATGACGTCCGCGACCACGATGGCCTGGCGCGGCTGATCTCCTCAGAACCGGAGATCGGTGTCCTGGTCAACTGCGCGGGGGTCAGCCACGACCGCAGGGAGTACGACCTGGACCAGTGGCGCGTGGTGCTGGACGTCAACCTTACCGCCACCATGGTCGCCTGCCTGGCCGCACGGCCGGGTCTCGCGAGGGCGGGCGGCTGCGTCGTCAACGTCTCTTCCATGTTCGCCTTCTTCGGCAGCAGGGATCGGCCGGCGTACAGCGCGAGCAAGGGGGGCGTCTCCCAACTCACCCGGTCGCTCGCCGCGGAGTACGCCCCGGAAGGCATCCGGGTGAACGCGGTTGCGCCGGGGTTCGTGGAGACACAGCTCGCCCGGGGCTTGCTCGACGATCCGCAGGCCGCCGCCGAGCTGCTGGTGCGCATCCCACTGGGACGGTACGGAAAGCCCCGGGACGTCGCCGCGGTGATCGTGTTTCTGTGCTCGCCTGCCGCGTCATACATCTCCGGGGCGGTCCTGCCCGTGGACGGGGGCTATCTCTGCGTTTGAGTGCCAACATCCTCCTTCCGCTCGTGACCCACGCCAACGGTTTCCGCTCGGCGTTCCACGCATCGCTCCAGGCGATCAGCTCGGTTTCGAGGTCTCGGCGGTGAGGGTGAGCGGCGGCGTGCTAGACCGGACATCCATGCTTATCGATGGGAAGAGGGCTCCGCAACTTTCTGACCTGCGAAACCCTCACGCTGTCGGGACGGCGGGATTTGAACCCACGACCCCTTGACCCCCAGTAGTCCGGTGGCCCAGCGGCATGCTTAAGCATGTTTGCCCAGGTCACTCGAAGCATAACCTGCCCGGGTAAAGGGGGACTGCCAGTGCGTCGATGATGCCGCGCCGACTGTTCAGGGTTTGCTTGGCGCCATCGCCCGCGATCAATGATGGTAGCGCCCGCCGATGGGCTGGATGGGCGCAGCTCCTGCCGTTAGCGTCAGAGAGGCAACAGGGCGACAACCTGTCCCCGGATGTCTTGCACGATCTCTTCGATGCTCAAGGCGATGTTCACGCTCACTGCCATGCTGAGGAACATCACGGCGGATACGATACGTGCCAGCGTCGCGGCATCACCTTCTCCGACCCGCTCGTCTCGGCGCAGCACGGCGGCGATGGTCTCCTCGGTCTGCGCGACGATGGCGAGGGCTTCGCGGTGACGGGGCTCCTCGGGGTCGCCGAAGACCATCTCTCGCAGGTAGGTGCGCCCGTTGTCGATCTGGGTGCGGTTGCATTCCACGATCGGCCGGACGATCGCCAGCACCGCATCCAGCACGCCGGGGATGGTCTCGGCATCCGCCCGGCCCCGCTCAAGCGCTTCGGCGTAGTGGGCGTTCTGCACGAGCAGCAGGAGCTCGCCCTTGGTCTTGGCATACAGGAACAGCGTTCCGGTGCCGATGTCGGCCTTGTCAGCTATCTGCTGGGTGGTGACCTCATCGACGCCGTGTACGGCGAACAGCTCGCTGGCGGCAGCAGTAATGCGTTCGAGCTTGTCCTGCTTGTTCCGCTCGCGCCGTCCGACCGGCTGGGAGGCGAGAGTCATTACGGTGTCCTCCGGGAGTAGATTCTGACTGGACTCAGTTATGCTACGGCGTCACCAAAGCCGTTCTCTGGTGCGCGACCGACTCGCTGCGTCTGGAGCTCGCCCGCGAGGGCGTCCACGTCGTCGGGTGCACCATCGGCCGCGTCGACACCGTCCCGAAGACCGACCCTGCCGACCTGGTGCAAACCGTGGTCGATGCTGTGGATGCAGGTGTACGAGGTCTCGCCGATCCGATCGTCCGTGCAGCTCAAGGCCGGACTCAGCGCTCCACTCGATGCGGTCTACCCGCAGCTGGCAGCGACGAACACCTAAGCCGCACTGGGGTGACATCGCGGTCAACCATCTGCGTGGCCGCGGTGTCACCCTTGCTAACTCATGGTCTGGCTCCAGATGCGCGATGGGTATCGGGGTAGCGAACGGGCGTCGGCCGGGCAACGCCGGGTAGATGGATTGCTGCGCACATCCGGCGATCCTGCTCCCGCCCTCGCGGCTCAGTCCTCGTAGCGCGGGAGAATGTCGCCGTCCTTGACGTAGCTGAGGGCTGCGGTGACGTCGTACGCGTGGATCGCGGACGCGAGCGGTGTCAGCTGTCTTGACAGGTTCTCGATCACGTTGCCGGTGAAGAAGGCGTCCCGTGCTTCGGTGTCGGTGAACCCGAGGATGAGGGAGGCGTGGAAGCGCTGGTCGTCGGGGTTGTCGTGGGCGACGTTCGGGGTGTTCCAGAGCTTTTCTATCCAAGGCAGGAACGTCTGCGTGCGCAGCTCCTTCAGCGCTCCGGTGCGTGCGAGTGCGGGAGCGAGCTGCTTGTTGACGAACGTCCGGAACTCGGCGGCGCTGACTCCGTCTCTGCGGCGGAGGTAGACCAGGGCGCGGGCACCGACCGTCTGTTTCGGGCCTGCGACGTCGTACCAGCGGGACGAGTTCGGCGGGCCGATGTAGAGCAGGGTGCGGCGGAACACGTTGATCTCGTCCTTGTAGGCCAGCCGGGTCTGCTTGCGTCCTTTCAGGGGCGAGAGCGCCGATCGGAAGGTGACCTCCGCGACGCCGTCGATCTTCCGGTCGACGGGGATCGAGGTCTGCACCCCGTCGGTGACCGGCCACAGGCCCGGGTTGTGTTCGGCGAGGTGGATCTGCCGGTACTCCTCCAAGCCCGGGGTGGCGGAGATGATCCCTGAGTGCGGGCCCTTCCAGTAGTCCATACCGGTCTGGCGGGGCTGGTCGGTGCGCACCCACAGCAGGATCGAGGAGGTGAAGTGCTTTCTCGCATTCAGCTGCGCCGCCGACGGTGACGTGGTCATGGTGTTGCCCTTCACTTTCTGGTCAGGAACTTACGGTTCCCGTTCGAGGTGGTCATCGGGCGAGGAATTCGACCGCGACAGCGGCGAACTTCTCGTGGAACTGGAAGATGCCGCCGTGACCGGAGTCGGGGTAGATGATCAGCTCACTGTCCTTGACACGTCGGTGCAGGTCCTCGGACAGGATCGAGGGCACCATGCGGTCGTTGTCGCCGTTGGCGATCAGGGTGGGCTGGGTGATCTTCGACAGGTCGTCGGGGGCGGAGCGCCCCCACTTCTTGATCGCCTTCAGCTGCGTCTGGAACGCCTTGGCCTTGATCTTCGCGTCGCGGTCGGCGGTGCGCTCCTTGAGCCGGTCGATGAACGCGCGCGCGGCGGGTTTGCCGGTGGCGTTGCGGTTGAAGAACAGGAACTCCTTGGGGTCCGACCGGGTCAGGGCGGCGCGCAGCATGTCCCAGTACGTAGTGCCGGCGACCTTGTCGATGTCCTTGCCGCCCTTCGGCCCGGTGCCGGTGAGGACGAGCTTGCGGACGAGCTCGGGGTGCTTGACCACGAGGGCCTGGGCGATCATGCCGCCGAGAGAGAAGGAGAAGACGTCGATCTTGTCGAACTCGAGCGCCGTGATGAAGGTGTAGGCGTCGTCGGCCATCGCCTCGATACTGTCCGGCACCTGGCCCGTTGACGCCCCGACACCGCGCTGGTCGAAGGCGATGACGTGACGGCCCTTCGCGATGGGGTCGATGATGCGCGGGTCCCAGTTGTCCAGGGTCGCGGCGAGGTGGACGAAGAAGACGACGGGGATGCCGCCCTTCGGTCCCAGCTCGCGGTAGGCGTAGGTCGCGCCACCGGCGGTGATGGTGCGGGCCGGGGCTATTCCGTAGGAGGTGATGACGGGTTCGTTGCGGGTGTCGTTGTTGCTCATGATGGTTCTCCTTGTGCGGGTTGCCTCGCCCGTCGCGGTCGCGGCGGGTCAGTTGTTGCCGGCGAGGACGGCCTTGCCGCGAAGTGCGATGTGCGATGTGTCCTGCGCCGTCCGTTGCTCGGTCCGGTCCTTCTCCCGAGGTCTTTGTCGGCTCAGTCAATCCGAGTCTACTCAATTATGAGGCTACTCAGATTCTTTGTCAAGGGGTCTTCATGGGACGTGGTCGCCAATGCCGATCGGGCGCCGGCTTCCGGTGAGTCAGCCCCGGCGGCGCCCTCGCGGTCGTGCTGTGGGTCATCGCGTCGGGTGTGCCAGGCGGTGTGCTCTACGTGGATGCCCCCGGCGGTGACCTCGAGATGGGACTCGTAGGTGACCACCGCCACCGTGCCGGACACCCGCACGTTGACCGCAGAGGTCGGCTCAAAGGCCTGGTAGTCCAGATCGCCGGAGGCAACCGACTGCAGGTAGTCGTCGCGGGACCCGTGCTCACCGGGCGGCGGCACGAGCACGAAAGTCGGCGGCCCGGATTCGATCGAGTGCGGCGGCGCTGCCCGCCACAGAAAGCTCCCGAGTAAAGATCATCGGGGACACATTGGAGACACCCGGCGACGAAACGACGCTGAGAAACAACACGGGTTGGTGGAGCCTTTGGGCAGGTATCATGCCTGATGCGTCCGGTTCAACCCAATCACAACCGGCCGGCGGGTTGGGGGTTCAAATCCCCTGGACGTGCACTCATCTGCTTGATATGCGGGTAATCCCCGGACCTGTGAGGTTGCCCGCATGGCTTGGTTGGATTCGTGTCTGCAGCGTTCCAGGAACGCCTCGGGTGATCTTGTTGTACGGCTGGGTGTGCCGCTGCTGGACAGATATCTGGAGTTCCTCGCAGTTCGGTCGCGACCGAACACGGTGCTCGCAGTCGCCTACGACCTGAAGGTGTTCTTCACGGTGGTGGGCAGGCCGCCGCACGAGGTGAGCTCGGCCGACGTGCTGGGGATCGTGACGGCGCAGCACACGGGCGGGCTGGGCCGGCTGCAGCCGGTTACTCATGGCGCTGTCGGAGTGGCGGCCCGCACGGTGCGACGTCGCCTGTCGAGCGTGTCGGGCCTGTTCGGCTTCTTGTTGGCCCGTGGCGATGTCGAGGTGAACCCGGTGCCGCGCGGGTTGCCGACCCGGCGGGAGCGGCAGCGTCCCCGCCAGGGTGTTCCGTTGGTTCGCACGCCGCGAACCTTGCCTCGGATTCTGGAGCCGATAGCGGTGGACGCCCTACTGGCGGCGTTACGCACCTATCGCGACCGGGCCATGGCCGAGGCGATGGTGCTGGGTGGACTGCGCCGTTGCGAGGTGCTCGGACTGCGGCTTGGCGATCTGCAGGTGGCAGCCCGGCGAGTGTTCATCAGCGAGGGCAAGGGCGGGCAGCAGCGGCTGATCCCGATGTCGGGCCGGTTCTTCACCTCGGTCGCGTCCTATCTGGATAGTGAGCGCCCGACCGGGGCAGACACGGACCGGCTGTTCGTGGTGTTGAAAGGCCCGCGGCGCGGCCGGCCGCTGTCGGCGTCGGGGCTGGATCAGATCCTCGACAGTGCCCGGCTGCGTGCCGGGCATCGGCGCCGCGCCCTGGCTGCACGTCCCGGTCGGCAAGCTCCACGACGACCGATACCTACCGCTGCACCCACACCTGGTCACCCTCATCGGCGACTACCGGGGCAAGCACGTCAGCGCAGACAACCCGCTACTGCTGCCCCGGCGAGAACGGCCGGCCATTGGACCGGCACACCGTCACCCGCCTGACTCGGTCCAGCGCCAGGCGCCACGCTTGCCCTGATCGAGCATCTACTCATGGATGGGCGTTGCTTGGTCAAGGAGTCCAGCAGCGTCCACGGAGCGGCGTGCTCAGGCCCGACTGACCGAATGACGGCTGACCTGCAGCAACAGTGATCTACAACCCATCGGCTACGACCACTTGACAAAGAGTAAAGGGGTCCAACCGACCCACGGCACCACGGCTGTCGATGCCGCGGCGAAGGCGCACGACTCTGACCTGCGGAAACATCGAATCTGTCGGGACGGCGGGATTTGAACCCACGACCCCTTGACCCCCAGGCCGATAGGAGCCACGTCAGCCTGTGCGCACCGTGCGGGCAGTGCAGGTCAGAGGCGGTGTGCCACTCCCCCGCCGTGCGTCTTGTGCGCTCCGAGCGTGCGGTGTTGTGCAGTGATGTGAGGACGTGTGTGAGACGCCCGGTGCCGTCAAGCTCGCTTCTTGCTGCGGGCGACGTAGCGGCGCAGGAATGCCGTGATCGCGTCTGTGATCGTTTCGCCCCGGTCCCACGCCGCGACCTTGGCGGCATCCCACAGACCCTCCTCCACGCGGATGGAGCGGATCTTGCCAGCCTCGGCACCCTTCGGCGGTCGTCCCATGCGCTCATTGTGTCCTTACGGAACCCGGTAGGCAAGCCACCCGCCCGATGCGCTTGTTTCGTAAGGACGGAACGTGTAGTATCGTAAGTACACAACAGGAGAGCACAGGCCACTAGCCAGGAACCG
>JAHRHA010000293.1 GCA_020027875.1 Micromonosporaceae bacterium | reverse complement strand
GCGTGTGGGCCGGCGTGGGGGACGGCGTGTGGGCCGGCGTGCGGGTCGGCGTGCGGGTCGGCGTGGGGGCCGGCGTGCGGGACGGCGTGTGGGACGGCGTGTGGGCCGGCGTGTGGGACGGCGTGCGGGCCGGCGTGCGGGACGGCGTGGGCACGAACCAAGCACACCTCCGTGTACCGATCCGTTATGTCCGCGACCGCTGGTCCGAATACCTACCGGGACAGTGGGGCGTCGACTGGCAGGCCTGGACCTCGTTCTTCCGGGACCACGTGAACCTCGAGCTCGACGGCGACCTGTGGGACCGGGACCGGGCCTACGCCCGCGCCTCGGTCCACTCCGGCTGGTGGTGGCCGCAACGCCAGGCGGTGGTCGTCGCCGACCGGCCTCGGATTCTGCACGTCGAGCGCACCGGCGAGTACGCCCACCGGATGCACTGCCCGGACGGGCCGGCGATCGCATGGGCTGACGGCTACGCCCAGTGGTATTGGCACGGCACCCGCGTCCCCGAAGGACTCATCGCCGGCACCTGGTCCACAGCGGACATCCTGCGGGAACCCAACGCGGAGGTCCGCCGGTGCGCCATCGAACGGATAGGCTGGCCCGAGTTCGTCGCCGCCGCCGGCCTGACCCGGGTCGGTGAGACGATCGCGGATCCGGGCAACGCGGGCCACCAGCTGGACCTGTACGACGTGCCGGAGCAGATCTACGAGCAGCCGGTGCGGGTCCTGATCTGCACCAACGGCACCCCCGAGCGGGGCGGCACCCGCCGTTCGTTCGGGCTCACCGTGCCAGCGGACATCCAGACTCCCCTCGCCGCCGCGGCGTGGGGCTACGGGCTACGGCCCGACCAGTACGCGCGTCTCGCGCGCCGAACCTGAGGAGACCTATGACCACGCTCACCACGCTTGTCGACCGGCACGGCGTCGACGTGCTCGACCACCTCGACCGTGACACCCTCGTGCCGATCCTCGGCGGGCTGCAGGCCCAGGGCGACATCATCGTCGTCCCCGCGGTCACCGCGAACCGTCCGACCGCGATCGCCCGCGCGGCGGTCCCCCGCCAGGGTGTCGCCGTGGTGCGGGGCGAGAACGGCGGGAACACGCACCTGCTCCTCGCCGAGGGCGACGCGTACTGGGATGCGCACACGCCGCGGGACGGCGAGCTCAAGCTCGGCACGCTCACCGTCGCCGAGGGTGCGACCGCCTATCTGGCCCACCCGGAGCACGGCTACGCGGGCATCGCCCCTGGCACGTATGAGATCCGCCGGCAGCGTGAGCAGGCCGACGCGATCCGGCTAGTGCAGGACTAGGGGGTGTGCGGTGACCGCGCCCGAGAAGCCAGCGGGGCCCGTCATCCGGGAAATGCCGCCGGCAAAGCCTGCGCTTACGCCGCTTGAGGACGAGATCGCGTGGATGTTGGTCCGGATCGAGAACAACTACCGCGCCGAAGGCACTGGCTGGGGATCACGTTTCGAGGGTGAACGCTTGGAGGTTGTCCAGGCTCGGGCGGTCATTCGCTGCTGTCGACCTGAGTGGACTGCGGCGGAGGAGTCGGCGTCGTTCGTCGCGGATGACGCCCGCGCGGTGCGGAAGGCCGACCGGTGACGCTGACGCCGGAACTCATCGAAGAGGCCAGAGCCGCCGCGCCATTCGAGCCCGGCGTCTACGAGATGCCCGCCGACGAATACCACGCCGACCCCGTACCCGGCGGGTCGCTGTCCTCAACCGGGGTGCGCAAGCTGCTCGACTGCCCGGCGCGGTTCCGGTACGACACCGACCACCCACCCGAGTCGACCGCCGTGTTCGACTTCGGCCACGCCGCGCACCGCCTGGCCCTCGGCCACGGCGCCGCGATCGAGGTCGTGGACGCCGACAACTGGCGCACCAAGGCCGCCCAAGAGCTCCGCAACGCGGCGCACGCAGCCGGCCACACACCCCTGCTGCGTGCCGACTTCGATGCGGTCAAACAGATGGCGGCCGCGCTCAGCGAGCACCCGATCGCCGGTCCACTGCTCGCCCGCGGTCACGGCCGCCCCGAACAGTCGCTGTTCTGGCAGTCGGCAGGTGTCTGGTGCCGCGCCCGCGTCGACTTCCTGCCCGATGGCGCGACCGGCGGGCGACCCAACGGCATGCGCCGCGGCCGCCTGGTCGTGCCCGACTACAAGACCGCCGTGTCGGTCAAGCCCGAGGACCTGCGCCGCGCCGTGCTCTCGCACGGCTACCACATCCAGCTCGCCTGGTATCTGCGCGGGCTGCGTGCGCTGACCATCGCGCCCGACGACGCCGTGATGGTGCTCGTCTGCCAGGAGAAGACCCCGCCCTACCTCGTGACCGTCGTGCAGTTGGACGACGAAGCGATGCGCACCGGCAGCTTCGAGGGCGAGCGGGCTCTCAACATCTACCGCGACTGCGCGGAGTCGAGACGGTGGCCCGGCTACACCGACGAGGTCGAGGTGCTTTCGCTCCCACCGTGGGCGGCCGTCAACACAGTGAGCGGAGTGTGGTAATGGCAACAACCGAGAACCTGCCCGTACCCGTCGCGGTCGCCATGCCGTCGCGGGTCGGGCAAGCCACCGCGATCGAGCAGCAGCGCGCGGCCGCCGAGGTCTACGCCGCCGTCATGGTGGCGCAGCAGATGCCCCGCGACGAGACCCGCGCGATCGTCAAGATGCGCGCCGGTTGCGCGCGCCCGCAGCTAGCCGAGCGGGCATTCTTCCGCTACACCCGCGGCGAGGGACCGGTCACCGGCCCCACGATCCAGCTGGCCCGCGAGCTCGCCCGGTGCTGGGGCAACGTGTCGTATCAGGTCGCCGAGCTGCGCCGCGACGACGACCGTCGCGAGTCCGAGATGATGGCGTGGGCGTGGGACCTTGAGACCAACACCCGCAGCTCGACGGTGTTCGTCGTGCCCCACGTCCGCGACACGAAGAAGGGCCGCAAGCCCATCGAGGACGTGCGCGACGTCTACGAGAACAACGCGAATATGGGCGCCCGGCGGTTGCGTGAATGCCTCTTCGCGGTGCTGCCCGCCTGGTATGCGCAGGAGGCACAGGACGCCTGCGCGGCCACGCTGCGCGAGGACGGCGGGTCGGGCAAGACAATCGAGCAGCGCCGCGCCGACGCCGTCGCCGCGTTCGCGAAGCTCAACGTTGTCGAGTCGCAGCTCGAGGGCAAGCTCGGCCGCCCGTCTCGGGACTGGACCGACATCGACCTCGCGAACCTGCTCGTCGTGCACCGCGGGCTGACGCGTGGTGAGACCACCCGCGAGGAGGAGTTCCCGACGGCGAAGGTGACTGCCGACGAGCTCTCACCGAAGGTCGAGCCCGCTACTGAGGCACCGAGTAGCACCGAGGCGCACCCCTTAGATGAGGTCGAAAAAGAGGAAGAGCCGCCCGCGACGGGACCCAGCGCGGACACGCGTAAGGCCGTCGGCGAGCGGCTGATGCGCTCAACGAAGAAGACCGCCACGGCCGAGACCGCAGTCGAGGCGGAAGACTGGCCGCCCACCGCGCAACCCCCAGAGCGAGGCAGACCGTGATGACCACGACGCCCGCAGCGGCCGACCGGGGCTGGCCCACGTCGACGTGCACCGCACGCGCCTGCGGGGCCATCGTCGTGTGGGCGCGCACCG
>JAHRHA010000065.1 GCA_020027875.1 Micromonosporaceae bacterium | reverse complement strand
GACCAACAACACGTTCCACCGCACCGGCGAGGGCAACTTCAACAACTCGACGAGCTTCGCCGCGACCGGCATCCTCCAGGCCGACCACATCGCCCAGGCCGCCGAGCGCGCCGGCAAGTCGGTCGTGTCCGTGGAGTGGGTCGCGGCACGGTCCCTCGTACCGGCGCTTCAGGGTCCGGTGGTGGACTTCCGCAGCTTCTTCTCCCGGCGCGGCATCGTCCTGAACTACGACCTACCCGGCCAGCCGGCCGGCGCCAACGCGTTCGGTGTCGATTACCAACGGATGGACCTCGACGCCGCGGCGGGGTGGACCAACGTACCCACGTCGTTCAGTCCCGCGCAGGAGGAGACGTTCACGCTCACGACCACCTTCGCGGCCGCCAACCCCACTCGCGTGCTCGATCTCTACATTTTCGACTCGACCAACGACGCCACGACCAACTACGACCGTGTGCTCGTGGTGCCCCAGACCGCCGGTAAGAACGGCAGCGCCGCCGTCGCAAACCTCGGCCAGGGCGGCTGGAAGGACATTAAGGTCACGCTCATCGGGCCGCGGGCCGGTCAGACGGCGGGTTTCTTGGTGAAAGCGATCGACATCGCACCGGACCTGTCCAAGTTCCGGCTCTACTTCACATCCGTGGCTCGGGTCAACGCGACGTACAACGCCCTTGGGCCGGCCGGCTCGGCCGCGTTCGAGGAGACGCTGGCGCACGACTTCCCCACCTCGACGGCGGCCGACTTCGCGCCCCTCGAGGCGGGCATCGTGGACGAGGACACCTACGTCGAGCAGGGTCTGATGTGGAAGGACGCGCACTGGGCGTACCTGCAGTACATCTTCGAGACGCTCAACGTGGACGCAGACCTGCTGCTGCTCGGCACGCCGGTCACCGACGAGTTCAGTCACCAGTTCATGGGCCTGGTCACGCCCACCGACATCGACGGCAACGCCAACCCCTTCTACGACGACGTCACCAACGACGACGTCCCCGACGGGCGGGTCGCCGCTCGCGAGGGCTACATCCGCTCCGCGTACAACGAGGCCGACGGCACGCTCGCGCTGGGGCGTTCACTAATGGGTGGCGACAACGCAGCCACATTCGTCAGCTCCGACCACGGCTTCGCCCCGCAGTGGTGGGCGGTCAACGTCAGCAAGGTGCTTGTCGATCTCGGCCTGCAGGAGCGGGAGCAGAGTGGCAACTGCCGCAAGGCCGCGAACGATCCGGGCACGACGACGCCCGGCGACACCCTGGCGAAGGAGTGCCACGCCGGCGGCACCTCGCAGATCTACATCAACCTGGCCGGACGCGACCCTGCGGGCGGCAACACGCCGCAGGTGCCCGCCGCGCAGTACGAGACCGTCCGCAACCAGATCGTCGCGGCGTTCCAGAACCTCGATGACCCGAATATCCCCGGACAGCAGCAAGTCGTGCTCAAGGTGATGAAGAAGGAGGAGCTGCGCAACGTCGACGGCACCGACTCGCTGCACCCGAACCGCAGCGGCGACGTCGTGGTCGTGCTCCGGCCGCCGTACCAGACCGACGCGCAGACGGCCGGACAGCTGGTCGCGCCGTCGCAGTTCTTCGGCCAGCACGGCTACCTGCCGGACTTGGTGGACCTGAAGCACAACATCAACATGCACGGGACGTTCATCGCGGCGGGCCCCGGCATCGTGCGTAGCGATGATCCAATAAAGGGGGTGCGCGCCATCGACGTCGCACCGACGTTGGCCTTCCTGATGGGCATTCCGGGCCCACAGAACGCCCGCGGCAAGATCCTCTACAAGATCCTCAACGGCGGCGATGAGCTGAAGGAGATTACCCTCCTCAACATCAGCGACTGGCACGCCCAGCTGATACCGCTGGCCGAGGCCCCGGACAACCTCGCGGGAACCCCGGTCTTCCCGATCGGCGGGTCCGCCTTCCTGAAGCCGTGGTTCGACGTTTATCGGGCCGAGGCCGGGCCAGCGACGATCGACATGACCGGCGGCGACTCGTTCGGCGGGGCCACGCCTCCGATCTCCAACGCGTTCGAGGACAAACCGACGCCGCCGATCATGAACAAGATGGGCATCGACGTCGAAGCGTTGGGCAACCACACCTTCGACCGCGGCGAGCAGTTCCTGCGAAACGAGCTGATACCGCTCGCCGACTTCGCCATGATCTCGTCCAATGTGGTCTTCCCGAACGGGCAGACGCCGGCCGAGTGGTCGAAGTCGACAACGTTCGTCCGAAACGGGATCAAGGTCGGCGTGGTCGGCTTCACTACGGAGGCCACGCCGGGTCTGCTCTTCCCCGGCCGGCTTGGTCCGTTCCAGGTACAGCCCGTCGTGCCGGCGGTGAACGCTGAGGCGGCCCGGCTGCGTAGTGGAGGGGTTGACGTCGTCGTCGCGCTGGGACATGAGGGCGCAACCGGCGGCACCCTGAGCGAGCCGACCGGCCCGCTCATCGACATCGCGGACAACGTGGTCAACGTCGACGTGGTGGTCGGCGACCACAACGACGTGCAGGTGAATTCGGTTCGACCGAATGGCGTACTGGTCACCGAGAACCGCGGTAAGGGGATCCGGTTCACCCGCATCCGGATCGTGGTCGACGCTAACAAAAATGTCGTCTACAAGACGGCGGATTTCCACAAGCCGTGGACGATCGGGGTCACGCCCGATGCGAGCATCCAGGCGGACATTGATGCGCTCAACGCGCAACTCGCGCCGATCTTCAACACAGTCATCGGCAACTCGACCCGATTCATACCGCGGGCGGACGCGTGCGGCAACGGCGTCGGCCGCACCTGCGAGTCGCTCGTAGGCAACGTGGTGACGGACGCGATGCGAACGACGTACGGCGCGGACTTCGCGATCACAAACTCGGGTGGTTTGCGCGCCGATCTGACCTGTCCAACGACGGACAACGCCAGTGATTTCTGTCCGGCGTACACGCCGCCGCCGTTCCCGATCACTCGCGGCCAAGCACTCTCGGTGCTGCCGTTCGGCAACATCGTGGTGACGCTGCAGGTCAACGGCGCCGAACTGAAGGCGATGCTGGAGAACGGTGTCTCCCGGATGCCGGCCGTGGACGGCCGCTTCCCACAGGTGTCCGGGCTGTGCTTCACCTACAACATCGCCGCGGCCGCCGGTAGCCGGGTCACGGGCGCGGTACGGCAGGCGGCCGACGGCACCTGTACGGGTGCTCCGGTGGACCTGTCCGCTACCACCACCTACACAATTCTGGAGAACGACTTCATGGGCAACGGTGGCGATGGCTATCCCAACTTCGCCAGCCGGATGACCACGCTGGACATAATGGATCAGGTCGCGGCCAACTACATTACCGCGAACACGCCGATCAGCCCCGCCATCCAGGGCCGCATCACCTGCACCGGCGCCGGGTGTCCAGTTGTGTTGCCATAGCACCTTGAGCATCCGGCCCGACCCCGTCGGTGACCAGGATCCGGCCGCAGATGGGCGCCGAGGAATCCGGCCTGGTGGGTTCGGACTTCTACGTCAACAGCCTGGGCGAGGAGGAGCTGGGCAACATCGCGCTGTACCTGAACTTCGACATGGTCGGATCCCCCAACTTCGTTCGCTTCGTCTACGACGGCAGCGGCGACGCGTTCGGGCTGCCCGGCCCGGATGGGTCGGCGGCGATCGAGGATGGGTTCAACAAGTTCTACGCGGATCGGGGTCTCGCCTTCGAGCCGACCCAGATCGACTTCCGGTCCGACTACGCTGCATTCTTCGACAACGGCATCCCCTTCGGTGGACTGTTCACCGGGGCCGAGGGCATCAAGACGCCGGCCCAGGTGGCGATCTACGGTGGCATCGCTGGCCAGCAGTTCGACCAGTGCTACCACCAGGCCTGCGACACGTTCGCCAACAACAACAACGCCGTGCTCGACCTCAACGCCGACTCGATCGCGTTCGCGACCCTGACGTATGCGATGAGCACAGAGTCGGTGACCGGCGGAGCCGCGATAGCCAGCCTGAACGCCAGCAGTACGTCGGCGCGCCCTCACGCTCCGACCTCGTAACCCCCGCACGGTGGGTGGACGCGAGCGGTTCCCTCTCTTGCGTCCACCCACCTGTCCACTAAAGCGCGGCGATGTGCCGGAACATCCGAAGCGCGGCCTCCGCCGCAGCTGCTAGACAAGTACTGAACGGGACGACGGCGCGGCTTCCTCGACCCCGGGGCCGCGCCGTCGTCCCACCCGCTGTGGTCCTCAGATCGTCAGCGCTGGGTTCGACCCTCTCGCAGCATGGACACAGATTTGGAGATGCGTCGCTCCCGCGTCTCGGCTGTCTTGGCTCCCTCGATCGAGGTCACATGCCAGAGCTTCTGACTGTAGGACAATCCGTCGAAGAATCGCCTGGCCTCCGCATCATGGTCGAGGGCATCCGCGAAGTCGGGCGGCACGGTCACCTCGCGAGGCTCGGTATCGAGTTCGATGTCGACATCCACCTCGTCGCCGGCGGCAACGCCGGCGCTCGTACGATGCTCTGCGCTGACCGGGAGCATGAACTCCCCGCCCATGGACGCCACGCTGCTGCGATAGGTGTGACCATTGATCGTGACGCGGACCGCTGGGCGTTTGCTCCGGCCGAGGCTCTCAACGGCCTCGGGCGGAACTCGGATCCCGGTGGCAGTCTTGCCGCCCAGAAGGAGAGTGGCGCGAAACCTCATACGACGAAGTATGCATCGGACGGATCTAACTGGCGTGCTCAGCGCGGGCATGCGGTGCCGTTAGCCAACGGTGCAGATAGCGCGTCAACCCGGTGAGGTCCGTGCCGGCGGTGCGGTAGCCAATGTGTCCGTCGGGACGTACAAGGTACTGCGCGGTGTCGCGTACGGACAGGCCGAGACGGTCAAGCGCCTCACCACCCGGGTCGTGCAACACGTCGGGTTCGTCGCCCGCGCCTACTCGGTGCATAGTGATGAGGCCGGCGTAGCGGCCGCCTAATTCGGCTATGTGCCCAAGCGGCCAGGCCTCGGCGGGTCCGCACAGCAACAGATGCCATCCGGGTGAGGCGATGGCCGCGTGCAGGGTGCCGGGTTGTCCATCGTGGACGATTGGCGCGTCGGGCAGCCGGTCTCCGGCACGGGGACCGCGCCGGATGGGGTGCGGCCCGTCCAGGGAGAGCGGGCTTCGCCGGTAGCGGATGCCAAGCTGGGAAACCGTGCGAAAAGCGTAGGCCCGGCCGCGCTTGGCCCGCATTGCCACCGGGATCAACGCCGGCGGGAGCCGGG
Organism: Micromonosporaceae bacterium; assembly: GCA_020027875.1. GTDB lineage: Bacteria > Actinomycetota > Actinomycetes > Mycobacteriales > Micromonosporaceae > JAXIPB01. Next base: position 26,402 of record JAHRHA010000065.1, on the reverse strand, counting down.
TGCGGGCGAACCGCACGATCGGGTTGGTGGACGTGGCGACCGTGAAGGCCCGGTCAGTGAAGCGCAGCACGGTGCGCCCGACAGGGGCCCGTTCGGGATCGTAGGTGTCCAGCACCGCCGGAATGGCCGACCCGCCAACGACATAGGCGAGCTTCCAACCCAGATTGGCGGCGTCCTGGATCCCGGTGTTCATGCCTTGACCGCCGGCGGGACTGTGGATATGGGCGGCGTCGCCGGCCAGGAACACCCGACCGGAGCGGTAACGGGTCGCGGCGCGGTGGTGGAGCCGGAAGTTGGTCATCCACACCGGGTGGTGTAGCCGCACCGGCGTGTCGGTGTAGGCGTCCACGAGGGCCTGCACCTCCTCGAGCGTTACCGGCGCCTCGGCCGGGGTCGGGTCGGCGGGCGGCCGCATGGCCAGCACCCGCCAGGTAGCTGGCGAGCCGAGCGGGAAGAAGAACAGCAAACCCCGTTCCGAGAGGAATGCGTGCGCCGCTCCGGGCTCAATGCCGTCCGCCTCAAGGTCGGCGAGCACGAACGTCTGCGGATAGGCGCCGCCCTCATACGCGATCCCGACGGCGCGGCGCACCGTGCTGTGTGCGCCGTCGCAGCCGGCGATGTAGCGGGCGTGGACGGTCTCATCCTGTCCGTCCGGGTGGCGCAGCGTGGCGACGACGGCATCCGCGGTGGGGCGCAGGTCTACAAGCTCGACGCCCCGCTCGACGGTCACGTCGAGGGAACCGAGGTGGTCGCCGAGGATCCGTTCGGTCTCCGCCTGGGACAAGAACAGCAGGTACGGGTAGGCGGTGTCGTCGAGGCCGAGGTCGAACAGCCTGATGGCTAGCGTGCGGCGCCTGACATGCATCCGCAGCTGTACGGCCCGGTTGCCGGCTTCGACCAGCGGCCGGGCCAGCCCATGGCGGGCGAGAACCTCGAGGGTACGCGGCTGGATGGCCAGCGCCCGCGACTCGTGCGCCCGGTCGGTTTGACGGTCGACGATCCGGACCCGGGCCCCGTGGGCGACCAGTTCGACGGCAAGGGCCAGCCCGGTAGGGCCGGCGCCGACTATGAGTACGTCGACCGGCGTGCCAGCCGGGTCCCGATCATCGGTCATGGTGTCAACCGTAGTAAGCCTGCCGCGGTCAGGCACAAGGCGGCCACCGCCAGCATCACCGCCGGGTAGCCGCCGGTTGCCGCGTACAGCGCCGCAGCGGCAAGTGGGCCGCTGGCCTTGGCGATCGTGATGGGCAGCATAAGTGCGCCGGCGACGCTGGCGTATCCGGTGGTGGGGTACCGGTCGGCGAGGAGTGCCGGGCGGGCGATGGTGGCCACCCCGAAGCCGAGACCGAACAGCGTGACACAGGCAGCGGCACCCGCCCTGGAGTTCCCCAGGAGCGGCAAAGTGCCCATGGCCGCCGCCTGCACGGCGAAGACGACCGCCGTCACGCTGGCTGTGGACCAACGCCGGCCCAGTCCCGTGGTGGCCAGGCGGCCGGTCACGGACATCACGCCGAGCAGCCCGGTGACGGCGGCGGCGAAGGCCACCGGATGGCCGAGGTCGACCAGGTATGCCACCAGGTGCACGGCGACGGTGGCGGTCGCTGCGCCTTGTGCGACGAAGGTTGCTACCAGCAGCCAGAAACCGCGATCGCGCAGCGCCGCCCGCACGATGCTTCGCCGCACGCCGTCGTCGGACGCCCGGTCGGTTGAGGTGTGTCCCCGGTGGAGGGGTACGGCGATGGCGTGTAGCGGAATCGTGACCGTGCCGAGGATGGCGGCCAGAATCAGCAGCGAGTCACGCCAGCCGAACGCCTCAACGAGCCCGCCGGTCAGGGGCAGGAAAATACTGCTGGCGAATCCGGCCACGATGGTGACCGTGAGCAGCGCATCCGCCCGGCGCGCGGGTGCGACGGTAGCGATGACAACGGCGAACGCCGGCTCGTAGAGCACCATGGCCGAGGCGACGCCGATGACCGAGAATACCGCGTACAGCTCGACAACACTGTCCACACGCGACCAGGCCAGCACGGCGAAGGTGCCCAGCACCGACCCGCTGGTCATCATCGCGCGACCGCCGCGGCGATCCAGCCACCGTCCGACCGGCACGGCCGCGATCGCGGCGACCAGCACGGCGAGGGTCAGCGCACCGGTGACGGTCGCGGTACTCGCGTGCAGGTCGCCCGCCATGGGCGTGAGGTAGACAGCGAAGGCGTAGTACAACACTCCATAGCCGACGGTCTGCGTCGCGCCGAGCGCGGCTAGCAGCGGCCAGCCGCGCAACCGAGGTCGGGCTGTCAGCCGCAGCATCCGCCGGCGGAGGCCAGTTCGATGACCGGCAGAGACACGAGGCCGCCAGCCGCGTCGTTGACGAGGTTGCTGGAGCAGACGCCGGTCTCGGGCAGGTTGAGCTGGACGTCGCGGGCGGCCTCCCAGTCGCCGGAGAGCGCGGCGACGACAGAGCGGGCTTGTTCGTACCCGGTGGCGAGGAGGAAGGTGGGGGCGCGGCCGTAGCTCTTCACCCCGATGGCGTAGTAGCCGGGCTCAGGGTGGGCGAGCTCGTCGACACCGTGAGGCGGAACGGTGCCGCAGGAGTGGTGATTGGGATCGATCAGCGGGGCGAGTGCGCGGGTGGAGCCGAGGATCGGGTCGAGGTCGAGCCGCAACTCGCCCGTAATGGTGTGGTCGGGCCGGAAGCCGGTGGCGTTGACGACCACGTCCGCGGTGAGCTTCTCCTCCGTGCCGTCACTTGCGCGGCCGATGAGTTCGACGCCGCCGTCCGGCAGTGGGCTGACGGCGCGGGTGTGGAAACCGCCCACCAGGTCGATGCGGCCCGCCTGAACATGCTGGCGGACGCGGGCGCCAAGAGCCCCACGGGCGGGCAGGGCGTCGGCCTCGCCGCCGCCGTACGCCCGGGTGGCCGACCCGGCTCTGATGGCCCACGTGACCCGAGTGCGCGGCTCGGTCTCGGCGAGTACGGCCAGCTCCAGCAATGTGGTGGCGGCGGAGTGGCCCGCGCCGACCACGACGGTGTGGCGGCCGGCGAAACCCTTCCGCTGCGCGCCGAGCACATCGGGCAATGCCGCGGTGATCCGGTCGGAGTTCTCGACCTCCCCTAGCGCTGGAAGGCCATTCCCGCCCAGCACGTTGGGGACGGTCCACGTGCCGGAGGCGTCGATGACCGCCCGCGCCTCAATCTCGTCCACCTCACCGCTTGCTGTGCGCACGCGCAGCACAAGCGGCGCGGTGTCGCGTCCTGCGGTTCGGACCCGGTCGTGGCCGGCGCGGGTGATGCCTTCGACCGTGGTGCCCAGCCGCAGGCCGAGTGCGATGGCGGCATGGGCGGCGAGCGGCGCCAGGTAGTCCCCCACCAAATCCCGACCGGTGGGCAATATGTCCGGGTTGGGCTCGGCCCAGCCGGTGTTGGCGAGCAGCCGGCGGGCGGCCGGATCGGTGTTGTAGCGCCACGGGCTGAATAACCTGACATGCCCCCACGCGCCCACGGACGCGGCGACCGTGTCGCCGGCCTCGAGCACGCGGAAGTCGAGGCCCCGCTCGGCCAAGTGCGCGGCGGCGGCCAGCCCGATCGGGCCGGCACCAATGACGACGACGGGAAGTTCGCTCAGCTGATTAGCCATTCTCATGCTCCTGTGTAGACAATTGTCATCTGTGGACTCGTCGTCAGCAGCACCCGGCACCTGCAGCCACCGCGTCGGCCTTCGCGGCAGAACCGCAGCACGAACCGGATGCGTGAGCCGCTTGGGCGGTGCCGCAGCAGGGCTCTGCCGCGTCATCGGCGGCCGCCGTGCCAGCGGTCGCTTCCGCCGCCGCGGTGCCGCAACATCCAGCCCCCGACGGTGGCCGGACCTCCTGCGTGGGCGCATCCAGCCGGTCCTGGCGGCGCGTATCAAAGCTGACCATTAAACCTCACCCCTGTCTTGATGACTTTCGAAACAAGCCCAGCTTGCACTCTGATTTGACATCTGTCAACCTAGAGGCATGTCGAAGCAGATTCTGCCCCAGATCCCCGCTGAGGTGGAGTGTTGCGCGCCGCTGACCGAGGAGGCGCTCGACGTCGATCAGGCCGGTGACCTGGCGCGGATGTTCAAGGCCCTCGGTGACCCGGTCCGGCTGCGCCTGCTCTCGATGATCACCTCGGCGCCCGATGGGGAGGTCTGTGTGTGCGACCTCACCGTGGGATTCGACGTGTCCGGACCGACGATCTCGCATCACCTGCGGGTCCTCCGCGAGGCTGGCCTCGTGGACAGCGAACGGCGCGGCACGTGGGTTTACTACTGGCCCCGGCCGGAGAACCTGCGCCAGCTCTCGGCGCTGCTCGACGCCGCCGCCCCCGTGCTCGCCGCGCCGGTGCCCGCCTAAATGCAGGGTGGATGGCGGTTGCCAACGGTGGTGATAGCCACCCTTCATTGCCACGATCCACTTAAGGGAGGAACTGCTCCTCGATGAGCGTGACCTCGCCCTCGGCAACGGTGATCCAGAATGGCAACCCGAACCCGGTGGCAAAGTGGCTACTCAAGTCCGCGAATGGGATCGTCACCAAGCCCACGCCACCAGGAGCCTCAAGGTCGACAACCTTCACCGCGACGCCGGCGGCCACCGGGAGCGTGCGGAGTTTTGGATTGTTGTTGACGATCAGGTAGTCGTTCGGTGGTCCGTCCCCTTCGCCGGGGTGGGTCTTGGCCCACTCGGCCTTCGCCGCAGCTCCGGTCAAGAAGACGATGAGGTCGAAGGTAATCTTTCGTCCGGGCACGTCGACGCTGGTCAGGAAAATGGGATGCCGACCGTCTTCGAGCACCACCGGCGCCTCGTCCAGAAACTGGCTACTGGCTGGCGATGCAACCGACGACGACGGCGCAGCGGTGGTGGACGGAGGCGTCTGGCTGCCCTGCTTCGCACAACCCGTCAGCCCCAATGCCGCGACCGCTATCACGGCAACGCCCCTGATGAACCTCGTCATGGCGCGGAGGCTACCAGCGGTACGACATCTGCGTTCTCCCCCGATCGGCGCTACTCAAGAACCTTCTTGAGTGTGACGAGGTTCTCGGCAACTGCCGACTTGACCTTGGCCGTGGCCAGCGGTGCGACCAGGCCCAGCAGCCCCGTCGGCTCGAGGTCCACGGTGTTGGTGAGCCGGGTTGCGTTGCCGATCGGCTCCAGTACGTACGTAACCCGTGCCGGAAAGCGCCCAAGTGTGCCCTGGACCGACAGCCTCGACTCGGGCTCATACTCCGTCACCTCGAATGTCTCCTCGCTACGGGTCGGCTCGGTCCGGGCCTGCGTGTACCTCGAGCCCACACCGGTCGGGCCGCTGGAGACCCTTCGCGTCTCGCTGATGGCGTGGTTCCAGCGCGGCACGTTTTCAAACCGGGCCAGGTACTCAAACACCTCGGCGCGGCTGCGCTCGATCGTGATCGTATTGGTGAATCTCATCGTCGTCTCTCCTCCCACGGAAGACTATGCACTCTCGAGCAGGCGCTGCGCGGCCCCCGGATCGTGTGCCGGCAGGATGACCAGGTCCGGCATCTGTTCCTTGAGTGCCAGCACCTTTCGGCTGCTCTCGACCAGCTGCCGTCGGGAGCCCACGCCGGGGACTCTTCCGATCTCCAGCAGCTCGGCCGCGTAGGTGAGGTCGCTCACCAGCAGCAGCGGCGACCGGGCGCGTCGACGGATCAGCATCGACATCGACCCCGCGGTGTGACCGGGCGTCGGGAGCAAGACGAGCGAACCATCGCCCATGACATCCAACGACAGGGTGAACGGCGCCAGCGCTGGGTCGTTCGTCGGCTCCATGGTGATCTGACGCCATGCCAGCCCCGGGATCGTGATGTGGTTGCGCAGGAATCCCCGAAGTTCCGGGCTGAATCCGGACAGCTCACGCCACTCCGCGCCGGCCACCAGAAGCTCTGCGCCGTTCAGGTCCGGCAGCCCACCGATGTGATCCTCGTGCAGGTGCGACAGGATCGCAGTGTCCACATCGGACGGCGCATACCCCAGCGCGGCCAACTGGGCAGTCAACGTATCCATTTCGCCGACATGGAAGCGGGCGAGGCGATCATAAGCTAGGCGCGTGAAGCCACCCGGGAAGTAGGAGTCGTCAGTGACGGACGCACGGTCCTGCCCGGTGTCGAACATGACCAGCCCCCGGTCGTGCTCGATGACGTACGCGTTGATCGGCCGCGGCGCGGTCCACCTCCGCGAGGTGAACAGCCACCAGTACAGCGGCTTCCTGGTGCCGCTGACATGCTCTGGGTGAATCTCAACGGTCCCCGTGCTCACCACCGACACCGCCTTGACGGGATCGGACGTGCCACTCGGTGCCCTGGATACAACAGTCGCGGTATACACGTGAACCTCCTTCGTTCGCGCCGGCGTCAAGTCGGCCTGACTGGAACAAGCCTCCGTCCGTGGACACCGTCGAGTCAGTGACTTGTGTATCGAGCCTCAGTAACTGAAGTCACAGGGTGGTGGGTGGCCACGACTCGTCGTGGAGCTGCGCAGCATCAAGAATCAGGACGCTATCGGGACCCGTCGCCACGATCCGGGCAAGGCGAAGCTCACGCAGGATTCGCGCCACAACCTCCCGGACCGAGCCCACCGCGTCGGCAAGCTCCTGCTGGGAGACCCGCGCCACGAGACGGCCTTCGGGTCGCTGCTGAGTCGACGCGAGGTCCAGCAGATGCGCGGCAACCCGTTGTTTGACCGAGCCGAAGGCGTTGATGGCGGTCTGCTCGAGCGTCGCGTAGAGCCGCCGGTTCAGCTCCTCCGCGACGGCCCACGCGACCCGCGCGTCGCGCCGCGCCGCCTCGGTGAGCACGGTGGCCTTAATGCTGAACAGACTCGACGGCGCCAGGGTCTGGACGCTCACATCGACCGGTCCGCCGACGATGACCGCGATCCCGAGAACGTCCCGGTCACGGGCGTACCGGATGGTCACCTGTCGGCCCTCGGGGGAGGTCATGAAGACGCGAAGCAACCCCCGCACGACGAGTACCGACCTCGGGGGCGCGCCCTCCCGGTAGACGGTGGTGCCGGCTGGGTAATCGGTGAGCTCCCCCTGCGCTACCAACTCGTCGACGACTTCAGGCGGCAGCTTGCCGAGGAAGCTGCCCGCTACGGCGTACGCGACGTCATGATCAGTCACCGCTGTCATCGTCGCACGCCGGTCGCGTTGATAGCGCGACTACTGTCGGGCCATTGCGATACGCACGCGCTCCTCGGGAGTGATGAGGTGGTCGAGGTCCTCGGCGGCCTCGTCGATATCGATCTGGACCCACCGGACCCGGCCGGTGAAGCCGCTGTCGCGCGCCCCGTAGTCGTCGCTGACCGGTGTGGCGCTGTCGCTGCCGACGTCGGTGGTCTCGTCGGCGGAGAACATCATCGGTACGGTCGCCTCGACCCGCCCCTGACCGACACTCTGCCCGTCGATGAAGAGGCTCACGGTGCCGCCCTTGCCGAGTCCGCCACCGTCGTAGGTGAACTCCATCCGCACCTGATGCTCGCCGGTGGGGATTGGCCCTTCGCCCTCGACCTTGAAGCGTTGCAGCCCGAACAGGTTGTAGCAGTAGGTGGGCCGGCCATCCTTGGCGTAGAGGCTCCAACCGCCGAACGCGCCGCCCTGCGCGACGATGACACCGTCGGCTGGCCCGTCGGGCACGATGACCTCGGCAGTGACCGCGTGCGACTTGTTCTTGACCACCAGCACCGAGTTCTCACTCAGCCGGCCCATGCCGCCGAAGAGCAGCTGCGACGTCCCGTGCACCAGGGTGGGCCGTCCGGCGATGTCTGAGTTGAAACGTTCGGCGCGACGGTCGTCCAGCGGCAGCACCTGATACTTGGTCGCCTCGATGAGGAAGAGTCGCTGTAGTTCGCGCAGCCTCTCCGGCTCCTTCTCCGCCAGATTGTGCGCCTGGGTCCAGTCCTCAGGCGCGTAGAGCTCCCAGATGTCGTCGTCGTAGGCCGGCATCCTCGCCGTCATATCCCACGGCACGCTGTGCCGGGTCACCGCAGTCCAGCCCTTGTGGTAGATGCCCCGGTTGCAGAACATCTCGAAGTACTGCGTCTCGCGCCGGTCCGCGGCGTGCGCGTCGTCGAACGCGTACCGCATGCTCACGCCGTGCATGGGCATCTGCTGCACTCCGTTCACCGACACCGGCTCCGGCAACCCGGCCACGTCCAGCACCGTGGCGGCAAGGTCGATGACATGGTGGAACTGCGACCGGATCTCACCGCGCGCGGCGAAACCCCGCGGCCAGCGCACGATCGTTCCGTTGCGGGTACCGCCCCAGTGCGACGCGACCTGCTTGGTCCACTGGTACGGGGTGTCCATGGCATGCGCCCAGCCCACGGCGTAGTGGTTGTATGACGCGGGCGTGCCGAAGTCGTCGATATGGGAGGCCATGAACTCGACCGTCTCCAACTGGGGCGCACCGTTGAGCGCCAGCAGCTCATTGAAGGTGCCATGCGGCGTACCTTCGGCAGACGCACCGTTATCCCCGATCATCACGTACAACAACGTGTCGTCGAGGATCTCCAAGTCGGCCAGCGCGTCGACGAGCCGCCCGACGTGGTGATCGGTGTGCTCGAGGAACCCGGCGTACACCTCCATCTGGCGGGCCAGCACCGGCTTCATGTCCGCCGGCGTGTCGTCCCACGCCGGTATTTCGTGCGGCCGCGCCGTGAGGTCGGCGTCCGCCGGGATCACGCCGAGCTCTTTCTGCCGAGCCAGGGTCTGCTCGCGCAGTCGGTCCCATCCCTGGTCGAATGTGCCCTTGTACTTGTCGGACCACTCCCTTGGCACGTGGTGCGGCGCGTGCGTAGCGCCCGGCGCGTAGTAGACGAAGAATGGCTTATCCGGTGCGAGGGCCTTCTGCTGGCGTACCCAACCGATCGCCTGGTCGGTCATGTCCTCGGTGAAGTGGTAGCCCTCTTCGGGTGTCCGGTCGGGCTCCACCGGCACAGTGTCGCGGTAGATCGCCGGAGCGTACTGGTTGGTCTCGCCGCCGATAAATCCGTAGAAGTGCTCGAAGCCGCTGCCCGTCGGCCATTGACTGAACGGTCCTATCGGGCTGGTCTCCCACACCGGCACCTCGTGGCACTTGCCGAACTGCGCGGTCGAGTAGCCGTTGAGCCGCAGGATCTCGGCGAGCGGTGCGGCGGTGTTGGGCCGGATCGAGTTGTACCCGGGTGCCGATGTGGCGATCTCGGTGATGCCGCCCATCCCCACCGCGTGGTGGTTGCGACCCGTCAGCAGCGCCTGTCGCGTCGGCGAGCACAGCGCCGTGGTGTGGAACCGATTGAACCTCAACCCCTCGGCGGCCAACCGTTCGAACGTCGGGGTGCGCACCGGCCCTCCGAAGGCGCTCGACGCGCCGAAGCCGACATCGTCGAGCAGCACGACGAGCACGTTCGGCGCGCCGTCTGGCGGACGAAGAGGCCGTATCGGCGGGTACGCCGTGTCCGGATCCTTCGCGTCATAGGTCGTCAACCCCACCGGGGTCCGGTCCGGTCCCGGCAAGACCTGGCGCTGAACGTCGTCCGAACGAGCCTCCATCGCGTCCCCCCGACTGTCTCGTAGCCTGGCCACACGGTATCGCCCGCGAAGTGGCCGCCACGTGGGAATCGTCGGGTATCACCTCATGGTGCCGACTCCAGCGGCAACTCCCTGGCCACGACCTGAAGAGTCCGCAACGTCGAGTCGGCCGCGTAGGCAACCCGGGTTCCGGCCGCGAGTGCCGCCCGCAGCGATCGCACCGCCTCCGCCGTCACGACCTCGCCGGGTACGAGCACTGGCACTCCCGGCGGGTACGGCGCGACGACTTCGGCGCATATCCGGCCGACCGCCGCCGCGGCGTCGACCGTGACATGGTCGGCGAAGAACGCGTCCCGGGGTGTCATTGCCGCCATGGCTGATGTGCCCCACTGCGCGGCGGCGCCGAGATAGCGCGGCGCACCGCTTCGCCGACCGATCGCGGCAGTGAGCACGTCCACTAAGCGGGCCACTGTCTGCTCGGTGTCGGCGAGGGTCACGATTGGGACGACCATGTCCTGATCGGCCATCTCCACCGGTACGCCCAAGCTCAGGAGATCCTGCTCCACATCGATGCCGGAGGCGCCGCTGCCGGCCAAAACCACCACGAGCTTCGCGGGATCGAACCGACCCGGCGGGAAGTCCTCGGGCCCGGGAACCTGGACACCGGCGACGGCGCGCAGCCGGGTGCGCGCCTCCGCGACGATCGGGACGAGCGAGCCAAGGAGTTCGTGACCTCGCGCGGCGAGCAGCGCACGGGCGCCGTCCGTGCTCGCGAGGATCGATCCGGCCGGGCTTGTGGTGTTGGCCGCCTCGAACGCCCGCTCGAGCCGGTGCGCGTCGAGCCGTGCCGTTCGAGCGAGGACAAGAGAGGCTTGGCTATACGCCGGCAGCGTCTTATGCGCGCTGGTGACCAGCGCGTCCGCACCCTGTGCGAGCGCGTGCGCCGGAAAGGCTGGGTGGAAGCCAAAATGCGCACCCCACGCCTGGTCGACGAGGATGGGCAGTCCCGCGTTGTGCGCCAGCGCGACGAGTGCCGGCAGATCCGAAACGGCACCCAAGTAACTGGGCTCGACGAGAAAGACCGCTCGACCGGCCGGGTGGGCGTCGAGTGCTGACCGTAGCGCCGCCTCAGTGACCCCAACGGGTACGCCGAGCCGGTCGTCCACTTCGGTCGGTAGCCACACCGGTGTGAGGCCGGCCAGAACCAGGCCGAGCAGGGTTGAGCGATGGGCCGAGCGGGACACCAGCACCTCGTCACCAGGCCGCCCGATGGCCAACGCCAACGCCTGATTCGCGTGGGTAGAACCGCCGGTAGAGAATCGGCACCAGTCGGCTCCCCAGAGGCTGGCGGCCCGGGCTTCCGCGTCGGCCAGGACGCCCGCGGCCAGCTTCACCGAGTCCAGCCCGCCATAGAGGGGAACGTCCCCGGCGAGAACCGACGCGAGGACCGGCCAGAGCAGGCTGGCGGCACCCTTGTGCCCCGGAATGGTAAAGGGGGTGACCGCCCGACTGGAGTACGACTGCCATGAGGCCAGCAACGGTGCATCGGCAAGGAGATCGCGCTCCACAGGTGTATCCACGCTCCCAAGTTAGAGCACGAATGCGTCCGTCCACAGTTGACCAGACCGACCGGACAGCGCGTCAAGCAGTGCGACCGCCTGACCATCGGTCAGCGACGCGACAAAGTCGATAATGGCGCGGCCGCGCGCCATCGATAGCCGGTCCGGGGTGTCCTCAGGCAACTCGGCCTCGGCGAGCTCGACCAAGTCGTGCAGGCGCCGCGGCAGCCGGGTCTCCTCCTCCGGGTCGAGAATCCAGGCGAGGAGCGCGTCAACAAGGGCCTCCAGCAGTCGGGCCTGCCCCCGTTGGTGCAGTGCAAGGTCCGGCCGCTCGAGCACGAACCGACGGTGGATGAACTTGAGGACCTGGACCTCGTGCCATTGAGCCGAACCGAGCAGGACGTAACCCGAGCGCACCGCCGGTTGTGCGACGACCTCAATCGCATCGACCAGCCGCCGGGTCCACCGCGCGGAGAATCCGGCCACATACTGTTCAGCCTCAATCGATCCGTCGAAGGGCGCGGCGAGCAGACCGTCGACGAGTTCCGCCCGTACCTGCTCGACCGCGTCGGCGAACGCCGCTTCGTTGCTGATCCATCCGTCCTTGCGATGCAACTGCCGGCGGAGCCGCTCGATCGACGACCCGGGCCGGCGCTCCTGCGCGTCCAGCGCCCGTTCGGTCAGCCCCGACAGCTCTGCTGTCTCTCGCTGCCATGCCATGAGTTCGCTGGCGACCGACCCCTGCTGGAGGACGCCGACCCGGTAGAAGTCCTCCACATCATGGATGGCGTAGGCGATGTCGTCGGCGGTGTCCATGATGGACGCCTCGACCGTCTGCTGCCAGTCGGGGATCCGCCCGGCGAACGGCGCCCGCGCCTGCCGGAGATCGTCGATCTCGGTGGTGTAGGCGCCGAACTTGGCTGATCCGCTATCCGGATCGTCACCCGGGGCCGTGGCACCTCGCGGCGGTGGGTCGAGATAGCGCGGATGCGGGTCGGGGTAGGTGGCCCGGGTCCACGGATACTTGAGGATCGCCGCACGTACGGCCGCGGTGAGATTCAGGCCGATGGTGGCGGCACCACGAATCTCAGTACTAGTCACGATCCGGTACGACTGCGCATTGCCCTCGAACCCGTCCGGCAAGCCGAGCCGCTGGCGGGCGAGCCGGTCCAGCACCTGCTCGCCGAGGTGTCCGAACGGTGGGTGCCCGAGGTCGTGGGCCAGCGCGGCGGCCTCGACCACATCCGGGTCGCACCCACCGAGCTTCTCCAGCAGGTCGCGAGTGCTGTCGTCGGCGAGCAGCCGCTCCGCAATCGCTCGGCCGACCTGCGCCACCTTCAGACTATGGGTCAGCCGATTGTGCACGAGGAGTCCCGACCCACCGGGACTGACCACCTGGGTGACGCCACCGAGACGGGCAAAGAACGGCGAGCTGACAATCCGGTCACGGTCGGCCCGGTAAGGGCTCACGGCCAGGTCTCCGGGCGCCCCGGCGCCATCGCCGAACGTGCGCCGGGCCCGAGGATCCGCCGGGAGGCTCATGATCAGACGCTAACGCAGCCGCCGGACCCGGCCTGCGCCAGCCCCGCAAACACTGCCCACAGCCGGCAGCCAAGATCGTGGAAGAAACGGTGATTCCGGGGCGAACCATTGCGCTAGCGTCATAAGGTGGAGGTAGGTGAACCTGATGCCCACCGATGTTGGAAGTCTTTCATGGGGGGGCGGCGAAGACGCGCCCACGAACGAGAGTTGGTGGTCCGCGGAGTCGTCCGAACACACACAGCCCATCGTCGAGCTCGGCGACGAGGATGCCCCGCCCGGCCAGAGCGCCCACCCGATCCGATTGGTGCTAGGGATCGCCGTACTCGCCGCAGAGCGGCTGCGCCCGGGGGCTCCCACCACGGAGGCGTTCATGACGGGAGTCGGTCTGCTCGAGCAGACCGCTACAGGGGCTCGGAGCCTAGCCCGGCGTGTCATCGGGCCGCCGACCCGAATTGCGTCCCGCACGGTTGGCTGGACATCGAGCTCACCGAGCCCGGACGGACCGGAAGGGCCACTCTCACGATCTCGAGAATGGCTGGGCCGCGTCGTGGCCACTGCGACGAAGCGCGGCGAGGCCACCGTCGCAGCCGGACGGGCGGATGCTGCCGCGTTCCTGCAGGAGAGCGTGAGCGACGGCATCGCGTGGGCCCAGGCTCAAGCCGTCCCGCAGATCGTCGACGGCATGGTGCCGCACCTGGTGGAGAACGTGGTGCCACGCCTCATCGACGGCGTCATGCCAGAGATTCGCGCTCGCGTTCTCCCCGTCGTTATCGACGACCTCACCCATGACCCTCGCCTGCGCGAGCTTTTGCTCGAGCAAGGCCGGGGACCGGTCGGCGAGGCCACGCAGCACCTTCGCGCCACCACCGCGGCTGCCGATGATCGGGGCGAGTCCGCGTTCCGGGGTAAGGGACGAAGCGCGTCGACGACGGGTCGGCCGAGCTCGAAGCCGGCCGCATCGAAGTCTGTCGATACACCGCGGCCGCCGATCGACGAGGCCGAAGCTCACGCCAACGACAGGTGACCCTTGCCGTCGCCACCGGTGCAGCGCAACGCGTACGCCGGGCTGGTCTCGCGACTAGTCGCTCTGCTCGTTGACGTCGCGCTGCTCACGCTCACAGCGCTCGCTATCAGCACTCTGCCTGAGCTCGCGTGGCAAGAGGTGCTTGTACGCCCCGTTCCCGGCTGGTTCAGTGCGGGCGTTACCGTTGCGGCGGCGCTGCTTCCGTGGGCCTACTTCACGGCCTGCTGGTGGCTCACTGGACAGACCGTCGGCAACCTGCTGTTCGGCGTGGTCGTAGTGCGGAGCGACGGGCAGGAGCTCTCGTTCCTCCGGGCCGCCGCGCGTTCCCTGGCCGGACTTCTGCTCGCTCCACTGTGGCTTCTCGGGCTGCTCGCCGTGTTGTGGGACGAACGGCGCCGGGCCTGGCATGACCGCATATTCCGGACGGTCGTGCGCTATACAGTGAAGGCCCGTGCCGCGCGATCACAGCCGGCCTGAGAGTCGACGCCGCCGGCAAGGCGCTCGCGTACGGCGTATCGATGAGCTGCTTAGGGGTGGACCCGCTGGTGGTCGTGCGGCCAGGGAGGGCGGGTCACGAACCGAGAAGGCGGCTCTTCTGCGCCTCGAACTCGGCGTCGGTAAGGGCCCCCTGCTCTCTTAGGTCGGCGAGTTGCTGGAGCTGGGCGATCTTGGGGGTCATGTCGGCGTCCGCGGGTGGGTTTGGCTGCGGCTGTGCGTATTGTTGCTGTTGGGAGGCCTGCGCCTGGTCTTGTTCGGCCCACCGTCCCGCCTGGCGCCGGGAGACCCGATTTGACACCGCCGTCGCCGTGCCGGCGACCACCGCCGTCCGCGCGACCCCACGTATTAGGCCCGGCATTGCCGTCTCCTTTCTCCGCTCTTTGGTGTCGGGCTCAGCGTCCCTCGGCGGCGTCCAGCGCGGCCAGAATCCCTTGTACCGGGATCCGCCCGGTGGACACGAGCTGAGCGCCGGCATGCCGCATCGCCGTAGCGAACGGCGCGGCCCACACGTTTTCATAGACCAGGATCGCGCCGGAGCGGCCTGGCTCGAGTGCGGCACCGGATTCTTCGAAGTCGTCCTGGCCGAGCAGCCCGGACGATGCCCCTTCGAAGACCGCGAGGTCCTGCTTCGCATGTACGTCGAGGTCCGCGATGGACAATCCGCGCACCGACCCGTCCTGATCTTTCGCGAGGAAGGCGAGATCGAGGATGCGGATGAGCCCCCGGTCAACGAGATCCACCAGCAGCGGGAACGCCTCGCCGGTCGGTCCGCCCACGGGAAACTCGACCACCAAATAGTCGATCGGGCCCATGCTGTCCAGTTCGTTGTTCATGCCCGCGCCTCCCGCCGGGGGGGTCTCGGCCCGTGCCACCGGCTAGTCAACTTCAGGTTAGTCAGCTTCAGGCCACGCCGTCATGAAACCGGATTCGGCAGCCCCGCCATCACCCGGAAGGGGAAACCACCGAGTGGGGTGCGATGCGGAGCACATGTGTCAGACGGCCCCCATCCACTTCCCGGTCGCGAGTATGAGGCGCCGCGAGCGCCGCCGCCTGGGCCGGCTGGCGTTGCATGTGCCGGGTGACCGCGGTAGACAATTCGCCGTGGCTGCGTCAAACCTCCGTGACGTCCCGGCCGTGCGCGGTCAGGGCCCAGATCACGGTGATTGCGGCGACTATGAAGAGGATCGCCCAGACCGGGTACCAAGGCAGCCACGCGAAGCCGACAAGCGTGGCCACCATGGCCATGATCACCCCGACCGTGCGAGCCCAGACCGCCCCCCGGAAGAGCCCAAAACCGGCCAGCAGCACCAGGATCCCGATGATCAGGTGGATCCAGCCCCACGTCGTCGCGTCGAACTGGAAGATGTAGTTCCTTGTCACGACGTAGAAGTCGTCATTGACCAAGGCCACGAGCCCGGCTATGAGCCACCAGGCTCCGAGCATGATCATCATAAATGCGGCGAACATTGTCCAGCCGACCGCCGCTCCGCTCGGCTCTCGTTGCTGCATGGAACCCTCCTCGTCTCCTGCACGCGCGCTGTTCGGCGTGCGTGTCCAATGTGCTCATCCCAAATATGCCCAGTGCCCCACGCTCGTGCGACCAGAAGCGGACGGACACCGAAGATCACGTAGACGCCGCGGGCCGTCTCTGGGTCGCCCGGGTGTGGTGCCGGCATGGTCCGGCTTTCCACTCGCCCCACCGGTCCAAAACGGAGGGTTGGCTGAAACCTCCGCGCAACAAATGCATCAATATTCTCAGCAGGCCGCACCTGACGAGCGGCCCCGAGATGAGTTGTGTGGCGCTGGAACAACGACATATAGGCCTCAGGTAGTCACGTTAGTCACATTCGACGTCGTGGGGACGCGTTTACAAACATTGACGCGGCGAGGGATGGCGGCCGGCTGGGTATTTGTCTTGTCGACCTCGCCGCCAATGTGGACCGCATCATTCGCCGCTACATCTTGCTGCGGTGCTAGTAATGGTCCAGGGTGGACCGTCGCGGAAACTCGCCAAAGTCCGCCGGGTCGCTCATGATCAGACGATACGAAAGCCGCTGGACCGAGTCTGCACCACCCCCGCTGAAAGCGTCGCTGTGTCACGATGCCAGCGTGGTGGGCCGCACACCGGAGCGAGGGAGGGGCACGATGGCCGACGAGGATCCGACCGCGAAGGCCCGCCGCGTGTGGAACGGGTTCGCCCCACGCTACGACCGGGGCATCCGCTTCTTCGAACGCCTTCAGTTCGGCGGCGGGCGGCAGTGGGTGTGCTCCCGCGCCCGGGGCGAGGTCCTCGAGGTCGGGGTGGGCACCGGCCTCAACTTTCCGTTCTACTCGGCGGACATCACCCTGACCGGGGTGGATCTGAGCCCGGCCATGCTCACGATCGCACGCAACCGCGCCGACGACATGGGCCTCGCCGTCGACCTGCGCGAGTCGGACGCACAGGCGCTGCCATTCCCGGACGCGTCATTTGACACGGTGGTGAGCACGCTGACCCTGTGCGCTGTTCCCGACGACCGGGCCACGATCACCGAGATGTGGCGGGTGCTGCGCCCCGGTGGGCGGCTGCTGCTGCTCGACCACATCGGCAGCACCTGGTGGCCGATCTGCGCGGCGCAACGTCTGCTGGAGACAGTCACGATCCGGTCAGCGGGAGACACCATACCCGCCGCCCGCTACCGCTAACCGCCGCCGCTGGCTTTCGGACCCAGGAGGTCGAGCGTCTCAAGGCCGGGACGGTGGAACGGGTCCACGCAAGCAAACCATGAGCGGCGGCCTCAGAGGTGGCGCTGCCACACGATGGCTTCGGCCATTACCTGATATCCAAGCATCTCGTTGACCCGAATCATGTGCGCGTTCGAGGCAGCATTCCAGGTGTCGACGATTCGAAGCTGCGGTTCCTCCTCGCGAAGCCAGTACATCATCGCGACCTTCAGGAGCAGTCCAAGACGGTTTCCGCGGTGTGACGCCAGCACGCTCGTGTCGAACTGCCAGCCATGGCCGGGGACCTCGTTCTCCACGCCCACCATGGTGTGCCCCGCGAGGACACCGCTGCTGCGCTCGCGGGCGACGAGCCGGTAGATCCGCCGGTCGTGGGCGAGCTGGGCCGCCTCGAAGGCCCGGATGCGCTCTGGGCTAAAGACCTCGTCCTCGACATCCAGGTCGTCAATCGGCGCATCGTTGATCGCCTCGGTCATCTGGACTACGTCCGCCAGCATGTGCTCAGGCGTCGCGCCCTGCATTCGTACCAGCTCGTATCCGCCAGCGAGGCTCTGCGCCTTTACGTACTCCTGGTCGAGCTTCTCCCAGTCAAGGTTGGTCAGGTCCTGTCTGCGCTGCACCGCCACCGACGCGCGTTCGAGGCCCATGGCCTTGGCGAACTCAACACCCGCGGGCTGATCGAAACACTCGGTCAGGACCAGTTTGCGTCCGTCGGCGCGCACGCGTTCCACACCGACGTCGAATAGCCGACGCCCGACGCCCTGCCGACGGACGATCGGATCGACGGTGACTTCAAGAAAGCCGAGGTGGGTGTTGTCCCAGTGCGACAGATGCACCTCGAGGACGGCGTTGACCCGGCCGCCGGCGTCGCGAGCAACCGCGGCCACGGGCGGGTCGCCGTCCCACCCATGCCGCAGCCGAGCCGTGAACGATGAGACGGTCGTGCCGGGCAGGTGCGGGCAGTCGACGAGGCGCGCGGCCTCCAACACCGCCACAGCACCGTCCAGGTCGCGTCTGGCGAGGTGCTCGGGGTCAAGCCAGGTGAGGTCCACGAGTCCAGGAAACCGCGACCGCCTTGCCTCCGCCACTCATTATTGGAAGGAGTACGGTCACTCGGAGACTTTGACCTCACAACCAGGGGGACGCCATGTTCGGCCGGCTGGGCGCATTCGTCGTACGCAGAGCGTGGTGGGTGATTGCCGGCTGGCTGCTCGCATCGGCCGTCATCATCGTCGCCTCCCCATCGCTGAGCGACATCACCTCCGCCGACCAGGGCAGCTTCCTGCCCCGATCGTACGAGTCGGTGCAGGCGATCGAGCTCGCCGAGAGCGCGTTCCCGCAGCAGACGACAGCCACCGCGACCATTGTCGTCAAACGCACGGACGGGCAGCCGCTGACCCCGGCCGACGAGGCCCGGGTGGGCCAGCTTGTCCAGTCCTTGCAGGCAAAGAACATCGAGCGGACGTCCGGATATCTGACCGGTCCGCAGGCCGTCGCCCCGGACAGGTCGATACAGGTCGTGACCGTCGGCCTCGACGCGGTCACCCCGGACGATCCAGCGCTGCTGGACGCGGTACGGGAGCTTCGCACAGTGCTCGGACAGGAGTTGGCGGGCAGCGGACTGACCGCGGGCGTGGCCGGCGACGTAGCGAGCTTCGTCGACAATGAGGACACGTTCACCAGCGCGTTCACGATCGTCGGCCTGGCCACGATCTGTCTGATCATCGGGCTTATCCTGGTCATCTTCCGGAGCCCGATCGCCGCGCTGTTGCCGGTCGTGGTGATCGCCATCGTCATGCAGGTCACCACCTCGCTCGTCGCGGCGGTGGGCACGCTCTTCGATCTCAACGTGAGCCAGGACCTGCAGACGATCCTACTGATCGTGCTGTTCGGCATCGGGACGGACTACATCCTGTTCCTGCTCTTCCGCTACCGCGAGCGGCTGCGCGCCGGCGACGACAAGCGAACCGCCATGGTGGTGTCCGTCGAGCGGGTCGGCGAAGTGATCGCGTCGGCAGCCGCGGCGGTCATCGTGGCGTTCCTTGTCCTGCTGCTCGCGTCGTTGGGATTCTTCGGCTCGCTCGGCCCAGCGCTGGCGATCGCCGTCGGGGTCATGCTCGTGACGTCGCTGACTCTCATCCCCGCGATCGTGTCACTCCTCGGCCGGTTCGTCTTCTGGCCGTCGAAGTCGTGGCAACGCCAGCCGAAGGCAACCCTGGCACACCGGCTCGGGACGGCCATCGGGCGCCGGCCGGCTCTCGTCGCGGCGGCGTCCGGCGCGCTGCTGGCCGCGCTCGCCGCTGGTGTCCTGGCGTACAAGGCTGACTACGACTTCAGCGCTGGCTTCCCACAGGACACCGAATCCGCCCGCGCGGCGGCGGACCTTCAGCGGGCATTCGCGGCCGGGGCGCTCGCGCCGACCGAGGCCTACCTCATCACGACCGATGGGTCGCCGCTGACTGGCCAGCAGATCAGCCAGTTCGCCACGGCCGCGGCGAGCGCACCCGGTGTCGCACAGGCGCAGCCGCCACAGCGCGGAACGGACCCGAGCGTGGCACGGATCAGCCTGCTGCTCGACCGGAACCCGGTCTCCAATGAGGCGATCACCCTGGTCCGTGGCGAGCTCAGAGACACCCTCCACGCGGCCGCGCCGCCGGGGACCCGAGCAGTGGTCGGCGGAACCACCGCGATCTTCGCGGACATCAATTCCGCGAACAACCGGGACCTCTCCGTGATCCTGCCGGTGGCCGCGGTCCTGATCGCGCTCATCCTCGCATTGTTGTTGCGCAGCCTTGTCGCGCCGATCTACCTCGTTATCGCGGTGCTGCTCAACTTCGCCGCGACGCTAGGGGCGACGGTGTATGTATTCCAGGGTCTTCAGGACAAGCCCGGTGTCACCTTCCAGCTGCCGATCATCTTGTATCTGTTCGTCGTAGCCATCGGGACGGACTACAACATCCTCATGATCGCCCGACTACGTGAGGAGGCGCGAGAGGGGAAGGAGCCGCGTGAGGCCGCCGCGATCGGCGTCGAGCATGCCGGCCCGACGGTCGCCGCGGCGGGACTGATCCTCGCCGGTACGTTTGGGGTGCTGATGCTCGCGCCTATCTCGTTCCTGCAGCAGATGGGCTTCGCCGTCGCGCTCGGCATCGTGCTGTCGGCGTTCGTGATGTCAATGTTCCTGGTGCCCGCATTGACCGCGTTGATTGGCCACAAGGCATGGTGGCCCGGCCACGGCGACGAGCCGACAGAGGCCGCGCGAGCCGTGCCGGAGCGAGTGGGCGTCGCGGAGGCGTAGTTAGTGCGGCACGACGGGGCGTCGTACGCCTGGCCCAGCGGTGGAGGCTCAGCTTCGGCGGGCTGGTGGTCGTATGTTTACTCCTGTGCCTGTCGCTCACGCCGTCGCTGCTGCCGCGGAGCTGGGTCTTTCAGGGGATCGTCCTCGGAATCCTGGTCTCCATCGGGTACGGCATCCGTGCTGGCGAGCTGGTCAGCACGCAAGATCTTTCGGCTCCAACCCAGCCCCGCCATCCGGCGGGAGCGGCGCGGCTCCGATGTGGTACCCGCGATGACGTGGTACCCGTTGGTGACGTTCTGGCAGGCCACCGCCGACATGGCGGTCGCCAACAACGTGCCGGCCGGGCACGGCCACATGCACAGCAGCGAAGTGGTCGACGCATGGGCCGCAATCGCGCCGCCGGTGGGCTGGACGTCGCGGAAGACGGTCCTGCTCAAGCAGATCGTCGGTGAATAGTTGGCCGGCCGAGTCGACATGCGCCGGGCCTCGTGGCTGGGCGTGGTGGCGGTGGTCGCGGCGATCGTGGCCTTCAATGTGCTCAACAATCGGGTCGTCCCCTCGGCGTATGCCTTGACGCGGCCGGCCGAGTTGGTGCTGCTCGCCTTGCTTGCGTGGGGGTCGGGCTTGACCCTCGCCGACCTCGGGCTCGCACGGTCGACATGGGCACGCGGACTTCGCTGGGCGGCTGCTTTGATTGGCGTCGTCGTCGTGGTCTACTTCATCGCGATTGCGCTGCCGCTGACCCGCGCCGCATTCCTGGACCATCGCGCCAACCTGGAGTTCGGCATCCCTCTGGCGCAGGCCGTCATCGCGGCGGCCATTGCCACCGTGATGCTGGAGGAGTTCGCGTTCCGGGGAGTGCTGTGGGGTCTGGTAAGCCGCCTTCGCGGACCGACGTACGCCACCGCCGTGTCTTCAGTCCTCTTCGGACTGTGGCACCTGTTGCCGTCGATTCGGCTGAACCGCAACAACGAAGCCATCACCGACCTCTTCGGCAGTGGCCCCGGCTCCACGCGGCTCGTCGTGGCGCTAGGGATCGTCGCCGCCGCACTCGCCGGAGTGATCCTCTGTGAGCTGCGCCGGCGCAGCGGCAGCCTCCTCGCACCGCTGGGACTGCACCTGGCGACCAACTGCCTCGGTTACGTCTTCTCGGCCGTGGCCTGGGCGACCACGTAACCACCGCGGGCGCAGCCCGATAGGGTTGGTCGATGCACCTGGTCGCAGTGAGCGCCGACGTGTCCCGTCGGTTTCTCGTCCTGGTATCGGCGCTGGCCGCGACCGGGTTCGCCGTTCTGGCCGTGCTCGTGGCGAACGGCGTTCCGGCGATTGAGCGCGCCGATCTCGCTACACACGCGTCGCTGCGCGCATACTCGGTCGCGCATTCGGGGTATCTCACAGCGATGAAGGCAATCACTCACCTCGGCGACGGCGTGGTGATCCTGGTCGTCGACACGGCTACATTCGCCGTGTTCCTCTGGCTTCGGCGATGGCGTGCGGCCATATTCGTCGCCACGGGCGGGCTCGGTGTGTGGCTGCTTTCGCGCCTGACGCGCTACCTAATGGCCCGACCGCGCCCCGGCGATTTACTGTGGCACGCCGATGGTCCTGCCTTCCCCAGCGGACACACCACAAATATTGCTGCCACGGCCGCGATCCTCACGATCGTGTGCTGGCCATTTCTCACTCATGCGGGCCGCATCACCGTCGGCGTGGCCGCGGTCGCCGTACCACTTGCCGTCGGGTTCACGCGCATCGCCGGCGGCGTGCATTGGCTCACGGACGTGGTGGGCGGTCTCCTCTTCTCACTTGCGGTCGTATGCGCGATCGCCGCCACCTACCCACCACATGCGAGCGCCGCCACCGACCATGGGCCATAAGGCGCTCCGCCGCCGCGTCGGGTCGGCCCGGCATGGCCGCCAGGGCTCTCCTTTCTCCCTGTAGTTGCGTAGCGTGACGAAGAGCCGCAACCTCCACCACCAACCCTGGTGGGTCACGTCGCCGCCGGGGTGCGAGGGTTGCCGGTCGCGAGCCCGCATCTTGAAGTCGAGGAATTCCGGGTAACGGGCGAGTAGGACGTTATCGACAGCCGCCGGATTCTCGGCTAGGACCTCCCGCCCACGCGTGGTCAACTCGACGACCGCGCGACGCGGTCGCCGAATAAGACCCGACATGTACGTCACCGCCCAGTGGACCCGACTGTCGAACACCGGCGAGCCACTCGGAATCTTGAGTGCGCGGTCTTCCTCAGTTAGCCCTAACTGCTCCGCGAGCGTCGTTCGTACGTCCGCCAAGCGGTGGCTCTGCCCGTCCGCAATGGCGTGCAGGACGGGCAGCATCAGGCTTTGGTAATCGGGCACGGTCACCCGGGAAGCCTCTCATCCGACCTGCGGTGAATTGGCGAAGGCTGAGTCGAACGGCGGCGTATGCTGCCGGACGGCGACGCTGCCTCCAGAGTCGACGAGACGACCAAGGCCGAATCGCACCAAGCCCACGAGAATGAAGAGTCCGAATGACGAAGACCGACCTTGGTAGCGCCAGGGCGAAGCTGCGGTGGGCGCGCGAGCATCGCAGCGATCTGGAGAAGCACATCGATGCGACGTTCACGAACCCTGAGAATTGGGCCATCATGAGCGCCGACCGAGATCCGGACTCCGGCGAGCACATCTTCCACATCAATGATGTCCCCGACTACAGCGTGTTCCTCGAGGAGATCAGCCTCTGCGTTGGCGACGTCGTTCATGGACTCCGAGGAGCACTAGATCACCTTGCGTGGCAGGTCGCGAACTCCCATGGGGCGATGAGCGCAACCGACGCGCGCAAGATCCAGTTTCCGATCTATGCGGACCCAACGACGTTTTGGAACAACGTGGGAGCCGTTTTCTACGATCCAGGCGATTGGGCGCAATTCGGAGCGTATCAACCGTTCAATGGACAGAACGGCCGACCCGACTCTTATTCTGGCGCGTACATCCACCAGCTTGCACACTTGCAAGAACTCTCCAACGCCGACAAACACCGACAGCTGTCCATCGTGCTGCTCACGTCCTCTCGTTTCACCACTGTGCCCGTAGAGGGTGGCCACCCACCGTGGCTGGTGAGGAAAGACGGAGAACGGACGATCGACGTGACAAAGGTCAATGAGCCCAACCCACATGCCGCACCGCCGAACTTCAAGCACACCAGCTACCTCGTCGAGGTAGGCGCCGAGGTGGTGCGGTTCAAGATGACTAGCGAGTTCGCCGAGCACAGCAACATCGGGGTAGCCGGGGCCGTGATGCCGTCAGTGGCCTTGGCCGAGCGCCGGCCGATCGTCTCTACCTTGGATCGCATAGCCGCTTTCGTCCAACTGATCATCGATGAATTCGAGGAGCGCCTTCGAAAGGATGGCCGGCTGATCGGGCCGAAATGAAGGGTGCAGCCTACTTCTCGCGGCAGATCCAGTTCTTGGCGGAGGTGATCGCAACGCTTGACGTGGATCCCGGCGGCGAAGCGGTCGACAGACAATGCGAAGTAATGAAGCCAGAATCTCGGGGGGCACTAGGCGTTCAGCCGATACTCGATCTTGCTCTTGGTCGGTACCTTGCCACCCATGACACTGACGGTGCTCGTGCCACGCTTGCTCAGACGGTAGGCCATGAAGGACTTGCTGATAAACGTCCTTGCGGCGCTCGCGACCGCAGGTCTCGGCACGTTCGCCGCCCGAACGTGGGCCATGTTTCAGAGGTACCGCCGCCTGAACAAGAGCAAGCCCGCGGTCTCCATCAGCGCGGGGGACGACTCGCTCGTGATGCAGGGCGACCTCGGCCCCGCCGAGGTCGACGTAGCCATTAACCGTTGGCTCAACGAGAGCCTTGGCCTGCCGCGCGATCAAGGCGTACCCGTTCACGAGCACGAGCCTGAGCCCCAGGTGCTGTCCGGCGACACGCTGTCGCTCCTCGATCCACTCACCATTGCGCTACAAGAACTAGCCAAGGCACGGGAAGAAATCACGGAGCTCACCAAGAAGCTCCTTGCTGCGGCGGACGCCAGCAACAAGCGAGGCCAGAAAATCGCGCTGTGGACTGCTATCGGAGCGAACATCGCCACGATGGTTGGTCTAGTGGTGACGATCACCCTTGCTGCCAACTGATGACCCAGAGATGACGGGCCGTTTCTAGAAGGCTTCCAATGCGCCTGCCACTCGGCGGTGTCAACGCATGTCCCTTGCGGACTCGAACACTTCCACAAGCGGAGAGGGTTCGCACTGTCGGCGGGGCCTTCAAGGACGGGGTACGGCGGTGACGTCAACGTCCGACTCGCGGCAAAATGAATGCCGGCCGCACTCTGTAGAGTGGATCTCTAAGAAACTTGGCTGCCCGTACGGTCCGCGAGAGGCTATGCCTACCGGTCTCGTTAGGTGGGTGGGGGAGGGAGTCC
The DNA here is from genome assembly GCA_020027875.1 of Micromonosporaceae bacterium. Lineage (GTDB taxonomy): Bacteria > Actinomycetota > Actinomycetes > Mycobacteriales > Micromonosporaceae > JAXIPB01. Next base: position 1,797 of record JAHRHA010000065.1, on the reverse strand, counting down.
TCCCCCGCCCCCGGGTTGCCGGCTACCGGCGTCTCACCTGCCGGTGCGTCTCGCCGTCCGGACTGGACCGACTGGGTGTCGACGCGGTAGGAGCAACTACCGGGTGGGCGAGCGAAGCTAGAGCCCGAAGTGGACGTTAAGGCGCTCAGTGGTGCTGGTGTCGCACGTTCCTACCGAGCGTGACGCAATTCGGTTTCGTTTTTGCCTCGATCGGTGGCGTCGCGTGCTCGTGGTGGCGCGGCTGCGCGTGGTTTCGGCCGTGGGGTTGGCGGGATATTCGCTGCTGCGTCGTGGTGCGGTGTTGTCGCAGTCGGAGCGCGGTTGCGGTGGCGGCGACGGTGAGCAGGAATGTGGCGGCCGCGCTGGTGGGCACGATGAGCAGGGTGGTGGCCGGCCAGGTGGTCGGCGCGCGCGGGAACAAGGATTGACGAACCAGACGACGGTGGCGGCGAGGGTGCCGGCGGCGGTAGCGAGGTGGGGCGGTGAGTCAGCCGGTGCGGTGGTGCCTGGCGTGGTTGTTGGGGCCGGTGGCCCAGCGGGGTCGGGGCGGGGGATCATGCCCCACCCCACATGCGAACCTTGGGCGCGCCGCTATGCCGTGCTGCTCGCGCGGCGGGGGCCGCAGGTCCGTGCGGATTGCTGCTGCGTTCTGGCATCGAGGTTGGTCAGTCTCCTCTGGGTGGCCGCGATGACGCCGCTTCCGGCGGCGGTGTATCGGTCGCGTCCCTGCTGGCCAAGACGTTCGTACTCGGCGCCGAGCCGGCCGGCTAGATCGGCTAAATGGCTCTGCCGAGCCTGCGCGTTGACCGCCTCCTCTTGGTGATGCAGCGCGGCGATGCCAGCGTCGTGTGCTCCGAGCAGGACGGCGGCCGTGCCGAAGGACGCGAGTCCCGTCCGCCGCGCGAGCCGCGCGAGGCGACCGGCGGCGCTTCAACGCATGCCGAGCCGCGTTCCGGCGATACGCCCTCCGAGGGACAGCACATCCGCTAGAGTTCTTGTGGGGTGTAAGCCGTTCGAGCACACCCAATCCAACCATCGGGCGACGAGGAAGTCGGCACGTCGAAGACGCCGAGCCGCAATGGCCCCTCGCTTTTGACGGTGCTAAGCAGCAACAACTGTTGCTGCCGCCACGCTGGTCTTCAAGCCCTAATCCTTTAGTGGGGAGCAAATCCATGAGTGGCAGTGATACGGCAGCCATCCGCCCGTTTGAAGTGAACTTTCCGGAAGCGGAGCTCGTCGAGTTGCGCAAGCGCATCAATGCGACCAGGTGGCCCGAAAAGGAACCGGTCGCGGATCACTCGCAGGGTGTGCCGCTCGCGACTATGCAGAAGCTCGCCGACTATTGGGCGACGGAGCACGATTGGCGCAAGGTCGAGGCCCGACTCAAAGACCTGCCGCAATTCATCACCGAAATCGACGACCTCGACATTCATTTCATCCACGTTCGCTCGAAGCATGAGAATGCCCTGCCGGTCATCATCACGCATGGATGGCCCGGCTCGGTCATCGAGCAGCTGAAGATTGTCGACCCGCTCGTCAATCCCACAGCGCATGGCGGCAAGGAATCGGACGCTTTCCATGTGGTGATTCCGTCGATGCCGGGCTACGGGTTTTCCGGGAAGCCGACAACGACCGGCTGGGACCAAGCCCGGATCGGACGTGCCTGGGCGGAGCTGATGAAGCGCCTTGGGTACACGCGATATGTGGCGCAAGGCGGGGATTGGGGCGCGATTATCAACGACGTGATGGCCACGCAGGGACATCCGGAATTGATCGGTCTCCACACGAACCTGCCCA
>JAHRHA010000292.1 GCA_020027875.1 Micromonosporaceae bacterium | reverse complement strand
GCGATGTCGATCTTGCTCTGGGCGTAGCGGAACCGGGCGAGCTGCTCGCCGTCCGCAGTGGCGCTGATGGTGGCCTCCGTGACGGGTTCTATGCAATCCGCGTCGCAGGTGCGGATCTCGCTGGCGCGACGGCCGGTGAGGATCTGGAGCAGGATCATCCGCATGGCTTGTGGGTCATCCAGCCCGTTGACGTTCACCTGCTGCCCGTCGCCCCGGGTGATGAGCATCTGCTCGTCTTTGGGCAGCCCGAGGACGGGTAACGCGGCGATGATCTGGGCCAGTGCGTGATCATCGACGTAATTCGCCTCGTTGAAGTCCTTCGTGTGTGGGATGCGGCTGACCTGGCGGAACCAGCTCGCCGCGTGGGCGTCGGTGACCCGTTCCCACGGCCCCGCGCCGAGGACGGTCCGCGCGTCGATCGGGTTGGCCGCGACGAATGCGAACAGCTCGGCCACGGCGCGGAGTTCGTCGTTGATCAGGCGGGGATGGACCGGCTTGCCGAGGTGTCGGGTGTCGGAGTCGCGGAACGCGCGGTTGTGTGAGTCTGCCGCCCATCTCGCGAAAGCGGCGGCCTGCTGCCGGGCAGTGGTCGGGTCGCCGAGCACATCGCGGGGGTCGTCGAGGCAGGTGGTGAGCCACCTGTCGAAGCGGCGCAGGCAGGCCAGCCGCTCCATAGAGACCGTGGTCCACCGCAGCGCGCCTGACTCCAGCATCGTGCCCAGGTGCCACTTCGTCGCCGCGCGCAGCCAGGGGACGGTGATCTGGCCTGGTGAGCAGCCGTAGTTGCCAACCGGCTCACGTTTCGACAGCGGGATTCGCGGGTCGCACCGGGGATGCCACTCGTCCATCTCCCACCAGTGCCCGTCGTGACACCGGGCCAGCAGCGCCGTGCGGGCGAAGCCGAACACGATCCGCAGCCTGCGGCGCGGGTACTGGGTCGGCAGTCGATGCCAACGCTTGGTGTAGTACCAGCCCTGCAACGCCTCCGCGGTCGGCCAGTCCATCAGCCGGATCGACGACGGGAAGGAGTGGCGTTCCCGGATCGCCAGCCGCAGGATGTTGGCGAGCTGGTTGAGGCCGAGCACCGAGGCTCGGGTGCCGTCCTGGGCCTGCCAGTGCGCCATCCAGGCCATCTCGGCCGCGATCACGTCGGGCAGGCCAGTCAGGATCAGGTGTCGTCCTTCGTTCTCGCTGATGTCCAGCCAGTTGTCGATGCCGTCGCCGATGACCGGGGCGCGCCACTCGGGTGGCAGGTGTTCCCAGAGCCGCCAGATCGGGTCGGCGTCCTCGGCGAGGCGTAGCCGGCGTTCACCGCGCATCGGTCACCTGCCAGCCTGACGTGTAGGAGGCCCAGTTCGCCGCGGCGCGCAGGGCCTCGTCCTCGCGAACCCAGCCGTAAAGGTCCAATGTGGTCTGAACGTGAGCGTGGCCGAGACGGCGGGAAACCACCCATTCGGCCGTTCCCGCCAGTAGCAGGGCGGTGGCGTGGCTGTGCCGGAACCAGTGCGGGGTCCAGACGGCAGGCCCGATCCCCTTGCGCCGCAAGGCTTCGGTCTTGTCGCGCACGGTGGACTCCCGCAGCGCGGCCAGCAGTGGCGGCCGGTCCAGGTTAACCCACAGAGGACCCTCGGCGGTCACGGCGATCCCGACCTCGGCGGCGCGGCAGGCCAGGTGGGTGACGTAGTCGGCGAACAGCCGCTCCAGATCCGCGCTGACGTAGACCCGCCGGCGTCGCATCATCTTCACCCGGGCGCCGTTCGGGTTGTCCGCCCGCGGCACGACCTCGATGTAGGGGGTCTCGCCCCGACCCATGACGAAGTCACTGATCCGCATACCGAGCAATTCACCCAGCCTCATGCCGGTCTCGGCGAGCGTGGCGAATAGCAGCCGGTCACGCAGGTTGCCCACCCACTGACCGGTCGCAGCATCGTAGGCCGCGCACGCGTCGAGGATCTGCTGGATCTGCTGCGGCAGCAGGATCGGAGGCCGGTCGTGGCCGCGGTGGCCGCGCACCCGCACCAGCGACGATGCATGCGGCGCCCGGCGAGCGTCCAGATGGGACAGCAGTCCTCGGGCCGGTTGTCGGCGTGGCGCCCCGCGCAGCAGCCGCCCTGCCACCGGCACGTCGTGAACGTCGGCCTGCCAGCGGTAGAACGAGATGAGCGCCGCGAGCCGAGTCTCCAATGTGGAGTCCGAGGGCTGGGTCTCGACCGTGCCGATGGCGTGCTCGACCGTGCGGCTGTTGCGAAGCCACGACAAGAACGCTGTGACGGTCGGGACGCCCACCTCGCGCCAGCGGTCGGCCTCGCCGCGCTGCTCCAGGAAGCTCCACCACTGGGCCAGTGCCGTCGCATAGCCGCGCACCGTGTTCGGCGACCACAGATGCCGGTGGGCGTCGAGCCAGTCCTCGACCGGCAGCACCGTGGCGTAGGACCCGTCGAGCACAGTCCAGGTGCGCGGCTCGCCCGCCGGTGCCACCGCAAGACTGCAGGCCATCGCTGACATTCCGATCGTTGAAGAATGCCCACTGCTAACACTTCTTCAACGAGCCGAAACTACAACGGTGTCGTGTCGTTGTAGAGACAGGAGCTACTTCGTTGGATCCCCTTGACAACGACCGGGCCCAGGATCAACGCCCCGTGTGGGCCGTCGAGGAACCGCAACGAGGTGAGCTCGTTCCACAGTTGCTGGTCGAAGCGCACCGCCGCGGTGGTGTCCCAGGACTCCAGCCGCATCCCTGGGTCCAGGCCGGCGGCGCGGGCGCGTAACGTGGCGGAGTTGGTGTCGCGGCGGGTGACCTCGTCGGCCAGGACGAGTTCGAGGAAGTCGGCGTGGGCCAGGTGTTGTTGCTTGGCCAGGGTGAGCCGTTCGGGCAGGGTGTCGAGCAGCCTGCCGAGCTTGAGTGTGCGCAGGATCTGCTTGAGATCCGGGCCGATCGGGTCGGTCAACGCCGGCGGGGTCGTCTTCGAGGTGGCCATCACCGCACCCCCTCACCGTCGACCGGCGCGGCCAGGGTGTCGCTATGCACGAGTCGAAGGTGCGCCCGACCGGTGGCGAACTCGGCCGGGTCGCGGGCGAAGCGGGCCGCGCCGGCCGCGGCCGGACGCGGCGCCGGGATAGGAGTGTTCTCGGTGGCCTTCTCCAACATCGAGGCGATCTTCGTCACCGAGATGACGTCGACTTCCAACGCCCTGCCGCAGGCGGTGTCGACCGGGGTGTCGCCGTAGCGGCGGGCCAGCCCGAGCAGCCGGTAGACCTGACGCATCCTGGTCCACGGCAGCGGGTCATCCAGTAGCCGTTCGGCGTAGATACCGACGTCCTCACCGTGGCGGCGAGCCGCGGCGACGAGCCGGTCCAGGTCCCGCATCGCGTAGCCGAGCTTCTCCACCGGCAGATCATCCGGATCGGTCACCCGACCCCCGGGGCGTTGACGGGGATGCACCTTGACCAGCTGGCCCCGGTGGAACAGCTTCACCAACGCCGAGTCGGCCCGGGCGTCCAGGTACTGTCCAACGTATTCCTTCGGAGCGGAATAGAGCGCCCGGCCGATCTCGATGTGGTAGTCGCGGTGCACTTTCACGGCCTTGAAGATCGGCACGTCATACGGTTGCGGCATCGCCAGCAGGGCACCCGCTTCGTGTTC
>JAHRHA010000156.1 GCA_020027875.1 Micromonosporaceae bacterium | reverse complement strand
TCGTCTCCAGGCCAGCGAACGCGAACACGACCGAGAAGATCGCCAGTAGGACCGGTCGCAGGCGCGGTTCTCGCAGCGCGCTGCGAAGAGTAGCTAGTCGGCCGAATCCTCCGCCCGGCGGCTGGACGCTTTCACCACGTGTCGCGTGGGGCAGCAGCACTATCCCGACGGCGATGTTGAACGCCGCGAGTCCCGAGGCGACGAAACAGGTACCCGCGAAGTCCAGCCCCAATGCGGCCAAGCCTGCGCCGATGCCTGGACCGAACACGAAGCCCAGGCCGACCGACGCGCCGACCAGGCCGAGTGCCCGAGAGCGCTGCTTCACTTCCGTGAGATCGACAACGTACGCCTGACCAACCGCGACCGCACCGCCGAAAGCCCCCGAGACCACTCGCGCCGCCAGCAGCAGCATCAGCGAGCCGGCGATCCCGGTCAATGCCAGCGACACCATCGAGCCCACCAGGCTCAGCAGCAGAAGTCGTCGCCGGCCGTACCGGTCCGAGAGCGCCCCGAGCACCGGCGCCGCCACGAACTGAGCCGCCGAATACGCCGTGAGGAGCGCACCGACCCAGATGCCCGCGCCGCCGAGCCGCTGGGCGTGAAAGGGCAGCACCGGAAGGATGATGCCGAATCCCAGCATGTCCACGAAGACGGCCAGGCACACCACGTGCAAAGCGGATCGGCGCAAAGACGACCTCCAGCGGGTGCCCCGGACCCCGTGTTCATATCACGGGTCCACGCGACAGCCCGCACACCTCCATGTCGAAGCGGTCGTTGCTGAACGGTAGGTCCTCGGAACCGGCCTCCGGAGGTCGACGTTGAGACCTAGATCTCCGCCCGGGTGTTGGCGATGGAGAGCTATGGCCGGTCAGGTCCACTCCCTAGTGACCGTGGCCGTCACTAGGGAGAAGGAATAGGTCGCGGCCGGTGCCGCTGGCCATCTAGTCCCCGTTCTGCCCGGGTGTGCCGGGCGGCTCACGCCGCCGCCGAGACCGATTGATCGAGACCGCACCGGCGCGACCCGGCTATCAGCGGCGGCAACCTTGTCCGGATCGAGTCGTAGGGCTCGCCGACGGAACGCGTCGATGAAGGCATCAACGGCCAGCGCTGTCAGGGCCGGCGCTTCGATATTGAGGCGATGCCCGGCGTCGAGCGATCAGGTGGGACGCCTGAGCCTGGATGCGAGCCGGCAACGTGTCACGCGCGAGCTCTCGTCGATCCTCCTCCGTGGCATAGCTGCACCCACCGTCCCCGGCGTCCGGGTAAGGATGACGGCGGGACCGACGTGGTCGGCAGGCCCTACTCGGCCGTGCGCCCCCCGGTCAGCAGGTCGATGAGGGCTGGCGTTGGTACGAGGTAGCGGCGGCCCGCCCGGACGAGCTTGATCGGAAAGTCGTCCTGCTTGGCAAGGGCGTACGCCTTGGTACGGCTGATGCCGAGGATCGACGCTGCCTTGTCGATGGTCGTCGTGAGCCCGAGGCTGCGGACCGACTCGACCGTCCACACCGGCACGGTCGCCCCTTGGTCGTGTTGCTGTTGGAGCTGGCGCTGGGATGCCATGTCGTCTCCTCCTGCGTGATGTGGTGATGGTTGGCACCATGCCGTCTCGGTGTGGACCATCCCGTGGACCATCGGCGGAAGGGGTGTGGACCATTCCGTGGACCAAGCCGTGGACCATTCCCAAATAATGGGACACGAGCCCGATGTGACCCGTTCTGACGCTGCGGGTGGCTGCCTCCTGGGCGTCGACCGTGTGCCGATCACGTCGCGGTGACCAAACGAACAAGCCCTCGGCGCGGTGGCGTGCTCGCGCGCTCGACCGGCGCCATGGCAACGGCTCGCGGTTGTGCGCGGGGACGCGTGCCACGGCGTTCGGTCGCGTCGGAAGGCTGTGCCAGAGATCTGTGCCAATCGATGTTGGCACATCTCGCCCGTGTCGTGCGTTCGGTTCCAGAGGCCCGGCGCGCCAGCGCGCAGCGTTCCTGGCGCTACGGAACCCTGTGCCAGGAATCTGTGCCAATCGATGCTGGCACAGGCTATGGCACGCCGGCGGCGCGCTGTGCTCAGGACCGTCCACCGCGAGACATCGGTGACCGTGGCCACGGCGTCGACCGTGTGCCAGCGTCAGGTCCGACCGCTGGCGCACGCGTATGGGGCGCCTGGCCTCCGCAAACACGTTGTGCCAAAGATCATTGGCACAACGGCGTCGACGGCTGGCACAAGCCCGAGGCGCGTGCCGACGCGAAGCGGCACCGCCTGCATGTGCCAGAGATCTGTGCCAATCGATTTTGGCACAACGTAGCAACCGCGGAACCCTTGTGCCAACCCCGGTTGGCACAGCGCGCGGCCCGGCCCTTGGCACAGAGCCCCGCAGTTACGGCCCGCCGTTATCGCAGTGAGCCGAACGGCCCGCGTTCCCCGTGACGCCGATCCGCCGTGCCGCAGCGCGCGGGCACAGGGCGTGAGACTCGACTGCGCCGGCTGACGGCGTACGCGGCCGATCGTGAACGTTCACGCTCCCCCGGTGGCGGTCGCGCTGAGTCCGGCGCTTACCCGCGGCCAGGACATCGGCCAGACGCTCGACCGCATTGGTCGAGCGCGCGCCTCCTTGTCGTTGTCGGTTCCCGGGCACCCAACCGAACTGCGCAGGCCGCAGGCCGCTGCTGTGAAGCCCAGCGATCGGCCACCGAGCGCGGCCGGGGTACGGCGAGTGAGGTCCAAATCAAGATCAACTGCTCCCAGCAAGAAATAGTTAGTGGCACCAGTTTCAAGGCGACCGGGCGCGGTTGCCTTGAAACTGGTGCTCCTCGACCGAGCGCGGTCGACATGGGCGGTGCCGTTCCGCCGGGTGCGGCGGGTGAAGCCAGGCGATGGTCCACATATGGACCACGGGTTGGTCCACGGGGGGCCGTCATGGTCAGGCCCATGCAGATCAACGACGACCCGGTTGAGCCGATCATCATCGAGGACGGCGGGCCCGCGCCCGTCGAAGCGACCGATCTGATCGAGCCTGTGTCCGGTCGTGGTCGGCGACGCCGGCCGCGTGATGGGCAGACCGAGCGAGTGAGTCCACGGTTCACACCGGCGGATCGGGCCGAGGTGGATGCGGCGGCGGCGAGCGCCGGTATGTCGACCTCTCGGTTCTGTGCCGAGGCGGCGTTGGCGGCCGCACGCGGTACTCCGCTGCTGCTCGCGGCGGCGCAGGATCGGGAGGCGCTGGCCCGGTTGCAGCGCCAGCTGTTCGCGGCCCGGACGGAGGTGGCCCGGTTCGGGGTCAACGTGAACCAGGCCGTGGCGGCGCTGAACTCTACCGGGGTGGCGCCGGAGTGGATGGGCCGGGCAATGACCCGCGTCGGCTATTCGATCAGTCAGCTTGACGAGGTGATCGCCGAGGTGGATCGGCGGCTTCGGTGAACCCGACCGTCCACAAGCGACGCAAGCAGGTGGGCCGGCTGTTGCGGTACCTGTTCGGGCCGGGGCGGCAGGAGGAACATGTCGACCCGCATCTGGTCGCGGCCTGGCACGGCGCCGGGGACCTGGCGTTGCTGGATCCGCCGACTCGCCGCGACGGCACCCGCGACGTAGGCCGGTTGACCCAGCTGTTGCGGCAGCCGCTGCACGCGGCACGTAACGCGCCGCCGTTGACGGTCTGGCACTGCTCGATCCGCAACGCGCCCGAGGATCCGATCCTGACCGACGAGCAGTGGGCCGAGATCGCCGCCGAGGTGATGGACGCGGTCAAGCTCGCCCCGCGCGGCGACCCGAACGCGGTGCGCTGGATCGCGGTGCGGCACAACGACGATCACATCCATCTGGTTGCCACGCTGGTGCGGCAGGACGGCCGAACCGCGTGGGGCTGGCACGACGGGCCTAACGCCCGCCGCAAGTGCTACGAGCTGGAGAAGCGGTACGGGCTGCGTCGGGTGGGCCCGATGGACGGCACGTCGCACCGCCGGCCCCGCGCGGCGGAGGTCAACAAGGCCCGCCGGCTGGGCCAGACCGCGACCGCCCGGGACGAACTGCGCCGCCATGTCCGCGCCGCCGCGGCGGCCTCGTCCAGCGAGGACGAGTTCATCGCCCGGCTCGTCGACGCCGGTGTGAAGGTCGAGCGCCGTGCCAGTGTCCGCAACCCCGGCGAGTGGACCGGCTACAAGGTTGCCCTGCCCGGACACACCACAGCCGCCGGGCAGCCGGTGTGGTTCTCCGGCGGCTCGCTGGCCAACGACCTGACCCTGCCGAAACTACGCCAGCGCTGGGCCGACCCGCGCCCGGACATGGCCGCCGCGGGTGAGGCGGTGCGGATCTCTGTCGCGGCGCGGGTCCGGGCGTTGACCGACGCCGCCGGGGCGATTCGAGCCGCTGCCGACGCGATCAGCCACCTGGCCGGCACCAACCCGCAGGCGGCGCACGCGGTGGCCCAAGCCGCCTCGGACAGCCTCGCCGCCGTGGCCGCGGCGGTGGAGGGCCGTCGGAGCGGGCCGCTGACCCGAGCAGTCGACCTGTTCGACAAGGCAACCCGCGAACCTGCCGGACGGGTCGCACGTGCCACCGCCCGCTCGGCGAATCTGCGGTCGATGTCGCGGCTGGTGCACCTGATGGGACAGATGTCCGGCGACAAGGACAGCGTGGCCATGCTCGCGCTGCTGCTCGACCTTGCCCACCTGGCCGACACCCTGGCGATGCTGCGCGAGGCCCAGCAGCGCCACCACCAGGCTGACGCGGCCCGCGCCGTCGCCGCGATCCTGCGCGGCGCCTCCGCCGCCGGTGGCCGGCTCGGGCCGACCGCACCGACCCTGGCCGGCACCCCGCCCGACCGTCCGACCCAACCCGCCGTCGGTCACGACGCGACCTTGCAACGGTCCACAAGAGACGGATACCGGCCCGGAACCGGGCGGTAGCGCACGGGCGTCCTCAACGCCCACGCAAGGGACAGATAGGAGGTGGGGGTTGTGACCACCCCGCAGCATGACGACCCACTCGGCGACGGCCTCGGCAAGGTGTTGCAGGCCCTGGCGGTGCTCACCACGGTGGGCGAGTCTGCGGCGAGATTCGCGGCGGTCGGCGCCCAAAACCGCGCGGCCAGGGCCGAACGGCAGGCCACCGCGGAACGGATCGCCGACGCCGCCCGCCACCAGGCCGACCAGGCCGCGCAGCGGGCGCACGCCGCGCAGCAGCGAGCCGACCGCGGGCTGATGGACCTTGCTCTCGATGACGCCTGGCTGGCGGCAGCTGACATCGACACCGTCGCCCAGCTGTGGCGTACCGCCGCCATGTACGCGATGAGCGGCGACCGGCGGGCTGCCGAGGTGATGCGGCGTGCCCAGGACCGGCTCGCCACGCTCAACCCCGGCCTGATCGACGCGTACAACCGGCATCGAGGCGCCGGGATGAATATCGCCGACGCGATGCGCGCCGCCGCCCGCGACGTGTGGCAGCACCAAACCCGCCCCACCACGGCGCCGGCCCGGCCGCATGGCAACGCTGGTGATCCGTCCGCCGCGTTGAGGTCTGGTCCCCGCGCGATCGGCGCGTTACCGGACCCGGCCGGGCAACGCCTGGTTGACGAACTCGAGGCGGCCACCCGGGCCGAGGTCACCCGCCTGGCCGCCGATGTCGATCCCGACGTGCTCGACCGGTTGCAACGGCAGTGGCGCAGCGCCGGGCACGCCCCGGCCGCCGACGCAGCCGCTCTGCTGGCCAAGGCGGCCCGTCAGCTTCGTGCCGACGGTGTGTTGAGCGGCCCGGTCACCGCCACCGCAACTGTGCGGCGGGGGGTCAACCACGCCGACGACGCCGACCGGATCCCGACCGGCGTCAGCGCCGACACCATCGACGTACCGATCCGTACGACCCAGGCCGCGTACGAGGTCGCGGCCGAAGGCTTCGACCGCGCCGCCGACGCGGTACGCGCGGTCCAGGCCGCCGAACGGCACCTGATCGGTCTGGCCGACCAGCAACATCGCGGCGCCGCCGTCGACCAGGGCCTGCCCGACCTGCCCGCCACCGCCACGGACGAGCACCGCGATGGCCTGGCCACCGGCCACGTCCGCCGAGGCCGCGCCGAACATGACCTAGCGGCGGCCGACCAGCAGCGCCGCCTGGGCCGGGCCTTCCGCCCGCTCAGCAGCCTGAGCCCGGTCTTCTCCCACAGCCAAGGCTCGATGATCAGCCAGCCGGCCTCCGCCCGGCGGAGAGGCAGCACCCGATGAGCGCCAGCCACGACACCGACGCCACGACCGGCTCGATGCAGGACGCCGCCGCCCAGCCGACTGCGGCGGGGCTGAAGCCGCAGTACGCCAATGTCGAAAACTGGGTGCGTGACTATCTGCTGCCCAGCTTTCCCCGTCCCGCCGGCGAGCTCGGCGCGACCGGACGGTGGCGCTGGTGTGAGCAGTGGTGGCGCCACGATGAGGCGGTCACGATTCTGACCGCGCTGTGGTATGGGTGGGAACATTCCGCGGTGCACACGCTCGGGATGCTCGATTGGCTGCCGCGCCTCTACCATCTGCTGCCGATCCTGGCCGGCGACGATGGGCCGTTTCGACTCTGCTCGCCTGCCGCTGGAGACCTGCCCGCTCGTCACGAGATGCCCCCGGTCGCCGACGTCGTGGCGGCTCCGGCCGGCTGGTGGAGGTGGTGGGGTACGGAGGCAGTTGAATCAACCGCCTGATGTCCGAGCGATGTCGATCGACCTGGGCGGGATCGGAGCGGGAGCAGCGGAAGCAGAGGTGTCTACCGTGCGGCTTGGGACGGTGCGGACAGGCGTGGGAGAAGATCGGGCCGGTAGCGGCGAAAGTAGGCCTGTGCCGGACCCGCGGTCCAATGTGGGTCTAGGAATCCCAGCGGTATCGCGACCCGCACCATGTGGGTTTGGGGATTCGTCGGGGCCTGGCTCAGTTGCTGACGTACCCACCGTGGCAGGTTGGCCGGCAGGTCTTGACGGCCCCATCCGATCACGCCGAGTGCGCGGATCGTGCCGGGTCGAACGGCGACGAGGCCGGGGGGAACCGGTACGGCGTTTGGGTTGGTGAAGCGGGTGAGCACGTCGTCGATGTGGGTGATGTCCGTCCAGGCGATCTGCAGCCGTAGGCCGGTCTGGTCGGTCATCTCGAGCCCGGTCGGTGACAGGCGCACCAATGTGGCGTTGACCATTCGGCGGTGCTTGAGGTACAGCAAGGCAACGAGGCCTGCGGTGAGCGTCGCGCCGGCCGCGAGGCCGATCCTGTAGGCCGAGGACGCCGGACTATTGAAGATCAGAATCATCGCGATGACAGTGGTGATCGCGAAGAATAGAACCAATGGCGGCATGAAACGACGCAGAAAATGTCGGAAGGGCCGCTGCGGGCGAATTTCTAGGGCGTCGGCGGTGTCCATATAGACCATTTTAGTTGAATGGCGCCAGCGTGACGGCCAGGCGGCGCCGCCCGGCGGCGAGCGTCGCCTCCGGCCGTTCGATGACACGTATTTTCGGGTGCGGTTGGCTTGGCCGGTGGGTGGTGACGGGGCCTCACGATGACATGCGAAGAAGTTGACAGATGATCGCCGAAGCCACACATTTGCACATATTGTATTGGCATGACAACGCTTCGTATTGCCACGTTCAACCTGGAGAACTTCGACGAGACCGCGCCGGGCGAGCGGCCGTCGTTGGCGGAGCGCATCGCGTTGATGCGGCCGCAGATAATTCGTCTTCGCGCGGATGTCGCGTGTTTTCAGGAGGTGAACGGGCAGGAGCGGCCCGGAGTGCCGCGGGCGTTGTTGGCGCTGCAGGAGCTGCTTGATGGCACGAACCTCGAGGGCGCGACCGTGGTGAGCACCAAGCCCGAAGACAATGCCGTCTACAACGAGCGCAACCTTGTCGTTGTCTCACGTCTTCCGGTGTTGGCTCATCGGCAGCTGCGCAATGAGCTGGTGGCGGCGCCGATCTATCAGCGGCTGACGGCGGTGCCGGCGGATCCGCAGCCGATTGAGATCGGTGTGGAGCGGCCAATCTTCCATGTCGAACTCGACCTGGGCGGTGGCCAACGGCTACATGTGATCAACGTGCATCTCAAGTCAAAGATCCCAACGCCGATTCCGGGCCAGATGATCGACACCTACACGTGGCGGACGGCCGACGCCTGGGCCGAAGGGGCGTTCATCTCATCGATGAAGCGCATGGGCCAGGCACTGGAGGTCCGCCGGCTTGTCGATCAAATTCTGGACGGCGAACCGACGGCACGCATAGTCGTGGCCGGTGACTTCAACGCCGAGCCGGACGAGATTCCGGTCATGGCGATCCGCGGGAATGTGGAGGACACCGGCAACGGCGATCTCGCGACCCGAGTCCTGGTGCCGATCGAACAGACCGTTCCGCAGTCGTCGCGATACACCCTGTTCCACCAAGGTCGAGGCGACATGCTCGACCACATGCTGGTCACCCGCAACCTGCTCGCCCACTACCGCGGCTCCGAGATCCACAACGAGGTCCTCCACGACGAGTCGGTCTCATTCGCTGTGGATCGCAAATTTCCCGAGTCGGACCATGCCCCGGTCGTGGCGACTTTCGACTTGGACTAACAGCCATGTTCGGTCATTGAGACCGCGCGGCGTCCGGGCCGGCGCCCGCCGTTACACCGGTACCTCGAGATGGGAATCGGCTGAACCGATGTGGTCATCTGCCGTGTTGCCAGACCTGGTCAATGGCGCCGGTATCGATGGGATCTGATCGGGCGTGGCGGGAGTGGTAACGGCTAGGGCGGAGAGGCTGGTGATGCCCATCGATACGGTACCTGGCCCACGGTTGAGGCGCGTGGAGTCCATGCCGTGCCGCGCGCGGTGTTCCAGCTACCCCGAGCCGCCGAGCGATCTCCTTGATGGGAACACCTGGGGCTCGATGCAGCCGCGGATCTCAGCCCAGTCCTCGACATTCAACACCGCTTCAAGATCAAGGGAAGGGTCAATTTCCTCACGGGATCACTTCTCATGAGTCGGCGACCACGATGGCCAGAAAGTCGTGGCGGGGCAGGATGGCCATCTTCTGCGACGTAACCACGGCGACGCCAAGATTCACGCGGCCGACCGCAAGCCCGAGGCCGACGGCGACCTATTGCTGGACCGCCGTCACCTTGTGACTCACGAAGGCTCCTCATCGCCGTGAGTTGTTTGTGTGGCAAAGGTGCTACCTCGGGCCGCGGCTAGCCAGTCCTGACGCCACGCAAATAGATCCGTATTGGCCGGATGGACGACGACGGTCCGGAGCAGCAGGTCGTACCAGCCGTTGCCCAGTCGCAGTACTGAGTGGGGTGGGAGGCTGGTGCCGATCATCGGCATCGCCTGGTCGCCGTCATCGATCAACTCGATGTCAACCGGCAGCCCACCCTCATGGACGAGCTCGCAGCAACCACTTGATGCTCCTATAGACGTCAAGCCCCATCGGGAAGATCATTTGTGGCTTGTCTGGGTTGGACGAGCGCGTGGTAGACCCCGCGGGCGATGTAGCGCTTGAGACAGCGCATGACCTCTCTGTTGGTCATGCCAAGGGCGCGTCGGCGGGCCATGTAGTTCTGGGTCGGTTCGTGCCAACGAAGGCGGACGACGACGGCGCGGTGCAGCGCGGCGTTGGCCTGTCGGTTCCCGCCGCGGTTGAGTCGATGTCGGTTGGTTTTGCCGGAGGAGGCGGGGATCGGGCTGGCACCGCATAGGGCGGCGAAAGCGGCCTCGGAGTGCAACCTGTGTGGGTTGTCGCCGGCCGCGGTGAGGAAGGTCGCGGCCCCGTCGGGTCCGACGCCGGCGAGCGCGGTCAGGGCGGGGGCAGCCCGATCTGTCAGCCGGCGCAGATGGGTCTTTATCTGGCTGGCCTCGCCGCGAAGTTGCAGGTACCGCCGGGCCAGCAGCCGCAGGGCGAACTGGGCGGCCGCAACCGGTGCCGCGACGGCCGAGTCGTGAAGCTCGGGCAGCGCGGCACAGCGGTTGAGCATTGTGGCGGTGGTCAGCCCGGCCAGGTCCTCGCGCAGCGATGCGGGGGCGGTGACGAGGATCGACCGGATCTGGTTGATCGCCTGCGTTTGGGCCTTGACGGCGGAGTCACGGGTCAACTTCAGCATGCGGATCATCTCCGCGTCGCCGTCGCCGGACTTGGGGGTGGCCGTGGCGATCCCGGCCAGCACGGCCCGAGCAGCTATCTCGGCATCGATCGGGTCGCTCTTACCGCGTTGGCGGCGGGTGGACCGGTCAGGCCGGTTGACCTCGACCACCCGATGCCCACGCCGGCGTAGCAGCCGGGCCAGCCCGGCGCCGTAGCTGCCGGTGCCCTCCACCCCGAACGCGTCGACCGGTCCGAGCTCGA
>JAHRHA010000064.1 GCA_020027875.1 Micromonosporaceae bacterium | reverse complement strand
CCAGGTCTTCGAGGGCATCATCGCCTGGACCTCACCACTGGGCCGCACCTACATCGTGCACCCCGACAAGGTCGACGAACCCGACGACCCCACCAACCCCTGGCCCACACCACCCGACGACACGTAGCCGCCCCGATTCGGCGAGCCCAGTCGACCACCCAGACGCGTGTCGACCGGCATGTCAGCCCAACGACCGTGCCCCTTCGGTCATCGGTCCACAATCGATGCCGGTCTCCAACCCGGCGCAGCTCCCGCCGCCGCGCCCTGGGCTGGACGCCGTCCCGGCTTCGCTGGGCCGTGGACGAGGTCAACAGCGGGCGACCGGTTGTCGGGCGTTACGCTCACGTAGATGACGTACGTACGCCCGCCGTTGAGTGCTCGGTCAGCTACTAACAGCGGTCGCTGGCAGTACGGGGATCAAGTGCTCGAGTTCCGAGGCGACGCGGTGGCGAGCGAGCGGATCTACGTCATGGAGGGCTGGGAGGCCCCCGAGCGGCGGGTCTTCTGGCGCGCGGAACTCCAGCAGACTCGCCGGAGTGAAGCACGTACGTCGCCCTCGTGCCCGGTGTCCAGCCGCGGGTTGCTTTCCAGGACCTACCCGCACGGAGACACGACCCGCCTCAGGCACAACGACTGTGCGATACACAAGGCGAGGGCCGCGGCAGACACCTTATGATTGACTCCGGGCCAACAGACTGGCACCGATCGACCAAGGAGGAGAGATGCGCGAGGTGTTCATGTCCATCGAAGAAGGTTTTCCGGACTATTCGAAGGGTATGACGCTTGTCGCGCAGAACACTGAACTTGGGGATCTTGGCGCATGCCGACGCCGGTAAGACGACGCTGACCGAGCGGCTGCTGTACACGGCCGGGGTCATCGACGAGATCGGCAGTGTCGATGCCGGCACGACCCAGACCGACTCGTTGGAGCTAGAACGGCAGCGCGGGATCACTATCAAGTCCGCCGTCGTGTCGTTCTCGATCGACGGCGTTTCGATCAACCTGATCGACACGCCCGGCCATCCGGATTTCATCGCCGAGGTAGAACGGGTGTTGAGCGTCCTCGACGGCGCCGTACTGGTCATCTCGGCGGTGGAGGGTGTGCAGCCGCAGACACGCGTGTTGATGCGCGCCCTGCAGCGATTGCGCGTGCCGACCCTCATTTCGTGAATAAGATCGACCGTCGCGGTGCGGGCCACGACCGCGTGTTGGAGGCGATCTCGGGGCGATTGGCGGCCGCGATCGTCCCGATGGGCTTCGTGGATCGGCTTGGAACACGAGCCGCCCAGTTCACGCCCGGGGGCGAGGACGATGTCGCCTTCCGGACAAGGCTGACCGAGGTGCTCGCCGGCCAGAACGATTCGCTGCTGGCTGCGTACGTTGAGGACGAGGCGGGTGTCACGTATCGACGCCTGCGTGAGGAGCTCGTGGCGCAGACGAGGCGAGCGGTTGTGCATCCCGTCTTCTTCGGCTCCGCGATTACCGGAGCAGGCGTGGAGCCGCTGATGGCCGGTGTTGTGGAGCTGCTGCCAGCAGCCGCCGGGGATGCCGACGGTCCTGTTTCGGGCACCGTCTTCAAGATTGAACGAGGTTCGGCGGGGGAGAAGGTCGCGTACGTGCGGATGTTCTCCGGCACTGTGCGCACGCGGGACCGGCTGCACCTCGCCACCGCCGACCGGGACCTCACCGGCCGGGATGTCGAAGAGAAGGTGACGGCGATCAGCGTCTTCGACAACGGCGCGTGGGTTCGGCGTGGGGAGGTGTGCGCGGGTGAGATCGGGAAGCTGTGGGGCCTCGGCGAGATCCAGGTGGGCGACGCGATCCGCTTGCGGTGCGCGTCGGCGCAGCACCGCGGCGACGCTTGCGAGCCGAACATCAAGCACCGCGGCGACGCTTGCGAGCCGAACATCAAGCACTTCGCCCCACCGACGTTGGAGACGGTCGTCGCTCCCAGCCGCCCCGACGACAAGGGTGCGCTGCGGGTTGCGCTCGCGCAGCTCGCCGAGCAGGACCCGCTGATCAACCTTCGGCAGGACGACACCCGCCAGGAGATCTCCGTCTCGCTCTACGGCGAGGTCCAGAAGGAGGTGATCCAGGCGACGCTGGCAAACGACTTCGGCATCGATGTCACGTTCCGCGAGACGACGACGATCTGCATCGAGCGGCCGGTCGGCACCGGCGAGGCCGTCGAGATCCTCCACGCGGAGTCGAATCCATTTGCCGCCACGGTCGGGCTGCGCGTCGATCCTGCGCCGAACGACTCGGGGATCGAGTTCCGACTGCGAGTCGACACTCGCACGGTGCCGATGTACGTCTACAGGAACGTGAACAGCTTCACCGACAACATGGGGCAGTACGTCCGTCGAACGCTGCTGGAGGGCCTCTTCGGTTGGCAGGTCACCGGCTGCACCGTGACGATGATCAAATGCAACTACAGCTCTCCTGACGGCCCTCCAGCAACACGGGGACCGCTCAGCACAGCCGCCGACTTCCGAAAGCTCACGCCGCTGGTTCTCATGCAGGCGCTCGAGCGGGCCGGGACGGTGGTCTGCGAGCCGACCGTCCGAGTCAGTCTTGAGATCCCGACGGGGACGATCGGCGCGGTTCTGACCATGCTTGCACGTCTCGGCGCTGCGGTGCAGAAGCAGTCACTGCAAGGAGATCTTTGTACGATCGAGACGGTGTTGCCCGCGGCGCGAGTGCAGGTCCTCCAGCGGCAGTTGCCGGGGCTGACGGGCGGTGAGGGCGTGCTCGAGTCCCGCTTCGGCGGGTACCAACCGGTCAGCGGCGACCCACCGATCCGGCGGCGGACGACGGCCAACCCACTCAACCGCGACGAGTACCTGATGTACCTAGCGCGCCAGGGAAGAATTCTCACTTAACGGATGACAAGTAAGGGTGTCGCGCTCCTTCAGACCAAGCCGGCGAGTTTGTATAGAACGAGGGACCCAGCGACGGCGACGTTGAGGCTGAGCCCAGTGCCGACCATCGGGATCTCCACGACCGCGTCGAGGATGTCGAGTGCCTCGGGTGGGATACCGGTGGCCTCGTGGCCGAGAACCATGACGGTGCGGCGTGGAGCAGTGGGCAGGTCAGCGAGCCGGATAGCCTCGTCGGCCAGTTCCACTCCGAGAATGTGCGACCCACTGTTCTTCTCGGTCGTCAGCCAACGGACTGGGTTGCCAACGCGGTGTACGCAACCGGGCCGCCGCAACGTGTTACCACGGGCGATCGCTTGATCAACCCACGGGAATGGCGGTACGGCCAAGCAGGCGCCGACGGCGTCGCAGGTGCGCAGCAGAGTCCCGAGGTTGGCGCCGTGCATCGGCCACAGCGCCGCAGCGATGAGGTGCCCCCAGCACCGGTGAGCCCGCGGTCGGCGAGCAGCACGAAGCTCGCGCGGCGGGCGCACTCTAATCGCGGGACTCACGAAACGAGGGCGGTTCCGCCCCAACACTCGATGCGCATGAATGTAGGTGCTTCGCGGCGCACCCGAGCCATCAACGACAACAGCCATCAACGACAACGCGACGTGATCAGCGTAACGTCGACCTTCAGACCCGGGCAACGCGCATCGCCAACCACCTACCGATCTGCCGCGCCGGCCGGCAAGCGAGGCCGGACTGGGCGAAGCGGTGCGACGATACGCTGGTGATCACGCAGATCAAGGTGTGTCTCAATGGTGGGCGGCGCCGCGTCGAACATCCGGCTGTGCCGATAACGACGACCGAGTTGGCCGAGGCGGCGGCAGCCGCAGTGGCCGCGGGCGCCGAGGCGGTGCATCTTCATCCCCGGGGCGGCGACGGTAACGAATCCCTGCGATCCGGCGACGTAGCTGCGGCCGTGGCCGCGGTGCGCCAGGCGTGTCCGGGCGTCGAGATCGGGGTGTCGACCGGGCTGTGGATCTGCAACGGCGATGTTCAGTCGCGGGAAGCGATGGTAACTCGATGGGCGCTGATTCCCTCGTTCGAACGACCCGACTTCGCCTCCGCGAACGTGAGCGAGCCGGGGTTCGCCGAGCTGGTCGGGTTGCTGCGTGAGGCCGGCATCGCGGTGGAAGCCGGGGTCTGGTCGACTGCCGACGCCCGCAAGCTCGCCGCCACGGAGTCGGCGGCAGGATGGGCTCGGATCCTAACGGAGATCATCAACGTCCCAGCCGACGGTGCCGTCGAAGCAGCTGACGAGATCCTGCAGAATCTCGACGAACTCGGCGTCGAGGGACCGCGTCTGCTGCACGGCGAAGAGGCTGCGTGCTGGCCGCTCGTGGCTCACGCCGGCCGGCTGGGCGTGCCGACTCGAATCGGGCTGGAGGACACCATCGTTGGACCAGGCGGTGAGCCGGTCCCCGACAACGCCGACCTGGTGCGGCTGGCGCGGGCCGTGTGGACAGCGGCAAACGAAGGAAGGCGATGACCGCGTCAGCGCCTTAGCGGAAGACACAGCTCGGCCGTACGCTAGTGACCTACGTATGGAGAAGGAACTCCGCTTGAGCCAACTCACCCCCGGATTCAGACATACGGTGCCGACGGAAGTCATGCTGCTCGCCTTGGCCTTGACATCGTGCACCGTGAGTTCGGGCTCGCCGACACCGAAACGGACGCCGACACCGACACCGACGTCGACTGTGCCGACGTCTTGGTGGCTCAACCGCCGATCCTGCCAGGCTCGCCGATGGACAAGGCGCAGTTCTGGACCATCGTGGACCAGGCGCCGCCCGACGTGGGCTGTACCGACGCCGAGGCCGTCGCGCAACGGTTGGTCGAGATACTGACTCGTCGATCAGCCGACGACATCGCCGCCGCGGATCAGGTGCGGTGGGGCCTTATGGCGGACTCATACCAAGAAAAGCTGTGGGCGGCCGCCTATCTGATCAACGGCGGCCGTCAGACGATGCCTTCGAGTATTTTCGCGGCTGGCTCGTCATGCACGCGAAAACGACTCCCGAGACTCGCTGCCCTGTTCGCGTGAACGCCGACGGCCTTCAGGGTGCTGCGGCGATGGGAAGGCCACCGACGTCCAGTGGCGCGGCGACCCGTCACTTGCCCCTCCTGCCGAACATGCCGCGGATCGCCGCGACAAGCAGTGCGACGCCTACCACCACCCCGACCAGCACGACGCCAGGGATCTCGTCCCACGGGGGGTTCACGGGGCGTCTGTGGAGAGGATCGCGTACGCCCGTACCGGGAAGGTACCCATGCCGGCGACCATCGGCGGTGCGGCGTGGAACCGGAACCCATATGGGGGAAGCCCATCGAGGCCGCACAGGTGCTCGACAATCGGGATTCCGTGGCGGAGCAGCGTCGTATGGGCCGAGCGGGCGCCGTCGGTCATGTCGTCGATGTTGACCGAGTCGATGCCAACGAGGGTGGCATCCCGCTCAACGAGGGACGCCGCGCCGTCGGCGGTGAGATAGGGATGGCCGCCGGCGCCGTACGACGGCGTTCCCCAGTGCCGATCCCAACCGCCGTGAATGAGCACGGCCCGGCCGGCGACCTCGTACGGCGCGAGCAGCAGCCGGTCAACCGCGACGGTTCCGGCGGGGAGCCGGACGACCACCCCCGGCAGATCGACGAGGCGTGCCAGTCCGACGGCCGCGAGGTCGGCCCCGTCGGCGAACCGATGCGAGGGAGTGTCGAGATAGGTGCCGGTGTTGGCGACCATCGAGATCCGTCCGATGTGGAACTCCGTGCCCTCGGCATAGCGCGATCGTGACGCTTCACGACTGAGGTGGTCACTGATCTCCGGGCCGGGCAAACCAGGGAAGGTGATCATTCCATGATGGATCGGGTGGCTGAGTTCGACCAGGTTGGCAACACCCCCGCCGCCGAGCGCCACGGAAGCGCCGCGTGAGCCCTTGTGCGGCTCGCGAACCACGGATTTGCCGCTGATCTGGACTCCGTCGACCATGAGCAGGCCCAGATGGCGCACGACGAGCGTCGAGAGTTCGTCGTCGGTGATGTCCTCGCCAGGGATGTCCAGACGGAAGCGCTGCGCCTGCAACCCGCCACCGTTGGCGAAGGCTACGTCCACATCGAATTGCACCCGGTACTCATCGCTCATGCTGATGACGGTACCGGGCGTCAATACCTCCATCGGGTGCGGGCGGCGATGGTGGCGGCGTCAGCGTTGGCAAGGAGGGCGATCTCGCCGCGTCGTACGGTCGCCACGGTATCGACAAGTGCCGCGCCGAGAGCCTCGCCCAGCACCGGGTCGGACTCGAACGTGACCACCGCGTCCTCCAATGTGCCCGGCAGCGCGAGGATGCCACGGGCCGCGCGGGTCTGCGGATCCAGTGAGGCCGGGTCGACTTCGACCGGCTCGGGCAACGTCGCCTCTGACGTCAGGCCGGCCCGACCGGCGGCGAGAAGGCCGGCCATAAGCAGGTAAGGGTTCGCCGCGGCGTCGAAGCATTTCACCTCAACGTTGGCCGCGGTCGCACGGTCGGCGAGCGCACCGGTGACGAAGCGCATCGCGGCCTCGCGGTTCTCCAGCCCCCAGCAGGCGAAGGCCCCGGCCCAGTGCGACGGGATGAGCCGCAGATAGCTCGCCACCGACGGGGCGCCCAGCGCCAGAAGCGCGGGAAGCCGGGCCAGGATCCCAGCCATGAATGCCTCGCCGGCGGGGGTGAGCCCATAGCGCCCGGCACCGCCTGACATGAGGTTCACCCCATCCCGCCACAGGCTCAGATGGACATGGAAGCCGTTGCCGACTCCGTCGGCGAGCACCTTCGGCCCAAACGTCGCCCGCATGCCGTGGCGGGCGCTGACCGTTCGAATCGTCTCCCGCACCAGGACCGCGGTGTCGGCGGCACCGACCGGATCGTCCACGGCGACGGACACCTCGTACTGACCAGCGGCGTACTCCGGATGGATCTGCTCGACCGACACGGCTTGAGCGGTCAGCGCAGACAACAGATCACGAAGGTAGCCGGACAACTCGACGAGCCGGGTCATGCCGTACCCGGGGCCTTTGCACGCCGCGACGAACTCGTCACCGTCGCCGATGGAGACGCACCACTCGACCTCGAAGGCTGCCTGCGCGGTGAAGCCGAGCGCGGCCAGAAGCCAGACCTCCCGCCGGGCGATGGCGCGCGCGTCCTGCGGGTGCGGAGCGCCGTCCTGGTCGTACCGGTTGGCCGGTGCCCACGCCCAGCCCGGCGCGGCGGCGAGGGTCGTCAGCCGGCTCAGATCCGGATGCAGGCGCAGGTCACCGACTGGCCCGCCAGCGAAGCGCCCGACGACCGTTGAGTCGTCGACCAGAAATGTGTCGAAGACCGGCGATGCCCCGACACCCCAGGCGGCCGCGCGCTCCAGCCGGCCGACCGGCACGGCCTTGACCCGGGTGATCCCGCTGTTGTCGACCCACGTCAGCGCCACGCCGACCACCGACTGCGTGGCCAGGTCCACGGCGATCTGTCGGGCCAGGCTCGCCTGACGTTCGCGTTCGAGCTGCTCCATCGAAGACTGCTCCTTCGCCGGAGGCGATCAACGTGGCTCTCCCAACTGCCGCGACACTACATTAAGCGCGAGGTGAATGCCGTGCTGCCGTTCGTCGAATCGCTGCGCTTGGTCGACCACCATTGCCACGGCGTGGTGCGCCGCGACCTCGACCGGCATAGCTTCGAGACGCTGCTGACGGAGGCATCCGGTCCGGGCCAAGGCGCCACGCTGTTCGACTCGCAGATTGGCCTTGCGGTACGCCGCTGGTGTGCCCCGGTGCTGGATCTGCCACCACACGCCAGCGCCGACGAGTACCTGGCCCGCCGTGCCGAGCTGGGCACCGCCGACGTGACCGAGCGGTTCCTGCGCGGCGCCGGCCTCGAGGCGCTCTGCGTGGACACGGGATTCGAGCCGGAGCCCATGCTCTCGCCGTCGGAGCTGGCCGCGGCGGCTGGCGTGCCGGCGTACCACATCGTCCGGTTGGAGCGGATCGCGGAAGAGCTGGCAGCGGAGGGAACCACCGCTGCCGGTTTCGGCGACGCCGTCCGGGAGAGACTCGCCACGCGGGCTGCGGGCGAGGCGGCGGTCGCGGTGAAGTCCATTGCTGCCTACCGGATTGGTCTGGAATTGGCGGACCGTCGCCCGGACGCGGCGGACGTGACGCTGGCGGCCGGCCGATGGCTGTCGGCAATTGATAAGGGTGCGCCGCCACGGCTCGCGGACGAGCTGCTGCACCGGTTTCTGATTTTCACCGGCGTGGAACTCAGGCTGCCGGTGCAGTTCCACGTGGGGTACGGCGACCGTGACCTCGACCTGCACCGGTGCAACCCTCTACTGCTCACCGGGTTGCTGCGCACGATCGAGCCGACCGGTGTGCCGGTCATGCTGCTGCACAACTATCCGTACCACCGGGAGGCCGGCTATCTCGCCCAGGTTTTCGGCAACGTGTTCGTCGACATTGGGCTCGCCATACACAACGTCGGGCGGCGCGCATCGACCCTTCTGGCCGAGGCGCTCGAACTCACTCCGTTCGGTAAGTTCCTCTACTCGTCGGACGCCTTCGGCCTACCGGAGCTGCACTACCTCGGCGCCGTACTGTTCCGACGCGCATTGTCGGACCTGGTTGCCGACGGGCTCGCCGACGGCGCGTGGACCGAGGACGACGCAGTACGGTTCGCCGAGCTGGTCGGCGCGGACAACGCTCGCCGCGTCTACGCCTTGCCGAGCAGGTCCGACATTCGTCCGGACCAGCCACCAAGGATCCGCCCGGGGTCCGCACCGAGCGCGTCGGAGAGCAGCGAAGCATAGATGTCGCGGAAGTCTATAGTGGACTTCAGGTCGCCCCGGTCGAGGTCACCGAGACTGGGCTGCTCGCCAATGAGGCGCCCGCCGGCGACGCGTGGACCCGCTACCAACACGTTCGACGCGGTCCCGTGGTCGGTCCCGTCCGAGGCGTTGGCGCGTACCCGCCGGCCAAACTCCGAGTAGACGAGCACGACGACCTTCTGCCCGCGCTCGCTGAGCCCCATCCGGTTGACGAAGGCCGACACAGCCGAGTCCAGCTCGGCGAGCAGCCGCTCCTGGGCGACCTTCTCGTCCGCGTGGAAGTCGAAACCGCCCAGGGAGACCGAGAAGACCCGAGTGGATACCCCGGCCTCGACGCATTGCGCCACCAGCTCCAGCTGCGCCGCGAGCGGCGTACGCCCTCCGCCGGTCGCGGTCGCGGCCGGTGTGTCGTCATCGGAGTCCGCATCGGCGGCCGCGGCCGCCTTCACGTCGGTGATCATCTCGTCGACCTTGTCGAGGTCGGCGAAGCACGCGGCGGCCCTCGCCTGTAGCGAAGGCTCGCCCGGCGACGGTTTGCCCAGCGCCTCGAGCGCATTGCGCGGCACGCCTCGGGCCACTTTGAGCCCCGAGACCGGAACGGCCGCGCCGGCGCTGGTCTCTCCGGCCAGCAGCGGCGGCAGCACCGGCTCGAAGGAGACAGCCAGGCGCGGGTCGCCGCCGACCGTGTCCAGCCAACGGCCGAGCCATCCGGTGTTGCCGGGACGCTCCGGCGAGCCGGTGTGCCAGATGTCCATCGAGCGGAAGTGGCTGCGGTCTGGCTGTGGGTACCCCACTCCACGTACGATCGCTAGCCGGTCGTCGTCATAGAGCTGGCGCAGGCCCTTCAATGATGGGTTGAGCCCGGTGGTGTCGTCGATGCGGAGCACCTGCTCGGCCGAGTAGGACAGGCCCGGTCGCGCGTCGTGGTACGCCGGATCGGCGTACGGGATAACCGTCGCCAGACCGTCGTTGCCGCCATAGAGGGTGACCACGACGAGGGTACGGGCACCGGGGTCGCGACGCGGGTCCGCCGCCGTGGCGAGAATGTCCCAGAGCGTGTACGCGGTCGCACCGGCCGCCAGGGCACCACCCGCGACGACGCCGCTCGCGATGAGGAACTTCCGCCTCGTCACAGTGTCCACAACGGACCCTTTCGCTCAGGAAACCGTGTACTCGGGGCTGACCAGACCCACAGAGAGGAGTCGTCGGGGCTCGCCCGCGGACTGGGTCAGTGCCGCCCGCGTACGGTCGGTCCACGCATCCACCACCAGCAGGCGGGCCAGGGCGTCGAGTTTCGCGTCTGTTGACCCGGTTGCGAGCGGGTCGAGCACCGGCGCTCCCACCTCCGCGGCGAAGCCGGTCGCCAACCGCAGCCGTACCTGTATCGACGAGGTGGTGAGCCACGACGCCCCGGCCGGCCAACCACCGACGCTGGGCGGCCGCAGTGGCACCTGGCCGAGCCCGTCGAGGCCGCCGATCAGTTGCCGGCGCTTCTCCGCCGCGAGCCGCGTCGGGTTCAGGCCTAGTTGGCGCATGGCCCCCACCGCCCATTCGACCGGCTGCTTCACGAGGTGGCCGCGGGTCGCGAGGAACGCCTCGTCGGTGAAGAGCGCCCGCAGCAGGGCGGTCACGTCCCGCCCGGGCCGGTACGCCGCGACCAGCCGCTCCTCGGTGGCGGTCGGCATCGGCTGGCCGGACGCGAAGCGGAACCACAGCCTTCCGGCAAGGAAGGCCGCATGGGCGGGCTGGGAGACGAGCAGGTCGGCGTACGAGTCGACGTCGAAGTTGGCGGTGCGGCCGAGGATGGTCTTGGCGCCGGCGTCGTGCCGGCGGGGGTTGAGGCTGGCCCGCCTCGTGGTTCGGTCGATCGTCCAGCCTGTGAGTGCCCGCGCCCCGGCCCGGATGTCCTCTTCGGTGTAGGACCCGATGCCGAGCGTGAAGAGCTCCATCAGCTCGCGGGCGAGGTTCTCGTTCGGCGCCTGACGGGTGTTGCGCTGACCGTCGAGCCAGAAGATGAGGGCAGGGTCGCGCAGCATCGCCTTCGCCAGCACCGCGAAGTCCCCGCGCCCATACGTTCGCATGGTCTGCAGGTGACCCAGCATCAGGTGGGCGGACTTCACCTTCTGCACGCTCGTGGCCCAGTGCCCGTGCCAGAAGAACACCATCTTCTCGAGAAGTTGGTGCTCCGCCGCGAACAGCCGAGCGACCCACCACTGGCCGAGCGATTGGATCTGCTCGCGGCGTTGCTGATTCGCCTGCTGACGCTCCTCCCTGCTGGAACTCCTGGTCAGCACCGCATAGGGGTCGGGACCGAGCCGCGGTACGGGGGTCGCGGCCGCGCCGGCGTCGGCGGATGTCGGCGTGAGCAGGGTCGGGAGGGTCGTCTCCACCCCGGCGGCGGCTGCGCGGTCGACCTCTTCGGAGGTGGGCCCGAACGTGGCGCGGCGCAGCAGGTGAGCGACGAGTCCGCGGTCGGCCATGAACAGGGACGCTATCGGATTCGTGTAAGGGGGAGGTAATCCGCGCGTGCGGGTCAGATGAGCGCCAGTTCAGCGTCGCTGCGGGTCGGGGGAGCGGCTCTGCGAGGGAAACGGCCACCATTCGCGGACTATGGCCGGCGAACCGGACTGCTCGACGTTGGTGCCCTCCCTGCGGTCCTCCGCACAGGTCTTTCCGGCGGCTAGCGCTTTGGGCTTGTCCGGGAACAGGTTCGGCGGGTCGCTGGCCTGCGGTGCCCGAAGAACGATGTCGACCCATGCGTCGCCGACATCAATCAGCTCGGCGGAGAGCATCGACCAGTAGCTGACACCGTCGGCGATCTTGTAGGCCGTGGCGAACCACTGCCACCCGCCCGAGCGCAAGACTGCAGCGGGAGTGCTGGCCGCGGGAGTCGAGCTCGGACTCGGCGTAGGAGCAGCCTGCGGCGGCACGCACAGCGTCCAATGAATCGTCCAACCGCCGGCGCGGAGCGTCGCGAAGGATTCGGCCAGCTTCGCCTCGACGGCAGCCGGGGTGGGGCCGGCACCCGCTGCCGCTGCGTGGCTCGCGAACAGCCGGGCCCGTACCTCGGTGCGATCCCAGCCGAGCCTCGCCGTCCGCACCCGGCCCGGCCGGACGTCCGGCGGAAAGACCGCGCCCACCAGAACGGGGTCGGCGCTGAGCACGGCGGCGCGGGCGAGGTCGGTGTCGGAGACCACATCGCTCGTCTGGACCGCAGCTCCACCGCAGGCGGCAGTGGCGGAAAGAACCGCAAGTACCAACAGCCCGCCGACGACGTGCCGGGACCGGGTACGGGCATCGGCGGACGGTTGACTCACGCGTTTATCGTGCCTGGGTCGCGAAGCCGTGTCACTCGGCGCTCCGGCCCAACGTGGATAACCCCGTCCCGCTGGTACTGCGAGTCCGGAGTTCGTTGACAAGCCGCGCGGTGACGGGTGCGTCGATGCCGTGTCGTCGTGCAGCACGCAGGACAGCTCCGCCGATGGCGTCCAGTTCGGTCGATCGGTTCGCCTCGGCATCGCGCTGCATCGAGGACTTCATGCTGGCCGGCACACCATCGAGCATGCCAAGGATCGTCGCTGGGTCCACCCGTGCGCCGGCGGCCGCAGCCACTGCGCAAACCTCGCCGGTCACCGCCTCGAGGTCGGCTCGCCGCTGATCGCGTACGAACCCGAGTGGCGCGCTGGCGTGGGTCGTCAGCAGAGCCAGCGGCGCCAGGAGCGTCAGCTTTTCCCAGAGCAGGGCCGTTTCATCGTCCCGGACCGTTACGTCAAGACCGGCCTGGTGCAGCTGGGCCGCTAGCGCGTCGACCCGTTCCCGCGGTGCCGTGTCGCTGGCGACCTCGATCCAGGAGAACGGGCTGGTGTGCGAGATGCGACCGGCTCCGACCCGCGTGGACTCCACCCGGATCGCTCCGGCGACGACCTGCGCGACGGGAAAGCGCGCGCGCAGCGCGGTCATGTGCTCGACGCCGTTGAGCAGTGGGATCACCAGACCATCGCCCAATGCCTCCGCCGGCACACTGTCCAACGCCTCGTCCAAACTAGTCGACTTGACCGCCACCAGGCACATGTCCACCGGCCCCGCGAGCCTCGGTACTGCCCTCGCCGGAACGTGGAGGTCGCCGAACTGCACACTGCGCACTGTGAGTCCACTCGAGTTCAGCGCCGCTGCGGTGTCCGGCTTCGCCACGTACACGACCGGGTGGCCTGCCCGAGCCAGCACCGCGCCGAGGAGTCCACCGACGCCACCAGGCCCGACTACCGCGGCGCTCCATTGCGACTCAGGCATGTGCCCTCCAGCCCACACGTCAATGCCTGTCCGGCTAGTGTGCGGCACGAGTGTATGCCCCGATCACGTAGAGTGCCTGCGCATGACGGGGATCGCAGCCAACCTCGCCACGAGCACGGGCGGGCCGCAGCGTGCGCCGGGTGTGGGCGGACGGGACGTCAGGTCACCGCGAGTAGCTCGGTAGTTAAACCCGGCAACTCGGTGAAGTCAGCGGATGCATCCGTTGTCAGCAGGACCCTTCCTTCGGCCGCGGCTGTCGCCGCAACGATCATGTCGTAAGCCGAGCGGGGTTTGCCGAGATTCATCGCTCGAACGGCGAGCCGGGCGTGAACCCTGGCGATCTCAAGCGTGCAGTCCACAACTGGCACGCTCGAGAGGATGGCCTCGACGTGTCGAGCGCGTCGTTGCTTGTGAGCATCGTCGGCGCGCTCGACGCCGACGAGGAGCTCCATCGCCGTGATTGCAGCTATCGCGGCATCATCTGCCCCGAGCACTGCGTCGACGCTCAGCTTGCCGCGTTCAAATGCGATGATGACGCCGGTATCCAGGATCACGCGTCTGGCCACGTCCGCACCTCGTGAGTAAAAGCGGAGCGGAGGTCCGAGCGCGCGGCCTCAACGTCGTCGGCGAAGTCAGGATCGGCGCTCTGCTCGCGCAGCGCCTCCTTGAGTCGATCAGCGGTGGTCCGTCGTTCCGGAACGAAACGGCCGACTGCCACACCATCCCGCGTGATCACGAATACTTCCCCGTGCTCAACCGCGTCCAGCAGACCGGCGAAATTGCGGGCCGCCTGCGTCGCCGTCATGGTCTTCATGGCTACACACTATCAGATTAGGTCTGTAAATACGTATGCTGACAGGCCCCGGTGGCTACATACAAGGAGATCGCCGATCTCCGACGGATCGCGCAGTGCGACTCAACATTCGGTCGGAGAACGGTGATCTCTGCGGAGCCCCGGCGCGGAAACCACGGTCAGCGGAGGACGCCGATCCGGGTGTACTTGTGGTCGGGGAATACCTTCTTGACATCGCCGACGCCGAAGCCCCGCTCGAGCACCTCGCCGAGCACATCTCGGTAGTCGTTGGCGCCGGCGAGGTCACCGTTGTCGAGGGCGGAGGGTGCCAGGCCCGGCCAGCGACCGTGCACCTGGCCACCCACGAGGCCGCCACCGAGCAGCAGCATCAGGGCGCCGTGGCCGTGGTCGGTGCCGGAGTTGCCGTTCTCGCTGACCCGGCGGCCGAATTCGGTCATCGTCACGAGTGTGACGTCATCGAGCTGGGTTCCGAGATCGGTGGCGAACGCCCCGAGCGCGCTGCCCATGTCATTGAGGTGGTTTCGCATCTCGCCGCCGTCGACGTTGCCGAGGCCAGTGTGCATGTCCCAGCCGCCGAGGTCGATCGTCGCGACCCGCAGCCCGACCTTCGCCTTCACCAGCCGCGCGATGTCCTTGAGCCGATCGGGGAAGCCGCCGCCCGGATACTCCGCGGTGGTCTGGTACGGGGTGTCGGCGAGTTTGCGGGCGGAGTTGAGCGCCTTCACCGTGGTCATCGCATGGGCGACGGCGGGATGGTCGAATCCGGTGTAGAGCGACTGGAGGGCGGCCATCGTCTTGTCGCGAACGCCATCCCAGCCAGCAAGGGCGAATCCCTCGATCCCGTTGAGCACCAGCTTGGGCTCGACCCCGATCAGGGACCGCGGCGTCGAGTCGCCCTCGGCGATCGCGCGGAAGGTCGTACCGGGACCCATCGCGGAAAGCGTGCGGTCCAGCCAGCCGGTGTGGGTCGCCGAGGTCTTGGTGCCACGCTCGAGGCACTCCTGGGCCTGAAAGTGGCTGCGGCTGGCGTCGGGAGACGCGACCGCCTGCACGGCGGCCATCTTGCCGGCCTGCCAGAACGGAAGCAGCGGTGCCAGCGCCGGGTGCAGGCCGAACCGCGAATCACCTGGCAGCAGCGCTCCGGCCTGGATGCCGATGTTGGGGCGGGCCCGACGCAGATTCGTGTCGTTGGTGGGCACGATGACGCTCAGGCCGTCCATGCCGCCGCGTAGGAAGATGACGACGAGGGTACGGGTCGAGGTCGCCGGGTCGGCGAACGCGTACTTGGTCGTCACAAGTTGGGCGCCGAGAGTGGCGACGCCGATCCCGCCGACCCCGGCGATCACCCGCCGGCGAGTGAAGCCGCGGCGCCAGCGCTCGCGCTGGTCGGCCAGGTCGGAACTCACGGTCTCGGCCTGGACCCGGATCGCCGCCTCAGGCAGGTTGGGACCGTGGCGCCGCAGCTGCTCGAAGTTTGGCAGCTCCTCGCGATACGACTGTGTCATGTCCTCACCGCAGCGCGTGGTAGACGGAGTCGAGGATCAGCGGCACCAGATGTTCGATCTTGCCACCGAGGCGGATGTCCTTCACCGCGGTGGACTCCTTAGCGCCGAGGAACTTCAGCAGCGCCTGCTTGTGCGCGGCCTGCATCGGTTGGTGGACGAGGCGCCGCGAGACCGTGTCGAGGTACGCCCCGACCGTCTTCGGCTTCAGGCCGACGAACGTCTCCGGCTTGGGGTAGGTGACGCCGCCGTGCCAGCCTTGGATGAGGGCCCGGTGCGAGTTCCACGTGCCGAGGGTGGCGTGCGCCGAGCCCCAGGCGTCGGCGACGTCGGGGTATCCGTCCGGTGGTCCCCAGTTGAGCGGCGCCTGGCCGAGCTGATTTGTCATCCAGTACAGGCCCTCGAGGCCATCGTTGGTCTTTGTGCCGGGCGCCACGCCGAGGATGCGGGCCGTGGCGACGACGTTCTCCAGTGGACGGCGCGTCTTGAGCCCCGTCGACATCCAGAACTCGATCGAGCTGAACAGGGTGCGCAGCATCGGCACGATCGCCGTACCGTTGTCCAAATAGGACTGCGTAAGCCGGTCGACCAGCGTGTTGGGTGGGTCGTCACAGACGAACCGTCGGGCCAGCTTGTGCGCGATCCGCTTGGCGGTCGCCGGGTGGGTAGCGAGGTAGGTGAGGTACTGGTCTCCCAACGCCATGCCCTGGGACGCCTTCGTGTTGGCATGGGTGAAGCCGAGCACCTTGACCTTGCCGGTCCAGTGGCGGTTCTGTTCGTACTCGAACCGGCCCTGATCGTCGACTGTGCGGCCGGTCATGATGTGCGCGCTGTGGCGCACATCGGTCTCGCTGTAGCGCACCCCGAGTCCGACCGTGTGTAGCTCCAGCAGTTCGCGGCCGTAGTTCTCGTTGACCGACCTTCGGTGCGAGCTGGCGTTGTCGAGGTAGCGCATCATGGCCGGGCTGCGGGCCGACGCGGCTAGCATGTCGCTGAAGCGGCCGAGCGCATACGCGCGGATGACGTCGTTGTCGTATGGGGTGCGCACGTCCCAACCACCGTCGAACGGGTTCGTCACGTTCAGGTGGTTGGACCAGAAGTCAACCATCACCTCGAACAGTTGCCGGCTGCTCCACATCTGTCGGCCGAGTGTGGCCTGGCCCAGCTCCCACATGGCCTCCCAGTCGTAGTCCTTGACGGCCACCCGGATCTGCGCGGTGGTCATGCCGACCGTGCGGTAGGCGGCGAGGACCTGCTCACCGCCTGGGTCCGCGATCGCCTCGGGAGTGTATTGGCGCTCAAGCCAGGCGTCGACGCCCATCTGACGCGCCGCCACGACGTCAACGAGGGTTGGGCCGAACGTGGCTCGCCGAAGCAGGTGGAGCTCGGGATCCCGGTCGAGCGGCGTCGGCCAGGTGGGGGTCGCGGTCGCGGCGATGCGCGCCGCCGCGGCCGGCGAGTCGGCCAGACCGGCGGCGCCCAGGCCCTCGACCGCGGTGTCGGGGCGACCGCTCTCGGCGCCGCCAGGCGCAGGGCCGATCGCACCGGTGAGGTACGCCGCCGCGGTTCCCGCGCCGCTAGCGACGACCACGCCCGTGCCCAGCCCGAGCAGGACGCGGCGGCGCACCGGCCGCTCGGCGAGGCCCGGTGTGGTCCGGGTGATCTTCTTGCCGCGGCCGAACAGGCGGCCGAACTTGCTGACTTTGCGGTGCTGAAAGCCCGTACGCTCGGGCGATCCGAACCCTGCCGCCCGCTCCAGGTGACTCACCGAGGGCTCGAAACCGCGGCCCGCCGGTGGCTCGCGGTTGGGGAAGATGAGGTCCATCATCGGCGCGTCCCGGGGGGCAGGCACCGCGGCGCGGCCCGGCGCGCCGGTGCGGGACTTGGCGCCCGCTCGGCGGGGGGGTTTCGCCGGATGGCGGTCAGCCATGCGGGAACCCTAGCGTGTTGGATGATGCCACTCAATCATCCGCCCGATTGGCGGTACTCTCATCGGCGTGTCGCAGTTGCCTGATTACTCTCCGCAGTCCCTTTTGATCGGGTGTTACACGAAAGGTGCCGGTGGCGAGGGCGACGGGATCAGCCTGGTGCACCGCGACACCCGTACCGGGGCCTTGGGACCCGTCTCGACCGTCGTCAGCACCCCGGCGCCGTCCTTTGTGGTCACACAGCCGGCCTTACCCGTCCTCTATGCGGTGAACGAACTGCCCGAGGGTCACGTGAGCGCGTTCGGGATCGGGCCCAGCGGCGACATCACACCGCTGGGATCGTGGCCGACCGGGGGGTCCTTTCCGTGCCATCTCTGCGTCGACGATGCGGCGCGGCATCTGGTCGTGGCCAATTACGGGAGTGGAACTGTCGCGTCGCTCGTGCTCGGCGAGGGCGGTGTGCCGGTGCGGTGCTCCGGCCACGTCCGGCACAGCGGTGCGGGTGAGCATCCGCAACGCCAGGAAGGCCCGCACGCGCACCAGGTCGTGCCCACCGAGGACGGGATCCTGGCGGTGG
Organism: Micromonosporaceae bacterium; assembly: GCA_020027875.1. Taxonomy (GTDB): domain Bacteria; phylum Actinomycetota; class Actinomycetes; order Mycobacteriales; family Micromonosporaceae; genus JAXIPB01. The sequence continues at coordinate 13,771 of JAHRHA010000064.1, read as the reverse complement.
ATCTCGGCGTAGATACGGTGTTTCGATACCAACTCGATCCCGCCGGGGGCTTGGGCGACCCGGAGGTGGCTGTGCGCCTGCGCCCCGGAACCGGGCCGCGGGGCCTCGTTCGGGACGGCTTCGGCGTTGTGCATGTGGTCGGCGAACTGGACGAGACGGTGACCTCATTTGCCCGTCGCGGCGCCGACTGGCATGAGCTGGGCACGATCGCGAGCACGGCCGCGGGGGAGGCGTTGCCGTCCGAGATCGCGGTCTCGCCGGACGGGCGCCATCTCTACGTCGCCAACCGTGGTCCGGACACGCTCGCCGTCTTCGCGTTGTCGGGCGGGGTGCCGGCGTTCGTCGGCGAGGTGCCCACGGGCGGATCCTGGCCGCGGCACTTCGCCTTCGTAGCCGACCATCTCTATGTCGCGAACGAGCGCTCGCACACCGTGGTCGTGTTCCGGGTCGATCCGGCGACCGGGATGCCAACGCCGACCGGCGACGTGCTACCTACGCCGAGCCCGACCTGCATCACCCCCTCCCCCCAGCGTCGATCATGACCTGGAGGTCATGATCGACGCTGTTTCACGACGGCCAGGTCATGATCACGGCGATCTTGAGGGTGTCTCAGAAGTACGTGCGCAGGAGGTCCACCACGCGGTGATCGTCATCCACGACGGGGATCACGCGCCATTTGTCGAACGCGGTACACGGATGAGAGACGCCCAGCCGCACGAGTTCGCCTGGCAACACGGAGGCGCCAAGCAGATAGGCGTGCTGGTCGTTAAGGCGCTCGATGCTGGCGCTGGCGAGTGGCCTGATCGTCCCGTCATGGGCACGCGCCGATAACGGCACGGGCAGCCCGGAGTCGAAGGGGACGTCCCGCCGGCCGGCGCCGAGGATCGCCAGTCCGGTCTCCGGCGTGGAGAGGACCTGGGCCCAGACCTCGAGTGCGGCCGTCAGCGACCCCTCGTTCGGGACGCGGGTGAACGGGGTGCTCTGTGCGTAGAGGCCGTCATCATGGCTCACGACCGCGCCGCTGCGGAGGATCACCCGCCAGCCATGCTCGCGTGCTGGTGGCACAAGGACGTCGACCACCGTGTCGAAGAAGGCGCTCCCGCCCGCGGAAATGATCAACGGGTACGGGCACCGGGGTTCGACCTGAATAGCCGCGCTCACCATCGTCGTCAGGAACGTCGTGACGGCGGCGGTGTCGGGCAGCATGCCCTCGAAGCCCGCGACACCGGCCACGTCGACCCGGTCCAGCGCGGCGGCGGCGTGGGCCACCTCGACCGCCTCCGCGACGGTGCGGCACCCCGTCCGACCACCCGGAAAGCCCATCTCCACCAGTACGCGCAGCCGGGCCGCGGCGCCCACCGACTCGGTCAGCGCCTCGCGCAGCGCCGCTACCCCGGCGAGTGAGTCCACATAGCACATGAACTCCCAGCCCGCGTCGACCTGCGCCGCGGCCCACCGAAGCGCCCGGGGGTCGAGCAGCTCGTTGGCGAGCAGCACGCGCTGCACCCCGAAGTGCCGGGCGGCCAGGGCCTGGTTGGCGGTGGCCACTGTGATGCCCCAGGCGCCGGCGGCGAGTTGGGCGGCGAACAGGGTCGGCGCCATCGTGGTCTTTCCATGCGGTGCGAACTCTATTCCGTGGCGCACGCAGTAGGCCGCCATCGTGGCGATGTTCGCCTCGATGGCGGAGCGCCTGGCCACCATGACCGGCCAGGTGAACGGCCCGTCGAAGAGGTCGTGCCCGGCGGAGGCGAACTCCGCGTCGGGCACGCCAGCGTCTGGGAGCCACAGCCCCTTTGCCGCCCAGTCCACGGATTGCACGGATTACCCTCCCGAGTGGGGCGTCAGCGGCGCGCCAGCGAGTCTCCCGGTGAGCCGGCCGTCGCGCAGGACCGGTACCCCGTTGACGATCACATCATCCACTCCGACGGCCAGCACGCGCGGGCTGGCGTAGTCGGCGCGGTCGGCAACCTTAACCGGGTCGATCACCGCGAGGTCCGCGGCCAGACCCGGCCGGATGATTCCTCGGTCGACCAGGCCGAACCGCCGGGCCGGGTGTGAGGCGAGGTGGGCGGCTGCCTGTTCCCACGTCCAATCACCCAACTCCCGTACGTGCCGCCCGAGCAGGCGGGCGAAGGCGCCCCAACCGCGCGGGTGTGGGTGTCCGCCTACGTAGATGCCGTCGGAGCCGGCCATGTGCGCAGGGTGGCGCAGCAGCGCCCGCATGCTCTCCTCGTCCGTCGAGGGCGGCGCCTCGATGACGGCGGATGCGGCGAGCCTCGTGTGGACGAGCAGGTCGACGAGGAGTTCCCCCGCTGGTACGCCGGCCTCCGCGGCGGCGTCGATCAGGCGGCACCCTTCCGACCAGCTCCACTGTTGACCATCATCCGGATCGGGGACGTGGGCGAGGGTAATACGAGTGAGAAGATCCGGGTTCAGCCCGTCGATCACTCGCCGTCGATTGGTCGGGTCGCTAAGCGCATCGACCGTACGGTCCAGGTCGGTGTCGTCGAGCCATCGGGGCAGGGCCGCCATGGCGAGGATCGTGCACGAGCGTAGGTAGGGATAGCTATCGAAGGTAATATCCAGCCCACTGGAGCGAGCGTCATCCACCATGGACAGCAGCGCCGCTCCTGGACCGTGGTAGTGCGAGATGTGCACGGCGACGCCGGCGGCCGCTCCGATGGCCCGCGCCTCAGCGAACCCCGTGGCAGCGGCCGCACCGTACCCGCGCATGTGCGTGACGTACGGAAGTCCCGCCTCGGCGACGGGCTGGCATACCTCGGCGACCTCGGTGACGTCGGCGTAGCGACCGGGGAGGTACTCCAGTCCTGTGGAGACGCCGACGGCGCCCTCGGCCAATCCACGCTCCACCAGGCGCCGCATCGCGGTCAGCTCGTCGCGCTCCGGCGGCCGGACGGCGCCGCCGAGCACGCTGAATCGCACCGTGCCATGCGGCACCAGGAAGGCGGTATTGAGGGCGGTCGTGCCGCGCCATGTCGCGAGCAGCTCGGCGACGCTCACGGCACCATCGCCGAGCGCGGGGTGGCGGCCGTTGATCGCGGCGAAGTAGCGCGTGACGAAGGCCAGCGTCGCGGGGGTGGCCGGGGCGTAGGAGAGACCGTCCTGGCCGAGGATGAGTGTGGTGACGCCCTGACGAAGGGCGGCGAGCTGGACCGAAGGCTCCAGCACAGCCGCGTCGGCGTGGGCGTGTGCGTCGATGAAGCCCGGCACGACGTACCGGTCGGCTGCGTTGAGGACCGTGCCCGCGCTCGCCGCGTCGAGCCGCCCGACGGCCGCGATCTGCCCGCTCGTGACACCTACGTCGGCGCGGAAAGCCGGTGCGCACGTGCCATCGAGCACCCACCCGCCTCGCAGCACCAGATCGAACACGCTGCTCCATTTCGTCTCAGACGGAAATGACGAGCTTTCCTTGAGCGTGTCCTTCGCCGAGATACCTGAGAGCTTCGGGGGTCTCGCTCAACTGGTGACTCCGCTCGACGACAGGCGTGACCGTTCCGGCCTCGAGAAGGTCGTGCAGGACCGCTAGATCCGCTTGGCTCATCTGCGAAATGAAGAAGGTCACTTTCTGGCTTGCCCGCAGCGAAGCCAGGCGCATGCCCACCACGTGACTGATCGGTCCGAGCAAGCGATTGGTCTTCGGTCCTCCGACGATTACGACGGTCGCGTGAGAGCCCAGGACGCGCTTGCACTCCGACCACGACCGGCTTCCCGCGATGTCGAGCATCAGGTCGTAGCGCCGCTGACTTCGGGTGAAGTCCTCTTGGGTGTAGTCGATGACCTGGTCTGCGCCGAGCGAACGGACCATGTCCACATTTCTCGTGCTACACACGCCCGTCACTTCTGCTCCGAACGACTTGGCTATCTGCACGGCAAACGTGCCCACACCGCCCGACGCGCCGTTTATCAGGACTTTGTGCCCCGGCTGAATATGCCCCTTGTCGCGAAGGCCCTGCAGCGCGGTGAGTCCCGCCACCGGCACGGCCGCCGCTTGCTCGAAGGTCAGGTTGGCTGGCTTCAGGACCATTCGATCCGCGCGAGCACACACGTACTCGGCGAAGGCGCCGCTGCTCCCACCGAAGACCTCATCACCAGGTTGAAACCGCGTCACGTCTCTGCCGACCGCTTCGACCGTCCCGGCAAAGTCGACACCTAGTCTTTCGCTCTTTGGCCTGCGCAGGCCGGCACCCATGCGTGCGACGTAGGGCGTTCCCGTCATGGAATACCAGTCCAACGGGTTCACGGAGGCGGCGTGAATACGGACCAGCACGCCGCCGTCCGTGACGACCGGCAGGTCGAGTTCTCGGAGATCGAGTACATCGGGTGAGCCGTACCGATCGTAGACAATCGCCTTCATGGTTGCCTTCTGTGCGGGGGCCTCGCCGGACATCTCCCCTCTCCCATCCTCGTGGTTCCATACGTACGTTGTAAGCTTATGCTGTAAGTTAGACGTACGAAGTAGATCTGTCAAGAGAAAGCCGAAGAGCACATGGTTGCGCGAACCGACCCGCGCGCTAAGCCCCGGGCTCCCTTGAGTAGGGACCGCGTCCTGCGCGCTGCCATCCGCCTTGCCGATGAAGACGGGTTCGATTCACTCACGATGCGCAAACTCGGCCACGAGCTCGGGGTTCAGGCGATGTCTCTGTACAACCACGTGGCCAACAAGGACGACATCCGGGACGGCATCGTCGACCTCGTCATGAGCGAGATCGAGGTGCCTTCCAACGGAGCGGATTGGAAGCCCGCGGTACGTCAGAGCGCGATCTCGGCCCACGAGGTTCTGCTGCGCCACCCCTGGGCGAGCAGCCTCATGATGGCGACAACCGTCGTCAGTCCCGCACGGTTGCGCTGGATGGAATCGCTTCTCGGAATACTTCGAGCGGCGGGCTTCTCGGCCGACTTGACACATCACGCGTACCACGCCCTGGACAGCCATATCACGGGATTCACGCTCTGGCAGGTGAACTTTCCCTTCGAAACCGCGGAGGAGCTGGCAGGCATGGCCGACGCCTTCCGCCGCGAGCTCCCCGCCGACGAGTACCCCCACGTCGCCGAGCACATCGAGCAGCACCTCGCGGAGCCAGGCCTCGATGGTCCGAGCGAGTTCGAGTTCGGGCTCGATCTGATTCTCGACGGCCTCGAGAGGATCCGAGACACGGCCTGATGCCAGTTGCGCTGCTGTGGCGGCGAGCTCGACTCCTCAGAGGACGACGTGGCTATGGGTGTGACGTTGACGTAGGGTCGACGCGATGACCGTGCAGCCTATGCCGTACCGGGCGATGACGCTCGGCGACTTGGCACGCCACCTGAAGGCGGCGGACGGCGACGTCACGCGGTGGCGGCTGATCGCCGAGTTTCTCGAGGAGTACCGCTGGGAGTCGGCGCCGGATCGGCTTCGCTTGCTGGCAGATGAGCAGCCTACGACCGGTGATGAACGGTGGGACGTGTTCCTAGCCGCGCTCGCCGAACATCTCGCGCTGAGAGACGATCGCCGGGCCGCAGACTGGGCCCAGCAACGCTCGTCGCGCAGCTTCTGGTTTCCGTTCAACACGCGTGCGGCGCGAGCCGATGCTCTAGTGCACGCACCGGTCGCCTTTCGGCGACGCGGAGTATTCGTGGCGCCTCAGGAGCTGGAGGTCGCGTGACCGACGAGTCGCCTTTGCTCGATCGCGACCACATCAGAGCGGCGCTTGGTCGGCTTGGGGAGCGCCTGGCCCAACGCGGCGTCGTGGCGGACATTTACGTCATCGGAGGGGCCGCGCTCGCTCTGGCATTCGACGCACGGCGCGCGACCCGTGACATCGACGCACTTTTTGAGCCGCATGGGATCGTTCGTGATGAGGCCGACGCCGTGGCGGCAGAGTTGGGCTTGCCCCATGTGGTGGCTCAATGATCAGGCCACTGTCCACGCAACCAGCGGCGGCGACCCTGCCGCACCCCGCGTCTTTGAAAACGCAGGCATTAGGGTGGCTGCGGCCTCTCCCGAGCACCTGCTGGCCATGAAGATGCTGGCCGCTCGCAGACGTGACATCGACGATATCCGAATTCTGGTCAAGCACCTCGGTCTTAGCTCCGCCGACGAGGTTGTTGCGCTCTGCGACCAGGTCCTTCCCGATGAACCTATCCCAGGCCGCGCGCGGCTCATCTTGGCCGACCTGTTCGAGGTGTGATACTGCCGGGGCATCTCGAGCGGCGTAGCCTCGCGATCACGTGTCTTCTGTCGGATGGTTGCGTGGGTTAGTCTGCCTGTTCCCTGTTCGCGACGGCCACGCGGGGGAGGCGACGTGATTCCACGGCCAGCGGCCGTGAGGGTGCACGACGGGGTGTTCACCCTCGACGACGCGACGACGCTGTCCGCCGAGCCGCCGCTCGCGGATGTCGCGGGCTGGCTGCGCGGGGTGCTTGGCCCACCCACCGGGTACTGGCTGCCGCCCGGGCCGGGCAACGGTTCCGGCGAGATCGCGCTGCGCGTCGACCCGGCGCTGGCTCGGGAGGGCTACCTGCTCGACGTCGAACCGACTGGGGTACGGGTCATCGGGGCCACGCCCGCAGGGGTGTTCTACGGGGTTCAGACATTGCGCCAGCTGTTGCCGCCGGCGGTGTACCGGGCCGCCGGTACGATCTCGCCTCCATGGATCATCCCCGCGATGACGGTGGCCGACGCCCCACGCTTCGGCTGGCGGGGATGCATGCTCGACGTCGCCCGCCACTTCATGCCGAAGGCCGATGTGCTGCGCTTCGTGGACCTCCTGGCGATGCACAAGCTCAACGTCCTGCATCTGCACCTCACCGATGATCAGGGTTGGCGGTTGGCGGTGCCACGGTGGCCGCGCCTGGTCGAGGTCGGGGCGTGGCGCCGGGAGAGCATGCTGGGCGCCCGAAGGCACGCCACGTTCGACGGCCGCCCGCACGGTGGTTTCTATACACGCGAGGACATCGCCGAGATCGTGGCCTACGCGGCGGATCGATATGTGACGGTCGTGCCGGAGATCGATATGCCCGGTCACATGCGGGCCGCGATCGCCGCGTACCCGGAGCTTGGCAACACGTCCGCGACGCTGGAGGTGTGGACCGGGTGGGGCATCTCGCCGCACGTGCTCGGCGTCTCCGATCTCGCCCTGACGTTCTGCCGCGACGTGCTGGACGTGGTATGCGAGCTGTTTCCCAGTGAGTATGTCTGCATCGGCGGCGACGAGTGCCCGCCGGATGAGTGGCTCGCGAACGCCGAAGCGAAGGCCCGGGACGCTCGGGAAGGGCTGGCGGGGCCAGAGGAGCTCCAGCCGTGGTTTACCCGGCAGATCGCCACGCATCTGGTCGCGCGCGGCCGGCGGCTGGTCGGCTGGGACGAGATCCTCACCGGCGGCGCGCCGTCTGGCGCGACAGTGGCGGCCTGGCGCGGAAGGTCCGCAACCATCGCGCCGGCGCGCGCCGGTCATGACGTCGTCGCCTGCCCCGATTCGTCGGTCTATCTGGATCATCGGCAGTCGACCCATCCCGACGAGCCGGTCCCGGTGGGCAACCTGCTCACCCTGGAGGACGTGTACGCGTTCGACCCGGTGCCGGCGGAACTCGACGACGCCGAGGCGGCCCGGGTCATCGGCGTGCAGGCCAACGTGTGGACAGAGCACATGGATTCGGCGCGGGTCGTCGACTACATGGCCTTCCCACGCCTGTGCGCTGTGGCGGAGCTGGCGTGGAGCGGTCCGGGCCACGATGTCGGCGACTTCTCGGGGCGGCTTCGCGTGCACAAGGGGCGCCTCAGGGCGTACGGGGTGGAGTACCACCGCGATTCCGGTCCGCTGCCGTGGCAGACCCGGCCGGATGCGCGCGGCTGGCCGCGCTAGCTCGGGTTAACCCTGTTCCGCCGCAGCTGTCCCGGTGCCGGCCTTTCGATCCGCCGTGCGACGCGCGGCGGGCGGAGAGCGCCGATGTACACCCCCGCCAGGATAAGGAGGCCGCCGAGCACCAGTCCGCCGGTGACCGGTTCGTCGTCGAGCCACGCCGAGAGCACGACGGTGACGAACGGGATGAGCACGAACCCGTACGCCGCGCGCGACGCGGCCCAGTAGCGCAGGACCACCAGGTAGAGCACGAACACGACGACAGAACCGATCACCGCGAGGTAGCCGATCGCGACCCACGTCTCGACCCGGTGCGGCAGCACGACCGGGTCGCCCACGAGCAGGGAGGCGAGGAGCAGCACGGCCGCGCCCGCCGTCATGCCGACGGCGTTCATGGTCACCGGGTGTACGCGTGGGAACCGGCGCACCAGTACAAAAGCTTGCGCGAAGCACACCGCACCGCCCACCACCGCAAGCAGCGAGAGCAGCGGCACCGCCTCCCGTAACGGGGCGCGCGACAACGAGGCAACCCCCGCGAGCGCAAGGAGGGTGCCCGCGACGGCCGCGGCATGGAAGCGCTCCTGACGCCAGAGCACGGCGAGCAGCAGGGTGGCCAGTGGTACCAGCGCGAGCAGAGTCTGACCGAGGCCAGCGCGCACCTGTACCAGCCCGTAGTAGATCAGGGCAAACGAGGCGCCGAAGTTGAACAGGCCATAGAGCAGCGAGCCGGTCAAGGCCCGTCCGCGCGGGAACGCCAACCGCAGAACTGCCATGACGGCCAGGAGCAGTGCCGCAGCTAGTAAGAACCGCAGACCGGCTCCCCACAGCGGAGCAAGCTCACGGTTGCTGAACCGGATACCAACCGCGTTGCCGCCGGCGAGCACGGCCTGCGCCACGAAAGCGGCCAGCGCCACGCGCTCGCCGTCGGTGGTCATGACCGAACGCTACGCCCTGGTCGGGATTCGGTGGATTCGGAAGGCTCCCGCATGGGCATGGGAGACTGAAGTCATGTGCTACGGCGAGGAAGCTCGCCCGCCCGCGCCACCGGTGCGTGGGCCGGTCGGGGATCACGGCGATCTGGTGTTGACTTCGGCTGACGGGACACAGTTCGGGGCGTACTATGCCCATCCCGCCGCCGGATCGAGCGAGGCGGTGGTGATTCTCCCCGACGTGCGCGGCCTGCACTCGTTCTACAAGGAGCTGGCGGAGCGCTTCGCCGAGGCCGGGCTGCACTCGGTGGCGATCGACTACTTCGGACGGACGGCGGGCCTGGGCGGTCGGGATGAGGACTTCCCGTTCCGTGAACACGTGGACAAGACCGAGCCGGCACAGATCGCCGAGGATGTGGGCGCCGCGGTGGCCTGGCTGCGTCAGCAGCGCGGCGTCCGGTCGGCGTTCACAGTCGGCTTCTGCTTCGGCGGGTCGAACTCGTGGGCGCAGTCGGCGGCGGGTCACGATCTGGCCGGCTGCATGGGTTTCTACGGTGGGCCGGCCCGGGCAGCGGACCTTATCCAGATGATGCGCTCGCCACTGTTGATGCTGGCGGCCGGCGAGGACTTCACGCCGGTCGAGGCGGTGGAGGCATTCGCCGCACAGGCCAGGTCCGATGGTGTCTCTGTTGATCTGCACGTCTTCCCGGGTGCGCCGCACAGCTTCTTTGACCGCACCTTCGTCGAGCACCGGGAGGCGTGCGATGAGGCATGGCGGCAGATGCTGTCCTTCGTGGACAGACATAGCGTGAAGGAGTGACATGAGTGTGATCACGCGCGGCTTCAGCGGCCGCGGCCGGCAGGGGGAGGACTTGCCGCCGGGCCAGTATCTGACCGAGGATTTCCCGGTGCTATCGGCCGGCCCCACGCAGAAGGTGGACCTCGACCAATGGGAGTTCGGCGTCACCACGGAGACGGGACAGCGGCACCGGTGGAGCTGGCCGGAGTTGCTGGCCCTGCCCAGCGAGACGATCACCGTTGATCTGCACTGTGTGACCAAGTGGTCGAAGCTCGGCACGGCCTGGCGGGGCGTCAGCATCGACACGGTTCTCGCGGACGTCGAGAGCGCGGCGGATTTCGTGCTGGCGCACTCCTATGGTGGCTACACGACGAACCTGCCGCTTGAGGATCTCGTAGATGGCAAGGCGTGGATCGCCTACGAGTACGACGGTGAGCCGCTGGCGCCCGAGCATGGGGGTCCGGCCCGGCTGCTCGTGCCGCATCTGTACCTGTGGAAGAGCGCCAAGTGGGTACGGGAAATTCAGCTTCTCCTGGAGGACCAGCAAGGCTTCTGGGAGAGTGTCGGCTACCACAACTACGGTGACCCATGGCGCGAGCAGCGGTACTGGGGCGATTGATCTGGCGGGTCGCGACCGTTGCGGAGATCCGGGAGGAGACCGACGCGGCGCGTACGCTGGTGCTCGATGTGCCCGACTGGCCGGGGCATCTCGCCGGCCAGCATGTCGACGTCAGACTCACTGCCGAGGACGGCTACAGCACCCAGCGATCCTACTCGATCGCCTCGGCGCCGGATAGCTCCACAGTGGAGCTGATGGTGCAGCGGATCGGGGACGGCGAAGTGTCGCCCTACCTGACGGACGTGGCGGCTCCGGGCGACAGGTTCGAGTTGCGGGGACCGGTGGGCGGCTACTTCACCTGGCAAACCTCTGACTCGGCGCCGGTCCTGCTGGTCGCCGGCGGGTCGGGCATCGTGCCGCTGATGTGCATGATCCGGGCACGGTCGGCGGCGTCGAGTCGGGTGCCGTTCCGGCTCGTGTACTCGGTGAGGGACCCCAGCGCCGCCGTCTTTGCGACCGAGTTGGCCCGGCGGGTGCGCGATGACAAGGGGCTGGACGTCGCGTACGTCTACACGCGAGTCGTGCCGGATGGATGGCCCCGCCCGCCGGGTCGGCTCGACGGCGTGCGGCTCGGGGAGGCCGGGTGGCCGCAAGAGTTCGAGCCCTCCTGCTACGTATGCGGGCCGACGGGTTTCGTGGAGACCGCGGCGGACTTGCTCGTGGCTGCTGGGCATGCTCCGGAGCGAGTCAAGACAGAACGATTTGGACCTAGCGGAGGTTGACATGACAGATGTATGGGTGGATGGCAACGAGCTCGCGGGCCCGCTGCGGGAGCTGTTCGCCATCGATGTCACAGTCGCACGTGGACGGTGTGTGGGCTGCGGTCGGGAGGGGATGGTCGCGGAGGCAGTTGTCTTCGACCGGGCCCCCGGGCTGGTCGCTCGATGCCCGGGCTGCGATTCGGTGCTGCTGCGCGTGGTGCGCGGCCCCGACCGGGCCTGGCTCGACCTGCGCGGCGTGACCTGCCTCGAGTTCGCCTTACCTGACGCCCCCTAAATAGATCTTGGTGTTTGACGGTGGCCCTGCCTGGCCACCGCCCAATGCCACGATCCACTCTTATCTGGTGAGACGGCGGGCCTCGAACCGCTGGGGCTGGGGCCAGCGGACGTCGAACGCCCAGCCGGCACGGTCGTCGGTGCGGGTGGCGAACGGGCGTTGCCCGTACACATGGCAGATCGAGTTGATCGACCAGGTGACGTGGTGCAACATTGCGATGCGGACCAGGCTGGCCCAGAAGAAAGCGGTCAGCTCGCCCTGCCAGGACCAGGTCAGCAGCCCGCCGATCACCGGCGGGGCGAGTACGGACACCGCGGCGAGCGGCAGGAAGAGCCGGTCCACCGTTCTGATGTCGCGGTCGGCGAGCAGGTCCGGGGCGAAGCGGGCCCGATTGGTTGACTCTCGTTGGAACAGCCAGCCGCATTGAGCGAAGAGCAGTCCCTTGGCGAGGCCGGTGACCGTGGTGCCGTAGCGCCACGGGGAGTGCGGGTCACCCTCGCGGTCGGCGTAGGCGTGGTGACGTCGATGGTCGGCGACCCATTGGATGATTGCGCCTTCCAGGGCCAACGACCCGGTCACGGCCAGGGTGACCCGCAGCCAACGTACGGCCTTGAACGCGCCGTGGGTGAAGTATCGGTGAAAGCCGACCGTCACGCCGAAACCGGCCACGAGGTAGGCCACAAGGGCGATGGCTAAGTCCAACCAGGACAGACCCCAACCCCAAGCGACCGGTACCGCCGCCAGCAGCGCGAGGAACGGCACGGCGACAACTACTGCCAGCACGACCACAGCCCACCGTGGCGGCGGCTCTTCCAACATGGGTTTGCTGACCGCAGACGGTGCCCTTGCGGGTAGCTCGACGACAACCATCTCCATGGCCCTTCACGTCGCGCCGCTTTACGCGGGCGACCGCCGGGGTCCAGGGCGGCAAGTATGGCGACGGCGGAGGCGCCGCCACATCCAGGATAGCCCCGCCGATCCATGATCGACTCAGCGTTGGTCGTAGTCGGTGTGCTGACCGTGATCGCGACCGAGTAGCCTGGGGGTTCCACCGAGTCGGGGAGGGTGACACTGATGGCCAGCACCGCTGACTACGACGCGCCACGCCGGCCTGTGGTTGAGTTTGACGACGACAGCGTCGAGGAACTCAAGGCCAGTCGGTCCGCGTCGCACCCGTCGGTGGACGTCGACGAGGCCGAGGGTTTCGAACTGCCCGGCCCCGATGCATCCGACGAGGAGCTGACCGCGGCGGTGGTGCCGATGAAGCCCGATGAGTTCCGTTGCTCGCGGTGCTTCCTCGTGCATCATTGCAGCCAGCTCGTCGACCAACAGCACGGCGAGGACATCTGCCAGGAGTGCGCCTGACGCCGTGGCAAGGGTGTCAGGCCGACAGGATCGCAGCCTCTCCGGAGACATGACGCGCGACGCGAACATCGAGTGGGTGCACGACGAACTCGAGCTGAAGGCCGGCCGGTCCTGGTCTGGGGCCCAGGCTCCTGCCGTACTTGCCGAACGTGCAGATCAGGCGGTAGTAGTGCGGTGACCGCGCTTCGATGATCTCGTGAGGGCGGGCGGGCTGCACATCTGGCGCAGTCGCGGTCAGCTCGACCGGCCACCGACGTTGCGGACTGGACTGCCACTCATCGCCGGTCATCCTGCGGGCGCCGCTCTCGTCGAGTACCTCGACGATCAGGGACATCCCGTGCGGCCCGTCGGTGATGCCGCCATGCCACAGTGTGTAGCCGTCGCCGCGGTGGAGCACCTCGGGCGGTCCCAGCACGCGGAGAGGGACGGATGGGTTCACACCCTCAGCATAGGCGGCCAGAGCCCGCCCGGTATCACGCGCAGGCGTCGGCGCTGCCGCGCGACCGGTCGGGGTCGTCACGGCGGTGCGTCGACGTCGACGAGGTCGGCTGGATCGAGATTGAGCGTGGCGAGTAGGCCCGCGTTGTCGTAGGTGTCCACGCGGTCTGGCAGTTGGCGGTCGACCCACTCTGCCCTGGCGTCTTGGCCACGGCGGCGCAGGATTTCAAGGATCTTACTCTTGTCAATTATCATGGTGCCTCACGAGAGTTGGCTGCGCCGAGTCAGAAGGATCAGGGACGCGGCCACCATCGGTCTCCCACACCGACTCGGATAGCAGATCGGCCGCGGCGGACGGGGGCAGCTGGATCGATAGCCGGCGAAGGATGTCTGATGCGCGCAGCGTGTTGCCGGCATCGGCGGCGGCGGCCAGCGCGGCCGCCGCACGTCTCATGTTCGCACGCGGTGGCACCACCAACAGATCAAGTCGGTCGTCGTTGCCATACGTCGCGCTGACCACCTGGGGGTCTACGCTACGAACCCAGCCGATGAGCACAGTGCGGCCGTCGACGCTGAGCCGGCGGGGCCTGGGACTCCAGGCATCCTCGTGGAGGATGACGTGGTGGACCATGCCTCGGCTCGCGTTGAGCGCCGTGATGAGGTCGGGTAACTCCGCAGCGGGATCCTGCGAGCGCGGCCACCAGCCGCCATCGAGAGCACGTTGCCGCTGGCCGGGCGGTTGCAGGCTGAGCCGCAGCGGTGGAGC
>JAHRHA010000291.1 GCA_020027875.1 Micromonosporaceae bacterium | reverse complement strand
CACCGAGACGATCGACGGCACCGACACGCTCCCCACCACCAAGCGGGCCGAGCTGCGCGGGGTCATCTCCACCAAGCCCGGCCTGCACCGCTACCTGCGGGTCACCCCCTCCGGGCTGCTGCGCATCGACAAGCACAAGATCAAGGCCGAGGCCAACCTGGACGGCAAGTACCTGCTGCGCTCCAGCGACCCGCACCTGCCCGCCGAGGACATCGCGCTGGGCTACAAGCAGCTGCTGGAGGTCGAACGCGGCTGGCGTGACATGAAGCAGGTCATCGACCTGCGCCCGGTCTACCACCGGCTGGAGGAGCGCATCCGCGCCCACGTCATCTTGTGCTGGCTCGCGCTGCTGCTGGTCCGGATCGTCGAGACGACCACCGGCGCCACCTGGCGGACCCTTGCGGCCGAGCTGAACCGGCTGCAGGTGATCACCTTCACCGGCCCCGACGGGACCTTCCGCCAGCGCACCGAGCTGACCAAGCCCCAGCGTGACATCTACGCCACCCTCGGGCTCGACCCGCCCAGCAAGATCATCGAGCTGGCCACCACAAGCTCCTGACCAGCCACGACACCGCCGCCTAGTAACACGCGTGCGCAGCGATCCACCACGCATTCCCGCAGGTCAACCCACGAATCCGTGTACCAGGCGACCACCACAGCTGCGGAACGCAGGGTTGAGAAGGGCTTTTGCAGACTTGCTCGTCCCACTGGTGGACGGGATCCGTAGGCAAGGAGGGTCCACCGGTCGGGAGAGCACTTACAAGTAGGCTGTTACCGCTGGCGGTGCGACCCCGGGGACCGGGCGTCGTCGGTCTGTGTCTGCCCCGCCCATGAGGTGATCTACGGGCCGATGACGGCGCACGCAAGTGCGAGGGTCATATGACCGGAGGGCCGGGCGGGTGACCGCCGGCCCTCCGAGTGGGTGCTGCCCTTTCGGGCTGTCTGCTACCTCCTGGCGTGCCCGTGGATGTCGCGGCTGCCGGTCCCGGCGGCGTCGGCCGAGACCTTGACGCTGGCTGCGCCGGCGTCACCGTTCACCGTTGAGGTGTCGTGGGCGAAGGTGACCACCGCGGTCGCGACGGCGTCGGCGTTCACGTCGAACGCGTAGGTGTTGAGGTTGCCGTACAGGTCGTACCCGGTCGCGGCGAGCGCGTCATGCACCCCGGGCGGGGCGTTGTCCTGCTCGGGCGTGAGACCGTCACAGGGATCGTGGTAGCAGACGTCCATCTGCTCCGGCGAGCCCACCCCACAAGGTGACATCGGCAGGGGTCTTGATGGTCTCCGCACCGGTGAACAGCCCACCGGCCGGGATGCCGACCGCGATGAACGGGCCGTAGTCGGAGCGGCCGGTGAAGTCAGACGCCTTCGTCGCCTCGCCGCGGGCGGCAAAGAACTCCTCGAACACGTCCTCGATGGCTGCCGACCCGGGCGGGCCAGGACCCGACCCCTCCTGCGCCGAGTCGTCCCCGTCGTACACACCGAACGTGTAGTTCGGGGGAGGCGATCATGTCGAAGTTGAGGCACAGCGCGATATCCGCAAGCTCGGCGTCGGAGAGGCTGTTCACGTAGAAGGTCGAGCCCTGCAGGCCGGCCTCCTCCGCGCCCCACCAGGCGAACCGCACCGCGTTCGGTGTCCTGAGCTTCCCCATCTTGATGGCGACCTCGAGCAGCGCAGCCGACCCGGACCCGTTGTCGTTGATCCCCGTGGTGTCCGGCTCGGAGTCCAGATGAGCGCCGGCCATCACCACGTTGTCGGTGCGCCCGGACCTGGACTGCGCGAACACGTTCGAGGTCGAGCGGATGGTGGAAATCGTATCGGCCTGGATCCGCAGCACCAGGCCCGCGGTGTTGGCGAACTCCTCACCCTGGAAGTAGGACACCGACACCGCCGGGATGCCGACCGGCCCGCCAAGGGTGCCGGCGAACAGCACGTACCGGTCGGCGTTGGCGACCGGGTCGCCGTTGCCCTGGTTCATCACGACCGCGCCCACCGCGCCGGCCGCCTCGGCGTTGGCGACCTTCGTGCCGAACGTGCACGTGCCCCGCTGCACCAGCGCGATCTTGCCCGCCACGCTGGCCGGGAAGTCCGCCGGCTCGCAGCCCGATGTGGAGGCACGCGGCGGGGTGAGGTTCAGGTCCACGTTGACCACAGGGGCGGTGACGTCCCCGGCGCCGGAGAAGTCCATGAGGTCGTAGTCCTCGCCGTCGACGTACGTCGTCGGGGTCGGCGCGGTCTGTTGGAATGCGGAGCCGAACTCCTCGAAGTACGGGAAGTCGAACGGCTGCACGGTGACGTTGTAGCCGGCGCCGCGCATCTTGTTCGCGACGTACGCCGCGCTGGCGTCATAGCCGGGCAGGCCAGACGCGCGGTTGTCGCCGTTGGCGTCGGCGATCGCCTGCAACCGGTCCGAATGCTTGAGCAGCCCCTTGAGGGTGACCGTCTTGGTGACGGTGGCGATGTCGTCGGCTGGGCTGGCCGCGGCCGGGGTGGCCAGCGCGACCGAGGCCACGAGCAAGGACGCCGCGAGCACGGTCAATGCTGTACGACGGCGGATCAAAGACGTCAAAACGACCTCCAGATCGGGGTCAACCGGGCCTCTATGCCTCGAACCCCCATAGAGAGGACGAAATCCATCTTGCACGCCGTTCTCGGTCAACGCCGAGAAGCGCATCGTGTTCCCCGCGCTGCTCGGGTCGCGGGCGCTTGCTGAGCTCGCCGAGCTACGCGTCCAGCCGGCGACCGCCGGCCACTTGCCGCAGTCGGTGAAGGGCGCGCATTACTGCGCGCGCCGAGGCGGTCACGCGCACGGTGTTCCGGTTCCGGCCGGACATGCGGTGCCTGATGCGGGGCTGCGGCGGACGGTCCGCTGCCAGCTGTCCAGCCAAACGATGCCGCCTATACTCGTGTCTCCGCCGACCAGTTCAAGCACGCGAAGAGAGCGCTTAACTGAACGCCAGGAGAGCACTTAACTTCGACCCCTACGGTCGGAGGCGACCTGGGAGAACGGCGCGTAGCACAGCGGTTCCCAGTAGTTTGCTGACACGGAAGAGGTCACAGGTTCAAACCCTGTCGCGCCCACCATCAAGGCTCTGACCAGCGGAAACGCCAACCAGCGGTGCTGCTTGACTGGTCCGCGAGGTCACGGAGCGGATGGAATGGGCCCGCACAGCGGTCAAGAGCCTTCAACTTGTTAACCACTCGTGTTCTTGCGAGGTGATGGGCCGGGCGGGCATGGCTGGGGATCTTGGCGTGGCGAAGGACACAGACAGGCCGCTGACCGGATTGCTGCCGGCACGACGGTCGGTAGGACGCAACCCGGGTCGGCGGGTGGGGGTATCGCTCGGCGCGAGCGGCCAGTTCGCCAACCAGCGCGCAGCCGTCAACGCCGACGCTCGTCACGAACAGGATTCGAGACCGGCCAGCAGCCGCGCCATACGGTTGAGTCGTTCGGCTCACACGCGGCAGGACGCACGACTGGCCCCTCGCCCGGCTTTGGCTGACAATGTGCCGGATGAGCGAGCGACACGACCCGGTGGCTGAGGCGCTGGACAAGCTGCGGGCCGAGGACGTGCACGCAGCCGGCGACGCCGAGGCCGCGCTCGGCTCGCTCACCTGGGGTGAGGGCCTGGAGACGATCACCTTGCACGGCTT
>JAHRHA010000290.1 GCA_020027875.1 Micromonosporaceae bacterium | reverse complement strand
GGCGGACGCCGTCGACCCCGACACCGGCAGCCCGCTGGTGCCTGGCTGCAGCCTGATCAACCGGCCGACCGTGCACACCATCTACCCACCCGTCGCGGAGGCGCTCTTCCTTACCGTCCACGGGCTGTCACCGCCGGGGAGCCGACACGGGCCGGTGCAGCTCGTAATGGCAGCGTTCGCGGCGGCCACCACGGCCTTGCTGCTCCTGGGACTACGATCCGCGGGGGCCGATCCGCGGCTTGCTGTGCTGTGGGCCTGGTGTCCGCTCGTCGCGGTGGAGGCAGGAAGCAATGCCCACGTCGACGTGGTGTCCGCATTCCTGACCGGATTGGCCCTGCTGATGCTCGCCCGGGCCAGAACCCGGGGCGCGAGCGCGCTGGGCGGGGTCCTGTTCGGGCTCGCCGTCGCCACCAAGCTCACCCCCGCCCTGGTGGCCCCGGCGGTGCCCCGGCGTCGACCGCTCATCATCGCCTCGGCGGCTGCGGGCGCCGTGGCCGTCGTCTATCTTCCCCACGTCCTGGCCGTCGGTTCGGGCGCGATCGGCTACCTCCCCGGATACCTGAGCGAGGAGGGCTACACGAACGGTTCCCGGTTCGCGCTGCTGACCCTGCTCGTACCGAGTAGTTGGGCCGGCCCTGTCGCGGTCGCGATCCTCATCGCCATGGCGGTCTGGGTCGCCCGCACCGCAGACCCGGACCGGCCGTGGCTGGCCGCCACCACCATGGTCGGGGCGGCCCTGCTCGTCGCCACGCCCAGCTACCCCTGGTACGCGATCCTGCTCGTCCTGCTCGTCGCCCTCGGCGGCCGGCCGGAATGGCTCGTCGTGGCCTTCGCCGCCCAGCTCGCGCAGTACTCCCACAACCTCGACATCGACCCTGGCCTCGGCCAGCGCATCGGATACGGCGCGGCCCTCGCGGTGGTGTTGCTGGGCGCGCTTGTCCGGCGGAAGGCGCGGCTACCAAGCTCGACGACCTGAGACGGGAATTTGACGACACGCAGCCACGCGCGTCGACGTCGCGTACGACCGGGCGGTGTCACCGGCCGTCCACATGATCGGGTCGTGCCGTGCCAACTGCAGCTGTCGCCTCGGCTGCCCACCCGGGCCCGGCGCTGTCCGAAGAGGACAGCTAGGGGCGGTGGCCGCCGCGAGCACCGCGATGGCGAGACAAGGAAGTCGGAGCGCAGGCTGCCGAGCCACGAGGTGATCGCGGACCCGACCCGTCCCGCTCATCGATACCCGGGTCGGTGGTGGGGTGAGTCGGAGTTCACAGCAGAGCCGTCAGAACGGGGCAGCGCCATGGCCGTTGAGGCGCAACTCCCGTCCCGCGAACCCTTCCAACCCGACCGGAGCGAACATGCCGTCTCGGCCGCTGGGCAGCCGAATCGTTGCGCGACTTACCGTGACCGTGTCCCAAAGCGCTTGCTTGTTGTCCGACGTGATCACGCCTCGCCACATCTGCATCCCCGGGGCTGCGGTCGACTGCAGATGGGCACCAACCTTGAACAACGTGCCGTCCGGGAGGACGACAATCGCCGGACCTCGGTAGGTGCTCACGATCACCCCGTCGTCCTGTAGCGGCGGCCAACGTACGCGTCCGCAGCATCCTATTGGTCGGGGTGGCGGCCGGAAGCGTGACCTCACGGGCCCTCCGACACCACCCACCCGCATGATCGCCAATGAAGCCCCGCACCAACCGGGCAGCCGTCGAATGGGAAGCCTCGCGTTGCCCGGCATGTCGGCCTTGCCGTCGCCTCGAGATTCGCCTGCCGGCCCGGGCGGTCCAGCTCGCCCTCCTATCGAGGTCTTTGGCGTGGCCGCCGCACGGCAGGTGGCGCGTCGCCACCGCTGAACGATTTTCGACCCTGCCGTGGCGGACCTTTCTGCGACCACGCCGACGACATCCTGGCCGGCCTCGACGAGGCGGCGGACTTGGACACGATCCTGGCCGCCTAGCCACGGCTGGGTCGGCGGGTCGCCGGTGGCGAGCTCGACGATGTGGTCGAGGCGGTGGCCGATCTGGTGGATCTGAGGTCGGCGTTCCACTCCCCGCCCAGGACACTGGTCGTGGTCTTGGGGCACGTGCAGGTCGGCGCTGCCGTGCCTCGCCTGCGGGTAAGTCCTGCGGAACAGCCGTAACCGCGTCTGACCACCGGCAGCAGCTTGCGTTGTTGCGGCGCGCGTGCTGATCTCGGCGCGGCATGACCGCTGGCCAGGGTATCGGTTGCTGCTGAGGAGCGGCGTAAGTGTCTTGTAACCGGCGGCTCATGCGCGGTGCTCTACGCTGTCGGCGTCCACCGAAGGGGGATTTCATGCGTTTGCGGTTCCGGCTGCAGCCCTCGACTCGCCGCGCGGTTCTTGCGATGCTCGCGGCGGCTTGTTTTCTCGGGACCGGTGCGGCGTGTGCGGGGGGCGGGCAGCCGTCGGGCATCGCCACCGGCACGAGCGCCGGCGCCGCGGCCGTGTCGAGTCTGCCGCCCGCGTCGAGACAGCCCACGGCCGTGGCGGCCACGCTCTTGTTCTCAGCGCCGATCGTGGGTGGCGGGCAGTTCGATGGCGCTAGCCTGGCCAGCAAGCCGGCCGTGCTGTGGTTCTGGGCGGCGTGGTGCCCGCGCTGCCGGGCCAAGGCCGGCGACGTCAAGGCGGTGCAGGCCGAGTACGCGGGCAAGGTCACCTTTGTGGGCGTGGCCGGACTGGGAAGCGGTGACGACGCGATGGCCCAGTTCGTAGCCCAGCACAACCTGGGCGGGTTCACCCATCTCGCGGACGACCAGGGCATGGTGTGGCGCCACTTCGGCGTCATCGAACAGGAGTTCTTCGTGGTGCTCGACAGGGCCGGCACGGTCGTGCACAAGGGGGCATTGAGCACGGCCGATCTGCGCCAGCGCCTCGCCGCGTTGGTCGCCTGACCGGACATGCTCGAGGCGCCGTACGCACTCGCCCTCACCGCCGGCATCCTCGCCGCGGTCAACCCGTGCGGGTTCGCGTTGTTGCCCGCCTACCTCTCGCTGCTCGTCGTCGGCGACCGCGCTCAAGCCCCCGACACCAACCGGGTCACGGCCGTCATCCGCGCGCTGACCCTCACCGGCGCCATGGCGCTGGGCTTCGTGGCCGTATTCGGCACCTTCGGGCTACTCACCGCACCCGTCGCGGACCTCGCAGCCCGCAACCTGCCCTGGCTGAGCATCCTCATCGGGGTCACGCTGGCCGGACTCGGCGGTTGGCTGCTTGCCGGCCGTGAGCTGCCCGCACTCCGTCTCGGCGCCGGCCGTGGGCCCGCGGTGCGACGTCGGTTCTGGCCCATGGTCGCGTTCGGCGCCTCATACGCCATCGCCTCCCTGGGCTGCACCATCGGGCCCTTCCTGGCCGTGGTGGTCTCGGCGTTTCGCAGCGGATCCTCGCCGGCGGCCGGCGTCGCCCTGTTTGTCACCTACGCGGCCGGGATGGTGCTGGTGGTCGGGATCGTCGCCCTCGCCCTCGCGGTGGCCGACGTGTCCCTCGCCCGGGCACTCAGGCGTGCCGGGCCGATCATCAACCGCCTCGGCGGCGCCCTGCTGGTCGTGGCCGGGCTTTATGTCGCCTGGTACGGCTGGTTCGAGATCCGAGTGTTCGACGACGCCGACACCGCGGACCCGATCATCGATGGTGCGGCCCGCATC
>JAHRHA010000289.1 GCA_020027875.1 Micromonosporaceae bacterium | reverse complement strand
GCTGATCACGAAGTACGCATGCGGCGGCAACCGATCGATCGGCGGGTCGGTCGAACGTTCTAGCCGGGGTGTCGCCGCCGCTGGTGCCGTCGATGTCACGTGTCTATTCTCGAAGGTGCATGTGCAGAACAACATAGCAATGCGAAGGGCGAGTGAGGCACATGCCTACCGATAACATAGTCGAACGACAAGCCGACATTCAGGCTGGAACGTGGCTGCTAGACGAGGTCAACGTTCGGCTCCTGCAGATCCTCGTCACCGACCCCCGGCTCGGCACGTCCGAACTGGCACGCCGAGTCGGCATGTCCGCCCCCGCAGTCCGCGAACGGATCGGCCGCCTCGAGCGAGCCGGCATCATTCGCGGCTACCGCCTCGACATCGACCCCGCCGCGATCGGGCTTCCGGTGGCCGCCTGGGTGCGCATCCGACCCGGCCCCGGACAACTACCGAAGATCGCCGAACTGGCCGAGCGCACCCCCGAGGTCACCGAATGCCACCGCATCTCCGGCGACGACTGCTTCCTGCTCAAGGTCCACGTCCCCGCCGTCGAGGCGCTCGAGGCCATCCTTGACCGATTCCTCATGCACGGCCAGACTACAAGCTCGTTCATCGTCGCAACACCCGTCGCACCCCGATCGGTGATGCCTCCCTCGCCGGCGAACTCCGACAGCGGTGATCTCCGATATCGCAACCGGCAACAGCGACGCGGTTTGGCCCCGGCGCCCAGCGGCGAACGTGACCGCCGCGTCCCGTCGGGAAGCCCGGACCGTACATCACAGCGGCCGCAGCGAAAATCTGCCGGACGACCAGTCCGAGTACAGCTCGTCCGACCCGCTGTCGGATCGGTGCGCGATGCCCAGCGTTGTACCGTCCGTCCACAGCAGCCAGGCTCCGCGCCGGTCGACGTAGCACGCCACCTGGCCGGTGCCGCCGCCGGCCGGGGGCTGATCCTCGGCCGGCGCTTGTTGCGCGCAAGAGGCGGTGCTGGTTGTGACACCGCGAGCGTGCAACGCCGCCGAGTATGAGTCTTTCAGGTGGTCCGCTGAGTCGAACGCGTGGTATGACACGTCGGTTCCGCTGGGGTCGCGGCAGGCCACGCTCGCCGACTGGCCGGGCACCAACAGGTAGTCGTCGCTGCACTTGGCGGCCAATCCGGCGGGCAGTCGGTTGCGCAGCTCCAGCGCCGCGGCCGATGAGTATTGCCCGTTCACGAAGGTGAAGGTCGACCGGATCGGGCCTGCGGCGAAGTAGATCGAGGCGCCCGTCACGGCCAGCAGAATCAATGCGGCCGGGATGCTGAATAGCCCGCCCGGGATCCTGTGTCTGCGGGCTTGCTCCCCGTCCGCCTCCCGACCGATCACGAAGAGCCCAGCGAGCAGGCCGATCGCCACGGTGGAGATTGCCAGGTTGACGACGTACGGGTCGCCAAAGAACAGGGCGCGGGGCTGGATGGTGCCCGGCCACAGCATCGGCAACAGCGCCCAGGTGGCGAGCGAAACCAGGGAGTAGGCGAGGCTGGTGAGCAGGGTCCCGGCTGCGATCACCGCGAGCGGAACACCCAGGATCCGAGTGGGCTCCCGCGAATCGACCTGCCCCGCTCGGCGGTCCTGGGACGGAGCGAAGTCGAAGGCGATCGCGCACAGCAGGACCGCGCCGACCAGGATGCTCAGCACCATGCCCCACAATGAGAGCGCGTCCAAGAATGGCCCATGCCTGACGTACTCGCCAAGCTTGCCGAGAACCAGCACGATCAGCATGGCGAGCAACGAGAACGCCACCGACGGTAGGACTGCCTGCAGCGCGTGGCGCAGCGCGTCGAGAATGTTCTTGATGATCAGGTACGCGATCTCACCGAGGTACTTGCCCAGGAACGAGGCCCCCCGGAAGGCCTGCTGCGCGGGGCCCTGCGGCGCGGCCACGGTGGTGCGCGGCTCGACGCGAGCGAGGGTCGTCGACGGTGCGCCGGGCTCGAGGACCTCGCCGGCGATGACCCGGTCTGTCATGACAACACGAGGGGCACGCAGCTCGGTGCCCGGGTCGTCGGGCGGGTCCGATTCTGACCGGGCCTCGAGGCGCGAGGCCTCCAGCGTCGCCCGCACCACGACCAGAGCCGCCGCAACCAGCAACATAGCCGACGTGGCCGCCGTCCGCCAGCCGGGCCCGCCCAGCCAGTCGGTGGCAAAGGCGTCGGTCGCGTTGTCGTTCAACGGGGCGACACCGACCAGGCGGGGGAAGAACTGGTTCAGCAGGTAGTCGAGCGCGGTCACCACCGGCACGGTCACGATGAGGTTCGCCGCCAGGACGACCAGCGCATACGCGCCCAGGCTGAGCAGCCACCGCTGCCGTTCCCAGCCGCTGCGGCCGGGCAGGGTGAACAGGAAGGCGATGCACAGCACTGGCAGCAGCAGACCGACTCCGACCGCGACACGGTAGATCGCCCTAGTGACCAGATCGTTCTCCAGGTAGAACAGCCAGACTCCCCAGAAGCCCAGAGTCAGCGTCGCGGCAGCGAGGAAGTAGCTGCTGTCGATCCTAATCCTCGAGAGGGCCTGCCGGCCGAGCAGGAACATGTAGACGGTGGTGAACAGCCAACCCAGGACAGGCAGGGTTCGCAACCCGGCATGGGCGAGCGTGCCGGCCAGTCCTGACGACGGGACCAGGGGGTGTATCACTGCCCAGGCGATCGAGATGGCCGTAACGGCCGACAGGACCCAGGTGGCGCTGCCCAGCGCGGCACCGCGGGTGAACGCGATGGCATACAGGTGCACGATGCCGAGCAGCAGGAACCAGTAGAGCGGCCACACCACCTCCGCATAGCGGAACACGACCAAGGCGATCACCGCCGAGAGCACGATGATCATGCCCTGAAGCAGCGGCCGAGCCCGACCGCGCCGTTGGTAGACCAACGGCAGGAACAGCACGAAACGATCGCACTCAGGACACAGGACCGTGACGTCATTGATCGGGTGGTCGTCTGGGCAACGGTCGAGGTCGGGGAATCGGTCGCGCAGCGCCGGGAGACCCGGTTGATGAAGGGTAAGACGGGCCACGCCACCGACCTCCTCAGCTCGCCGCCATGACCAGCGCCCGCGATGGGCGGTTTGCACACACCGGGCGCGATCCGACCCTTACGCTTTGATTGAAATGCTTATCTTTAGGCTATCGCGGAGCGTAGCAGAAGTGAATCGGGCGAAGAGGCTTCGCTGCCGACCAAATTGGTACCGCTACGGGATTGCCGGCGTATCTCGATCAGCGGACCGTCCACTCAGGACCGCCCGAACGGCAGGGGGCCGTCGACCGAACGCGGCCGGTGATGACTTCCAGGAGAGCCTCGCCCAGGTGCGGCGAGGTGAGTTAGAAGTCCTGCGTCCGCTCACGAAGAAAGGATCACCGAGCGGTAACATCGCCGGGTGCCGACCCAGGTACTCGTTACGACGAGAGCCAAAGCAACAAATGTGTCACTTCGCCGATCTAGCGGGTGAAACGGCAGGTTCATCACGATTTAAGGGCGTCGGCCGAGGGTGCGCTTGTGTCGGTTGCGTGCTCGGCAGTGGGCGTGAGCGAGCAGCCGATCAATGTCCTTGCAAACCGGCGATGGGCGGCGGTTGAGGACGCACGCCCATCCGTCTGTGTTTGCGCCGTACCGACGTGTCCGGGTTTGGCGCAACTCCCGTCCGTACCGTGCTGCCCTGTGTTTGCTGGGTTCGGGACGTATGAGCACGCACCGAGCGCGCAGACGATGACCATGGACCCAGCTTGTTGGCGTTCGTCGATGTGGTGTCCAGATCCACAGTGGACTGAGATTGCAGGTCCCTCCGCCCAGGGTCCACGCGGGCCGGCCTCGACGACTGCCAGGTTCGGTGCCGGTGAGTGATCCGCGTCAGGTGCTTGGCCGCGCCGCCGAGAAGTACCGTGAGACTGAGCGGCACCATGAGGCGGCCCGGCAGGCGGTGATCGACGCGGTGGTCGCGGCGCTGCGGGCTGGTGTGCCGCCGGCCGACGTGGTGGCGTTGTCGCCGTTTAGTCCGGCGTACGTGCGGGTGTTGGCCCGCGAGCACGGGGTGCCGCCCGCACCGGGTGGAGTGAAGCCGCGCAAGCGCCGTACGTGACGGTGGCGGTCACTCCTCGCAGCTGCAGTTGCGGCGACCGTGCTGGGATGCGGTGGCCGGCGGGCCGGGCGCGGCCCGTTGTGGCGCCGTCCGTACGCAGGCGAGGGGCTGTCCTGACGTCCACACTTTGTTTCGACAACGGTGTGCGTATGCGCTGGACTGGCGCGGCGTGGATCGGTGACGCTGAGAAGATGAAGTACACCGAGGCCATAGCGACGATCTGTTCTGATCTTGACGGTGATGCGTCGAGCGGATCGGTGCGGGCCGGGCTGCGGCTGGCGCGGCGCCCACCGAGAGCGTGGCGAACAGTT
>JAHRHA010000288.1 GCA_020027875.1 Micromonosporaceae bacterium | reverse complement strand
GATGAAAAAACTTCACCTGGAAGCGCCGACGGTCCTGGGCCCAGAGCGCGTGGTCAGCGCGGTAGCGGATGGCCTGGTACTGATCCCAGTCGAGAGCCTGCACCGCCTCAGGGCTATGGCTCACTGGCGGCTGGTAGACTCCGTTGGCTAGGGCCCGGGCCTGCCCCTTGAGCCAGGCGTAGTGGAAGGCCTGTGGCTACCCTAAAGAGCTGAGCATGGTCGTGGTGGCGGGTCCAGCGGCGAACCGGCTGGGAAGCAAGAGACCCGCAGCGCTGAGTGCGGCGAAGGCTCGCAAGAAATCGCGTCGTTGCATAGTGCTCTTTCGTATTGGTGTGGACGTTGAGGCGTATGGAGGTCAGGCTGTTGCAAGCTGACAGAGCCGTGCAAAGCCAGACTGACTCCCAAGCACTGTCAGTTTTTCTCGGCTGGAGAGCACTGCAGACGCCTCCTTGAGACTATGGACATCCTCGAGTTTGGCCAAGCCAAGTAGCAAGTCCACCTGCCCGGACAGCCAGCAGGCGGCAGTGCAGGTGTGGTTTGGAGAAGCCGAGGCGTGCGGCACCAGTCCGGTTGCGCAGTTGGTGCGGACCTATGCCTTGGGATAACCAGCCGCACACTCGTCGCGCACAGATAGCGTTAGCGGTCATGAAGCTGGGTTTCGCCCCTACCCATGAAAATAGGGCTACGCATTGGAGATACTCATACGCAGTCCTCATTTTCATAGCAGGCTTCCTCTTTGCAGACCATATACCGAAGGGAACTTGTCAAGAGCGGACGGTTTACCGTATGATGTCTCGCGGATGGATATTAGGATTATGTCTCACGGTGTCGCGATGGTATTCGGTCTCACATGGTGAGACTTTTGCCAAGTGTTGTATCCATGGAAAAGTCTCACATCCTCTTGCAGCACCAAGGTTTGTGAGGCCAGCGTGTGCGAGACGTTCGCTGGATTCGGTCTCACATGGTGAGACCTTTGCCAGATCCTTTCGGAGACCGACTTCGCGTTCGGCGCATGGAATGGCTGCGCAGCAAAGGAGAGGAGACCATGCGAACGGCTTTGACCCTTGGAATGCGCCTGGCAATTGCGTTAGAGATCTTGTTGTACGCAGCGCCGGGCACGGCTCAGGCTCGCATCACCCGGCTCGAGATCGCCCGGGTTGAATCGCCCGCATTCGGCGGCGCCAGCTTCGGCGGGATCGGGACCTACGAGCGTCTCATCGGACGCGCATACGGCGAAGTAGACCCGCAGCACCTGCTCAACGCGCTCATCCAGGACATCGAGCTGGCGCCGCGGAACGCGCGCGGCCTGGTCGAGTACGCGACCGACGTCGACATCCTCAAGCCGACTGACCCGGCCCGCAGCAACGGCGTCCTGTTCTTCAACGTCGTCAACCGTGGCAACAAGGGCGGCCTGCCCTCCTACAACGCTCGGATGGGCCGTGACCTGGCGGCGAACAACCGGCTGGCGAGTCCCGGCGACGGCTTCATGATGCGCGAAGGTTACACCATGGTCTGGTTCGGCTGGCAGGCGGACGTGCTCCCCGGCAACGATCGCATGACCATGCACGTGCCAATCGCCCGC
Source organism: Micromonosporaceae bacterium (assembly GCA_020027875.1). Classification (GTDB taxonomy): domain Bacteria; phylum Actinomycetota; class Actinomycetes; order Mycobacteriales; family Micromonosporaceae; genus JAXIPB01. The sequence goes on along the minus strand of JAHRHA010000288.1, from coordinate 2,084 downwards.
AATCCCGACGGCACACCGATCACGGGCATCGTGCGCTCAGAGATCGTGGTGGCAACACCCACCGCGACGGTCAATCTCTCGACCGGGTATTTTACGCAGTTATCCCACGCCAGCTATCCGACGGTCAGCACCGACAACCGGACACCGCTGGCGGATGGGTTCGTCCCGACGCTCACCGTCCGCGCGCGCGAGGGGGAGGCGCGTCAGCCGATCCCGAACACTGCATGGTCATCCGCCGCCTGCCCGGACGGCGGCACACCGCATCCAAGCGAGACCCAGGTCTGCTACGCGGCACAGTTCCAGCCGGGTCGGTTGTACGAGCTGATCTATCGCGCCAAGGACCCGACGGTGCTCGGCCTTGGCTACGCCGCGATGCGTGACCTCGCCGCGTTCTTCAAGCACGAGCCACGCGACGCGAGCGGCACCGCCAACCCGATCTACCGGCCGGGCGCGAAGGCGGTCATCCAGGGCAGCTCCCAGAGCGGCCGCAACATCCGCACGTTCCTGCACCTGGGCTTCAACCAGGACGAGGCCGGCCGGATCGTGTACGAGGGGGCGCTGCCCCACATCGGCGGCGGACTGGCCGCCCTCAACATCCGCTTCGCGCAGGCGGGCCGAGCCTGGGGCGAGCAGATCGATCATCTCTATCCGGCCTATGATTTCCCGTTCACGTACGCGCGAATCACCGACCCAATTACTGGTCGCACGCAGGGCATCCTCGACCGTTGCCGGACGACCAACACGTGCCCGCGTATCTTCCATGTCGCGACGGCGCTCGAGATGTGGGAGGGACGGCAGTCGCTTGGACTGACCGACCCACTCGGCACCAGGGACGTCGCCGACCCAGACAATGTCCGCACCTACCTCATGGCCTCGACGCAGCACGGCTCGGCGCCGTTGCCACTGCTGGCGCAACCGCCTTTCGGCAGCTGCCAGCAGCAGCCGAACCCGAATCCACAGATCTGGACGATGCGAGCGCTGCTCGTGGCGTTCACCCGGTGGGTGCGTGACGACGTCGCGCCGCCTTCCAGTGCCGTCCCGCGCATCGCCGATCACACATTGGTGCCGCCTGAGGACCTGGGCTTTCCAAGCATTCCCGCCAATAACTACGGCGGCGTTCCTCGCCTGGCCGTCAAGTTCCTGCGCCTGACGAACCCGCTCTACGTCCTCGACTTCGGGCCCCAGTACCGGCCTCAGGACTCTAGTGGGATCATGACCGTCGAGCCGCCGCGCATCGGCTCGCGCCCGTATCGGCTGCTCGTGCCGCAGGTGGACACCGAGTACCGGTCGGGACCTACACGGGGTGGAACCTCTTCCGCGCCGGCCGCTTCGAGGACGGCTTCTGTAGCCTGCAAGGCAGCTTCATCCCGTTCGCCCATACGCGCGCCGAGCGGCTGGCCACGGGGGATTCACGGCCGTCAATCGAGGAGCGCTATCCCACCCGTGAGGCGTATGTCGACGCCGTGCGCCGAGCTGCGAACGAACTCGTCAAGCAGCAGTTCCTGTTGGCAGACGACGCGGCGGCCCTTGTGGTAGAGGTGGAAAAGATGGTATCCGACTCGCGCCTTGAGTCCGAGTACAAGGTGCTGTGGTAGGGGAGGTGTGTGCTGAGAGGCTCCTCTGCGAACAGCGCGATGCCCGAGCGCATCGCAGGACGGTCTGTGATCCGCCATCCTCCAGCACTGGATGGACGCCCGAGCCGAACAAGGCAGTGGAGCGGACGGGCCACACGACAGGCTTTTTTCCATGCGGGTGTCTGTAGGGTGTGGCTTGCCGCTCACCGCCAGCGTTATGTTTCTGAAGGATACACAAGATGGCACTGTCAGGTACGATGTCGTCCTTCACGGCTTTGAGCTGGTACTATGGGACACGCGGCGTGTTGATCACGATCCTATGCAACGGAGTGCCCTGCTCTTTCTCCCTAGACGCACGCATTCAAGGGACCGTCTGAGATGAACCACCTAGTCAATTGCATACCGCTCACGCTGTACGGCGTGCTATCGGTAGGGCTGGCACTTCTGCTGGCAAGGCGAACGCAGAAATACACAACGCGGGGACTGGTGTTCCTCATTGTCTCAACCACT
>JAHRHA010000155.1 GCA_020027875.1 Micromonosporaceae bacterium | reverse complement strand
GTGGCCGTTGACAAGTCCGGCGTCGCGCCAGGCTTTGACGGTGCCGGTGGACACGCCGAGGGTGGTGGCCATCTCGGTCAGGGTGAGCAGGCCGGCCTCACGCAGGCGTTGTTCGCGGCTGGGTAGCTGGTAGTTGCGGACATGCGGGCGACGATCAGTTTGTGGAGTGGGCGGCCCTCGCCGCTGGTGAGACCGCGGTTGTTGAGGATGTCGGCGATCTCGGTGTGGGTGTGGTGGTCGAGCAGGTTGTCGATGGCGGCGACGACCTGGGGTGGGGTTTTGCGTAGTAGCCAGGCTGGTTTGAGCGTGGCAGGGTCAGGGTGTGGTTTTGGCCGCCGGGTAGCCGGCGGTGGCAGGTGATGGTGTCGGCGTGAAGGTGCCAGGTGAGGGCCAGGGCTGTGACCAGGGACGATGGCTTCCTGGCAGGCTGACGGTCATGGTGGTGCGCACGGTGGCGTTCGTGATCCTTCGGCGTGTTCTAGGACTAGTCGGTCTGGGTGCCACGCCGGATACGAAAGATGTGGAGATCGCGGTGCTGCGCCATCAACTGATGGTGTTACGCCGGCAGGTCGCGCGGCCGCGCTTCGCACCTACGGACCGGATGGTGCTTGCCATGCTCGCGAGGCTGTTGCCGCGGGCACGGTGGCCGGTCTTTCTGGTCACGCCCGCGACGCTGCTTCGGTGGCATCGCGAGTTGGTGGCCCGACGATGGACGTATCCAGGGGCACGGCGCGGTCGGCAGGGCTTGGAGCCCAACGTTATCGACCTTGGTCGTGCGGATGGCGCGGGAGAACCCTCGTTGGGGATACCTGCGCATTGTGGGGAGTGCCGCAAGCTCGGCATCCGTGTGTCGGCGACCTCGGTGCGCAGGATTCTACGCCGCCATCGCCTCGGGCCGGCACCCGGCGTGGCGGGCCGAGCTGGACTGCGTTCCTTCGGGCCCCAAGCAGGCGGGATGCTTGCATGCGACTTCTTCACGGTCGAGACGCTCGGCCTGACCCGGCTGTACGTGCTGTTCTTGGTCGAGCTCGACCGGCGCCGGGTGCACCTGGCCGGGATCACGGCTCACCCCACCGGCGCCTGGGTCACGCAGGCGGCCCGGAACCTGCTGATCGACCTCGACGAACATGCCCACCGGTTCCGGTTCCGGTTCCTGATCCGCGACCGGGACGCGAAGTTCACGGCCGCGTTCGATGCGGTGTTTATCGCGGCAGGCGTCGAGACAATCAAATTCCGCCGCGGGCGCCGAGGGCCAACGCGTACGCCGAGCGGTGGGTGCGCACCGTGCGGGCCGAGTGTCTGGACTGGACGCTGATCTGGAACCGTCAGCACCTGCAGCGCGTCCTCACCACCTATGTTGAGCACTACAACACGGCCAGACCCCACCGCGGCATCAACCTCGAGGTTCCGATCCGCCGGAGGAGACCGCTCGAGGCGTCCACTGAGCCCGGCGCACGCATCCAGCGGGTCGACGTTCTCGGCGGGCTGATCCACGAGTACCGCCGCGCGGCCTGACCACTCAAATCGAGCGGGCTCTCCTCCCGTCGGCCCCTCCGGCTAACCAGACCACACGCCGGTCCCGCCAGCCAGGCTGTCCAGCCCGCGGCGTGATCCGAGACGCGGCTGCCGAGGGCATAAGGATAATCAGCACCCCGGTCGATGAGATGGCACCCTTCACGCACGAAATGCGCCAGACACTTGCGTCGAGGCGCAAATACTGTTGTGTGGACTGTGGCGAAACTCGCCGAAAACTCCAACCTTTGACCGCGACGCGCTCTCACCTATCTACTTGGATCCGTCACCCGACGTCGCGCCGGCGAAACCCGCCGATGCCTATCGCGACGACAACGGCGGCGCCCGCCAGGAGTGTCAGTAGCGGTGTGAGTGTGAGGTGGGCGGCCGGTAGGTGTGGTGTGTGTTGGAACGGCGACAGGTCGATTATCCAGCGGGGTAGTTTGAGCACTTCGCCGAGGAATCCGATAACGAAGCACACGGCCAGGATCGTCCACGCGGCGGACACGGCGCGCGGCGCGAGACCGTACAACGCGGTGGCGACGCCGGCGAGGAGCCAGATCGCGGGCAGATAGGTGAGGGCCGCGCCGACCAGTGTCGGAATCTGGCTGAGGTCACGCACCTGCGCGGCGTAGGGTACGGCGGCGCCCAAGCCGGCCGCGGTCATCACGATGGCGCTCCCGCCAAGGGCTGTGGCGATGTGGCTGGCGATCCAACGCTCGCGCGACACGGGCGTGGCCAGCACTGCCTCGGTGTGCAGTGTCGTCTCCTCGCTGCGTAACCGCTGTACAGACTGGACGGCGAAGCCGGAACCGACCAGGGCCAGGGTCAGCATCGCCGTGCCGAAGTAGGCGTCGGTGAGACTGGCCCCACCGGCGGCCGCCATCAGCTGTTTGAGCGTCTGGTTGTCGCCGACGAAGTCCTGGATGTCGTTGGCGATGGCGCCGTAGACGAATCCGAGGACGAACAGACCGCCGGTCCACGCGACGATGGTGCCGCGTTGCAGGCGTACGGCCAGACCGAGCGGGCGCCCCAGGCTCCGCGCGGCCACCGCTCGGCCGGGCCGTGGCTGCACGAGGCCGGCACCGAGGTCGCGTCGAGCGGTGACCGCTCTGGCAACCAGGAGAAGAACGATCGTGACCAGGGCCGGAATCGCCAACGGCCACCATCGCTCGCCTGCGTACGGTCGGATCTTCTGAGACCATCCGATGGGTGACAGCCAGGACAGCCGGCCGTCACCGATGTCGCCGATGGCCCGCACCGCGAACGCGTATCCGAGGACGCCGCCCGCCAGTCCCGACGCGACGCGGCTGTTCTCGCTGATCTGCGCGGTGACGAGGGCCAACGCGCTGAAGACGAGGCCGATCGCCAGGAACGACGTCCCGAACGACACCGATCCGGCCACCGGCAGGTCCTGCTGTAGCAGGCTGATCGTCACGGTGACGCCGATGAGGATGTTCATACCCGTCACGATCGCGAGGGCAGCGGCGGTCTGCGCGTCGCGACCCAGCACCGTGGCGCGAAGCAGCTCCGTTCGGCCGCTCTCCTCCTCGACGCGGGTGTAGCGCCCGATCATCAACAGGCTCATCAACGCGACGAGCACGAGTCCGAACGTGCCCGACTGGAAGGCAACCTCACCGCCGACGGTGTCGAGACCCTGGACGGGTCCGTTGAACGCGATCGCTGCCGCGTTCTCCGCCGAGGCCGCAGCGGCCTGGTCGAGGCCGGCCTGGGTGGGATACAACCCCTTGATGGAGGCTGCGGTCGCGACCACCAGCGCGGTGACCGAGACGACCCACACCATGATGCGGACCCAGTCCCGCCGTAACGCGAACCGCACGAGGATCCATGCTCCGGTAAGCTCGGTCATTGGCCCGGCCCAATCGACTCGGCAACCTCGGTGGGGTCGCGTTCGGATCGGGGCCGTCGCGGAGCGACCGTGTCGCCGTACTCCCGCAGGAACAGCTCCTCCAGCGTCGGCGGCTGGCTGGTCACACCTTGCATGCCATGATTCACGAGCAGCTGCATGGCGGGGCCGAGGTCCTCGTTCGCCACGGTGAAGCTCACCCGAGACCCGTCGAGTGCGACATCGCGGACACCGGGCAGCGTGTCCAATCCGGACACCGGCCGTTCCGTCTCGGCCGACACCGAGGTACGGGACAGATGGCGCAGCTCGCTCAACGTCCCGCTCTGCACCGCCCGCCCCGAACGGATGATGGTCACCCGATCGCAGAGCGCTTCGACCTCGGCGAGGATATGGCTCGACAGCAACACCGTTCGGCCCTGCGCCTTCACCTCACGCACACAGTCCTGGAACACGGACTCCATCAACGGATCCAGACCCGATGTCGGCTCATCCAGGATCAGCAGCTCGGCGCTCGACGACAACGCGGCCACCAGCGCGACCTTCTGACGATTTCCCTTCGAGTACGTCCGCGCCTTCTTCGTCGGATCCAGCTCGAAGCGTTCCGGCAGCTCGTCGCGACGCCGACGATCGAGGTCGCCGCGTAGCCGCCCGAGCACATCGATCACCTCGCCGCCGCTCACCTTCGACCATAGGTTGACCTCGCCCGGCACGTACGCCAGCCGCCGGTGCAAGGCCACCGCATCGCTCCACGGGTCCCCACCGAGCAGCGCGACGTCACCGGTGTCAGCGCGCAGCAAACCCAGCAACACCCGAATGGTCGTCGTCTTACCCGCCCCGTTCGGCCCGAGAAAGCCGTGCACCTCCCCGGACGCGACGGACAGATCGAGCCCGTCAAGAGCCCGGGTTCGGCCGAAGGACTTCACCAACCCTGACACCGAGATCACCGTGTCCACGAGCACAACCTACCGAACACGGGACGAGTCGCGTCACAGGTCGACCTCGGCCGATGCGCGGCCGCCAACCCAGCATGACGAATGGGCGCCGCATCTCGCCCGGGAAATGGGTGGCCGACGTCGCCACCGAGACACCGCCCGCGCCGCCGAGGTCACCCGGTCTCGTCGCTCAGGGCTGCGGCAGCGCGGTCAGAGCTGCCACAGCCGTGAGCCTGCCGTGGGTTTCACCAACCGTTGAGGGTGTGGGCTCGCATATTGGGTCAGGGCTGTGAGCTGCCGATCCTCGGCTGGAGTTTGATCACTGTCTGGGCGCAAGGCTGGTCGGCATGGCCTTGTCCTTGCTGTACCTGATGTTGCGTCGCGTGTTGGAGCTGCTGGCCGTGATGGCCCGCGGCGATTTCAGCAAGGACGTCGAGATTCTCGTGTTGCGTCACGAGATCGCGGTCCTGCGGTCCTGCGCCGCCAGGTGAAACGACCGCGCTATCGACCCGCCGAACGGGCCTGGCTGTCCGCGTTGGCGCGGCTGGTGCCCCGCCAACGGTGGCCGATCTTCGGTGTGACGCCGGAGACCTTGCTCCGTTGGCACCGGCGGCTGGTCACTGGCAAATGGACCTACCCGTGCACCCGGTCCGGCCGGCCGCCTGTGTCCAAACAGATCCGCGACCTGGTCCTGCGGCTGGCCGCCGAGAACCCGACCTGGGGCCATCGCCGCATCCAGGGAGAACTGGTCAGCTTGGGATACAGAGTCATCGTCCGTATCGGCCAACTGTCCGCCCAACGGGACCAAGCGGAACAGGCCCTCAGGCACGAGGCCAGCCACGACCCGTTGACCGGCCTGCCGAACCGAAAGGCATTCACCACTCGGCTCGGCGATGCACTCGAGCGCGGCGAAGGCTGCGCGATCCTCTTCGGCGATCTGGACGGAGTGGGCACGCGGCGCGGCCCCCACGGGACGCCGGGCACGTAGGGCCCTCATGGGCCGGCCGATCGGACGAGGCGAGCCCGTATGCAAGCCGTCACTCTGGCAGGCATGACGCAGCCGCCGTTCGTCCTCGGACAGACCCCCGCGACACCGCCGCGAACGCCGACATGGAAGATCGTCGCCGGGGTGGCGTTGCTCGCCGGTACCTTGTGGCTCGTGGGCTCGACCGTCACACGCATGCAGGAACCCAGCGGCGGAGGCGGCGGAGGCCAGAGTGATTCGGACGCCAAGTCCGATGTCATCGTCTCGGAATGCACCGGCTCGGGAAGTACCTACACCGCCTACGTGTACGTCAAGAACACGACCTCACGCACCGCCGACTAGACCATCACCATCGAGCGGCTAACGGACAGCGGGACACGACTGGCCTCCGACGTCGTGCACGTAAACAACGTCGCCCCGGACCAGGCCGCAGAGGCGCGGGCTCACGAGCAGGGTGCCGAGACCAGCGTTGGGTTTAACTGCAGTCACTCGGTGCGGAGGAGATGAGTCCGGGCCCTCTGTACGCCAATCTGAGCCAAGATCCGGCGTCGCTCGACGATCACAGCACCCCGCACCGACGGAGCGCCCGGCGTCCGGTGTGGACGGCGGGCGCGTGCTTGTGGTGGCGCTGGGAAGCCGGCGTCGTAGAGGTCCCACCAGGTCTCGAAATCCGAAACGGCGTTTCGGATTTCGGCGTCCGACAGTCGGTCAGCGATCGGCAGCGATGACTAGCTTACCGTCCCGATCCAGCCGGCCACATTGAGGTCCCCATCGTCCACGGTCTCGGCAGCGATCAAGCCACGCACCTCGCCGCAGCCGGTGGCAGCAATCAGCTCAGAACGCAGCCGAGCCGCGTCCGCGAACGCTTCCTCGGCCGATTCGGTGGCCACCTTCGTGACGGCAACGATCGTTGTGTCCGTGGGCGTCATGTCGTAACGCCATGTCCCCACGATGGCTGCCCATGCCCCTGCGGCCCAAAGCTTCCTGCCCTCCAGTGCCTCGCGGTGCGGGGACTCAGGCCGTGAGCAACTCGGACAGCCGCACCGGGCGCAATCCCTTTTCTCGTAGGCCGGCGAGGATGTGCGGCAGCGCCTCATCGGTCATCCTCGCGTTGTCCTCGGTCACATGTAGCACCACAATGGAGCCGGGTTGTACCTTGGTGAGCACCGCGCGCACGATCGGCTCCCAGGCTGTGGCTTGCGGATCACCGCTGACGACGTCGGCCTGCACCACTGTCACGCCGACCGGCGCGATCGCCACCAGGGCGGCGGCGTTGTAGCAGAGTCCGGGAAACCGGAAATACCGGGTCTGATTCCCACCGTACGGCTTGATGATGTCGAAGGTGCGCTCCAGCTCTGCCGCTATCTCGACGCGCGGCACCCGGGGAAGGTGGTAGCAGTCTGCGGTGTAGGCGCGGTGCGACCATGTGTGGTTCGCCAGCTCGAACCGCGGGTTGGCGGCGAGCCTAGCGGTCACCTCCGGGTACTTCTGCACCCACATGCCGGTGAGGAAGAAGGTGGCGGGCACCGACTCGCGCTCGAGCAGTTCGATGACCTTGAGGTTTGCGTAAGACCGTGCCTGTCCGCTGGCCAGCTTCGCAAGCATGCCCGTGGTCATGTCGGCGTCGAAGGTGAGCGCGACGGCGTTGCCAGTGCGCGGCCCGTGGGTCACGACAGGTGGGCGCTCCGCGTCCGACCAACCCGGTGGCCGCGTCGGTGCCGAAGTCGACGCCGCGGGTGGATTCGACGCCGCGGGTGGATTCGACGCCGAAGGTGGGGCGGTGGACGCAGGCCGGCCAGCCGGATGGCCACACCCGGTCAGCGCAACCAAGCCCGCCGACGCGGCAGCTATGAAAAGCAACCGGCGCCCGTGGGTGAATAGCCAGCGGTGATGACGGCGCACGACGGCGCCGCCGCGGCGGCGGGGGGACACAGTCAGGAGCGTAGCCACTCGAGGCGAGGCTGCCCAACGCCGGCGAAGACCACGGCGCGGCGAGCTCGCGCCGAGGCGCAGAGGTGCCTCATTACGGCTCGGTAACGGCCCCCTTGTCCATAAGGGACGCGCTCGCCGCTCGTCGTGCCGCCGGTGGGCGGCTCGGCCGGCCGTCGGGCGTGCCTTCCGAGTGGTGGCCCGCATCCGTCGCGAGCGTGCCGAGGGCGTGTCGTCGCGTGCCATCGCCGCCGCCCTCAACGGGGACGGGGTGCCGACCGGGCAGGGTGGCAAGGCCTGGCACGCCTCGACGGTCCGGGCGGTACTCGCCCAGCGGTAGGGGTACGCCGTGAGGTCCGACGAGCGCATCACCGTCCGTACCGGCTCGGCGTACTCGATCGCGGCGACGCTGAGGCAGCGTCTTCGCCCGGCGATGCTGGCGCAACTGGTGGCCATTTTGACCGGAAAAGCACCGGCCACGGCCCCGACCTGCGGTGCCCGGTCGCAGCAGACGGGCCGCCGGTGTGGGCGAACCCTGCCCGACGGAGCTGTCGTCTGTCACGCACATGGCGGGGCGGCCGGGCAGGTGAGGGCGAAGGCGCTCGCGCGGGCGTCCCTCGCTGAGGCCCTGGCCAACGGCGACCGCCGACCGGCGTGGGAGATCCTGCTCGACTCGATGCACACCGTCGACGTGGTGGCTCGCCAGATACAGGACCAGGTGGTCGCCGGGTGACGGCGGCTCTGCTCGACAGGCTGTTGGACGCGACGGAGCGGCAGGGCCGATGGGCGAAGGTCGTGATCGATGCGGGCGTCGACGAGCGGTTGCCGCACACGCAGTTGACGAAAAGGTGGCCGAGCAGATGCACGCTGTCTTCGGTCGCGTCTTGAGCCGGCTCGGCCTGAGCAACCAGCAACGGCGCATGATGCCGGCGGTGTTGGCCGAGGAGATCGCGACGATGGCGGTCGCCGCGCCGCGGGCGATCGAGGGGCGGCCGGGTGGCCGGTCGTGATCCCGTCCACAATGGCCCTACGCAGCCCGTTGTACGCGACGCTGAGCCAAGATCGGAATCCGTACGTCCCCGTCATCGACGCGGGCGCTCCACTCGTCACGCTGCTTGACGCACCACGACCTGGTCCACGACCACGGGCCCTTTGCAGGTTCGCTCCAAGAAGTGGGAAGCTGCGGAAGAAGTGAACGATGTGCCGCTGCGGCCTGACATCGGGGCGGATGAGGTCTGTGAGTTGGCTGTGTGGCCCTCAGGCCGGCTGTGATCGCGTGGCACGGGCCTTCACTGTATAGCGCACGACCGTCCGGAATATGCGGTCATGCCAGGCGCGGCGCCGTTCGTCCCACAACACGGCGAACAGCCCGAGAAGCCACAGTGGAGCGAGGAGAAGGCCGGCCAGGGAGCGCGCGGCGGCGTGGGGGAAGGAGAGCTCCTGCCCGTCGCTCCGGAGTACGACCACGCCGATCAGCAGGTCGCCGATGGTCTGTCCATTGAGCCACCAGCAGGCCGCGAAGTAGGCCCACGGGACGAGCGCCGCCGCGGCCGTTACGCCCGCACTGAACCAGCCGGGAACGGCGCGTACAAGCACCTCTTGCCAGGCGAGCTCGGGCAGAGTGCTGATAGCGAGCGCGGTGAGCGTGAGCAGCGCGACGTCAATGAGCAAAGCCACAACTCGCGAGACCAGCCCGGCGTACGCGTTGCGCTGCGGTGGCGACGGCAAGGGTCACCTGTCGTTGGAGTGAGCTTTGGCCTCGTCTATCGGCGGCCGCGGTGTATCGACAGGCTTTGCGGGCGCCGGCTCCGAACCCGGCCGGACCGTGGTCGACGCGCTTCGTCCCTTACCCCGGAACGCGGATTCGACCCGATCATCGGCGGTGGCAGTGGTGGCGCGAAGGCGCTGCGTGGCCTCGCCGACAGCGCCCCGGCCTTGCTCGAGCAGAAGCTCACGCAGGCGTGGGTCATGGGTGAGATCGTCGATAACGGCGGGGAGCACGCGAGCGCGAATCTCCGGCATGACGCCGTCGATGAGGCGCGGCACCACGTCCTCCACCAGGTGCGGCACCATGCCGTCGACGATCTGCGGTACGGCTTGAGCCTGGGCCCAGGCGATGCCGTCGCTCACGCTTGCCTGGAGGAACGCGGCAGCGTCCGCGCGTCCGGCTGCGACGGTGGCCTCGCCGCGCTTCGTCGCCGCAGCGACGAGGCGGTCGAGCCGTTCGCGGGATCGCGAGATCGGCCTGTCCGGTCCGTCCGGGCTCGGTGAGCTCGACGTCCAGCCGACCGTGCGGAACGCGATTCGGGCCGGCGGCCCGATGACCCGCCGGGCCAGGCCGCGGGCCTCGGTAGCGGTCTGCTGGAGCAGGCCGACGCCCGTCATGAACGCCTCGGTGCTCGGAGCCCCGGGGCGTAGCCGCTCTGCAGCGAGCACGGCGATCCCCAGCGCCAATCGGATCGGGTGGGCGCTCGGGTCGGGCGGGGCGTGCGCCTCGTCGCCGACCTCGACCACGGTCTGTGTGTGTTCGGCAGACGCCGCGAACCACGAACCCTCGTCCGTGGATGTGTTTTCGTCGTCCCCCGCTGCGAGCTCCCCAACGTCGGTGGTCATCAGATTCACCCACCTCCAACTCGTGACGTTAGCGCATGGTTCGCCCCGGAATTACCGTTCCCGCCTCCATGATCTTGGTGGCCGGCTGTGAGCATTCTCAGGCGCGCTCAGGCGACCTTGACAAGTCCGCGGACGCCGAGGAGTCGTAGTACGTTGCCTCCACGGCCGATCTCCCTACACGCGCTAGCCTCGCTCGAGGCGATTTGCTGCGGCAGGTCGTGGGCCACAAGCTGTCGCCAGGCGTCGCGGATCAGGCGGGTTCGCTCACCGCACCGAAGGGTCCGAGGAGCGCGGAGGGCTCCGTTGCGTTGGGCGACAGCGTGATCAAGGCAGGCTTGATCTGTGAAGTCTTCGACCTGCCCTCGTCCGTGGTCGCCACCGGTGTCGGCGTTTGCCGGATTCCGGTTCCCGCCTGAGGTGATCGTGGTGGCGGTGCGCTGGTACCGGCGGTACGGCCTGTCCTACCGCGACGTCGAGGAGCTGCTGGTCGAGCGTGGTGTGGAGGTCGACCACGTCACCGTCTACCGGTGGGTGCAGCGGTTCTTGCGACACGAGGTCGCACGTGGTGAGTGAGCTCGTCGAGGAGGTTCGGCG
>JAHRHA010000287.1 GCA_020027875.1 Micromonosporaceae bacterium | reverse complement strand
CATCCGGATGGACCAGAGGTGCGGGAGGTGGGACCGGTGCCTGACGATCGACTGCGGCTGATCTTCACCTGTTGTCATCCGGCCCTGGCCCCGGAAGCCGGCTCTTCCCAGTTAGTCGGGCACGGAGGCCGGCGCGCCTGCATTGAGGGAGCCCGTCCCTGCTTGATCATCGCTGTATCTGACGCAGCATGATCGGCAGGAGACGGGCCTTGGAGAAGGGTACGACGTTGCTACTTGGGCTGCCCGGAGTGGCAGTCTCGCGTGTCGAGCGCCGCGACGACGGCACTCGGGTGGTTCATCTGGTCACGGCCGGCGAGTACGCCGGCCTGTGCCCACGGTGCGGGGTTGTGTCCACGTCCCACAAGGAGGCCGTGGTGACCGGGCCGCGGGACATCCCCTACGGAACCGACGGCCTGAAGTTGGTGTGGCACAAGCATCGTTGGCGTTGCCGCAACATCGACTGTCCATTACAGACGTTCACCGAGTCGATTCCGCAAGTGCCGCCGCGACGCCGTACAACGGGACGGCTGCGGTCCGCGGTGGCCCACGCTGTCGCCTGCAACCGCAGCGTCGCCGAGGTGGCTGCCGAGAACGGGGTGGGCTGGTCGACGGTGCAGGCCTGCGTGGACGAGCACACCGACCAGGTCCTCACCGAGCCAGCGCCGACACCGGTGCTCGGGATCGACGAAACCCGCCGCGGCAAGCCTCAGTGGCGCCTCGACCCGCTGACGCACCGGTGGGTGCGGGTGGACCGGTGGGACACCGGGTTCGTCGACCTGCACGGCGAGCAAGGCCTGCTCGGGCAGGCCGAGGGCCGCACCTCAGCCACCGTGACCGGCTGGCTCGCCCTGCGTAGCCAGACGTTCCGGGAGGCGATCCGCTACGTGGTCATCGACCCAGCCGCCTCCTACCGGGCCGCGATCACCCCCGACCTGCTGCCCAACGCGCAGCTGGTCGTCGACCACTTCCACCTGGTCCGGTTGGCCAACGACACCGTCACCACCGTCCGCCGGCGCGTGACCTGGGAACTGCGCAACCGGCGCGGTCGCAAGGTCGACCCAGAATGGGCCAACCGGCGGCGCCTGCTCACCGGCCGGGAACGCCTACGCCCCAAGGCATTCGCGGCCATGTGGAACGAGCTGCTCACCCACGACCCAACCGGACAGATCCTGGCCGCCTGGATCGCCAAAGAGGAACTACGCACCCTGCTGGCTAGCGCCCGGCAGCAGGCCGCGCCACACGTCATCCGCGCCCGGCTCCACGACTTCTACGCCTGGTGCGCCGGCACCGACATCCCGGAGGTACACAAGCTCGCCGGCACCATCGACGCCTGGTGGCCGCAGACCCTACTGTTCCTGCACACCGGCCTGACGAACGCGCGCACCGAGGGCATCAACAGAGTCGTAAAGTCCGTGGGTCGCCGCGCCTGCGGGTTCCGCAACCCCCACAATCACCGCCGCCGAGTACGGTTGGTCTGCACTCGACGCCACCGTCGAGCGTCAGCGATAGACAGGCATGCGCCCTGTTAACCGCGAAGAGCCCCGGAAGCCCAGGTTGCGCTGACCCTGCGGCTGCTCGGTGGGCTGAGCACTGACGAGGTGGCCCGCGCCTTTCTGAGCCCCTGTCAACTACGCACATGGGTTGAGGGTCGGCGGCCCTCCGTCAACCCGTAGTTTGACGCATCCTGGTCGAGGTCCAGCCGGTGGAGCCCGGTCGAGGTCCAGCCGGTCGAGGTCGTGCCGTCGAGGGGTCGCGTCGAGGTCGTGCCGGCCGCCCGACGTTGCCTCCTTTCGCTTCGCTCGCTCCGGCAGTCATCCGTCCAGACGCACATCGGGTCTACGACCCGCTCGAATAGCCCCCACGAAGCACCCAACTGACCGTCTTCACCAGAGCCTCCCGGAGGGTTGCGGCGTCGTAGGGTTTGATCTGCGCTACCGGCCTCGGTACCGAACCCCCGCCGCTGGTCGATACAAAACTAAAGAGCCTCGCGTCCATTGTGACGATGTACTGGCTTGATCCTTCGCCGATGATGTGGATTTCCCAACCGTCGCCCACGTGATCGAACTCGACTTCTCGTCTCCGAAACAGTCCACGTGCTGCTACCACCCGAGGGTTCACACGGACCGGCTTTGTCGGCACATTGTGCGACCGCCATGAACGCCGCGAACTCTCGAAGATCGGGCTCCAGGCGCGCCAACGCCGCGAGCGAATCAGCCCCAGTTTTCGCCGCTGCGGCATCCCTTCCGGCGAGCAACGCCCTCGCCTGCTCCTCGATGTTCACGCTAGGAGTCAATCGACTTGAGGCGCAGACGTCAACAAGCGAGTCAAGAGTGACAAACTGTGCACACGTGCATAACGGTGGCGCCGGCCAGTATGCGGGTCACGGGTACGCCATCGGCCGGGCGCCGGGAAGTCGCGGCGGGGGGGCGTGGTTCGAGGTCGTGCCGTCCGCCCCGCTCGCGCGGAAAGCTCGGCGCGGCCCGTAGACGCCGTCGGAAGGGTGTCGGACCAAACCGTGATCCAGCACTAATCGGTGATCCGTAAAAGGTCCCCACCAGAGGGGCGGTGGGGACCTTCGTTCCTTTCGCGTTGAGCCAATCGCATCGGCGGAGGACGATGACGCCTGGGGCCTCGTCGGGCCGTCTGACAGGAGGGGCCGGCGGCCCGAGGAGGCGTGCGGGCGCCGACGCTACAGCGCGATGCGTGCATCAATGCCTACTCGCGAAAGCGTCGGCTGGCAAGAGGTTCACAACGGATTCGCGACAGCGGCCAATCCATCCGTGGCGATAAATCCGATATCGGCACAAAATGGTAGGGTGCGTGTCCTCTTTGTTAGATTCCGCGCAGGATGTGGCTGTGCTCGCCTGCATGGGCGGGTGAGAGGTTCCGGCGCGCGGGCGCGCCAACGGGCGCCACGGGGCGAGCGCGAGGGAGTCGCAGGGGTTTTGATCAAACGGCCCAGCTTGTAGCTAAAGGCCATCGCGAGTACTCGTCGGTACCGACGTGGCGCGGTCGATGTGATCTCACCGACCGACCAGTCCCGCCTCGTAGGCAGCGATCACCATCTGGGTGCGGTCGCGGGCCCCCAGCTTGGTGAGGAGCCGGCCGACGTGGGTCTTGGCGGTCGCCGCGGACATGTGCAGCGCGACGCCGATCTCGGCGTTGGTCAGGCCCCGCGCGACCGCCACCAGAACCTCGGTCTCCCGTGCCGTGAGCGACTCCAGCCACGCCGGCTTGGATGCGGAGGCCGGCGTCTCCACGAAGGCCGCGATGACTCGCCGCACCAGGGCCGGGGCCAGCACGGATTCACCCCGGGCGACCAGATGTACAGCCGCCAGCAGGTCGTTGGGTTGCGCGTCCTTAAGCAGGAAACCGCTCGCGCCCGCGCGCAGGGCGGCATGGACGTACTCGTCCAGGTCGAACGTCGTCAGCACGATCACGCGGGTTCCGCTCAGCGCCGGGTCCGCAGTGATGGCCGCGGTCGCGCTGACACCATCTCGACCGGGCATCCGGATGTCCATGAGTACGACATCGGGTCGCTCTCGCCGTACAACCACCAGGGCGGCGTCACCGGATTCCGCCGTACCGACCACCGTGATCTCGGGATCCGAGGCGAGCAGGGCCGCGAAGCCGGAGCAGACGAGGTGCTCGTCGTCGACCACCACAACGGAGATCATCGGGATC
>JAHRHA010000154.1 GCA_020027875.1 Micromonosporaceae bacterium | reverse complement strand
TCCTATCATGAACTGTTCCCTTCACACGTGGGCCAAGGCCATGGCGGCCAAAACCCGGACCATGTCGCTGGTGGCCTGCCCGAAAGCCGGGGCGGCAGTGTTGCCGCGGGTGGATGAGGCCGCTTGCGGAACCGGCTGCCAGGCGCTCATCCACGCCGCCATGCCGCGGGTGGCCAACACGCCCAGCCCGTGCCGCCAGCCGTCGGTGTGACCGGTCAACGCGACCTGGCGTAGCTGCTCGTACTGCTCGCCGAAGGTGGCCTCGTTGCGAGCGGTGGGTTCGTCAGCCACTTTTCCGACCCGACGCGGCCTGCTGGCGCCGCGCTAGCGCCCGCTCGATTGAGCGTGGGTGAACCGCCACCCCGAACCGGACCCGCAAGGGCTCAACCAGGTCAGCGGCCCGCAGCGATGAGTCCGCGTCCAGCAGCGCCTGGGCGTGGTCGATGACCTCGTCGGTGAGTTTGTGCGCCGCCCGCGGTCCAGGATTGGCCGGCACCAGAGCGGGCAGACCCGCGCGCTGCAGCGCCGCGGCCGCCTCGTAGTAGGAGGGGCGGGAGAACCCGAACGCCGCCGCCGCCGCGGTCACCGACGCGCCGCCCACCCGCACCCGCCGCACCATCTCGTACTTGACCTGCACCAGATCCCGGGCGTCGAAGAAGCCCGACGAGGTGAACTCCTCGTCGCGTACCTCGTCCGGGCGCGGGTTGAGCGTGCGCGCCTCCCGCAGGGCGTCCACCTTCGGATCGGGCTTACCTCGCCTGGCCACCTCAACCTCCCGGGTTCGACGGATTGTAAGACTGATTATGCCTAACATGTTGTCGGGATGCTGTGACGACACGCCGCGCAGAGAATTCTCACAGGTAACAGCCACCTTAGTGCAACGAGCATAGGAGCGCCGCCGGTCGGCAAACCCTGACTGGGCGGCGTAATCTGCCTATCACTCAGGGCGTAATCTGGCTTACATTCCTGGCGTGGGGGGCCCGGTGACGGGTGGGTCTGTCCGCTCGAGAAGATCAGCGGCGTCGTCGGTCCAGCCCGTCGGCACCGAGCACAACGCACCCTGCTCGTCGTGGAAGTAGACCCGGTCCTCACTCCAGTTGCGGCGGCGGTCGACGAAGCAAACCGGCGGCCGAACAGCGGGTGGAACGGATGCGTCACCTCAACAAGCCGCTGCCCATCGCGCTCATAAGGTGCGATTGACGGCTTAGTCCAACGCCTACGCCGAGCGTTGGGTGCGCACCGTCCGCGCCGAGTGTCTGGACTGGACACTGATCTGGAACCGTCATCACCTGCAGCGCGTCCTCACCACCTATCTGCGGCACTACAACACGGCTAGACCGCACCGCGGCATCAACCTCGCCGTCCCAGTCCCGGTCTCGGCGCCGCAGAGCGCCGCCGAGCGCACCGACTTGACCGGGCACATCCAACCAGCCGACGTCCTCGATGGCCTGATCCATGAGTACCATCGTGCGGCCTGACCCACACCATCACCGGGGCGCCGTACGCCGCCTGCGATGTCCCAACCAGTCTGGATGAGCCACATGGGCGTCACCATCCTCGAACGCCGAACCTCGGCCGGCCCGAATCCGCCGGCCGAGCCCGCCGAAACACGCCTGTAACGCCCCGGCACATCACCAAACCGCACCCGCACAGAGCAGATCAACCCGCCAGAACGCCCGATCCTCGAACTGCACCCTTCACCAAGCTGCGTTTGCTAAAGCCTTCGGGCCTCTGCTTGAGCTGAAGCGGACATCAGCGGCCTCATGAGCGGGGTCTTTCATGTCCTGATCGGCGCGCCGCAGGCCACTTGCGCGCCGAACTCGCATGCCGCAGACTTGTATCAAACCCTTGATACAAGGAGGCAGGAATGGACACGGCCGGTCGGATCCGGTTCGGCGGCCTGGTCGCCGGGCTCAGCCTGTCGCTCGCGCTAACGCCGACGTTCCTGCGCGGGATTGCGGCGCCGGTCCTGTACCTGAGCCTCGTGGTCACGGTGCTGGTGGGCGAGGTGCTCCTGCCCAGGCCCGAACGGGTGCGCCGCAACACCGCCACGCTGGAGGTGCGCCGGATCCGCGACTTCGCGCCCCGCGCGGCGCTCCGGGGGGTCGTTGCTCTGGCGATCGTGTTCGCCGTGCTGGGCGCGGTTGCCGCCGTACTGGCCGGGACGCTGGCCGGGACCATTCGAGTTTACGGCGGCTGGGGATTGATGGGGGTACTCCCCTCCATCGCAGTGGTCCTGGCCATCGGCACCCTCACCGCCTGGGCGGGTCTGCGGCTGGTGGCCCGCGCGCCGCGCGCCGGTGGGGCCGACGAACCCCCCGGCGACAACATGTGGCGTCGGCGTACTACCGCCACGATCATCGCTGCGGACGGCGTGCTGGCCTCGGTGTCGGTCATCGGCGCGGTGGCAGCGATCGGCTACTTCTACTCCGGAGCCATCGCCGTCCTTGGCCCGGTCGCCGTGCTGGCCGTGCTCAGCCTCGGTTGGTACTCGATTATGCTCGTGCGCCCAGTCGCCGCAGACCCGCCACCGCAGGCACCTGCGCCCCCGGGGGCGCAGCCGGCCGCGACGCAGAGGGTGGCGCAGCCGGCGGCCGACGCGACCTCCATACCGGCGCCGGTCGAGCGTTGACCAACAACGCAAGGGGCGGCTCGGATTCCCCGAAGATCACCGTCGATGTGAATCTGCCGGTACCGCCGTTTGAGCAGGTCCGGCGACAGATCGCGGATCTGATTACGGCCGGGGTACTAGCGCCGGGGCTCCGGCTACCACCGGTGCGGCAGCTCGCTGGCGATCTCAGCCTCGCGGTCGGCACGGTCGCGCGGGCCTATCAGGAGCTTGAGGGGGCGAGCCTCGTCGTCACCCATCGTGGCGGGGGTACCACAGTCGCGGCGAGCGCGGAACTCACCGCCGAGGGGAGGGCGACAGTGCTGGCCGCTCGAGCGGACGAGTACGTCGCGGCGGCCCGTCGCTTGGGTACGAGCGACGATGAGGCCGTCGCGGCCGTCCGCGCCGCCCTCGATCGGACCTAGCGCCGGCGCTGTACGACGAAGATGGCTGCAAACGCCCCTCGCGCGACCCGGGATGTCACGGCCGCGGCCGATGACAGCGATCACTGCCCGAGTGCGCCAGCATGGCGGGTCCGGGTGAGGAGTGGGCTGTTCGTGCTCGAGCGCTGCGTGCACATTGTCGAGTGGTTCGACCGGGAAACGCTCCACGCCGTGTTCGAGGCGGACAGGGCCAATGGTGAGGAGGTCTACGACGTCAACTTGCAGCGGTTCCTGTTCCAAGAGGGCGGGCACGGCACTCACGTGTGTCTAGTCCCTGTCCCGTGCCAAAACCTCGTCGCACGGTCTGTGAGCCGGTGATTCGTTGATTCGGCCATGATCTGGTCGTGGTGATTCGGATGTTGTAGTTGGCGATGGTTCAGGTGTTTGGGTGGCTGGCGTGGCTCGCGCGTTCTGACGCGGCGAAGACCGCGGAGTTGCTCGTTCTGCGTCACGAGGTCGCGGTCCTGCGTCGTCAGCTGCCCTCGTGGGTGCGCGGGCATCGCCTCGTCACCCCGGGCACCCTGTTGTCGTGGCATCGCCGACTCGTGGCGCGGTACTGGACCTATCCGAACCGGCCAGGCGTCCACCGGTCAGCGACGAGGTCAAGGGATTGGTCGTGCGGCTGGCCCGGGAGAATCCGGGCTGGGGACATAGGAGAATCCAGGGGCGAATTGCTCCCCTCGGGCATCGGGTGGGCGCCGGCACGATTCGGCGGATCCTCGCCCGCGCGGGTCTTGGCCCGGCACCCCGCCGTAGCGATACGAGTTGGCGGACGTTCCTGCGGGCGCAGGCGTCCGGGTTGCTCGCGGCGGACTTCTTCCACGTCGACACGATTGCGCTGCGGCGCCTGTACGTAACAGTTACGTGGAATCAGCCGATGGGACGACTGCTTACTGTCCGTTTCGGGCCGTAACGGTGAGCGGGCGCGTCCGGTTGTGCCGGACGTGCTGTTGGACGAGAAGTGGCCGGTTCTGAGCCGGCACGCTCGGGCGGCCGAGTGGCTGCGGGTATGGGCTGATCTGGGTCGAGCGCCGCAAACGATCGACGCGTACGCCCGCGGCCTGGCCGAGTACCTGCTGGTGTGTGAGCGGGACAGGATCGACCCCGCGATGGCGACGCGGGCGCCGGTGGCCGCGTTCGTCCGGGAGCTGAGGAGCAGGCCGAGCGCGCGAGGCGAGAACGTTGTCGCGCTGGACTCGGGTGTCGGGCTGGCCAACGCGACGCTGCAGCAGCGGCTGGTACCGGTGCGCTTGTTCTACGACTTCCTCGTCGAGGAGGGGGTGCGGAACTCCAACCCGGTCGGCCGTGGCCGCTACACCCCACGCGGCGGGATGGGCGGTGGTGGCGGCCGGGGTTTGGTCCCGCGGATGGTGAAGCTGCCGTGGATCCCCGCTGAGCAGCAGTGGCTTGACGTGCTCGATAAGTTTCGCGTCGAGCCGGTACGCAACCGGGTGATGCTGGCGCTGGCCTATGACGCGGCGCTGCGGCGGGAAGAGCTGTGCTCGCTGCGCACCGACGACGTGGACCCCGGACGGCGGATGCTGCGCATCCGCGCGGAGACCACGAAGACCCGGCGACCCCGGCAAGGCACTCGTCGGCCGATCGGAGTGTCGACCACACCTCATCGACATTGGCGTGGCCCGCGGGGCAAGCGTTTGCACCAGGAACGATCGCAGCCTCAAGATCGCTCTGCTGCGCCTCCCCGCCACGCTGTTTGACGCGAGCCGGCGCCGACTGATCGGTGGGCGCCGGTGAGCGGCAGTTGGCGTACGGCACCGCCGGCGCATTCTCTGCGCTACTCCCCTGTCGCGCTCGTGATCGATGTCGTGCGCCTGCTGCGCGGGCATGGGCTCACCGTGTCCGACACCTATGAGCACGCCGGGAAGGCGGCGCGCGCGTCCGCGGATCACCTCCGTTGGCTTGGAGTCGAGCCGGACCACAACCTGCCCACGCCGTCAGTCGAACAAAGTCCGGTGATTGTCGCGGCGGACACCCTTATGCGCGCGGCCGGCATCGACCCGGATGCGGTTGTCTCATGGCCAAGGCGGCTGTCGTGATGGCGCCGTCGATGTGGGACCGGCCGGATATGCGCCAGGCGCTGGCTCATCATGACCTGCAGACCGTCTTCCGGCTCATGCAGCGACACGGGGTACCTCAGCGGGCGATCGCGGCGCTGACGGGGCTCGCTCAGTCGGACGTGTCGGCCATCGTGTGCGGCAAGCGGCAGGTCACCGCCTACACGGTGCTCGAGCGCCTCGCTCAAGGGCTGGGCCTGCCGCGAGGCTGGCTGGGGCTGGCCTACGACGACGAAACGGCTGCCCTCGCTCAGGTGGCACCGTCCTGAGCCTCGACGAGCGCCTCACTCGGCGGCGTGACAGGTGCACCCGGCCGCTGACCACGACCGTTCAACCCGATCACAACGAGACCAAGTCATGATCGCCTCCTTGCCCCAAACGGAGACCGGAGGAGCATCGACTCACGCACGAAGCCGCACGGGCGTGGGCAACCCTGGTGACCCGTCGGCGGACGTACGAGGAGTCGCCGGGACGACCAACCGGCTGCCGTCCCGACCGTCGCATGGGCATGGCGGTCGGGCTAGGGCATCGGCGGGCCAACGCAGCGTGGGCAAGCATATGGCCAGAGGCATCTATCGTTGACACTGGCTGCCGGCCGACCAGCGGGAAGGGACATGCCGATGGGCTGGATCTATGGCAATCACAGGGTCTTCGGTGGCCTCCTTCTTGCCTGCGTCGCCGCCCCCGCGACAGCCGCGGTCCTGCCTGTGGCGCGGGCAGACGGCCTGGGCGCTGCTGGCGAGGGCGGTGTCCGTGCTCGGCTGGGTGGCGGTGTCGGCATGACGCTAGGGCATTCA
Organism: Micromonosporaceae bacterium; assembly: GCA_020027875.1. Classification (GTDB taxonomy): domain Bacteria; phylum Actinomycetota; class Actinomycetes; order Mycobacteriales; family Micromonosporaceae; genus JAXIPB01. The sequence goes on along the minus strand of JAHRHA010000154.1, from coordinate 5,571 downwards.
AGGAGATGGTCGATGGCCGTCGCTGGAGCGCTGGTGGCCCTAATGGTTGCCACGCCAGGCTGCAGCAGTCGCCCTTCGGCGCCTGCCGCCGGCACGCCCTATCCCACGTCTGCGCCAACGGCTGTGGATATCGCATCGGCGTGCCGTCATCCCAACGCGATCGCATCAACCAACCGCCACTTCCAGGTCGGTAAACCCGGGGCACCCACCGTCGGGCCGCTGAGTTTCCACCCTTATCCGTACCGGGCGCGTTATCCCACCAAGATGATCATTCACGCGGTTCAGGACCTGACACAGCCAGTCGTCATGCGTGGCTTCCGGTGCGCCGACGCAAGAGTCCTTCGCTTCTACTACAATCGCGACGCCCTCTATCTGCCGACTCCGCCATTCACCGAACAACAGCTGCAGGAGAACCTGGGCGACCCCGTCGCGAATCTTAAGCCGATGCCTGCGGGCGCAGACGATCTAGGCTACGCGCTATTTAGCAGCGACGGCCAATGGTTGGTCACCCTCGCTCACGGCAACGCAATCTTTGGCGTCCTCCGCATCGACGTCGAGCCGGCACGGTGATGATCTGGGCGGTGTTGCTCGGCACCGGAATGCTCACGATCGCTCCTCGCGTCGTGGCGCTTCTGGTGCCGGCACTCGCAATTGCGGGTCGGGTCGCCGAGACTCGCGGTGGTCTTCGCATCGGTGTGGGTGGCTCGACAGGGGGGATTGCTGGGCGTATCGGCCTCGCCAGGTGGCGATCATGTCGTCGGGCGTGATGGTCGTAGCTGGCGGGTTCCGTCAGATAGTCGGTGGGTGATGCCTTGCCGATCGAGGAACTCCAGCAGGTGGCAAGGCGACACGTCTCGAGGTACGTAGCGCTTGGCGAGCCTGACTCGGGGTGAACGGTTGCGGCAGCTCGGCGAGGATGCCCCCGGCTACGCGGTCCGCGCCGGGAATCAGAACCACGCCCTCGGCGATCTGGAGTAGGTGTCCGGCTCGTGCTGCGGCGGCCAGCTCGTGCGTGCCGAGGCCGAGCTGGGTAAGTCTCTCGGAGGTAGGCGCGGCGAACAGCTGGGTGTTCAGCGCCGCCACGATCCGCTCAACGGCCGCCTGCACCTTGGGCGGCGGGGACACGTGTCCGGCTGGCAGGCAAATCTGGCCTCCGGCGATTATCAGCCCGGTGGCGGCCACGAGCGGCTTGAGCAGGGCGACGTCGGATAGTCCGCGACGTTGCCGAAGCGCCTCAGCCGGTACCCCCTCGTCTGGGTCGCGGTCGCTCGTGAGGCTGGTAGCGGGTTCAGGCGTACGAGTGGAGGCCGGCGATCACTAGGTTGACGGCGAACAGGTTGAACAGCATGGTGCCCCAGCCAGCCACCGCGATCCACGCTGCAGTTGACCGCCGAACGCTGGGGGTCGCCCGCGCGTGCAGATATCCGGCATACACCACCCACGACACGAAGGCCCACGTCTCCTTGGGATCCCATCCCCAGTAGCGCCCCACGCCGCCTCGGCCCAGATCGCACCGGCGATGACCGCGAAGGTCCACAGCGGGAAAGCGACCGCATGTAGGCGGAATGCCAACCGTTCCAGCAATGCGGCCTCCGGCAGCCGAGCGGCGGCCGACCCACGCGTCAGCGCGGCGGCACCGGCGGCGGCCCTGCGGTCGTGGCGCTGACGGAGCAGGAACAGGGCCGCCGCGACGAATCCGACGAGGAACAGGCCGCTGGCCGTAGCGGCGGCGCTAACGTGGATCTTCAACCAGTACGAGTTCAGGGCGGGCACGAGCGGGCCGGCGGCGGTGTAGAGACTCATCCCGGTCACACCCAGCAGAACGGTTGCGGCCGACGTCACGTACAGGCCCAGCGGGCGAAGAGCAGGCCACAACAGGGCCAAAGCAAGGTACGCGACCACGCCGACCAGGCACGCGGCCATTACGAACTCGTACATGTTGCCCCAGGGAACACGGCTGGCCGCCAACCCGCGAGCGGCAAGGCAGCCGGCGTGCAGCACCGCCGCCACGGTGGTCGCCGCGATCGCCGCCCGTTCCGCCCAAAGCGCGGTGCGGGTGGCAGCGTCGGCGGCCGCCGGGGCAGTGGCCAGTCCCGCACCACTCCCATGCGCCCCGGAAGCGACCGCGGCCAGCTCACGCGGCGCGGTTGGGGCCGACTGGCGCGGCATTAAAGCGTTGTGCACCGCAAAGCTCACCATCGCCGTGAGATAGGCCAAGAGAGCGCCCACCAACAACTGGTCAGACAAGACGTCCACAGATCCGTGCCCTTCGGTCATTCACGATTGCAGTCAGCAGCCCGACCATCCTCGCCGGTAGGACAACGGGATGATTACTATGCAGACTAGTGGACGGCTGCCGCCGTGCCTCCGATACCCCCGATTCGAGATGAACGGCTGGCGGCCGTACGCGGGTTAGCCCGTTCGGCTCGCTTGGATCGGAGGGGGCGAACAGGGGACGGATCCGGTCAGCGCTGCGGAGCTCATGGGCCTGGACGCCCGCCGGTCAGTCGGTGCTCGGCGTGCTCTGCCGGTCCGACCTTCGCTGGGCGACGATGCGTGGCCGTTTTCCGGCGGCGCCGGCGGGAATCGTGTCCACAACGGATACCCGTAGTGGTGGGGGCGCCACGTTCGCCGCGGCCAGGGCGGCGTATACGGCCCGTTCGGTGCCAGCGTCATCGAAGCCGGGCCCGGCGCCGGCGACGCGGATCTCCAACCGCCCTTCCTCTTGACGGACCTGCCAGCCGGCCGCGTCGAGCAGGTCGAACACCTTGTGGAACACGACCGGATGGACCGTCACCGTGCCGCCGCCGCGTCCGGGTAGCTCGAGCACGTCGTCGGTTCGTCCTTCGACGGCTTCGAGCAGCCGGAACGGGCGTCCGCACGGGCAGGCCCGCGTCGTCAGCCGGACCCGGTCGGTCATCTCGTAGCGGATCAGGGGCAGGGTGCGGCCGAACAGCACGGTGACCAGCAGCCGGTCGCCGGACGCGCCGGGTGGCACCGGCTGGTAGTCGTCGTCGACGACCTCCGGGATCACCAGATCCTCGAATAGGTGCATGCCCTGGTGCTGGTCACACTCGGCGGCGATGCCCCCGGTCTCGGTGGCGGCGTACACATTGAACGGCGACACGCGCCACGCCCGCGTTGCGTCCGAGCGGGCCTCCGCGGTAAGCACCTCCGACGACGAGTTGACCCCGCGCGGCGCGATCCGCAGCCGCCCAGCGAGCTGCTCACCGGCCAGAACCCGGATCATCGAGGCGTAGGCGACCAGAACGTCGGGTTGGATGTCGTTGAGCCTGGCGACGATGTCGGGCAGCGGGGAGGAGGCATCCAGCCGTTCGCTGACCACGAACGGGCTGCGCACCGTCGCGGCCACCCGCGACGACTGGTGCCAAGCGGCGGTCGAGCTGACCACCGCCATCGTCACCCGGTGGGCCCGACCGGTGCGAATGCCCGACCACTCGTTGGCCCGCCCGTAGGAGGCGATGATCGTGGTCCACTCGTGGGCGTTGTTGACGATGATGCTCTTGCGTCCGGAACTGCCCGACGTGGCCGAGACCGAGTACCGGTCGCGAAAAAGCTGGTCACGGGCCGGCACCGTTGCCGTCGTACGAGTCTTGGCGTGCATGGGGGCCGGACTCGCGCTCGCCGCCGCCGTGGCCGCCGTGTCCGCCAAGTCCGCCGTGTCCGCCTCCGCCGTGCATCGTCATCATCATCAGCGGGCAGGCGAGCACCACCGCGAGCAGCAGCAACGTGCTGGCTGGTACTCCGGCCCACAGCGCACCGACAACCGCCAGCGCCGCAATGCCGCCGACCAGCCCACGATGCCTCTTGATCAGTTCCATGACGTGTCCCTTCCGGATCGATCGGCAGCCACGATGGTTCCCAGCGCCAACATGCCCCCAGCGTCGCCCGGGACCGCACCGGCCGGGCAGGGTCGAAGGTCCCCCATGACCCGTACTATTGTCCTTAGTAGTGATCCTTCGTGCGTTGACATCCAGCCGCTCGCCGAGGACCGCCAGATCGGCGCGGGAGGCTCTACGTGAGCTGCTCGCGGCCACCGGCCGGCTACCGGGCGGCAGGGGCGACCTGCCATCCCGCGTGGCCGCGCGCGGCAGGCGGAGGAACGCACGTTTCACTGCACGTTGAGTCCGGACAGAGGGGTTTGCCATGTGCCGCACCGCATTGAAGCCTCCGCTGCGGCTTTTGGCCGTGGTTGGGCTGTTGGTCATCGCCGGCTGTAGTGGGGGTGCGACCACGCCCGCCCCGGCCACAACCGCCACCACCCCGGCGACAGCCACCACTGGCACCGCGTCGCCGGCCGCCGCGCCCCGCGTGACGGCAGAACTCACCGACTTCACGATCACCCTGTCGCAGACGTCGTTTGGCCCGGGCCAGTACACGTTCGTCGCGGAGCAGCGGGGACAGAGTTCGCACGCGCTGGCCATCGCGGGACCGGGCGCTAGCGGCCAGACCCCCGTCGTACAGCCCGGAGGGGCCGCTCAGGAGCTGACCGTGACGCTGCAACCCGGCATGTACGAGCTGTGGTGTCCCGTCGGCAACCACCGGGCGTTGGGCATGGCGATCACGATCACGGTGGCGTAGGTCGTCCGTCGGATGGGATCCGTGCTCCCGTCACCCGAAGGATGTGCCTGATGCAGATGCGGTGCGTGCAGAAGTGGGCGACGCAGAATTGCCGCGCCGGGACCTGACCCATCGCCGCGTCAGACTCCGATGGACACGGCGCAGCGGGTCGGTCCATCCAGGTCCGTCACGACGAAGACAACCACGAATCTAGGCTCTACGGGGACTTCCACCCCTTTGCGGCAGGAAACAACCGGCTCATCGAGACGCTGATCACCCCACGTGACACGGTCCGCGCACCAACCAGGGCAGCCGCGGATGTCACCCACGACAAAGGTACCAGGGTCAATCATGCGAGTCGTCGAGACAGTCACATATCCGGGCACAATCTGGCGGTCGACCACCGTGCCGTCCAAAGTGCGAACCTCCACGAATGAGTAGCCGCCCTCAGTGAGTAGCCCCCCGACCCGCCAATCTTGAACGATCACCATCTCCACGGCCGGCGATCCGGTTTCGCGCCCGACCGAGCTTCCCACAGGCTGCGGCCGGCAACCTGCTGAAGCGAAGCCGACCACTAGCAGCGAGACGACAGACGCGAGCCTCCTCACAGCACGCACCCGTCCACCTTTCCTCGGGTTCACACTCCCCCCGTACGTGGTTCACACTCCCCCGTACGTATAGACGTCGTCGCGTTGCCGGTGGTGGACTGGTACCGCACCGGCGCTGACGTGCCCGCGATGATGCCCCGGCTGGCCACCTACCTGGGCCACACCGACCCGAAGCACACCTTCTGGTACCTGTCCGCCGCGCCGGAGTTGATGGCCCTGGCCGGGCAACGGCTCGACGCGCATCTGGCCGGCCGGTCATGACCACGCTCGCCCCCATCCTGCAGTCGTTCTTCACCAACCGGCTCCGCCACCAACGCCACGCCAGCACCCACACCATCACCGCGTACCGCGACGCGATTCGGCTGCTGCTGGTCTACGCCGC
>JAHRHA010000286.1 GCA_020027875.1 Micromonosporaceae bacterium | reverse complement strand
CACCTCCCGCTGACCCTCGGTCAGACGCAACGACACCGCAGCACGACTCATGAGCGAATCATACATTAGTGTAAATCTATTTGCAAGACACTACACTAGCAGCAGCAAGGTGGTGTCCGAGTCTGCCTTGGTATCGGCGAACCTCACGCGCACCCCGTCGCAGACTCGGAAGTAGGTAGTGATCGGCAAACCTGCGCCCAACTGACTGTCTCCTTCTTCAGTCGATGATCGGCCTGGTCGTCACCTCACGCCGGGGCTTCGGCAGCAACGACTCCGGTCGGCTATCCCTGCCAGTGTTGGGCGGCGAGCGCTGTAGCCACATCGCATGAACCTGCGATTTCAAATGCCTTCGCGCTGGCCACCCTCGCCCGATGGCAGCAGCTCAGATGACCGATCTCTGCACCCACGTCGACCAGGTCGCGTGCGCGAGCTCCCCGTTCGTCGACGGTTGCGAAGAGTGCCTGCGCGCCCTCCGGCAGCCGGCACGGGCCAGGAGCACGGCAGCGAAGTACAGCAGCCGATCGACCCCAGAGCGCCCCGCAGCGCTTCCAACCCGTGTCGTGACCTCGGGTCAGGCCGGATGAGGGACAGGTTGCGGTTCTCTGGGGTCAAGGGGTCGTGGGTTCAAAGCCCGCCGTCCCGACAGTATGAGGGTTTCCGCAGGTCAGATGCTTGCAGTCGCCGCTATCCATCGATGATCTTCGCCAAGGCATGCCATTGGACTCTTTTACTCGCCGTCAACGGGTCGTAGGTCTGCAATGTGCAATCACCGTTTCCCCTCATCAGCAGCCCGGCGAGCAGTCCAGTGGCAAGCGCGCCGCTACAACGAACTCCTTGACCATGTCGTCAACGAGGTCGATCATGAGGGCGGCGTCCTCAGAGGCTTGGTCGCGGCCTGCCGCCGTACCGCGTCCTTCGCACGAGCGGTTCGATGGGGATGCCCGACGCGCACCAGTACGCCACGGCGTACCGCCTGGAGGCGTCCAGCGACACCACCGTCGTGCGGACCCAGCGCCTGCGCCCCGGGCGGCATCGACCCCGAGATGCTCGCCGGCCAGCGTAGGAAGGCCAGGTGCCGCTCGGGTCGCTTGAGAAATCGTCGAGGAGCGTGCCCCCGCGCCGACCTGACCGGGGCGTACGATCCTGACCTATCCGCCGCGTCGACGAGGTTGGATGCATGGCCAAGGACACCACCGATACCGGTACCGAATCCGTCGCAAGGGGCACCCTCACCCAGCTGTACGTCGGGCTGGTCTGGCTCGGCACCGCCATGTACACCGCCCACGCCACGATCACCGGCAGCGGGGAGAACGTTTCCGGGGCGCTCGGCGCCGCGGCCGCGGCCCTGCCCGGCGTGGTCGCCGCGACGCTGGTCACCGGCGCGTCCATCGGCGCGGCCGCCGGACCACACTTCCGGAGCGCAGGCCGACGGCTGCGCGCCGGCCTAGCCCTGGGTACCCTCTTCGGTCTGGCCGCCGCGGCCGGCATCCGGTTCGCGTACGGCGGCGGGGCGTCCATCATGGTGCTCGCGATCACTGTCGGCGCGGCGAGCATCGTCGGCGGTGCCCTGGCCGTGCTGCCCGGCGAGGTGCTGGAGGCGGGGCTGTGGGGCACCACGTGGGTGTTCCTCGCCGGTGTGATCTTCGGCGTGTTGCAGCCCAACCTGGTGAAGCTCCTCGGCAGCGGTGAGGCCGCGAACACCCGGTTCGTCGTGGGTCAGTCGCTGGTGACTGGCCTGGCCGCCGCGTTCTACACGCTGCAGTTCCTGCGAGTGGAGCGCAACCGGGTGCTGTGGTACCTGGTCGGGGGAGCGCTGCCCGGGCTTGTGCTGCTCGGCGCAGAGTGGCTCACCCGCGCCGGCGGCTCCGCGGTGGCCCAGCTGGTTCACGGCTTCCGCACTGAATCGCCGGCGCTGGTCGAACTCTCCGACTCGGCCCGGCTGCGCCACGCGCTCATCGTGCTCGCGGTGGGTGGGCTGATCGCGATGCTCATGGGTGCGCTGAGGAGCGTCCGGAGCTGGTCTCGCCGCAGGCACAGGCAGGCTAGCGTAGACGCCTTCCACCAAGGTCTCGCCCGGATCGGCCTCGACGCCGGGGAGCGGTACGGGTTTGCCCTGGCCGGCAGCTACGCGGTGCAGGCGGCCGGGTTCCTGAAACGACCCACTGAGGACGTCGATCTCTTCACGGTCTGGGAGCAGCGGGGCGACTTCGAAACCGCGGCCAGTGCCATCGTCGACGCATACCGCGCCGCGGGTTTGAGCGTGGAGGCCGAACGCCGCCACGACTCCTTCATCCGGCTAACCGTCTCCGACGGCGTACTGACCGCGAAGGTCGAACTCGGCGTGGACGTGCGCGCCAACGAACCAGTCCGGGTCTCGATCGGGCCTGTCCTGCACCCCGACGACGCGGTCGCCAACAAGATGCGCGCGCTCTACGAGCGTGCCCACGCGTGTGATTTCATCGACATCGACGCGGTGCTGCGGTCGGGTCGCTACGACCGATCGATGCTATTGCAGCTCGCCGAGCGCTCGGACATCACCTTCGATAGAAGCGTGTTCGCCGACGCGCTCGCCCAGGCCCAGCTGCTCGACGCCGACGACTTCGCACAGTACGGCCTGGTCGGCGAGGACCTCGACGGTCTGCGTCACCGGTTCGCCCTTTGGCGCGCAGAGCTGCTCGACACCGCCGGACCGACTAGGTGATCTGACGGGCGGTGGAATGTGGCGCCAGCGGCTGCCGATGTGTTCGCCCGTTCGCCCGATCACACCGTCGCCCGCTGGGCGATCTTTCCTCGCAGGCGCGCGGTGCACCGGGTGTAATCCTCGTGCCGGTCGGCGGACCCGGCCAGCGCCGCCGCGCCCGCGGACTCCGATGAAGCGCAGCGGCTCCGGCTCCACCGGGGCGAGCGGTCGCGGGTCCAGCAGAGTCTCGGCCCGGGCCGCCCCCGCCCGCAATGACTGTGGCAGGGTCGATGCCCCGTCGTTTGGCGGAGCGGCGGAAGATGAGTGACTAACTGAGTGACAACGACGTCGGACGCCATAAACACCTGTGGCCTTCGTGAGACGTAGGCGCAGGTCAATGCGATCGTCGGTACTGGTCGCCCACCTGCAAGAGATCCTTGACACGGAAGCGGTCGGTTACCACAGGTTCAGTAGACGGGCGACCAGCCTGTCGCTTGCCACCGTGATGGGACCGGGGCGTTGCCACGACCTAGGGACCAATTGGCTGCGTGGGGTCGCCTCCCGGCATCAGATCATCTCTTCGCACTGGCCGCGTCGGACGGCCGCCGGGTCGACCGTGGCCGCTTGATGATGTCGGCGAGCAGGCGGATGCTGTCGTGAATGGTGGGTGGCGAGAGTTTGCCGTAGCCGAACAGTAGGGCGCCTGGTCCGGCTGTCGCCCGGTAGCCGCCGAGTCCCTGGATGTGCACGCCGCGGGCCAGCGCAGCGGTCACCACGGCTTGTTCTGGTAGGTCGGGTGGCAGCCAGGTGATTAGGTGCAGGCCGGCGGACGCGCCGGCGGGGGTGAGGGCTGGCAGGTGTTCGGCGAGCGCGGTGATGAGAGTGTCGCGGCGTTGGCGGTACAAGGGTCGCATTCGCCGTAGGTGCCGGTCGAATTCGCCGTGGACCAGGAAGTCGGCGAAGGCGAGCTGGTCGATCACGGGTGATCCCCGGTCCATGTCGATCTTCG
>JAHRHA010000285.1 GCA_020027875.1 Micromonosporaceae bacterium | reverse complement strand
ATTCTCCGAGGCGGGGTCGCGGTCACATTTCTGGGCACCGGTGTCCCAGAGTCAGACCGGCGACGGCGGCACACACATCAAGACCCGCAAGAGCTGGGTGACCTCCGCCGACCATGCCGACGTGTACGTGGTCTCGACCCTCACCTCCCCAGAACTCGTCCCGGCTGAGGCACCCGTGCCGATCGACATGTTCGCCGTCCCCGCGGCCATGCCGGGCATCGACGTGATCGGTCGGTTCCGCGGGCTGGGGTTGCGCGGCAACGCCTCCGCACCCATGACGTTCGACCTGACCGCGCCGGCCGGCGACCGGCTCGGCGCTCCCGGCACCGGGTTCGGGCTCATGCTCGGCGTGGTCATGCCGTGGTTCAACCTCGGCAACGCCGCCGTCTCGCTCGGCCTCTCGCAGGCGGCGGTGGACGCCGCCCTGGCGCACACCTCCGGCGCCCGGCTGCAACACCTCGGTGAGTCGCTGGCGCAGCTGCCCACGATCCGCGCCCAGCTGGCCAGGATGAGCCTCGACCTGGCCTCGCTGCGATCCTATGTGGACGTGGCGGCGCGGTCGATCGCCTCCCCGGACGATGGCACCACGCTGCACGTACTCGGGGTGAAGGCCGTCGCCAACGACGCGGCGCTGCGGATCACCGACGCGGCCATGCGAGTGTGCGGCGGCGCGGCCTTCTCCGAACACCTCCAGCTCGAACGATTCTTCCGCGACGCCCGCGCCGGCGGCGTGATGGCACCCACCGCCGACGTGCTCTACGACTTCTACGGCAAGGCCATCACCGGCCAACCGCTGTTCTGACCGGAGGACCACATGACGACCAGGCCACTCATGATCGGCGCCGTCGCCTACACCCCCAACGTCGTGCCCATCTGGGAAGGCATCCGCGACTACTTCGTTGATGGTCCGGCGCAGATGGACTTCGTGCTGTACTCCAACTACGGGCGGCAGGTCGAGGCGCTACTCGACGGCTACATCGACATCGCCTGGAACACCAACCTGGCCTGGGTACGAACCGTGCTGCGCACCGACGGCGCCTGCCGGGCACTGGCGATGCGCGACACCGACCTGACCTTCTCCACCGTGTTCGTCACCCGGCCGGGCAGCGGCCTGCGCGACATCACCGACCTGAAAGGCCGCCGGCTCGCGCTCGGCTCCCGCGACTCGGCCCAGGCCGCGATCCTGCCGGTGCATTTCCTGCGAGAGGCCGGACTCGGCGAGTCCGATGTGGAGCTGCTACGCATCGACACCGACCTCGGCAAGCACGGCGACACCGGACGCAGCGAACTCGACGCGATCCGAGCAGTGCTAGACGACCGGGCCGACGCAGCGGCGCTGGGCATCACCACCTGGGAGGCTATCGGCCGCGACGAGCTGATGCCCGGCGCCCTGGAACAGTTCTGGCAGTCGCCCACCTATTGCCACTGCAACTTCACCGCCCTCGACACGCTGCCGGCCGAGCGCACCGACCCGTGGGTCGAGCACTTGCTGGCGATGGATTGGGACAACCCCGACCATCGCCGCATCCTCGAGCTGGAAGGTCTGCGGCGGTGGAAGAGGCCCGACCTGGCCGGCTACGCGTCGCTGTTCGAGGCCGTCAAACAGCAGGAGATCGCCGCACGATGGTGAGCACCGTTGTGCTCGACCTCGTCGAGCGAATCGGCGCGGTCTCAGTCGGCACCATCGTGGAGGTGCCGCTGCAGCCGGGTGAGGCCGACACCGTCGCGGCGTGGTGCGCACGCAGCGGCAACGAGCTGGTCTCCGCGACCGAGGACCGGGCTGTAGTGCGCAGGGGCCGTCCCGCCACGGAGGCTTTCTTCTACGACGTGCCGCCCGAGCAGCGCCCAGGGGCCAGGCTGTGGCTGTACACCAACTTCGACTGCAACCTGGCCTGTGATTGCTGTTGCGCCCGGTCCTCGCCGAAGGCGCCGCGCCGCGCGATCGGCGTCGACCGGATCTGCCGTCTCGTCGCCGAGGCGGCCGACGCGGGTGTGCGGGAGGTCTTCCTCACTGGTGGCGAACCGTTTCTGCTGCCCGACCTCGACGTAGTCGTGCACACCTGCGTCGACCGGCTCCCGACCACGCTACTCACCAACGGCATGCTCTTCCGCGGCACGCGGCTGGCCATGCTGCGCCGGATGCCCCGCGACGGGTTCACCCTGCAGATCAGCCTCGACTCGGCCACCGCCGACATGCACGACCGCCATCGCGGTGCTGGCACCTGGCAACGGGCCATCGACGGTATCGGCATCGCCCGAGCCGAGGGCTTCCGGGTCCGGGTAGCGGCGACCGTCGCCCCGCACGAGGCCAACACGGACGCACAGGCCGCCTTCCACCAGAAACTCGACGGCATGGGCATCCGCCGCGAAGACCAGGTGGTGCGACCCGTCGCACAACGCGGCTTCGCCACCGATGGACTCGCCTTGACCGTCGACACCCTGCTGCCCGAGGTCACCGTCACGGCCGACGGCATCTACTGGCACCCGGTCGGCGCAGACCACGACGACCAGCTCGTAACCCACGAACTATTCCCTCTCCGTACTGCGATCGACGAGGTACAGCGCCGCTTCACTGAATACCGCCTCACCGCCGCCGTCGGCGCGCAACGCTTCCCCTGCGCCTAGCGCGGCTCCGTGCTCGTCGCTCGGGTCAAACCTTAGGCATTTCAGGAGTTTTCACCGTCTCGCCTCGTGGATTGCGGTTGTTCGATCAGCGGTCATTGCCGCCCTCCCAGACGAGTGCGAACGCGTTGCGACCGACTAGCCACCGAAACCTCCTGGTCAGGCACGGGTGTCGGACGGCGCGACGCGTCCGGAGACTTCGGGCACAGGCCTGGGTTGCCGGCTTGGTCGCCTGACCGCGGGCGGTCAGTAGCTGAACGTCGTGGCGCCGTCGTCGCCGATCCAGTGCCACATCGGTAACGTGCCGCCCAGCTCGGCGTTCTTCAGCAGATCACGCTCGTTGAGCTGTCGTGCGTTGAAGCAGATGGGTGAAGGGTGCAACCTCGCGAAGCAGCGTTCGGTGGGGCGGTGCTACTCGGTGAAGGCGCGTCCGGCGTGCTGTGAGGTGCCGTCACGGGCGAGTCGGTGTTCGACGTTCACACGTGCGGAGTGGCTGATCATGCTGGCGTCGAGGAGAACGGCCTCGGGGAAGCAGTGTTGGTCAGGCGGCGCAGCGGTATTCGTGGATGAGTCCGCCGAGGACGTCAACCCGTTCGACGCGTGCGTCCGGATCGGTGCACGCCTTGACTGGTCGTCCGGAGATCGGACCTCGAGGTTGATGCCGCGGTGGGGCCGATTCTCCTGGGGTCGGCCTGAGCTGGAGGTCGCGATCTCCGTGTTTGTGCAGCTCAAGGGCTGATAGGTGAAATCGTATGGAGCGCAACAGCTGTGGTGCAAGTAGGACACGCCGGGTTGTTTTCAGCGCGGTGGTTTGGTGGCGTTGAGCTGGGTCATGAGTTCGCGGTTGGCGGCGCGAGTCGCCGCGAGGTCCTGGTCGCGCTCGTCGAGCTGGATGTGTAGATCGACGGCTTGTTGTTCTAAGTGGACGATGTGTTGCTTGAGCCCGTCGACGTCGTCGGGGGCGCCGAGGCCGGACTCGCGCCAGGTCTGCTCGCCGAGGAGTTGGGACAGGCGTTGTTCGAGTTGGCGGACTCGGGTGTGGAGGCGGACCGTGCGCTGCTGGGCGGCGAGCAGGTCGG
>JAHRHA010000284.1 GCA_020027875.1 Micromonosporaceae bacterium | reverse complement strand
CTGGAGCGCCGAGCAGGTCATCGTCATCGACATCGATCAGGGCCAGTCCGGCGCGTCGGCCGCGGACCGGGAAGGGTTCCAGCGGCTGGTCGCCGAGGTCGGCATGGGCAGAGCCGGGATCGTGCTTGGCCTGGAATACTCACGCCTGGCCAGAAACAACGCCTTATGCCTACGTAGGCATAAGGCGTTCTATGCCGACCTCGGGATTATGCCGACCTCGAGCCGGGAGTGCCGTCCACAGACCAAACCCGACGCAACGAGGTCGGCATAATCGCGCCAAGCTGATCAGGCTTGTCCTCTGGAGTTGGTTCCAGAGAGGAGTCGATCGTGAGAAGACCATCCGGTGTTCGGGTGACGGGCCCGCTGGCGGCATGCGCGTCCGGGTTCGGTGCGTTTCTGGCCGGTGAGGGCTATACACCGTCCTCGGTGGAGGATCAGCTGCGGCTGCTGGCTCACGCGAGCCGGTGGCTGGCTGGGCAGGATTTGGATGCGTCGGGGATGACACCCCAGCGCGCGGAGCTCTTCAGGGTAGCCAGACGCTCGGAGGGCTATGTCCGCCCAGGGTCGGCGAGAGGGCTTGTGCCGTTGCTGGGCTATCTGCGTGGTCTGGGTATCGTCCCCGAGCCAGCCGCGGCGGCCGTCGCTACTCCGGCCGAGGTGCTGTTGGCGGAGTACCGGGACTATCTGGTCTGTGAGCGGGGACTGGTGGCCGGCTCGGTGCGCCTCTACGAACGCGTCGCCCAACTGTTTCTTGCCCAGCGGTCGGAGTTGCTCGATCTGGGTCGGCTATCGGCGGGGGAGGTCACCGCGTTTGTGTTGCGCGAGTGCCGGTCGGGGCGCCGCGGGGTCGCGTCAGCGAAGTCGTTGGTTACCGCGCTGCGGTCGCTGCTGCGGTTTCTCCACGTGGCGGGCCGGATCCCGACAGGACTCGCGGCCGCGGTGCCGAGCGTGGCCGGCTGGCGGATGAGCTCGCTGCCACGGGCACTTGAGACGAAGCAGGTCGCCGCCTTGCTGGCGGGCTGCGACCGTTCCACAGTGATGGGCCGGCGTGACTTCGCCATCCTGACCCTGCTGGCACGACTCGGGTTGCGCGGGCACGAGGTGGCCGCGCTTCGGTTGGACGACGTGGACTGGAGAGCCGGCGAGTTGGTGGTCCGGGGCAAGGCGCGCCGGCTGGAGCGGTTGCCGCTGCCGCATGACGTCGGGCAGCCGTTGGTCGACTACCTGCGCCACGGCCGGCCCCGCTGCGGTTGTCGCAGTCTGTTCCTGCGCGCCCGCGCCCCGCAGGAGCCGCTATCGGCTGCCGGGGTCCGCTCGGTGGTCCATCACGCCTGCGACCGGGCCGGGTTGCCCCGGGTGGGCGCGCACCGGCTGCGCCATGGTGTGGCCACCCAGATGCTCCGCGCGGGCGCGCCACTGGCCGAAATCGCTCAGGTGCTACGCCACGCTGACCAGGCGACGACGATGATCTATGCGAAGGTCGATCGGGTTGCTCTGGCGACGCTGGCACGGCCATGGCCGGGAGGTGCGCTGTGAGCCAACTCCGCCAGGCCGCCGAGGACTACCTCGGGATGCGCCGCGCGCTCGGTTTCAAGCTCGAGACCCAGGGGCAACTCCTGATCGGCTTCATCGGCTACCTTGAACGGGAGAGAGCCTCGACCGTCACCACCGAGCTGTCCCTGGCCTGGGCTAGGCAACCCGCGCACGCCGATCCGGTGTGGTGGAACAGGAAACTGTCGGTGGTGCGCGGCTTCGCCCGCCACCTGGCCACCCTCGATCCGGCGACCGAAGTGCCGCCTACCGACCTGCTGCCCTGCCACCAACGCCGGCCCACGCCTTACCTCTATGCGCCCACTGACATCGCAAGGCTGATGCAGGCGGCGGGCACGCCCGCCTCCCCGCTGCAGGCCGCAACCTACTCCACGCTGATTGGCCTGCTTGCAGTCACAGGGCTGCGGATCAGCGAGGCGATCCGCCTCGATCAGGGCGACGTCGACTCCTCGAGCGGGTTGCTACGCATCATCGCGAGTAAATTCGACAAAAGCCGCGAGGTCGCGCTGCATCCGAGCAGCCTGCAGGCTCTCGACACCTATGCCCGACAGCGCGACCAGCACTATCCGCAAGCGGCGGCGGGCGCGTTCTTCGTCTCCACAGTGGGCACCCGACTGCTCGCCGCCAACGTCCGTCGAACCTTCGCCCGTCTCGTGCACCTGACCGGGATCACACCCCGCTCCGGGCGCTGCCGCCCCACGATCCACGGCATGCGCCACTCGTTCGCGGTCAACACGCTCATTGACTGGTACCGCGACGACGTCGACGTGCACGTCCGACTGCCGCTGCTATCTACCTTCTTGGGCCACGTCGATCCCGGATCGACCTACTGGTATCTGCAGGCGGCACCTGAGCTACTCGCCCTTGCCGCCCAACGGCTCGAACACAGCCTCGGAGAGCTGCCATGAGCGGACTCGCCCCCACCCTGGAAGCGTTCTTCACCCACCGGCTCATCACACAACGCCAATCCAGCCCGCACACGATCGCCGCCTACCGCGACACCTTCCGGCTGCTCCTGGGTTTCGTCCACCAGCGAACCGGCAAGCAGCCCTCACGCCTGAGCATCGACAACCTCGACGCCCCAACCGTCGGGGCCTTTCTGGAACACCTCGAGCACAACAGAGGCAACAGCATACGGACTCGCAACACGCGGCTGGCCGCCATCCGGTCGTTCTTCCGCTACGCCGCCCTGCGCCACCCTGAACACGCCAGCCTCATCCAGCGCGTGCTCGCCATCCCAGCCAAGCGTTCCCAGACCACCCTCGTCTCGTTCCTCACCAGAACCGAGATCGACGCCCTGCTCTCCAGCCCCGACCGCACCACCCGGGCCGGCCGACGCGATCACGCCATGCTGGTCGTCGCCGTCCAGACCGGACTGCGAGTCTCAGAACTGACCAGACTCACCAACGCCGACGTGGCACTCGGCACCGGCGGCCACCTACGCTGCTACGGCAAAGGTCGCAAGGAACGCATCACCCCGCTCACCAACCAAACAATCGCGGTGCTGCGCACCTGGATGGCTGAACGGCGGGGTCAGCTCACCGACCCGCTGTTCCCCTCCCGCAACGGCGGACCGCTCAGCTCAGACGCTGTGGAACGCCGCCTCACCAAGTACGCCACAATCGCTCAGAACCGGTGCCCATCTCTTCGCGACAAGCAACTGTCGCCACACATACTGCGCCACACCGCAGCCATGACACTGCTCCACGCCGGCGTTGACACCTCGGTGATTGCGCTTTGGCTAGGCCATGAAGAGACCAGAACCACCCAGATCTACCTGCACGCCGACCTGGCCCTCAAAGAAAAGGCGCTCGCCCGCACCACACCCCCGAACACCAGCCCAGGACGCTACCAGGCACCCGACGCCCTACTCGCCTTCCTCGACAACCTGTAACCCACCTCAGCGATTATGCCGACCTCGTTGCGTCGGGTTTGGTCTGTGGACGGCACTCCCGGCTCGAGGTCGGCATAATCCCGAGGTCGGCATAGAACGCCGACTGGCACCGCCTGCTCGAGATCTGCGGCCTTTCCGGCGGGCTGATCTGCGACGAGGACGGCCTGTACGACCCGACCGATTTCAACGACCGCATGCTGCTGGCCATGAAAGGCCAACTCAGCGAGGCCGAACTTCATTTCCCCCGCTCGCGGCT
>JAHRHA010000283.1 GCA_020027875.1 Micromonosporaceae bacterium | reverse complement strand
CAGGAGGCGGCGAGGGCGCCGATGATGGTGGCCGCGTGCGGGATGGGCAGCAGCATGGGGGAGGCGAGGTCGATCTCGGTCTGTTGGTGGGTGCGGGCCTGCTCGCACACGTTGACCAGTTCGGTGATCGCCTCGTCGGTGAGGTAGGTGCGCATGGCGTAGTGGTCGGTGATGCGCAGCATGCCAGCGACAGCGTTGAGGCGCTCAGCGAGTTGCGGCTCGGTCGGGGCGTGCGCTGTGTCAGCGGGTCCTCACCGCAGACCTAGTGCACTACAACACGGCACGTCCCCGCCGCGGCATCAACCTCGCCGTCCCAGTCCCGGTCTCGGCGCCGCAGAGCGCAGCCGCCCGCACCGCCTTGACCGGGCACATCCAACGAGCTGACGTCCTCGGTGGCCTGATCCATGAGTACCACCGTGCGGCCTGACCCTCGCCGCGCGTCGTCAATACGATATCCGACGCGGTACTCGCCTCGCCGTTCGCGCCACGGGGCTTCAATTGGAGCTTGGAGAGGTGCACGCACGCGGTGCGGATCTACCGGATGCTGATCACGAAGCAACCCTGGCCAGAAGCGACGAGGGGGTACGGGTCCGTCACCGCTGACACGTTATGGACTGGCTCGACGGGCGTGTGCTGGACCACGGCATAGCAGCGGGTCGAGCGGTCGCTGGCCGCGATGGTCTCGACAATCTGCGGTATCGGCGGATCGGTTCTGGCAAGATCCAGGCCGGTAGCGAAGGAGAACGCACTGCCCCACGGCGGCGATAGCACATAGACCGTTGTATCCACCCTGAGTGGATCATTGAAGTACGACAGCCAGTCGCCGAGCCGGACTGACGGCGGCGCGCCGATGATGCGCAGGTTAGCGTCGGTCTGCGCCCAGACAGCTTCGTCTGCGTCCAGGCCGCAAGCGCGGGCCGATAGCCTCTGCGCGACGTGCAGCATGAGGTTGCCTGAGCCGGCGAACAGGTCGACGACGCCGACCCCTTCGCGACGGCGGAGCAACGCATGCACAGTTCGTGCGATCGGCCGTGCCGTGACGTCCGGCGTGGCTTCTACACACGTGCGACCCAACAGCCGGATACCCCGGGCGTACCATGCAGACGGCGCTAGCCCGTAGAAGGCCATACCCTCTGGGTCACCGGTCAAGACCCGGCCCACCTCGATGACGTCGCCGAGGCTAAGCACCTCGTACCGTCTCGGACCGAGTAACTGCGCGCGAAGACTGTCGGACCGGCCCCGATCCCGCGTGATCTGCATGCTCGCCACCTCAACCCAATACTGCCGTGGCCGGTACAACGGCGGCGCGGGACAGGTGCGGCTCCCCGATATCGACACGGACAGGGAGAGCTGAAGCGGGGAAGATCGTTCCGGCTACCGCCGGGCTGACGGGCGCGCCACTCGCATGAGATGTGCGCTTATCCCGCCCCGCGGACGGGCTCGCCGCGCTCGCCACGCCTGTCGGTGATGGTGAAGTGGATCCGCGACGTGGGGCATCGAGTTAGAGCGGGATCGACGGACTGGGGGAGGATGGAGGGGTGGCCCGCCCGTAATGCAGACGACAGCCGCTGCTGGGTGCATCAGCACGTGGAGGTTCGTGACTCCGCGATCGAAGGCCGTGGCCTATCCGCCGCTGGTCCGCTGCCCGTAGGCACGATCGTGGCGACACTTCGCGTAGGCACCTGTCCGGCAACGAACTCCGGCGACTGCTGGCGGACGCGACAAGCCAACCGGACTTGCCAGATATCGACACAATGTCCGTCGAGGACTACGTGCACCGCGTACCGGCTCCAGGACAGGCGATCCACAACGGCAACCACAGCTGTGACGCCACGCTCACGTGCGCCGTGCCGGCTCGGCGAGGTGTCGCCGCGGCGCCGGCCGATTCAGCGGAGCGTGCGGATCCGGGCGCTGCTCGCTGGAGGTGCTGATCCGATCGGGCGTGCGCGTGGCGGCCCGACTCGGCGGCATCGCCAGGCGAGCAGTCCAGCTGCCACAGCCGCGACCGCGCACGCCGGCCAGAGCAGCCGGGGCTCGGCGAGATATATGAGCGCGCCGATCGGCGGGGCGATCAGCGTGCCGCTCGTGGCCGCCCCTGCGTAGAGCCCCTGGTACCGGCCGACCAGCCCGGGCGGTGCGGCGTCGAGCACGTGCGCGGTGGCGGTCGTCTTGTAGAGGATCTCGCCGACTGTCACGACAACCGTCGCCGCGACGGCGAACCCGGTGATCGCGCCGAGGGAGTAGAGCCCGAAGCCGAGGCCGACGAGGCCGTAACCCACCGCGACGATGCCGAGTGCGGGCAGCCGGCGCAGTGCGATCGCCGCCGGCAGCTCGAGAGCCAGTATCAGAGCGGCGTTCAGGGCGACGAGGCCGGCGTACAGGCCCACCCCGTGGCCGTGGTCGCGCAGGTAGACCGGCAGCGTCGAGTAGAGCTGGCGGTAGACGACGTCCACCACCACGATGGCCGGAAGCAGCAGTAGCAGGCTTCGGTCGGCGCGCAGGCTGCGCCATATGCCGGTCGCTCCGTGATCGCGGGCGACGGGCTTCGCGTCGCGCGGGAGCAGGCGCGCGGTGGCTGCGCGCACGACGAGCGTGACCACGCCTTCGACCACGAACAAGACCGTGAAGCTGTACGCGGACAGGAGGGCACCCAGCGGCGGCCCGACCACGGAGCCGGCGTTGAACGCCGCCCGACTAATTGCAACCGAGCGCCTGCGGTCCCCGGCCGGAACGGCCAGCGCGACCAGCGCGCCCTGCGATACGCCCGACGCGGCGGTGGCGTACCCGAGCAGCGGCAGCACGGTCGCGAGGACACCCACCGACAGCCACGGGATCGCCACGGTGGCCGTGCCGACGAGCGCCGAGCACACAAGGAGGCTCCGGCGATGCCCGAACCGGTCGCCGAACCAGCCGCCGGCGAAGTTGCCCAGCAGCAGGCCGGCGCCGAGCCCGCCGCTTAGCAGCCCGGCCCGGTCGAGCGCGAGGTGCCGTGGGCCGGTCAGGTAGAGGAACAGGAAGAGGAAAAGGAAGGAGCCGGCCGCGTTGACGAACCGGCCGGCGGCGAGGACCCACACCACTCGGGGTATGTCACGCATCTACCCTCCTAGTCAGTCTCCTTTAGGAACTGACTATAGACTGGCCGGCGTGGGTGCGAGAACCCGTACGGTCGACGTCACCTGCGCCATCGCGCAGGCGCTGGACGTGGTGGGCGACTGGTGGAGCCTGCTCGTCCTACGGGATGTCGCCCGGGGCTTGCACCGGTTCGAGGAGCTGCGGACGGAGCTGTCGGTCTCCCGCAAGGTGCTCACCGAGCGGCTGCGCAAGCTCGTCGACCACGGCGTGCTGGAGCGTCGGCGGTACAGCGAGCACCCGCCCCGGTACGAGTACGTGCTGACCCCGCTCGGGCGCGGGGCGCTGCCGATCCTCGCGGCATTGCAGGACTGGGGCGACCGGTGGCTGCTCGGCGACGGTACGATCGCCGCCACCACTCAGCCCGGCAGCGCGGAGGCGGAGCGGATACACAGGCTCGTCGGTACCCGCATCCCGGCACTCGCGCACCTGGAACCTGTTGCCCCGCAACGGTTCACGGTGCTGTACTGCTACCCCGGCACCCAGCTCCCCGACGCCGACCAGATCCCGGGCGGGGCCGGCTGCACACTCGAGTCGTGCACGTACCGCGACCGGCTCGCCGAGTTCGCCGCGTAC
>JAHRHA010000063.1 GCA_020027875.1 Micromonosporaceae bacterium | reverse complement strand
AGGTCCGTCAGGGCCAGGTCATCGGTCGGGTGGGGACGACGGGCGCCTCCACCGGCAACCATCTGCACTTCGAGGTGCGGCTCGACGGCAACCCGGTCGACCCGGTGCCTTGGCTCCCCGCCTGCCTCTGCTGACCTACGCCACCGGGCGAGGGCGCGGATCGGGTAGCATGGCCGCCCGGCAGGTTTCGAGGAGGTGGGTACCGTGCCGCGGGAAAAGGGACGCAAGGTGGTTGCCTCCAACCGGAAGGCGCGCCACGACTACGCCATCCTCGACACTGTCGAGGCGGGCCTGGCCTTGCTGGGCACCGAGGTGAAGTCGCTGCGGGCCGGCCGGGCCTCCCTTGTGGACGCCTTCGCGCAGGAGAAGGACGGCGAGATATACCTGCACGGATTGCATATCCCCGAGTACGCGCATGGCACCTGGACCAACCACGAGCCGCGGCGCACCCGAAAGCTGTTGCTCAACCGCCTGGAGATCAACCGGCTGATCGGGAAGACTCGGGAGAGCGGGCTGACCCTCGTTCCGCTGGCCCTCTATTTCGCCGATGGTTGGGCGAAGGTGGAGATCGGCCTGGCCAGGGGGAAGCGGTCCTACGACAAACGTCAGGATCTCGCCAAACGCGACGCGGACCGGGAGATCAGCCGGGCCATGGGTCGCCGCGGCAAGGGTATGCAGTAGTCAGCGGCGTGGAGAGCTGTGCGATCAACGGGCTGCCGTGCACGACACCCGTGCCCGGGTGACGCGATACCGGAATGATTTTGTCGGTCGGCGGCGTTACTCTGTGAAGGCGCGGCATCGTGCGGCGCTCGTGAGGTCGGCCCGCGGGCCGGCTTGACCAGGGGGGTGACAGGTTTCGACTGCGGACGTGGAGGCAGGGGAAGCGAGCCGAGGAAGCCGACGTCGTCTCGTGAATCGTCGTCGGAAACCTATAAGCGCCAAGGTTAATCGCGCTAGCCTCGCACTCGCCGCCTAGGCGAGTAGCGGGCTCGTCGGACTGGGAGGGCCTACGGCCCAGATTTCCGGCGTCAGCAAGTAGGCTGGCCAACTCAGTCCTGTCGCGGGGCTGACGCGGCGAGATTAATTGCGGCTGGGCCCGTCACACCGACTTGCTCATGTGATCGGTGGGGTCGAGTAGAGGCATAGTGAGCTGCGCTCGGAGAAGCCCTGTCAATACGCCGGAGGACCCGGGTTCGATTCCCGGCACCTCCACCTGGTGCGGCCCGGTGACCACAAGGTCACCGGGCCGTTTTGCTCACTGGCACCAGTTCGAACGGGACAGCTATGGACAGATGGTGGCTGAACCCTCACCATCAGGGAGGAGCCCCCTTGTCGGTCCCTCTACCGGAACCCAGGAGGTGCGCCATGCCGGTGACGCCATTTCCGCGACGCTTGCGAGCGGAGGTAGCTATGCCCACCGCCTACCCCCTGCCTGAGCAATCCTGGAACTCGACCGCCGTGCCGCTCGGCGAGACGATCCGTGCGCTCGCGTTGAGCATCATGGGTTCGTCCGAGCAGGCGCCCGACCATTCATGGCGGGACCACCTACGCAGCCTGCTCGCCCCGCTCCGGGAGGCCTTCGCCGAGCATCGCGCCGTGACCGAAGGCGACCGAGGCCTCTACGCCGATGTCGTGCACGACGCCCCCCGGCTCGCGCGGGCGGTCTCCGGACTTGTCGCCGAACACCACTCGTTGGACACCGCCATGGCGCGGCTGGCGAGCATCGCCGACGAGGTCAGCGCGGACGCCGAGGCGCTGCGTCTAGGCGCCATGGAGGTGCTGGACGACCTCGCCCGGCATCGCCAGAACGACGCGGACCTGGTTTACGAGGCCTACGCGACCGACATCGGCGGGGAGTAAGGCAAATCCGGCCGGGGCGGCCGGCTCCCCCGTACCGCCCGCCCCGGCGCACACCCGTCATTACGGTGTGCTGACGACGGCACCGGGTCGGTGCCGATGGCTGGGCGGGCGCTCTACGCTCGGACGATGGGCCAGCGCGTGCTCGTCGTGGACGACGATCCGACGGTCAGCGACGTGGTACGCCGGTATCTGGAGCGGGCGGACTTTGAGGTGACGTTGGCGGCCGACGGTCATGGCGCGCTCGACGCCGTGGCGGCCCGGCGGCCAGACCTCGTCGTACTCGATCTCATGCTGCCCGGCATTGACGGCCTAGAGGTGTGCCGGCGCCTGCGTGGCCGGGACCCGAACCTGCCGATCGTGATGCTCACCGCGTTGGGTGAGGAGGCCGACCGGGTGTTGGGCCTGTCCCTCGGCGCCGACGACTACGTGACCAAGCCGTTCTCCCCGCGGGAGTTGGTGCTGCGGGTGCAGTCAGTGCTGCGCCGGGCGTCGCGGCCGGTCGAACCAGGTCCGGCCGAGACGTTGCGCGATGGCGATCTGGCGGTGGACGTGGGGCGCCGTGTGGCGCGCCTGCGCGGCGCGGAGCTGTCGCTGACAGTACGGGAATTCGACCTGCTCATCTTCCTCATGCGCAACCCCGGTCGCGCGTTTCGCCGTGGTGAACTGCTCGAGGCCGTGTGGGGCTGGACCTTCGGAGATCAGTCCACGGTGACCGTCCATATGCGACGACTGCGTGAGAAGATAGAAGACGACCCCGCCATGCCGCGACGGATTGTCACCGTGTGGGGCGTGGGATACCGGTACGAGGTGACGTGAAGGACCTCGTCCTCATCTTTCTCGTGGCGCTCGCTGGCGCGCTGGTCGTCGCCGTGCCGGGCTGGCTGGTGCTCCGGATGCTGCGCCGGCGCTCGATCACCGTGCACATCTGCGTACTCCTCGCGGTGACCGTGCTGGCGGTGCTCGCCGGCATCCTCGGCGTGGCGGGCGGCATGTTCATCAACGAGCACGACCTGCACGTACTGCTCATTGTCGTGGCCATTTCGGGTGCGGTCAGCATCGGCGTCGGGGTTTGGCTGGGCCGGCGGCTCGCCGCGGACGCGATGTGGGCGGCCGAGGCGCGGGCCCGCGAGCGGCAGATGGAGGCCAACCGGCGGGAGCTGGTGGCGTGGGTGTCGCACGATCTGCGTACGCCGTTGGCGGGGCTGCGCGCGATGGCCGAGGCGCTCGAGGACGGGGTGGTCGGCGACCCGGAGACCGTGGCGGACTACCACCGCCGGATCCGCGTCGAGACCGACCGGATGGCGAGTCTCGTCGAGGACCTCTTCGAGCTGTCCCGCATCAACGCGGGTGCGCTGCGGCTGTCGCTCGCGTCGGTGTCCCTGAGCGACCTTGTGTCCGACGCGGTCGCGTCGGCCGCGCCGGTGGCGGCGGCGCGGGGAGTACACCTGGTAGCGGCCGAGACAGGATGGCCGACGGTGCAAGGCAGCGAGCCGGAGCTGTCGCGGGTCGTGGCCAACCTGTTGCGAAACGCCATCCGCCATACGCCGGCGGACGGGACGGTGACGCTGACCGGTGGGCGGGACGGCGCCGGCGGCTGGCTGGCCGTCACCGATGAGTGTGGGGGCATCCCGGAGGCGGACCTGCCCAGGGTGTTCGACGTGGCGTTTCGGGGAGCCGCTGCCCGTACCCCCGTCTCTTCGGCGGATGAAGATGGCGCCGGCGCCGGCGGTGCTGGTGGGGGACTCGGCCTCGCCATCGTCCGAGGCCTGGTAGAGGCGCATCGAGGCGAGGTCGGGGTAAGCAACGTGGGCGGCGGCTGCCGCTTCGTGGTCCACCTCCCGCTGCCCGCCTAGCCCTGCCCCCGCTCCGGCTCCGCGCCCTTCTCGTCGATCAAGGGTGTAGTCGCGTGATTAGTGATCAACTCACGCGACTAAGGCCTAGATCGACGACCTGGGTGGGGTGGGGACGGGAGGGTGAGGCCGTCGAGGGCGTGGTGGCAGGAGCAGTCGGCGCCCTCGGGCAAGGCGGCGGCGACGTCGAGGAGGAGCGTCCGCAGCCTGGCGGTGTTCTCGCCGAAGACACGGAAGACCTCCTCCTGGGTGACGCCGTGGTCACCCTCGACGCCAGCGTCCAGGTCCGTCACGAGCGCGATGGCGGTGTAGCAGAGCGCAAGCTCGCGGGCGAGTACGGCCTCAGGTTGGCCGGTCATGTTTACGACAGTTCCGCCCAGGCTCGCGTACCAGCCGGACTCAGCTCGGGTGGAGAAGCGGGGGCCTTCGATGACTACCATCGTGCCGCCGTCGACGAGGTCGAACCCGGTCCGGCCCGCCACGGCCTTGACGGTGGTTCGGCCGGTCGGACAGTACGGGTCGGCGAAGCTCACGTGTACGGCGCCGTCGTCATAGAAGGTCTGCGGCCGGCCGGACGTGCGGTCCACGAGCTGGTCCGGCAGGACAAACGTGCCCGGACCGAGCGCTGGTAGGAGACCGCCGACGGCGCAGGGCGCCAGAATCTGGCGTACGCCGATCTCACGCAGTGCCCACAGGTTCGCCCGGTACGGAATGCGGTGCGGCGGGAAGCGATGGTCGCGCCCGTGGCGGGGCAGAAACGCGATGCGCCGCCCGCTGATGTCGGCCACCGTGATTGGGTCGGACGGCTCCCCGTACGGCGTCCGAACGGCGTGCTCGGTAGCCCCTTCGAGCAGTGAGTAGAGGCCGGAACCTCCAATTACGCCGACATCGGCCAGCACTGTCACGCGCAGACTCTAACCGTGGGGCTGGCCGCAAGCTATGGTGCGAGGCATGGCGTTGACCGCGCATATGGTGACGATCGACTGCGCAGACCCGAAGAGCCTCGCCGGCTTCTGGACCGAGGCGTTGGGGTACGAGGTGGTGGCCGATCTCGGGGGATACCTGATGCTGCGCCCGGTGAGCGGAGCGGCCGGCGCGTTGACGCTGAGCGTGCAGGAGGTGCCCGAACCGAAGGCCGGCAAGAACCGGGTACACATCGACTTCGAGGCCTCGGATAGGGGAGCGGAGGTGTCGCGGTTGGTCAGCCTCGGCGCCCGTATCGTCGCGGAGCACTCGTACGAGGACTTCACCTGGAATATTTTGGTTGACCCCGAGGGCAACGAGTTCTGCGTCTCGGGTCCCGAGCAGGCGACGCCCGATCCGTCGGGCTCGTCGGGCTGACGGGCGGTGCGGGGTGCAGCCGGATCCAGGCATGGCGAGCGAGCCGGAAGTCACGAAGGGGCAAGCGATGGAGTCGCTGGTCGGGCATCTGCTCGTCGCGACTCCGGGGTTGCGTGACCCCAACTTCGAGCGCACCGTCGTGCTGCTCGTCGCACACGAGGACGGCGGCGCGCTCGGTGTCGTGCTCAACCGTGCCACCGAGGTCCCGGTCGCGGAGGTGCTCGGCGCCTGGGGAGGTATGGCGAGTGAGCCGGCCGTGGTCTTCGAGGGCGGGCCGGTGCAGCCTGAGGCGGCGATCTGTCTGGCCCGGGTGCGGTCGGGAGCGGGCGAAATGAGAGGTTTCAGCCGCGTCGAGGGCACCATCGGCACGGTCGACCTGAGCAGCGACCCCGACGCGATGCGGGACGAGCTCGTGGAGGTGCGCGTCTTCGCCGGCTATGCGGGTTGGTCGCCGGGGCAGCTCGAAGACGAGATCGCCACCGGCTCGTGGCTGACCTTCAAGGCTCTGCCCAGCGACGCCTTCACCGAGCGGCCCGACGATCTCTGGTCGATGGTCCTACGGCGGCAGGGCGGCATGTACGCCGCAGTGGCGCTCTATCCGTCCGACCCGACCCTGAATTGAACTCGCACCTGCTTGATCATCCGGGAATGCCGATGTGAGCGAGGGGATGGGTGGTGTGTAATATTGCGCGGGTGCCGGCCGATGGCTGGCGCGCGGGGCCGTGGCGCAGCTGGTAGCGCACCACACTGGCAGTGTGGGGGTCAGGGGTTCGAGTCCCCTCGGCTCCACCCCAAGGTCGCAGGTCAGAGCCTGGTTGTCGAGATCGACGGCCAGGCTTCTTGATCACTTGACCCTGCTCTGACCCCGAACGGGCCCTCAGCGATCAGTGCACGACGGCATGCGCCGATCGAACGCTCGGAGTGCCCGCCGCGGCGGTTGCCAGCGGTGACCGGGTTAGGTGTTGTGAGCCTCATGATCCTTTGACCGTCGTTGGCCCGTGGGATGCGCCGTCTCCGGCGCTCATCGAATGGCGGTCAGGCTACTGGCCGCGCGGTCGCGCCGGGCCGAAGATCAATCGAACGTGGAACCCGGGTGGCGGTGCTCAACTCACCTATGTGGACCGACGACGTTTCTGGCTGGGATAGGGAGAACTGCGTTAGCAACGTTCGTGGGTCGGCGTTTAGGTGACCGTGTCGGTTCCGCTCGAGGCCAATGGCACGGCGTCGATCCGTTTGCGGGACCAGGCGCTCGGAACGGGCAGGTTGGTGTTGATGATGAGCACGCCGACGAGCGACGGGTACCGCGGATCGTGAAGTCCGTGCAGCTTCGGTTTCAGCCAGCCGACATAGTTCTCGATCACGCCGGGTGGGGCCTGCTTTGGAGAGTGGTCGAGCACCACCAGGACCAACAGTTGGCTGCCGCGGCCGATGCCGTACTGCGTCGGCTGGCCGAGGTATGTCGCGCAGTCGTTGACGGTGACAGCCTTGCCCTGGGCGACCTTGAGCTCGGCGACCACGTCGTCGTGTAGCAGGTCGTCGAAGCCGCCGGCAACTGGGTCCCGGCGGGTCAATCGGCCGCCCAGCTCCGGGTCTGTCTTCAGCCGTGCTTCGAGTTCGTTGTGGAACATCGTCTCGGACACCCGAGTGCCCCGGCGGAACACTTGGTCGAACATGATCGATTGGGCCGCGCGGACGCAGGCGCCGAACAGCCGGCAGAAGGCGCGCACGTCCTCGGTGTCGAAGCCTGGATCGGCCAGGGCGTCGAACATGGCGAGCAGCCGGGCGTCGGTCTGTTCGTGCTCGGTGAGTTTGTCCTTGCTCGGGTCGAAGGGACGTAGGCGTAGGCGGCGGTACCCCGCGACGGTGACCCGCTCCTCCTGCGTCTCGCCGGTGAAACGCACCATGAGAGGGCAGTCGATGGCTGGCGAGCGGATCGGCTGTTCCACGGCGCAGTACAGCGGCTCTGCGCTGGACAACAGCACCTCGGTGTCGTCTGTGGTGGCGTCCGATGCGTGGAAGACGAAAACCGGCAGCGAGAGTGCGCTGCGGCTGAGGGTGGTAACGGGCTCCACGTAGCAGCTGCGCGCCCAGTCGGGCCACGCGGGCAGCCGTACTGTCATTTCGATGGTGTACAGCTCGTTCGGGCGCACCACGAGTACGTCGGTGATTGGTGCGCCGGCGAAGCTCGCGACGCACACGGCAATGGAGGACTCCTCCTCTTGAGGGTCGGTAGCCGTGAGGTCTGGGATGTGACGAGCGCGGTCCGGTAGTTCGATGAGCGCGGTCGGGGCGGCGACACGGGCGAGGTTCGCGTTGACTGTTGGCATCTCCGTGGCCGACGCGAGTCGCTCCACCGCGGCGCAGAACTGTTCCAGCGCTGCCGGCGCGGGGATCTCGGGGGTCGCGCTGACCTGTGCGGTCAGTATCTGCGCCTGCCGCTGGGCGGCGCGCAGGAAACGCGAGTAGTCGGCAGCAGCGTCGCGGACGGCGCTGTCGTACCGGTGCAGGGTCGCCGCGACGCGCCACGCGGCGGCCACCCGTCGCCGCTGGACATTTGGCGCTCCTGGCCCACGGGGCGCGGACTCGAGTTGCTGCGCTGCCGCGTCGAGTACAGCCGCCGTTGCCATCGGATCGGCTGTTGCCGGTGCGAGCAGGGCCTGGGCCGCATCGAGGCGGGCGGTCACGGCATCGATGAAATGACGTCCGTGGGTGTCGACTTGTTGGTCGCTCCGCTGCCACACCTCGGCCAGGGCGGCAGCGGCGTTCTGCACCGTTCGTGCGGTGCTGGCCATCCCGGCGGTGTCGATGAGCGGGTCGCCAGTCAGGTGCTCGTCTAGCCGAGCCGCTGCTTCCACGAATTGAGCGAGGGCGCGGTGATGCGCGCCCTCGGCGCCGGGCGGCGCCGCCGCGACCACCCGACCGGCGAGCGTACGGGCTTCCGCCCATCGGCCGACGGTCTGTAGCAGCTCTACCGGCTCCAGCGCACGCCACGGGTGCGCCGGCAGGTGAAGCTCGGTCACGGCGGCCACCTCGTCGAACGGCACTGTGGCGAGCGGTCCTGGCTGATCGAGCAGCGCGGCCAACAGCGGATCGTTGCGGACGTTGAAGTAGTCCGCCAGTTCCCGGCTTGCCAGCGCGCCGAGCGCCGCGCGGCTCCACGCCGGATGTGCACGCAGTGGGAGCGGCCAGGACGAGGTGAGCATCCATTCGCGGTCGTGCGGGCGGAGCCGGTGAACGAGCGACAACGCATGCGAGTGCCACCCAAGCACCTGCCGCTGGTCATCGAGCATGTCGGCGAGGCACCGCAGGGCCCACAGCGCGTCTTCCAGCACGTCGGGGTCGTCGATGTACGCCTGCGCCCAGCTGGCGACGATGGGAAGTAGCCGAGGCGCGAGCCGGGTGGGCAACCGGAGCTGGGGTAGGTGGTCGAGCATGGCCCGGTGCACGATGACGTAGCGGTCGGTGAGCAGGGCCTCGGCGAGGTCGGCGAGCTCCTCCGGGATGGCGTCGCCCGCCACCCGAACGCAGGCCACCCACAGTCGGACCGCGGCGGCATCTATCCATGGACCCCCTAAGGGGATACTTCACCCGGCCACAGCGGCCGGGCCGCACCCAACGAACCGTTCGGCGAGTTTCCGCGTGTCGACCTTTGAAGCCACTTTGTGGGAGCTGATTTGCTTGCGCCCGGCACCAGCCTCGGCGACCGTTACGTACTTCGCGAACCGGTCGCCCGCGGCGGCATGGGCGAAGTATGGCGCGCTGAGGACCTCGTGCTTAGCCGAACCGTGGCCGTGAAGGTGCTGCTCCCGAGCCTGTCCAGCGATCCGGGCTTCGCTGAGCGGTTCCGGACGGAAGCGCGCGCGATGGCGGCACTGAGCGACCCGAGGATCGTGGAGGTCTACGACTACGGCCAAGTCGATGGGATCGCGTACTTGGTCATGCCCTTCATCAAAGGCGAGTCCTTGCATGAGCTGCTCAACCGGGTCGGTCCGCTCCCGCCGCGCGAAGCGATGATGATCGTCGCCCAGGCCGCCAACGCCCTGCAGGTGGCGCATCAATCGGGCATCGTGCACCGCGACGTCAAGCCGGGCAACCTGCTCCTTCGGCCGGACGGGCGCCTCGTTTTGACCGATTTCGGGATTGCCCGGATCGTCGAGTCCGACCTGTTCTGTCCAGCAGATGTGGCCATCGGCACCGCGGCCTATCTGGCTCCGGAGCAGATTTCGGGAAACCGGGTGGCCCCCGCGACCGACATTTATTCGCTCGGGGTCGTGGCCTACGAATGCCTTACGCGGACTCGGCCGTTCGTCGTCGACTCCTCGGTCGGCGTCGTACGCACGCAGGGGCACGACGAGCTGCCACCACTGCCGGACACCATTCCGTCCGAGGTCCAGCAGGTGGTCACGCGGGCGCTGGCGAAGGACCCTGAGCAGCGTTGGCCAAGTGCGCACGCGATGGCCGAAGCGGCAACCAACGCGGCCCGCGACCTGCCGGAGGAGCCGTGGTTGCCGGCTCCCGAAGCGCCGGCTCGGCGCCCTGCGCCGACGGCGGCGCTCCCCACCCTTCTCGGCGAGCCGCGAGGGCGTGGCCGCTTGCGGCCAGGGCTCATTCCCATCGCGGCGGGCGTTGCGGCGGGCGTTGCGGCGGTCGTCGCGGCGACTGTTGTTGCCTTCAGCGACGCCGGCGCTCCCGGCGGAACCCCGGCGCCGCCGGCGAATAACGTCGTCCCCGGCGATGGCACGCTCGGCAACGCACAGCAGCCGGTCCCCGACCAGCAGGAAGCTGGCGATCGGCATGGCGGCGGTAATGACAGAGGTCGCGATGGAGCCGGGCACGGCGGAGGCGACGGCGGCAGTGAGGAAGACCACTCCGGGCCGGGCTGACCTCGGCTCTGACGTGGCAGGCTAACCTTGTCGAGCGAGGGCTCACCATCTGCCAGCGAGAGGTCGACGCACGAAGTAGCTGTAGGGCAAATTAGGGTTGGACTAGCGGGCAGTCGCCGCACATGCCGCCACCCTCGAGGCGGTAGAAGAGGCAGCAGCTTCGGCGGACGAACCAAAGCTGTCCGTTGTGGACACTCAGCTTGCCACTGCCGTGTAGCGGTGGGCAGTCGAGGAGTGCTGTTCCGGTTGTGTGGCAGGCTTCGACGGGTGCCGCCCCGGCTTGGGTCAGAGAGCGTAGGGCGCCCGCGACGCTGGAGGCGACGTTGCCCCATAGCATCGCAGCCGCGGCGGGCGCGACCACGCGAACCGCGTTGATCAGAGCGTTGAGGTGACTGTCGACGACATCTCGGCACCATTGCTGATGGAGCGCCGCCGGTGCGGCCCGCCATCCGGCTGGTTCAGGTATCGCCAGCCGGAATCCGAGTTCGGGTTCATATGAGTAGCGGACCTGCGGCATTCGTACATCTAAAAGGATGCCGTCTCGCAGCATGACGGCGATTGTGGGTCCCACGAGTCGGGCGGCGTAGCCAAGCACCACTAGTGACGCGGCGACCCGCCGCTCGCTCGTGCCGGCCCAAGCGCCCACCGCGTCCACGAGCTGAGCCACCGGGATGGGCCGATCGGGCCCATCGGGATCCATGGCGCGCAGTCGGTCCGCTGGCATGAAGGTGCTCGACCCGTCGCCGACCCCGATACTTAGCAGCACGTTGTCGCGGCCCGCGCGGTTGATGGCCGCGACAACGTCGTCACCGGCGACCGGAGTGAGGCCGGTCGATGCGATTGTTAGCCCACCGATGCCGGCTGCGGCGCCTCGAGACGAGCGCGTTCGGCTCGCTCGGCGAGTGCTCCAAAGAGGATGCCGAATGTGGTCCACAGCACGAGCTGTGTGCCGATAGAGGCGAGCCTGAACTCCCACAGGTCGGTGGCGAGGAAGTCGGGCGGCACCTCGTTGATTGCGGGCAGAACGGCGGTGGCGACGGCGACGATCGCCACGTATGTGCCCGCAGCGGCGAAGGTGGCGTTCCAGGACCCCCACTGTGGCAGTACGGACCTTCTCACCAGCATCCCGGCGATCGCCGCGGCGACCGAGATGATGATCATCAGGAAGTACAGTCCGGAGCGCCGTCCGATGGTCTCGGGATCTCCGACAGCGGGCGGGTTCGGTGGGTATTTCAAGAATGGAACGCCGAAGATTGTGACGAAGCCGATGATGGCGAGCGTTCCTGCGGTGGCTCGGGCACCGAGGTGGCCAACCCGGCCGTACACGAACGCGAATGCTAGGGAGAAGATGCCACCCAGGGCCGCGCCGTAAAGACAGACGGCCAAGGCCAGACCGAGGCTAGCTTGGATGGTTCGGCTGACCAGCTCCGGCTCGGCCGCCGCGCCGGGCTCGACGTGCGCGTGGGCGCCCTCGAAGGCGATGGCCGCGTTGATGGATGGCTCGCCGAAGAATCGCGCGAAGATGAACGCGAGTAGGCCGGCGACTAGGCCGACGAGCATGCCGCGGATGAGGAGACTGCGTGGTGTCATGCGGGCCTGCCGTTCAGTGGCATGGGAAGCCGAGAAGGTGCCGGCCGTCGTGCATGAACTCATGCACCGTCGTGCCGCTCACCAGGGAGAAAGCGCCCTGCTCGGCGCCGACGAAATAGATCGCGACGAGCGCGAGCAGCAGGCCGAACACGGCCCACGGGATCAGGTCGCGCAGGGGTATCGCCGCTGGGGCGGGGATGGGATGCGGGCTGGGCAGGGCAGTGGACTGCGCCATGGCTGACCTCCTAGGGATTACGCGTCCGCTCGGTGGCTATGCGTGGCGTGTGAGGTCTGGCTTCCACACCCCACACGGGGTCTGGCCACAGTGGCGCGACCGCGCCGGATTTCCACCGGCTTCTCACACGGCACAGATAGTGATGCCGAACCTATGGCGTAGCTACGGGCGATGTCAATGTGACGCGCTGACGCATGTCAGCGCGTCGAGGACAGATTAGCGCCGCCGGAGCAGGTAGGTATCCATGATCCAGCCTTTGGTGTCACGGGCCCGCTGCCGGGCCTCGACGATGCGCGACCCGACCTGACTCACCGGCCCAGCTATGAGGATCTCATCGGGTGTACCGAGGTAGGCGCCCCAGTAGATGTCTAACGCCATGTCCCCCAATTGGGTGAACGTGCAGTGCGCGTCCAGCATGACCACCACGTCGTCGACGCCACTCGGAAAGCCGTTCGCGAGCCGTCGCCCCGTGGTCACGAGGATTGGCCGACCGACCCGGTTCAGCGTGACGCGATGACTCGCCGCCAACGCTGTCACGCTACTGACCCCGGGCACGACCGTGTAGTCCAGGCCTTCGACGGCGCCACGGTCCACAATGTCGGCCACGACAGCCAATGTGGAGTCGTAGATGGCTGGATCTCCCCATACGAGCAGCGCGCCGCATTCTCCGTCGGCTAGTTCCTTGCGGATAGCCACCCCGAGCAGGTCAGCTCGTTGTCGGCGCCAGTCTTCGACCGCCTCCACGTAGTCCTCGGCGTCGCGGCGCCTGGCCGGGTCGGCTATCTCGACCACCCGGTGCGCCGCGGCCGCGTGGCGACCGAGGATCAGTTGACGAAGCCCCGCGAGGTCCTGCTTTTCGGCTCCCTTGTCCACCACAAAAAACACGTCGGTCCTGCTGATCGCCTTGACGGCTTGCAGGGTCAGGTGATCGGGGTCGCCCGCCCCGATCCCGATGATCTGGATGGTCCGCACGCCCCGAGTCTGCCCTACCTGCCGAGCTTGGCGGATCTATCTCGACCCGGTGAGTACAGGTAGCTGTCGGGGAAGGTGTCCGCGGCGAGGGCCCAGCCGACGAGGATGACCGCCGTCCGGCGGATGCCAGCTTGTTGGACCTGGTCGGCGATGTCCGCGAGGGTGCCGCGCAGGACCTTCTCGTCCGGGCGACTCGCGTTGGCGACGACGGCGGCTGGACAGTCCAGGCCGTACTCGACGCGGAGTAGGTCGGTCAGGGCCCGGATGTGCGCGATCGCCAGGTGCAACACGAGCATCGCGCGGCTTCGGGCGAGCGTCATGAGATCCTCCCCGTCGGGCATGGGCGTGGACCGTGACTGAGCCCGGGTGAGGATGACGGTCTGGCCGACGGTGGGCACGGTCAACTCCCGGCCCAAAGAAGCCGCCGCCGCGGCAAACGATGGCACCCCGGGGACCATGACGTGCGGTATGCCGGCTTGGTCGAGGCGGCGGGTTTGCTCGGCCACCGCGCTGAAGATCGACGGGTCGCCCGAGCACAGCCTCGCCACATCATGGCCGGCCGCGTGAGCGTGGGTCATGGCGGCGATGATCTCGTCGAGTGTCAGGTCGGCTGTATCCACCAGCGAGGCGCCGGGCGAACAGGTGTCGAGGAGTTCGGTCGGGACCAGGCTGCCCGCATAGAGACAGACGGGTGCCCGGCTGAGAATGCGCTGTCCGCGCACCGTGATGAGGTCGGCGGCCCCCGGGCCGGCACCGATGAAGTAGACGGTCACGTCCGGGTCACCGCCCACTGGACCAGGGTGCGCGCCGGTTGCCAGCCGGTGAAGCCGCCGAGCGGTGCGGCTCGCTCCAGCGCGAGGCGGGTGAGGTCGCCGCCGTGGCGGTGGGCGAACCGTGCCAGCTCGTGTTCTCCCTCGATGGTGACCGCGTGCGCGACCAGGCGGCCGCCGACGGTCAGCGCCGCCCAGCATGTATCGAGCAGGCCGTCGGCGACGATGCCGCCGCCGACGAACACGGCATCAGGTGTGGGCAGGTCGGCGAGTGACTGCGGGGCTGTTCCCAGGACGACCCTCAGGTCTGGTACGCCCAGCTTGGCGGCGTTGACCTGGATGTTCTTGGCCCGGTCCGGGCGGGCCTCGACAGCGATCGTGCGACAGGTCGGCTCAGCGCGCATCCACTCGATTCCGACGCTGCCGCTGCCGGCGCCGACGTCCCACAGCAGCTCCCCCGGGAGCGGGGCCAGCCGGGACAACGCCAGCGCTCGTGCCTCGCGTTTGGTGAGGGCACCGTCGTGCTCGTACGCGTCGTCCGGCAGACCAGGCACCGTGGACAGCGATCGGGTGCCGCCCGCCGGCCTAACGGTTGCCGCGACCACGTTGAGCGCGTCACCCGGTGGGTGCCCCCAGTCCTCAGCGGTGACGTCCAGTCGACGCTCGTGTGTGGCGCCGAGGGACTCCAGCAGTGTCAGCTGGCTCGGGCCGTAGCCGGCGTCGGTGAGGGTCCTTGCCAGCGTCGCGGGGGTTGCGGCGTCGGCGCTGAGGACGAGCAGACGCCGGCCTGGGGCGAGTTCGCGACGCACCCGGTCTAGATCTCGGCCCACGGCGCTGACGACTGTGACCGCCTCAACGGGCCAGCCGAGCCGGGCACAGGCGAGCGATATCGCCGATGGGTGAGCGACAACGCGTAGCCGGTCGGGGCCGACGAGAGCGGCGACGTGTGCTCCCACGCCGTACCACATTGGATCCCCGCTGGCCAGCACGCACAGCGACTGATCGGCGTATTCGGCGAGCAGGCCAGGCAGGGCCGGCAGCAGGGGAGTGGGCCAGCCGACTCGTGTCGCGGGCAGCCCGGCCGGAAGGAGGTCAAGGTGGCGCCGGCCGCCGAGAACCACCCTCGCCCGCTCCAATGCGGCCCGGCCCATCGGTGCGAGGCCGGACCAACCGTCGGCGCCCACGCCGACCACCGTCACGTCGGCATACACGGAGCTCACGCGGACACGCTAATCGACCGCATCGACCGGTGGCTGGTCTGGTGGGTGACTGTGCCATCATCAGCTGACGGCGCGGTGAGGAACACCGGTGGGTCCGTCCTGGCGCATCAGGTGAGCCAGGGCCGGCAAGACCGGGGCGGGCCCGCCACTGTGACCAGACCGGCGTACTCCGGCTGGAAGCCAGACACTCACCCGTCGTCACGTGTCGACACGTAACTGACGCGAGTCGACACGGCCTGAACCCGGTCGCGGGCGTGGACTCCCCGCGTGAGGTAGGAGGTAGACCCGGTGCGGTCGTACCCGTTCTCCGCCGTCGTCGGCATGGATGACATGGCGCTCGCGCTCACCCTCTCCGCCGTCTCGCCCGCCATCGGCGGGGTGCTGGTCCGGGGGGAGAAAGGCACGGCCAAGTCGACGATCGTCCGGGCGCTCACCGCCCTGCTCCCATCGGTCGATGTGCTGGCCGGCTGCAGGTTCTCCTGTGACCCGCTGCGGCCTGACCCGACCTGCCCCGACCTGGCCCACCACGACCCGGCACAGGTGAAAAACCGCCCGGCCCGGCTGGTGGAACTGCCGGTCGGCGCCAGTGAGGACCGGGTGCTCGGCGCGCTGGACCTCGAACGGGCGCTCGGTGATGGCGTGACGGCCTTCGAGCCCGGCCTGCTCGCCGCCGCGCACCGGGGTCTGCTCTATGTCGACGAGGTCAACCTGTTGCACGACCACCTCGTCGACGCACTCCTCGACGCCGCGGCAATGGGCCGCGTCACCGTTGAGCGGGAGGGTGTCTCGGTCGCCCACGCAGCCAGCTTCGTGCTGGTGGGCACCATGAATCCGGAGGAAGGCGAACTTCGCCCCCAGCTCCTGGACCGGTTCGGCCTCACCGTCGCCGTCGCGGCGAGTCGAGACCCGTCAGTGCGGGCTGAGGTTGTGCGCCGCCGCCTGGCGTACGAGGCCGACCCGGAGGCATTCGTCACCGATTACGCCGACAAGGACGCCCACCTGGCCCAACGAATCGCCGCGGCAAGGACCGTCCTACCGTCGGTGCGTCTAGGCGACAAAGCGGTGCACCGCATCGCCGAGGTATGCGCCGCATTCGAGGTCGATGGCATGCGCGCCGACCTCGTCACCGCACGGGCCGCACGGGCCCACGCCGCGTGGTGCGGTCGCACCGATGTCGCCAACGAAGACATCCGGATGGCGGCCGCTCTGGCATTGCCCCACCGGCGCCGGCGCAACCCGTTCGACCCACCTGGGCTGGAGCAGGAGCAGCTCGACAAGGCGCTGGCCGAAGCAGGTCTGACCGACAGTGATCCCGACCCCGATCCCGACTTCGATCCGGATCCGGCCCCGCGGAATAGACCCTCCGGGGCGGGCGAGGTCCCACCGCAGCCCGCCGAGGACGTCCGGGGCGAACACCCGGCCGGGACGGCTGCGGCCAACCCCGAGGCCAGTGGCCGGCCAGCGTCGGCCGTGGCCGCCGGCCCGCCCTATCGGCCGCGCCTGCTTACTGTTCCCGGGACGGGACTCGGGGCGGCCGGCCGGCGCTCGCCCGCGCTGACACCCGACGGCCACACCATCCGCGCGGCGGTGCCGGCCCGGGGCTGGCGCGGCCGGCCGCACCTGGTCGGCACGATCTACGCGGCCGCGCCACGCCAGCACAGCCGCGGCCGATCCGGACCGGGTCTTGTGGTTCGACCGACCGACCTGAGGGCGCCGGTCCGCCAGGGCCGGGAGGGAAACCTGATCATCTTCTGCGTCGACGCATCGGGATCGATGGCGGCCCGTCAACGAATGCGCGAGGTAAAAACCGCGGTGCTGTCGCTGCTGCTCGACGCCTACCAGCGACGCGACAAGGTGGGTCTGGTCACCTTCCGGGGCCAGGCAGCGGAACTCGCTCTGCCACCGACGTCCAGTGTGGACATCGCGGCCAGACGCCTGACGGCGCTACCAACGGGCGGGCGCACACCGCTCGCCGAAGGTCTTCACCGGGTTGTCGACCTGCTGCGGGTCGAGGCGGTCCGCGATCCCCGCAGACGCCCGCTCGTCGTCCTGGTCACCGACGGCCGCGCGACGGCCGGACTGGACGCGGTTCCGCACGCCCTGCGGGCGGCACGGATCCTCGGCAGGATCAGCCGCGCGGTGGTGATCGACTGCGAGTCGGGGCGGGTGAGGCTCGGGCTGGCCGCAGACTTGGCCAGCGCGATGGATGCCGAGTATCTCCGCCTGACCGACGTCGCCGCCGACACTCTCACCGCGGCGGTACGCACCCACACCGCCCTCGGGCGAAGGAGGGCCGCCTGATGCCACAGGGACAACCGGAGGCCGTCCCCGAAGACGGCCTCACCACGCGGGAGCGGCGCAACAGGCCGCTCGTGATCGTCCATACGGGCCTGATGAAGGGCAAGTCCACGGCCGCGTTCGGGATGGCCCTGCGCGGATGGAATCAGGGCTGGTCGATCGCCGTATTCCAGTTCGTCAAGTCGGCCCGGTGGAAGGTGGGCGAAGAGGCCGCCCTGAGCGCCCTCGGCCGACTGCACAACGAAACCGGCGAGGGCGGCCCGGTGGAGTGGCACAAAATGGGCTCGGGCTGGAGTTGGAGCCGCAAGGAGGGCACAGAAACCGATCACGCCGCGGACGCTCTGGAGGGCTGGCGCGAGATCCAGCGCCGCCTCGCCGAGGCACGCCACGGCCTGTACGTGCTCGACGAGTTCACCTACCCCATGAAGTGGGGCTGGGTGGACGTCGACGAGGTCGTGACCACGCTGCGCGAGCGTCCCGGGCACCAGCATGTGGTGATCACTGGCCGTGACGCGGATCCGCGGTTGATCGACGAGGCCGATCTGGTCACCGAGATGACCAAGATCAAACATCCGATGGACGCGGGCCAGAAGGGCCAGCGAGGGATCGAGTGGTGACGCGCCTACCCCGAATCCTGATCGCCGCACCCGGCTCGGGCCAGGGCAAGACCACGGTCGCCACTGGACTGATGGCGGCGCTACGCCGACGAGGTCTGCGGGTGAGCGGGCACAAGGTCGGCCCGGACTACATCGACCCCGGCTACCACGCCGTGGCCACCGGTCGGCCCGGCCGCAACCTCGACCCGCACCTGCAGGGCGAAGAGCGGGTCGTGCCGCTGCTGTTGCACGGGGCCGCGACACCTCGACCGGCCGACATCGCCGTCATCGAGGGCGTGATGGGCCTCTACGACGGGGCAGTAGGGCGGACAGGGTTCGCCTCCACAGCCCATGTGGCTGGACTGACCCGTACGCCCGTGCTGCTGGTGGTCGACGTCTCCGGGGCATCCCGCAGCGTCGCCGCCGTGGTACACGGCTTCGCCGCCTTCGACCCCACTGTCACAGTGGCCGGGGTCATCCTCAACAAGGTCGGTTCGGCCACCCATGAGGCGGAAATCCGGGAGGCGATGGCGTCCACCCGGGTGCCCGTTCTCGGCGCGTTGCGCCGCGACCCGGCGCTGGACACTCCGAGCCGCCACCTCGGCCTGGTCCCGGCCCTGGAGCGGTCCGCCGCAGCGCAGCGCACCGTAGACGCACTGGGTGAGGCCGTTTCCGCCGGCGTGGACCTGGACGCCTTGATCGCCATCGCCCGCGAGGCGGCGGACCTGCCCGGGCCGTCATGGAACCCCGACGGCGAGGTCACGGCGGGGCCCGCCGCCACCATCGCGGTGGCGGGCGGCGCCGCGTTCACCTTCCGGTATGCCGAGTCGGAGGAGCTTCTCGCCGCCGCCGGCCTGACCGTGGCGACCTTCGACCCGCTCACCGACGAGGCGTTGCCGGATGAGTACGCGGGCCTGTACCTGGGCGGCGGCTTCCCCGAGGTCCACGCGGCAGATCTCGCGGCCAACCGAGCACTGCGTGATCAGGTGGCAGCCGCGGTAGCGCGTGGGGTGCCTGTCGTCGCCGAGTGCGCCGGTTTGCTCTACCTTTGTCGAGAAATCGACGGACGAGCCATGGTCGGGGCGATAGACGCGACCGTGACCATGTCTGAGCGGCTGACGTTGGGTTACCGGGAGGCGAGCGCAGCAACGGACAGCGTGCTCGCCGAGGCCGGCACCTTGGTGACCGGGCACGAGTTCCATCGCACCCAGGTCCAATTTGGATCCGACCGCCGACCGGCGTGGCGGCTGCGACCCCGCCCGTCCGTTCCGCACGGCGTGGCGGCCACCGCGGATGACGGCATCGTTGCCGGTCCGCACGGCAGCGTGCACGCCGCATACCTGCACGTGCACTGGGCCGGCCATCCCGCGCTGGCCGACCGGTTCGCCCGGGCCGCGGCCCAGTTCGTGCACGGCCGACCGGCATCGCCGCCCCGGCGACAGGCAGAGCCTATTGCGCGGGCGCGACCCACAACCACGACGGTGCCGCCGATGGTCGATGCCGCCCCGGTCGCCGCACCCCCAGGGCTGGTGAGCCTGGTCGGGAGCGGCCCCGGCGATCCCGGCCTGATCACAGCACTAGGTCTGGACCGGCTCACCTCAGCCGACGTGGTGGTGACCGATCGGCTGGTGCCGGCTCGCCTGCTGACCGGCTTGGCGGCGGGTGTGCGGGTCATCGACGTGTCGAAGGTTCCCCGCGGACCGGCGGCCGTACAGGGCGACATCAACGCCCTCCTCGTCGCGGAGGCTCGCGCCGGGCGGCGCGTGGTCCGTCTCAAAGGTGGCGACCCCTTCCTGTTCGGCCGCGGCATGGAGGAGGTCGAGGCCTGCACCGCGGCCGGCGTGCCGGTCGAGGTTGTGCCGGGAGTCTCAAGCGCGATAGCCGTACCGGCGCTGGCCGGGGTTCCGGTCACCCACCGTGGACTGGCGCAGGGAGTCACGGTCGTCTCCGGCCACGTCCCCCCCGACGATCCGGGCAGCACTGTCGACTGGGCCGCCATCGCCAGCAGCGGTACCACCATCGTGTTGCTCATGGCCGTCCAAACGCTGCCCTCCGTTACCCGCGCACTACTCGCCAACGGCCTCGACCCGGGCACGCCGGCCGCCTGCGTCGAGAACGGTGCCACCGACCGGCAGCGGGTGCTGACCGGCGATTTGGTCGGGATCGCCGACGTCGCCCGCCGCCACCACCTGCGGCCTCCCGCGGTCACCGTCATCGGCGCCGTCGCCGCGTTCGCCTCTGCCAGCGGCCGCACCACGGCCCCGGCGGCTGAACTGGTTGCCGGGGTCGGCGAGCAACGGGCGTGAGCCTCTCCGGCGCGATCCTCATCGCGGGCACCACGTCGAACGCGGGAAAGAGCCTGGTCACCGCGGCGCTGTGCCGCTGGCTTTACCGCCAAGGGGTGCGGGTGGCACCGTTCAAGGCCCAGAACATGTCCAACAACTCAATGGTTTGTGCCGATGGCGCCGAGATCGGCCGGGCGCAATGGCTACAGGCCGTCGCGGCCGGCGCCGAGCCGGAGGCGGCGATGAACCCGGTCCTGCTCAAGCCCGGCACCGACCGGCGCAGCCATGTCGTGCTGCTGGGCCGGCCCCATGGTGACCTCGCCGCCGGGGAGTTCGCCGCCGGCCGCGCCGAGCTGGCCGCAGCCGCGCACGCCAGCCTGGCCGACCTGCGTGGCCGATACGACGTCGTGGTCTGTGAGGGTGCCGGCAGCCCTGCAGAGATCAACCTGCGATCCGGTGACTACGTCAACATGGGCCTGGCCCGCAGCGGAGGAATGCCGGTCGTGGTCGTGGGCGACATCGACCGGGGCGGCGTATTCGCGGCGATGTTCGGCACCCTCGCCCTTCTGGACGCGGCCGATCAGGCTCTGGTGACGGGCTGGATCATCAACAAGTTCCGCGGCGACCCCGCGCTGCTCGAACCGGGACTGCGGATGCTGCACACCGCTACCGGGCGGCCGGTGCTGGGTGTGCTGCCGTGGCTCGACGACGTATGGCTCGACGCCGAGGACGCCCTCGCGGTCGCCGGCTGGACCCACCAGGAGCCCGCGGCCGCGGCGCCGTTGCGGCTCGCGGTGGTCCGGTTTCCGCGGATGTCGAACGTGACCGATGTGGACGCGTTCGCCCTCGAGCCGGGCGTGGCGGTCACGCTCACCACCGACGCGGACGTTGTCGCAGCGGCCGACCTGGCAGTCCTGCCCGGCACGAGGGCGACGGTTGAGGATCTCGCGTGGTTGCGCCGCCGTGGGATCGCGGACGTAATTGCGGCGAGGGTACGGGCCGGCCGGCCGGTGCTGGGCATATGCGGCGGCTACCAGATGCTGGCCGAAAGCATCGACGATCCGGTCGAGTCGGGCCGAGGGGTGCAGGCCGGCCTGGGGCTGCTGCCCGCGACCGTGGTGTTCCAGACGGATAAGCGGCTCGGCCGGCCGCACGGCTCCTGGCACGGCCACGACGTGGATGCGTATGAGATCCACCACGGCGTCAGCTATCGGTCCACGACGCCCGGGGGAGAACTCGAGCCGTTCCTGGACGGGTGGCGCGCCGGATCGGTGTGGGGCACCAGCTGGCACGGCGCCTTCGAGAACGACGACTTCCGGCGCGCCTGGCTGGCCCACGTGGCGGCCGCCGTGGGCCTGCGATGGCGGCCGGACGGGTCGGCGCCCGGCTTCGCCGAGCGGCGAGAGTCCATGTTGGACCGACTGGCCGACGCGATCGAGGGGCACGTCGACACCGCAGCCTTGCTGCGCCTGATCGACCGGGGTGCCCCCACCGGCCTACCGTTCGTCCCGCCCGGCGCACCGCCCGGCTGATCGTCCGGCTGATAGTCCGACCCGCACTATTCGACGGGCCGTCACCCCTCCAGGTCTCCCTCGACCTGGAGGTACACCTCCCGCAGCGAGGACAACAGCTGTGGATCCGGCTTGGCCCACATGCCCCGGTCGGCCGCCTCGGTGAGCCGCTCGACGATGGTGCGTAGCGCCCACGGGTTGGCGCGGCGCAGAAACTCCTGATTCTCCGGGTCGAGCGCATAGGACTGGGCGAGCTGCTCGTACATCCAGTCGGGCACTACCGCGGCGGTCGCGTCGTAGCCGAACAGGTAGTCCACCGTTGCCGCCAGCTCGAACGCTCCCTTGTAGCCGTGGCGGCGCATCGCGGCAAGCCAGCGTGGGTTGACCACCCGGGCCCGGAAAACGCGGGCTGTCTCCTCGGTCAGGGAGCGCGTGCGTACCGCGTCGGGAGTGGTGCTGTCGCCGATGTAGGCACGCGGTGCGCGGCCGGTCAGCGCCCGTACGGTGGCGATCATTCCGCCGTGGTACTGGAAGTAGTCGTCCGAGTCGGCGATGTCATGTTCGCGGGTGTCGGTGTTCTTGGCCGCGACCGCGATGCGCCGGTACGCGCTCTCCATGTCCTGCCGTGCCGGCCGACCCTCCAGCCCGCGCCCGTACGCGTACCCGCCCCACACGGTGTAGACCTCGGCCAGGTCGGCGTCGTCGCGCCAGTTCCCGCTCTCGATGAGCGGCAGCAGCCCGGCGCCGTACGCACCGGGCTTGGAGCCGAAGATGCGGGTCGTGGCACGCCGATCGTCGCCATGCTCGGCGAAGTCGGCACGGGCGTGGGCGCGCAGGAAGTTGACCTGATCGGGTTCGTCGAGGGCGGCGACCGCCCGGATCGCGTCGTCAAGCAACAGCACCACGTGCGGAAATGCGTCCCGGAAGAAGCCGCTGATGCGCAGGGTGACGTCGATGCGGGGCCGGCCCAGGTCCCCGGCGGGGATGATGTCGAATCCGTTCACCCGCCGCGACGCCTCGTCCCAGGTTGGCTGGACACCAATGAGCGCCAGAACCTCGGCAATGTCATCGCCCGCGGTCCGCATGGCCGAGGTGCCCCACGCGGACAGCCCGACCGAACGGGGCCAGTCGCCGGTGTCGCGACGGTACCGCTCGACCAGCGATGCCGCCATCGCGTGGCCGGTCTCCCAGGCCAGCCGGCTCGGGATCGCCTTGGGGTCGACGGTGTAGAAGTTGCGGCCGGTGGGGAGCACGTTCACCAGGCCCCGCAACGGTGACCCGCTCGGCCCGGCCGGCACATATCGACCGTCCAACGCCCGGAGGATTGACGAAATCTCGTCACTGGTACGGGCAAGGCGGGGGACGACCTCGGCGGCGGCGAACGCCAGCACCGGCTCGACGGCGTCGATGTCGTGGTGGTCGGGGCCGAGGACATCGGCGCATACGGACGGCACCAGCCTCGGCGACCATTGGCGATCCTCCATCGCCTGGACGAGAGCCCGCGCCAGGCTCTCAATCCGGTCGACCTCGCGCGCCGGCTCGTCGCCGGCCTCGCTCAGGCCAAGCGCCGCGCGCAACCCGGAGACGGCACCGGCCTGACCACCCCAGACCTGGCGGGCCCGCAGGATCGCCAGCAGGAGGTTGACCCGTGCCTCACCTGTGGGCGCCTGTCCCAGTACGTGCAGCCCGTCGCGGATCTGGGCGTCCTTGACCTCGCACAGCCACCCGTCCACGTGCAGGATGAATTCGTCAAACTCGGCGTCGTGGGGTCGGGAGTCGAGGCCGAGATCATGGTCGAGCTTGGCGGCCTGAATCAGCGTCCATATCTGGCCGCGGATCGCTGGGAGTTTGGCCGGATCCATGGCGGCGATGCTGGCGTGCTCGTCCAGCAACTGCTCCAGCCTGGCCAGGTCACCGTAACTGTCGGCCCGCGCCATCGGCGGCACCAGATGGTCGACGATGACGGCGTGCGCGCGTCGTTTCGCCTGAGCGCCCTCACCGGGATCGTTGACGAGAAACGGATAGATCAGCGGCAGATCTCCGAGCACGGCGTCGGGGGCACACGCCGCCGACAAGGCCGCGGTCTTGCCGGGCAGCCACTCCAGCGATCCGTGCTTGCCCAGATGGACGACCGCGTCGGCGCCGAACTCCAGGTCCAGCCAGCGGTAGGCGGCCAGGTAGTGATGGGTCGGTGGCAGGTCGGGGTCGTGGTAGATGGCGACTGGGTTCTCGCCGAACCCTCGCGGCGGTTGGACCATCAGGACCACATTGCCGGCCCGTAGGCAGGCCAACACGATCTCCCCATCGGCGTCGCGAGACCGGTCCACGTAGAGATCGCCGGGCGGCGGACCCCAATGCCGGGTCATCGCCTCCCGAAGGTCCGCGGGCAGGGTGTCAAACCACCGGGCGTAGGTCGCCGCTGGGATCCGCACCGGGTTGCTGGCGAGGAGTTCCTCGGTGAGAAACTCATCGTCGTGCCCGCCGGCGGCGATCACCGCGTGGATGAGCCGGTCGCCGGCCGGACGATCGTCGTCCGGATTCTCGCTCAAACCAGGCAATGCTTCGGGACCGTCCAGCGGCCCGACGTCGTACCCCTGATCGTGGAGCTCACGAAGCAGGCGCACCGTGCTCGCCGGGGTGTCCAGGCCGACCGCGTTGCCGACGCGCGCATGCTTCGTCGGATAGGCCGAGAGGACGATCGCGATCCGTTGGCGATCGGCCGGGGTGCGCCGCAGGCGGGCCCACCGCGCTGCGATCCCGGCCACCCGCGCGGCCCGCTCGGGATCGGCAACATAACGAGGCAGCCCGTCGGC
The DNA here is from genome assembly GCA_020027875.1 of Micromonosporaceae bacterium. Lineage (GTDB taxonomy): Bacteria > Actinomycetota > Actinomycetes > Mycobacteriales > Micromonosporaceae > JAXIPB01. The sequence continues at coordinate 7,991 of JAHRHA010000063.1, read as the reverse complement.
GTCGATCTCCTTGAACGAGAACGGCACGGTGATCAGCCGTCCGTCGAACTCCGGCACCGCGATCTGGGTAGCCGCATCAAGCGGTGTCAGGCCCCCGTCGCTGGCCGCCCACGCATCCCGGCTTGACGTGAGCGTCAGCGCTTGCAATATGGGCACGTCAAGCGCGGCGAGTGCACCGACGTTCCAGGCATCCTCGTCACCGCCGGCAGAGGCGTCCGACGGTCGTGTCCCGCCCGCGGCAAGCACCGTGACGACGAGTACATCTGCGGTGGCGAGTGTCTGCAGCAGTTGGGGTTCGGCGCTGCGTAGGCTCGCGCAGAAGACTGGCATGGCCTGCGCTCCGGCGTCCTCAACCGCGGTGGCCAGCGCCTCGACAAAGGCGGTGTTGCCGCTGAGGTGGTGGGCCCGGTAGTAGAGGATCGCCACGGTCGGCCCGTCGTTGCGCTCCTGTGGGCGGGCCAGGCGGCCCCAGGCCGGCTGCTCGGCCGGCGGTGCGAAGCCCCGACCAGTCAACAACAATGTGTCGCAGAGGAAACCGTGCAGCTCGCGCACGTTGTCCGGACCGCCGTGGGCCAGGTACCTGTGGGCCTCGGCGGCGGTGCCGGCCGGCACTGTGGACCGACCGATAAGGTCGGCGTCCGGTGTCTGTTCACCGCCCAGCGCCACCACCGGGACAGCGCCGGCCAGGAGAGCATCAAGCCCTTCCTGCCACATCCGGTAACCGCCCAGGATGCGCACGACCACGATATCGACGCCGTCCACCAGCAGCGGCAGGTCGCCCGGGCCGAGCCGGGCCGGGTTAGCCAACCTATACGGCACGCCGCTGGAACGGGCGCTGAGAAGGTCGGTATCTGAAGTGGACAGCAAGACAATGACCGGATCAGCCGATGTCATAGTGACTCCTCCCGGGGTCCGCGCCCCTGGTCGTCGTGCGGCGGGTCGAAGTGTCTGGCTCCCGCAGCGGCGGTTGGTCGCTGCGGTGACAGTGGCGGGACCGCCCCGGACTTACACCGGGTTCCTCCGAATTCCACCGCGTTCGGTTCAGGTCGGCCGGGTGCCGACCAGTTGTCTGCCGGCTGCCGCCGACCTCGTAGGGTCAGTCGGCGTAGTCGCCGACGTGCACGACTCTACGATGAGGCGGTGACCACCGTGCCTACCCCGTCCGATGGCCGTGTCGCCGATGACCGGTGCCCCGGGGCGTTGCGGGTGCATCAGGCCGCCAACGGCGCGATGGTGCGGGTGCGGCTGCCCGGCGGACAGATCACCGTCCGCCAGTTGCGAGCACTCGCCGCCGGGTCGGCGTCGGACGGTAACCGTTCACTTGATTTGACGTCGCGCGCCAACGTGCAAATTCGCGGCCTCGCCGACGCGGCGGCGGCCACCCGGATCGCGGACCGGCTGGCGGCGGCCGGACTGCTTCCCTCGGCCACCCACGAGCGCGTGCGCAACGTGCTGGCGTCGCCGCTCAGCGGTCGGGACAGTGCCGGCTGCCTCGACATCCGTCCGATGGTGGCGCAGTTCGACGCCGCCCTGATCTCGGCGCCGGACCTGGCGGCATTGAGTGGCCGGTTCCTCTTCGCTCTCGACGATGGCCGCGGTGACGTCGCCGCGTTGGGTGCCGATGTGTGTTGGGTCGCCGGTCCAGCCGGTGCACCAGGATCCTTGCTGCTGGCCGGAGCAGATCACGGACTCCGCGCCGACGCCGGGTCGGCTGTGCCGGCTCTGATCCGCGCCGCCCGGGCGTTCCTACGGGTTCGCGCGGACGTTCCGAACCTGTGGCGCATCGAGGACCTACCTGATGGGCCTGGTCGGATTGCTGCGGAGCTGGGCGGCGAGCGCGAACCGGTGTCGGCACCGCACCCCGCGAGCCTGATTCATTGGACGCCGGCCCTTGGCGCGCACTCACCGGGCTTTGTCGTGGCTGCCGCGCCACTGGGTCGGCTCAGCGCCGGCCAGGCCAATCTGATCGCGCAGGTCGCCGCCAGCCCAAACCTCGTGATCACCCCATGGCGCAGCGTGGTGCTCGACGCGGCCGCCGACGCGGTGCCGCGGCTGGCCGCCGGGGGCCTCGTGTTGGACGACTCGTCGCCGTGGCACGGCCTGACCGCGTGCGTCGGCATCCTTGGCTGCGCCTCGGCCCTGGCCGATGTGAGGGCTGATGCGGCCGCGGACGCCACGACGCGTGCGGCCCCACCGACGCCGTCCGAAGTCCCCGTGCACTGGGTGGGATGTGACCGCTGCTGCGGCCGGCCGGCCGGCCCGGCCGTGATGGTCATTGCCACCGGCACCGATTACCGCGTTGTCGGCCCAACCGGCGAGGTTACCGACGGCCCGCTGGCGCAGCGCCTGACCCTGGCCCGGAGCGGTGGATGACCCTCGACTACCTGCGCGACGGTGCGGAGATCTACCGCCGGTCGTTCGCCACCATCCGGGCCGAGGCCGACCTGTCCCGCCTCCTTGCCGATGTGGCCCAGGTGGCCGTCCGTATGATCCACGCGTCGGGCATGGTCGATCTCACCGACGACGTCCAGGCCTCCCCGAACGTGGTCACAGCCGCGCGGGCGGCGCTGCGCTCCGGCGCGGCCGTGCTGTGCGACGCGACCATGCTCGCGGCCGGCGTGACCCGCACCAGGCTGCCCGCCGACAACGACGTGATCTGCACCCTCTCCGACCCGGCCGTGCCCGGCCTGGCCCGACAGCTGAACACCACCCGCAGCGCCGCTGCGCTAGAGCTGTGGCGCGACCGCCTCGACGCAGCCGTGGTCGCGATCGGCAACGCGCCGACAGCGCTGTTCCGGTTGCTGGAGCTCATCGCCGAGGGTGCCGGCCGACCAGCCGCGGTGATCGGCACGCCGGTCGGGTTCATTGGCGCCGCCGAGTCCAAGGTCGCTCTTGCCACTCATTCCTCCGGGGTGCCGTTCTTGGTGGTCCACGGCCGCCGCGGCGGCAGCGCAATGGCCGCGGCGGCCGTGAACGCCATCGCGAGCGAGGTCGAATGAGCGCCGAAAAGACGTGCGGCACGCTGCGGGGGGTCGGCGTCGGCCCAGGGGACCCGGAGTTGCTCACCGTCAAGGCGGTCCGCCTGATCCACGAGGCTGATGTGGTCGCCTACTACTCGGCCCGGCACGGGCGCAGCATCGCCCGATCAATCGCTGCCGCCCACATATCCGGAGACCAGATCGAGGAACGGCTGGTCTATCCCGTGACAACCGAGGAGACCGACCATCCTGGCGGGTACGAGGCCGCGATCGTCGATTTCTACGACGCCAGCGCCGCGCGGCTGGCCGAGCACCTTGCCGCCGGCCGTGACGTGGTGGTGCTGTGCGCCGGCGACCCGATGTTCTACGGCTCCTACATGTACCTGCACGAACGGCTGGCCCACCGGTTCTCGGCAGAAGTGGTGCCGGGCGTGACCTCCGTCAGCGCCGCCTCGGCCGTGCTCGGCCGGCCGCTGGTCGAACGCGACGAGATACTCACCGTGCTACCCGCCACGCTGCCGGCCGACGAGCTGACCCGACGACTGACAGACACCGACGCCGCGGCGGTGCTGAAGCTCGGCCGCACCTTCGGCCAGGTGCACGCCGCCCTGTCCGACGCGGGGCGGCTCGACGAGGCTTGGTACGTGGAGCGCGCCACCATGGACAACGCCCGTGTGATGCCGATGGGCGACGTCGACCCAAACGAGGTGCCCTACTTCTCGTTGGTGCTCGTGCCGAGCCCGACCGGCAACCGCGCTCCCGCCGATCGTCCAGCACGAACCTTCGACGACCCGCGCGTGACCAGCGCCGGCGAAGTGGTTGTCGTGGGAATCGGACCGGCCGGACCGCGATGGCTCACCCCGGAAGCCGGCCAGGCCTTGCGAGAGGCCGAACACCTGGTCGGGTATGGGCCGTATGTCGACCGGGTGCCGCACCGGCCCGGTCAGCACCGGCATACCTCGGGCAACCAGGAAGAGCTCGAGCGTGCCCGGTTCGCGTTGGAGTTGGCGCTCGACGGGGCAGCCGTGGCTGTGGTCTCATCCGGCGATCCTGGTGTCTTCGCCATGGCCAGCGCGGTGTTCGAGGTCGCGACCTCGGAAGACCGCTTCGCCGCGGTACCGGTCCGAGTGCTGCCCGGCCTCACCGCCGCACAGGCGGCCGCCAGCCGCATCGGCGCCCCACTTGGGCATGATTTCGCCGTGCTGTCACTGTCCGATCGACTCAAACCGTGGGCGGTCATCGAACGCAGGCTCCACGCAGCCGCCGACGCGGACCTGGTCCTCGCCCTCTACAACCCGGCGTCGACGCACCGCCGATGGCAGATCACTGCCACGCGCGATGTGCTGCTGCGCCACCGGGACCCGGACACGCCGGTCGTCGTCGCCCGCGACGTCGGCCGGCCCGGCGAGACCATCAACACGGGCACACTAGGTACGCTCGACACCGACATGGTCGATATGCGATGCCTGGTGATCGTCGGGTCGTCCCGGACCAGACTGAGCAAACGGGCCGACGGTTCTACCGTGGTGTGGACACCCCGCGACTACCCCGAATGATCGTCTTGGCTTGGCCGGATCGCCCGATCCAACCAGGACAGCGCCTCGGCCACGGTAGATACCACAGCCGGAGCGGCGATCGGCGTGGGACGATCAATGATGATCACCGGCAGGCACAGCCTGCGCGCGGCGACAAGCTTCGCCGCCGTGTAGCCTCCGCCGCTGTCCTTGGTGACCACGACGTCAATGCGGTGCCTGGTCAGCAACTCTGTCTCACTCTCCACAGTGAACGGCCCGCGGTCTCGCACGAGCTCCATATTGGCCGGCACCGGTCCGTCCGGCTCGTCCACCACCCGGGCCAACAACCACAGGTCGCTCAGATGCATGAAGGCATCCAGATGTTGCCTGCCCGTCGTGAGAAATACGCGCCGGCCGATCTCGGCCATGGTTGAGGCAGCCGCGGCAAAGTCCGCTACCCGCAGCCAGCGGTCGCCCGCCTGCGCCGTCCAACCTGGACGCTCTAGTCGCAGATGCGGTAACCCTGTCGCGGCGGCGGCTTGCACGGACGCGGACCTGATCCGCTCGGCGTAGGGGTGAGTCGCGTCAATCACCACCTCGACGCGCTCATCCACCAACCATCGCGCAAGACCGTCCGCCCCCCCGAACCCACCCACCCGCACCTCGCCCACCGGCAGCCGGGGATCCTTCACCCGACCGGCGAGCGATGACACGTGACACACCGCCGGCCAGCTCTGCAGCTGCGCAGCAAGCTCCCTGGCCTCAGCCGTCCCGCCAAGAATGACCACCCGCGCCGGACCGGCGCGGCGAACCACCTCGCGGGTACTCATGGCAACCACCTCACCACAACAAACATGGGTCGTGACCGACGGCCTCGTACCATGGAAGCTCGTAGATGTGACTCAGAGGGCGTTCTAACATGGTTTTTGACGCCAAAGCCAGCCGCGTTTTCGGCACGGCGGGACACAGCGCGCCGGAACGCCTGACTCCGGGCCCGCTGGTGGGGCCCGCCGTTGATGGCTACGGGCTCGGCGCGATGCTAGACGCGGCACTTTTGTCGGGCAGCCCCGCTGCCCCCCACGACCAAGGCGAAACGACATTGATCGCCGGCAGGCCGGCGCTCTCAAGCAGGTCGTCTGTCCGTCCGCCGACGTAGCTGATCTTTGCGTGCGATGCCTAGCGCACCAACCTGCCGACCGCCGGGACAGCGCCGAGGTTGCTCGGCCCCTGGCAAACCGCAGCACGTGGCGTCCCGGCGCGTCCGGCCGCCGGCCTCATCGGTCGTGGTGAGTTGCCGCACCCCTGGGCGAAGGTTCGGCGCCCGCTCATCGGCAAGTGCCCCCGGTTCGCGTCAGAATCGGACGTTCGATTACGGCGTCCGCCGCCCTGATCCGGGCGGGCGTCCCGTTGGAGACCGTCAGAACTCTGGTGGGTGGGCCGGTTCTGAGTGCGCGGCGTACGTACGGTTGTCGATGGCGATCGGAGCCCAGAGTCGCGCCTGGCGGCGGATCTGATGCCTGCCAACTGATGATTTGGCATTGCCTATACGCCGACGATCTGCCGACGGCGAGCTCGCGACGCGCGGCACTGGGTGGGGCACTCGGCTACCGCGGACTGGGTCACGGCCTGGATACCGCGGCGACCGTCCAACCCGAGTGGCCAGACGTTGGTTGACGTTGTAACTGCCTTCGGGGTGCCGGCGACTTCGCGGAGGACTTCGAGCGCTTGGATGAGGCCGGCCCAGAAGGAGACGAACGAGATCGTCGGGATGTTACCGAGGGTCGAATCGTCCCGCGGATGCACGCAGCCGGCGCACGGACGACCGATTGGGTGCGCAGAGACGAGCACGTAGAAGTGCGAACTGGCGCCAACACAAACCCAGCGATCGTAAGCGGCGACCTGGACGCACCATCGTGACGGGATGTGATCGACCCCTACGAGCACCCGTGGCGCGAGTGCGCCGATGAACGGCAAAGTGGTCTCGTCGAACCGGACCGGCAGGCCCGTGACCTGGAATCCCTCGGCGCTGAGCGTCTGAAGCAACTCAGCTTTGAGCATTCCCACCTGGGAACGTCGCGCCACCGGGTACCGGTTGAGGTTGGTCAGGTCGAGTGCGTCGGGTTCAAGGACGCGCATGCGGGCGCTGACATCGGGGATGCGGCGCAGGGCGTACAGCGCGGCATTAGTGATTGCGCCACCACTGATGACGTCGACTTCGCCGAGACGGACCGGACCGCTCACCGAGAAGTCGCTCAGGTCGACCGACACCTGTCTGCTGGGGTCGAGGACGAAGGCTGCCTCGACGGGTGTGGGCCGTTCGAGGCGCTCCGCGATTCGTGGCAGCGCGACCCGCAAGCCATCCGCCGCGGCGGCGGCGCCGGCGGCCATGGCCCCGACGGGCATGGTCCCCCGCCATGCGCCGGCCTGCCCGACCTGGGCGACGCTGGCTTGCCACGCGGTGCCGCTCACCCGTACCGAAGTCGGTAGCGCGGGAGTGTCGCCGAGGGCGAAGGTGATGTCCGGAACCGCCGCAGGCCGTGACGAGCCGCCGGGCGGCAGGTCCTCGGAGAAGTCGACCAGCGCAGCTTCCAAATCGTCGCCGCGCAGCGGCGGCTGCCCCAGGACGAGGTCGATGGTCGGGATATCCAGGTCGACCTGCAGGCCCATCATGGCCAGCTGTGCGTAGAGCGTCACCAGCGCAGTCTGGCCCGCCACACTGTCCGTATTGGCCCTGTTGGCAATGATCCGGGCGGTTGTGGCGCGCAAGCCATCGACTATGGGGCGATGGTCGGCCGTAGCGAAGATGTCGCGTTCCAGCAGCAGCGCAGTGCGGGACAGCGCCTGGTAGATATCCTCACTCAACCTTGAACAGCTCCTGACGCGCCAAACCTGAACATGATCACCTGCGGTGGGCAGGCGACCGTACCGATCGTCGCCGCGATTGCTGGCACCGTCGACGTGCCTTATGCCGAGATTGTCGCGTCGATTGCGTCGCGCTCGGCTGGTCCGGGCACCCGCGCCAACATCGACGAGTTCACCGAGACCACTGCAACAGCGCTGAGGGCCGTCGGCGGTGCCACGCTGGGCAAGGCCATCATCCTGCTCAACCCGGTGGTACCTCCGATGATCATGAGGAACACGGTGTTCTGCGCTATCCCGCCCGAGGTGGCTGAGCCGGGTGCGCTGCGCGACCGGGTCGCCACGAGCATCTATTCGATGGTTGACACGGTCCGGCAATACGTCCCGGGATACGGGCTGCGCGCCGACCCGCAGTTCGACCCGCCGGACGACCGCTGGCGCGGCATGGCCCGGGTAGGTGTGTTTCTTGAGGTGCGCGGTCGGGGCGATTACCTGCCCGACTACGCCGGCAACCTTGACATCATGACCTCGGCGGCGGCGTGGGTTGGCGAGCTGGTGGCGGCGCACCTACGCACCGGACGGAAGGCGGCCGCGGCATGACGGATGTTCACGTCCGCATCACCGACTCCACATTGCGCGA
>JAHRHA010000282.1 GCA_020027875.1 Micromonosporaceae bacterium | reverse complement strand
TCCTCCAGGACAGGCATGGCCGTGGCAGTGTTGGTCATGCCATGAGGCTATCTGTGCCGACCGACAGTCCCTTGGATCTAGTCAGCGCCGACATGGCTTCGGCTGCGCTTATGCGCGGCGCGTCGAATGTACCGATCGTGCAGACAGCGGGGCAGGTGGTGCGACGCCCAGGCCAGCCGGCGCCTGTGCGGTGACGTGGTTGATCGTGGGAAACGCCTTGCCGGCCGACGGAGGTGTGGGCACAGTCTCTGGCTGGTCGGAGGTGAGTGCGCCGGCGAGGTTACGCTGGTCCGCGTCGGCGGTGGGTTGGTCGTCGGGGTGGATGAGGTCGTAGCCGGTGGGAGTGAGTGCGAGGTAGGGGGTAGCACGTTGGTTCCGCCAAGTGACGAGCCCGTGCCGTTCGGCTGTGGCGAGGGCGTCGCCGTAGGGGGCTCCGGGTTCGAGGTCGTCGGTGCCGAGCCCGAGCCGGTGCGCGGTCTCGTCGCGGGTAGCCCAGGTGGTGTCGTCGATGGCGACGAGTATGCGGTGGATCTCGTACGGGGCGCTCGTGTGGTGTTCGGTCCACCAGTCCAATGCGGCCTGCATCTGTTCGTCCTCGCCGGCGAGCGCGGCGTTGATGACGGTCCAGCCGTAGGCGTGGCGGTAGGTGGCAAAGCTGTGCGCGGGCTGGTTGGCGTCTGGTGGCCACAGCTCGATGGTGTAGAGATCGTCCATCGCGTCGATGTCGTGCTCATTGCGGCTGGCGACGAATTCCCAGCCGCTGAAAGAACCGTCGTCGACGATCATGATGTTGATTTGGCTCTGCATGGTGGCTCCCGTTGCTGATGGTCATCGGCGGCCGGGTCGGTGCCGACGCAGGTCGGCCGGATTGACGGCGTGGCCGGCGCGACCGGCTGGCCGAGCGGACTGCGGCGCCGTGTCGGCCGGCGGTGGGAAGGCGCGGGTGACTGCGGTGCGGTGGGGTGGCGGCTGCGCAACGGGGTTCGGGACGGGGGCGCCGTCCTCGTGGTCGAATGCGGAGATAACCGCGGACGCGACGACCTCGAACGTGGTGCCGGTCAGGTTGGCGACGTGGTCGACGACCCGGCGAGAGGCTTCGGCGGGGACGTGGGTGAGTAGGTCGGCGACGGTGCGTACAGCGGCGACGCGTAGTTCGGCGCTGTCGGGGCGGTCGGCATGCCTGGCGAAGAAGGCGTCCAGCCGGTGTTGGATGACGGCTTCAACGAGTGGCTGGGCGCGGTGGGTAAGGCTCTCGCGGAGGACGGCGGTGCCGCCGGGTTGGTTGATCAGTTCGGCCGGGTCTGTGCCGTCGGGCAGCGTGGCGGCCCACAGCGGGATGCCGCGGCGAGTGTGCAAGAGAGTCCAGGCGCGTTCGGTGGCGGCGATGCCGGCTGTGTCGGGGTCGTAGGCGGTGGTGATGCCGTGCTGGCGCGCGCCGGGCAGTGCGATGAGTTGGTTGATGTGGTCGCCGCTGAGGTTGGTGCCGCAGGCGGCGAGCGCGACGCGGGGTAGGCCGGCTTCGTCGGGATGGGCGAGCCAGACCGCGATGACGTCCAGTGGCCCTTCGACGACGACTGGTGCGGCGCCAGCGGCGATCCGGTCAGCCTGTTCTGCCAATCCGAACAGAGTTTGTCCTTTGTGGAAGATCGCATTGCCGGGGGGTGTTGAGGTACTTGGGGATGCGTTCGTCGACGTGCAGCGCCCGGCCGGTGAAGGCGACCGGGTCGCCGGCCGGGTCTCGGATGGGGAACATGATCCGGTCGCGGAAGGTGTCATAAACCCGTCCGGACGGCGACTGTCGGGCCAGGCCGGCGGCGACGAGCTCCTCGGTGGTGAACCCAATCCGGTTGAGGTGCTTGGTGAGGGTGGTCCACGCCGCCGGGGCGTAGCCGACGCGCCAGGGCTTGTCGACCGCGGGGTGCCAGGGCAGGTCAGGCAGCGCGAGTGCGGCCAGACCACGCCGAGCCAGGTAGTGCCGGGCGTTGTCGTCGGCGAGCAGGTGGTGGCGGTAGAGGCCGACCGCTTCGCGGTGTGCGGCGACGAGTCGGGCTGGGTCGACGTCGCTCATCGGGTGCCGCCGGGCGGGTTGTAGTCGGCTTGGGCGCGGCGGGTGATCGCCTCAGTCGCGACGGCTGCGGCGTGTTCGAGTTGTGCGGCGTGGGGTCCGGTGTACCAGGGCAGGAGTCGCATCATCGCGGCTGGGATGCCGGTGGCGAACACCAGGGCGTGGCCACGTTCGATGGCTCGGATCTGGGCGGGTTCGAGGATGCGCCGGCGCTGGATGGAGGTTTGCCAGCTGGCGATGCCAGAGCCGTCCCGCGTGCGTGACCCGACGGGGACGTCGTGCTCGCCGACGAGCCTGGACAGGTCTTCGGCGAGTTTGGCGTCGTCGATGCCCGCGCCGATGACTTTGATGGTGGCGGCCGACCACAGGGCGGCCATGCCCTGCTCGCCCCACACCCGTGCGCCCTGGGGGTAGGACTGCAGGATCGTGATGGGCAGGATGCCGCGGCTGCCGAAGTGGGAGTACAGCTGCGGCAGGTCGGAGATCTTGCAGATGTTCGCGGCTTCGTCAAGGACACACAGCAAGGGCGGGTCGAGGCGGCCGCCGCGCATCTCCGCCGCGCGGACGGCGGCGCGGAGCACCTGGTCGGTGAGCCCAGCCACCAGCGGCGCGGCTGATCCCGCGCCGTCCTTGCTGAGCAGGTAGAGGGTGTCGGTGCTTTCGGGGAAGCGGGTGACGTCAAGGGCGGGAACGTCCGGTTTGGACGGTGTGACCCAGACCATGATCTGTGGGTCGGACAGGCAGGATGCGGCGGTGCGGGCGGTCTCGTAGACGCCGTCACGGGTCTCGGGCGCCCCGGCCTGCCTGCCCGCGACCGACCGGGCGGCGCCGTGGAAGCCGTGTTGGGCGAGGATGCGGGCGGGTTCGCGGGCGGTGACGTCGGCCAACCACGCTTGGACGTCGGCGAGGGTGCCGCCGGAGTTGGCGGCGGCGAGGATGAAGCAGGTCAACAGGTCCTGCGCGGCCAGCGCGCAGAAGTCTTCGCCCCGGGTGTCGTGGCGGATCTGGGAGACGAAGTGGTCGGCGAGCCGGAACGCTTCTTCCCAGGTGCCGGTGAGGGTGAGCGGGTTCCACCACCAGGTGCGCTGCGCGTGGGTGATGGCCTGCGGGTCGAATACCCACACCGTGCCCTTGGGCTCCCGCGCCGCGGCGGTGGTCGTCCAGACGTCGGGTTTGTTGGATGTGGCGAGCACGGCACCCGGGGCGTCGAGGATGCCGGGAGCGGTCAGCGCGGTGGTCTTGCCGGCGCGGGGCGCCATCACCGCGATGACCACGTCCTCGAGCGAGGCGTAGAGGACCTTGCCTTTGCGAGAGCGGCCGACCATCCGGCCAGGGGTGTGGGCGCCCAACGCGATGCCGGCCTCGCCGGGGCGGATCAGCGACGCGGGTGTAGCGGCCAGGGACGGGCGGAGCCATTTGGCCTTGGCGACGACCTGCGGCAAGGTCAGCGAGGCCGCGACCTGGGCGAGGTAGACGACGAGCACGAGCCACGGGCTGGTGGCCGGCCACAGCGTCGACCAGTCCTGGCGCAGCAGTCCGCCGACGAAGGCGGCCCCGAAGTCGGGCCCCGCGCTGGGGTGCCCGGAAATCGCGGTGGCGATGCGGCCGGCGACCCACGCGAGCCAGATCGAGGCGATGGCCGACCAGGCGCAGATCACCACCAGCCAGGGGGTCAGCGGCCCGCCGGATGTGCCGTGCGGTTCGACAGTTCTACGGAGCATCGGTCCTCCCATGTAAGTCGGCAGTGGACAGTGCGACGGCTAGCGCCGGCGCGAGCGACTTGCGTCGGCCCCTGGCGCCGCAGGCGGGGCGGCCGGATGCGCTGCGGTCTTGGGGAGTCCGCGCGGCGCCTTGCCGGAACACCGGGCGGGTGATTCGGGCGGTACATTTCGGCGTGCAGCCGCAGCTCCGCATCAACGCTGCGGGCGATGGCGCGCGGGGCGTGCGCGGCGGCGTCCTTGCCGAACGACTTGAGGCCAAGCAGATGCAGGTCCGTGAACTCATCGATGGCCAACCACGGTCCGTCCGCCAGCTTGACCGTGACGAGGAGCGTGTTCACCGCCACCTCGTCGGCAACATGCCACAGTCGGATCGGCCGCCCGGCGACACCGAACACGCGGCCTGACT
>JAHRHA010000153.1 GCA_020027875.1 Micromonosporaceae bacterium | reverse complement strand
GCTGTACGTCCTGTTCGTTGTCGAACTTGACCGTCGGCGGGTGCACGTGGCCGGGATCACCGCCCACCCGACCGGGGCCTGGGTCACCCAGGCGGCCCGCAACCTGCTGATGGACCTCGCCGAACGCGCCCACCGGTTCCGGTTTCTGATCCGCGACCGGGACGCCAAGTTCACCACCGCGTTCGACGCGGTGTTCGCCGCGGCCGGCATCGAGATACTCAAGATCCCGCCGCGGGCGCCTCGGGCGAAACCGTTGGTTTCACACTGCACCTCTTTGGTTCGTTGCGATGGGTTGGGGTGTTTGCGCTGGTCGGCGTTTGGTGAGTGCCGGGTGTCTCTGGTGGCGGGTCGGGGGGTTGGGGCCGGGTGGGTGGTAGAGCATCTGTCCGTGGTCGTTGTAGCGCTGGCCGTTGACAAGGCCGGCGTCGCGCCAGGTTTTGACGGTGCCGGTGGACACGCCGAGGGTGGTGGCCATCTCGGTGAGGGTGAGCAGCCCGGCTTCGCGCAGGCGTTGTTCGCGGCTGCGTAGCCGGTAGTTGCGGGCGATGCGGGCGACGATCAGCCTGTGGAAGGGGCGGTTCTCGCCGCTGGTGAGGCCGCGGGTGTTGAGGATGTCGGCGATCTCGGTGTGGGTGTGGTGGTCGAGGAGGTCGTCGACGGCGGCGATGACCTGGGGTGGGGTTTTGCGTAGCAGCCAGGCTGGTTTGAGGGTGGGCAGGGTCAGGGTGTGGTCCTGGCCGCCGCGTAGCCGGATGTGGCAGGTGATGGTATCGGCGGTTTTGGTCACGGTCACGTCGGTGAGGAGCAGGCGGGCCATGCGTTTGCGTTCGCGGTGGGGCGTGCGGGGATCGTTGAAGATGGCGGGAAAGTCGGTGACCAGTTGGCGGATGCGGGCCTTCTGCGTGTCGCTGAGCGCCCCGGTGGTGGTGTTGGCGGCTTGGTCGTAGGTGTCTTGGGCGTCGCGGTGGGCGCGGAGGGCGTTGTTCCAATCTGCTTCGAGGGTGTCGGCGACGAGCCGGTTGGCGGGGTCGACGGCGAGGTAGCGGCGGCGGGCCAGTTCGGCGTGGTAGCGCGCTCGTTCGACCGCGGCGACGCGGAGTTGGTCGGCTTGGTGGGCGCGGTGTTCGAGTTCGGCGGCGACGGTGAGCGCGGCCTCGACGGCCAGTGGGGTGAGGGTGTCGATGAGCAGCGCGCCGATGGCGGTGTCGATGCCCACGCCGGGGATGGTTTGGCAGTCCGGGCCACCGTTTTCGATCTTGTCGTGTTGGCAGACGTAGGTGGGCAGTTCGGCTCCGTCGTGGTTGAGGTGATAGCGCACGGTCATGCGCCGTCCACATTGGCCACAGACGATGATGCCTTGCAGTAGGGCGGGCCCTTCGCGGGGCGGGCCGGCTTTGCGGTCGGCGCCGTGGGCGGCGGCGCATTCGGCCAGGCGGGCCTGGTTGGCGTCGAAGGCGGCGAGGGTGATGTAGCCGGGGTGGGCGTCGGGGATGAAGGCGATCTGCTCATGGCGGGCGGTGACCGGCCGGGTACGGGTCTTGTGGTTGGGGCCGAGGGTCTGGCGGGTCCGGCCGAAGGAGAACACGCCGGCGTAGCGAGGGCTGTGCAGGACGCGCAGGACGGCCGAGTGGGTCAGCGGCGCCCAGTCCAGTTCTCCCTTGCGGGGCCCTTTGCGGTGGCGGCGGGGGAACAGCAGGCCGGCGTTGTGGAATGCCTTGAGGACCGCGTGCGCGGATCCGGTGGCGTCGAAGGTGGCGAACAGATGCGCAATGGCGTGTTGGACGGCCCGGTCGGGGTCGAGGACGACTTTCCCGCGTCCGTCGTAGGCCAGACCGACGGGCAGTGGGGTGATCAGCTCTCCGCGGCGGGCTTTGCTCAGGATTCCGCCGCGCAGCCGCGAGCGCAGGAAATGCAGTTCGGCCTCGCTGAGTTGGCCTTTCATGCCCAGCAGCATGCGGTCGTTGAAGTCGGTCGGGTCGTAGAGGCCGTCCTCGTCGCAGATCAGCGTGCCGGACAGGGCGCAGATCTCGAGCAGGCGGTGCCAGTCGGCGTTGTTTCTGGCCAGGCGCGAGCATTCCAGGCCGAGCACGATCCCGGCCCGGCCCATGCCGACGTCGGCGACGAGGCGTTGGAACCCTTCCCGGTCCGCAGCCGACGCGCCGGACTGCCCCTGATCGATGTCGATGACGATGACCTGTTCGGCGCTCCATCCCAGGGCGATTGCCCGGCTTTTCAGATCGTATTGGCGAAGGGCGGACTCGGTGTTGGTGAGCACCTGCTTGATCGTGGACTGGCGGACATAGAGGTAGGCGTCTTTGCCGAGGTGGGCGGCGGTCACCTTGGAGGGCGAGTCTGCGGGCATGGGCACGAGGCTCCTTCTCGTCGTCAGGCCGGCACGAGCGTGAGGGCCGCGAGGATGTTGACCAGCTCGCGGGTCAACGCGGCGCAGGGAAGGGTAGGCGCGTCCGCCGGCGCGGTGGTTGGCGCGGTCGGGGTGGGGGTGAGTTCGGCGAGGGCGCGTGCCCACGCGGTGAGGCCTTGGCGGGTCAACACGGCCAGGCCGAGCGGGAACGCCTCAGCGCGCGTGTGCAGGGCAGCGTGACGCAGGTGCTCGTACCGGGCATCCCGCCCGGCACCGGGGCTTGGCCGACATCTGGGCGGCGATCCGGTCGTGCGGCCGCCGAGCCCAGCGACGGGTTGTGCTCCACTGTGCGCTCGGGGATGGACACGTCAGCCGCTTTTGGATTGCCGCCCTCGCCACCGGGCCAGCGCCCGTTCGATCGAGCGGGCGTGCACGCGCACACCGAAGGCGCGCTCGATCGGACCAGCAAGGTCCGCAGCCCGCAGCCCGGGGTCCGCGGCCAGCGCGTCCTCGGCGAACGCGCACACCTCGTCGGTGAGCTTGTGCGCGCCCTTGGGGCCCGGTTTGGCTGGCGCCAGCGCAGGCAGGCCTCCCTGGTCGAGTGCGGCCGCGGCCTGGTAGTAGGACTGCCGGGACAGACCGAACCCGGCGGCCGCAACGGTGATAGGCATGTCCTCCGCCCGGACCGCGCGCACCATCTCGTACTTGACCTGCGCCAGATCCCTCGCGTCGAAGAAGTCCGAGGAGGAGGTGAACCGCTCGTCGGTCACCGCCTCCGGGTGAGGGTTCAGGCAGCGCGTCTCGCGCAACGCGACCACCTTGGGGTCCTCCGTCCGCCTGTTCCGGGTCACGCCGCCTCCCCTGCCTGAACCAATGTCAACGTAATTCTGCCGTTAGAACGGCAGAGAGGAGCGCCTGACACGCCGAGCGAACGGCACGAAAGTCTTCGGGTGGCGCAAGCAGTAGGCCGATCTGAGGTCGGAGGCCGGCTGCACTCGACAGCATCACGGCATAATCTCGCGTACGCTCACGGCATAATCTCCTTGACACACCGATCGCGGTCCGACTGGAAGCGCAAGCCATCCACGACAGCGGCCAACCCGAGCAAACCATCAACCGTGAACGGGCACCGGCCCGCCGCGATGACCACAAACGGGTCCTCACCCACCACGTCAGTCCAGCCCGCGGGAAGGGAGAACAGCCCGCCGTCCTCGCCCCGGCAAAAGACCCGATCCTCACCCCAGTTACGCCGATGAACGACGAACTCGAAGTCACGACCAAACAGTGGATGGAACCGGTGGGTCACCCGCACACGTCGGTACCGATCGTCCTCATAACCGAATGCCTCGACTGGATCCTGATAAGCAACCGCCGCCACCTCGAGCGAGTCCTGACCGCCTACCTGGCGCACTACAACACCGGCCGTCCCCACCGTGGCATCAACCTCGACGTCCCAGTTCCAGTCCCGGTCTTGACGCCGTACACCGCCGCCGCCCGCACCGACCCGGCCGGGCACATCCAACGAGTCGACGTCCTCGGTGGCCTGATTCACGAATACCGCCACGCAGCCTGACCGCGCACCGTCCGCGAGGCGCACCCCGCAACAGTCATAGCTCGCCCACACCAGCCCGAGGGCATAGTTTCGACGTCGCGGACACCCTGCCCCTGCAACAACCCCAAACGAACCGCGCCCCACCAACGGGATCAGCCACCTCAGAACAGCCGATCCTTGAACTTGCACCCTTCAGGCTGTGACCGACAGGCGCGCGGACCTGTTCAGAAATGCGTCGACCGCGGCCCAGAACGCCTCCGGTTTCTCGATGAACGGGTAGTGGCCGCTGCGCTCGAAGAAGACCAGCTGGGCGTGGCGGATACCGGCGGCGATCTCGTCGGAGCACGCAGGCGGATACCGCAGGTCGTTGCGTCCACATAGGAGCAATACGCGCACGTGAATCTCGGTGGGCCGTGCGGTATAGTCCAGCCCCGGCCACCCGGTGCCAGTGGCCGCGCCCGGGCCCGGAGCGCATCCAGGCATCGGCGTCGTCGTTGCGCAGCCTAATCCCCAACACGGCGACCGGCGGCAGTTGGTGACGTTCCGTTAGAGGAACCGGTGGGCGTCGCGATGCCACCGGCCGGGTCGATGGGGTGCTCGCCAACTCTGCTTGCACCTGACGTCGCGTGAGGCGTTAGCGTCGACGATGGGTGATCACGTGGACAAACGGCGCTGGAAGGTTGGCGAGCTGGCGGAGGCGACCGGCGTGACCGTCCGTGCCCTGCATCACTTCGACGAGATCGGGGTGCTGCGGCCGACCGAGCGGTCGGCGACCGGGCACCGGCTGTACGCCATTGACGATGTGCGACGTCTCGACCGAGTCCTCGCGCTGCGGCAGCTCGGAATGTCGCTGAGTGAGATCGCCACGTCGCTCGACGGCCAAGTCGATGATCTCGAACTGGCCGCGCGGGAGCAGCTTGCGCAGGTCGAGCAACAGATTGGGCTACAACGGCAACTGCGCCGACGTCTCGTGACGCTGTTAGGTGCCATGCAGGAGACGCCAGAACCATCGATCGACAAACTCATCGCAGTGATGGAGGCAATGATGCAGGCCAGCTACTTCACCCCCGACCAGCTTGCCCGGCTCAAGCAGGGCCACCGGGAGGCCGGTGACGAGGGATTCGCGCGCTGGCAACGACGGTGGGCTGAACTCGCCACCGAGGTCACCGCCCATGTCGAGGCCGGGACCGATCCGGCGGCTGCCGTCGTGCAGGAAACCGCGCGGCGGTGGAGTGACCTGATGGACCACATGACCGACGGCGATCGGGGCACCTTGTCCTCGATGTATGCCGCGTTGGACGGCAAAGGACCCGAAGCCGCGACGCGCGGCGTGGTCAGTGCCGAGGTGTGGGACTACATCAAGCGGGCGTTCGCGGTCGGCTTCGGTTCCCGACGATAGGCAGCTGCCAGAGCGAAGCCGAGACTGGTCGAGCAGGTCGCACTCGAACGGCAGAAATCCGCGGGAGCGCGGTTGATGGTCGCGGGCGATCACGTTGTAGTCGCCGCACACGACCAACCGCGCCCGATCGACCGGCTCCAGTGACCGGATGGCGGCCAGCGGCGAGCTCACGAACGCGCGCTTGCGTGCCAATTTCTCCGGTGCCCGGTCGCCGGAGGGCACTGGAGAGCCTCGTGCTTCGAAAGAGTCCGCGGGATTCGGCGGGGGCCGCAAGGAAAAGGGCCTGCACAGAAGGCACCCGCCATGCGGCCTACCCAGTCCAATGTTTCGCTATTGTGCCGGACCGCGACTCATTGCGTACTTCATTTCGATCCGCCGCAGTTCTCCATATGGTCACCGGGCCAAAAGCCACGAGGAATGAGTCCGGAAGTCCCTGGTGACGGCAGGCACCGGAAACGACGCTATCCGCATTGGCAAGCCTACGTGTAGTGGGGCACGCGGCGGCCGGCTGCTTGGGGAGTTGAGTCGCATGGCAGACCGTCCCGGTCCATTGGTCAAGCCGCTCAGTCGGCGAACGTTCATCAAGGCGGTGGGTGGCGCGGGAGCCGGCTTCGTGCTCTTCGCATACCTGCCCGGCGGCGGGACCCGGGCACTCGCCAAGGTCCCGGGAGGCACGCTCGATCCGGAGGCCGTGCTCAAGTACCAGACACCGATGCTCATCCCGCCGGTCATGCCGCGGGCGGACATCATCGTGTCCCCGGGCGGCAAGCCCACGGACTACTACGAGATCTCGGTTCGGCAGTTCCAGCAACAGATCCTGCCGACCGGACTGCCCGCCACCACGGTGTGGGGCTACGGCGCCGTGCGGGCGCAGAGCGGGAAGGGACTGTTGCTCCACAGCGCCCCGTCGCTCACGATCGAGGCGATGCGCGGCCGGCCGGTGCGCGTGAAATGGATCAACGAGCTGGTCGGTGCGGACGGCAGCTACCTGCCGCACTTACTGCCGGTCGACCCCACCCTGCACTGGACGAACCCCCCGGGCGGCACGAACGGCCGCGACATGCGCCCCGACCTTACCGAAACGCCAGGTCCGTATACCGGCCCGGTGCCCCTCGTGACCCACGTGCACGGCGCCGTCGGCGTGGGCGACGAGAGCGACGGGTACGCCGAGGCCTGGTACCTGCCCGCGGCGAACAACATCCCCGCCGGCTACGCCACGGTCGGCACCTGGTACAACTTCTTCGCCGGCAAGGCGGCCGCCGCCTACGGTGCGACCTGGGGGCCCGGCTTCGCCACATTCCAGTACCCGAACCGGGACCGCGCCTCGACCAAGTGGTACCACGACCACGCGCTCGGCATGACCCGGCTCAACGTGTACGCCGGTCCAGCGGGCTTCTACATCATCCGAGGCGGACCGGACGGCGACAGGACGGTGCTGGACAGCCGGTCCGGCACGGTGGCCGTGCTTCCGAGCCCAGCACCGAAGGAGGGTGACAAGTTCCCCTCCAACAAGACCTACTACGAGATCCCCATCGTAATCCAAGACCGGTCGTTCAACGCAGACGGATCGCTCTTCTATCCCGACAGCCGCACGTTCTTCGATGGCATCGTTCGCGACTACATCCCCGACGGGCCGTTCTCGCCGATCTGGAACCCGGAGTTCTTCGGCAACACAATGATGGTCAACGGCAATACGTGGCCGTTCCATACCGTCGAGCAGCGGCGATACCGCATCCGGTTCCTCAACGGCTGCCAGTCCCGCTTCGTGATCTTGGACTTCAACCAGATCCCCGGCGTTGAGGTGTGGGCCATCGGCAACGAGGGTGGCTTCCTCGCGGCGCCGGTCAACCTGACTGCCACGAACGGCAACCGACTGCTGATGGCCCTGGCCGAGCGTGCCGATCTGATCGTGGACTTCACCAACGTGCCCGTCGGCAACTACGTCCTGGCCAACGTCGGTCCGGACGAGCCGTTCGGCGGCGGGACCCCCGGCGTCGACTTCGAACCCTCCGACCCGGTCACGACCGGACAGGTCATGCAATTCCGCGTCGTGCCGGGCGTGGGACCGGACCCCACCACGCCACCGCAATTCCTTCAGCTGCCGACGATCGCACCGCTGCCGGCGGAGATGAGGACCCGGCCGCTCGCGCTCATCGAGCAGGCGGGCACGGGCCACGACGCGGCGGACGAGGAGGTTGAGGGGCCCGTCGAGGCGCTCCTCGGTGTCATCACCGCCGACGGATTTGCCTCAGAACGGCTCTGGATGGATCCGGTCACCGAGAACCCCAGCGTCGGCGACACCGAGGTCTGGGCGATCCACAACATCACCGGTGACGCGCACCCCATGCACATCCACGAGCTCGCGTTCGAGGTCGTGAACCGCGAGGGCCTCGTGCTCGACGAGGACGGCGAGGTGGTCCAACCCGTGCAGCTCGCCGGTGCCGTGACGCCGCCCGAGTCCTGGGAGACCGGGGTCAAGGACACCGTTGTCGCGCTGCCCGGTCAGGTGACGCGGGTGCGCGCACAGTTCAACAACCCCGGTCAATTCGTCTGCCATTGCCACATCGTGGAGCACGAGGACAACGAGATGATGCGGCCGTACCGCATCGGCCCGGTCCAGTCCGGCCAGCCCGACATGTAGCCGCGCTGTTTGGGACTTTCGCACGCACCTGGCCTGGCCGTTCGGCGCATGTCCGGGGCCTGGTCGCCGCCGTCATGGTTGGCAACGCCGCCATGGTCGCGACGAGGTCACCGCTGCCTCGGAGCTGGTGCCCGGAGACATCGTCGTCCTGCAGGCCCGCGACGCGCTTCCGGCGGACTGCCGGCTGGCCGAGGCCAACCACCTCGAGGTTGACGCTTCGAGCCTCACCGGCGAGTCACTGCCGGTGACCAAGAACCCTGCGCCAACGGTGGCCGACCGATCGAGCATGCTCTACGCGGGCTCACACCGTCGGCGCCGGCACCGGACTCGCCGTGGTGGTCGGGGTTGGTCACTCCACGGAAGCCGGGCGCAGCGCCGTCGCGGCCTTTGTGCCGGTGGCCGTCGGTGCCGCAGCGGCGCTCCTCAGGCGCGCCAAGGAGGTCGAGGATGTCCTCGGCGCCCGGTCGCTGCGGACCGAGGTACATCTTGGCGGTTGAGATCCCTCCTCGAAGAGGGCCTTGCGGGCGCGTTCGAAGGCCGACTCCTCGGCCGTGCGCAGGCTGACCGCTCGGGCGGACGCCATGCCGAAGTTGTCCTTGTACAAGCGGCCATCCGCGTCACGCTGCAATGTCGCCGGGGTGACTCGTACGTGCCGGCGAACCACGACCCGATCGTCACGTTGGACGCGCCGGCCGCGAGAGTGAGTGCGACGTCCCGCGGGCGCCGGACACCCCCGTCGGCCCAGACATGGGCGCCGCGTTCGCGGGCCCGGGCGGCGCACTCCGCCACAGCGGAGAACTGAGGCCGGCC
This sequence comes from Micromonosporaceae bacterium, assembly GCA_020027875.1. Taxonomy (GTDB): domain Bacteria; phylum Actinomycetota; class Actinomycetes; order Mycobacteriales; family Micromonosporaceae; genus JAXIPB01. Next base: position 5,896 of record JAHRHA010000153.1, on the reverse strand, counting down.
GACGATCTCCGTCGCCTCCAAGACCGCGTCGGAGTTTGCGGTCAGCGGCGAGGTCGCCGACGGAGCGCCGGTACCCGCTTGCTCCACGAGGCGTCGACGGTTCGGAAGGGCACTCGTCCACGCCGCCGACCGCGCCAGCATGGTCGTGGTCGGCTCCCGCGGACGGGGTGAGGCCAGTCACCGTGTCGCCCAGGAACGTGAACCGCGCGAAGGGAGGCGCGACCGGTCGGACGTGCGCGCGCCCCGGGTACTCGAAAACGGTGGCGTAGGCCTCGGGCAGCCATACCGGCATTTGCTCGGCGGGCATCTCGCCGCGTACCACGACGGTGAGTTGCGCGCTCAGCTCCTCGGACCTCACTTCGTAGGCGAGCGTGATAGCCAGTCCCCCTTCCGTGAGCGTCAATTCGATGAGCCCGGAGTGGCAAGCTCTCGCCAGAGAACTCATGGCCTTCCGGCTCTCCCGTCATCCCTCGTCGCGCGCGCCATCTCGGTGCAGCGTATCGGCGTGAACCCACCAACGAGTGGCAACGCCTCCCAACGGTCAACAACCGAACCGCCAACATCGCCGGCCGAGGCGCCGTCGGGCCTCCGTACGCGCAAAAAGGACACCCGTCGGCCGGTGTTAACCGGTCTCGACGCTGCGGCCCCATCTTGACGATGGTGGGTCTCGGGGTCCGAAGAACACCAATTCCCGCTCCGCGTGCCGCTTCCGATTTCCTTGTCGGCGGGTGCCACGTTCAGAATCGCCCGCTCGGCCGGCGCGGCGTAGGGCCAAAAGTCCTGTGTTCGTGGTTCTCGGGCAACCGCTGGCGCTCCTGCCGCAGTGGATGTTGGACTTATTCGATGTATCTCGATCACTTCCTTGCGGAACGTATCGGTGTCGAGGACCGTGCGGCGCCTACCGGAGCCGGTAGGCGCACTGGGCCACATGGTGGCGGTGAACAGATCGCGCATCTCCCGCATACCTTGATCGTCGGTCAGCGCTCAGGCCCATACGCGTCGAGCACGCCGAAGGTGGTGAACCAGTCGTTGATCTGCGGGATCTCCGCGGCCCATTCCTCGCCGTCGACGTGCAACGCCGCGGCGAGGTCGGCGTCGGGCACGTGCAGGCCGTCGGTGTCGATGGCGGCCGGGTAGGGCACGTGCCCGATGGGGGTGTCGACGGCGTCGGCGGTGTCTCCAATCGTTCGACCACCAGTTGAGAACACACGCGTTCTCCCCATATCCGGGCCACAGGAACCGGCCGTCGGCGCCGCGGCGGAACCAGTTAACCTGGAAGATCTTCGGCAGCTTGGTCGGATTGGCGCTGTGCTTGCCGATGTCGGTCCAGTGCCGCAGGTAGTCCCCGGCGTGGTAGCCGATGAACGGCAGCATCACCAGCGGGTCGCGGCGCACCACACCGACCTGCCCGACCGCCGCCGCGGTCGTCTCCGAGGGCAGGGTGGCGCCCATGAACACGCCGTGGTTCCAGTCCCAGCCTGGGTGACTAGGGGAATGGTGGTCTTGCGGTGGCCGCCGAACAGGATCGCCGAGATCGGCACGCCACGTGGGTCGTCGTACTCGGCGGCCAGGATCGGGCACTGCCTGGATGGGCGTGCAGAAACGACTGTTTGGATGCGACGACGGGGTGCCCGCCGCCGGGTCCAGTCGTTGCCGTGCCAGTCAGTCAGGTGCGCCGGGGGCTCGCCCACGCCCTCCCACCACACGTCCCCGTCGTCGGTGAGCGCGACCTTGGTGAACAGCGAGTTCCCGGCCTGCAGGGTGCGCATCTCGTTCGGGTTCGTGGTCCAGTCGGTGCCCGGTGCCACGCCGAAGAATCCGTACTCGGGGTTGACCGCATAGAGGCGGCCGCCGTCGCCGAACCGCATCCAAGCGATGTCGTCACCGAGCGTCTCCACCGTCCAGCCGGGGATGGTGGGTTCGAGCATGGCCAGATTGGTTTTGCCGCAGGCGGACGGGAACGCCGCCGCGCGATGTAGCGCACGGTGCCGGCCGGGTTGGTGAGTTTGAGGATGAGCATGTGCTCGGCCAGCCAGGCCTCATCGCGGGCCATCACGGAGGCGATGCGTAACGAGTAGCATTTCTTGCCCAGCAACGAGTTCCCGCCGTAGCCGGAGCCGTACGACCAGATCTCCCGGGCTTCGGGGAAATGGGCGATGTACTTGGTGTCGTTGCACGGTCAGGCCACATCCGCCTGCCCCTCGGCCAAGGGCGCGCCCACCGAATGCAGGGCCGGCACGAACTCGGCGTCCTCGCCCATCACGTCCAGCACCGGGCGCCCATCCAGGTCATGATCTTCATGCTGGCCGCGACATACGCCGAGTCGGTGATCTCCACCCCGAACCTGGGCTCATCGGAGTCCAACGGGCCCATGCAAACCGGGATCACGTACATCGTCCGCCCCGCCATACAGCCCCGATACAGCTCGGCCATGACCAGCTTCATCTCCGCGCGCCGGGGGGCAACGAGTCGTCAAACCACTCGCAGACGAGCTTAGCTGCGGTCTGCGGATGGGAGAGCATCCAGTAGACGCCGCCGTCGATGTCGACCATCTCGGTGAAGGTGGCCGGCAGCCGGCGGTACAGGTCGGCTATAGGCCGGGGTGGGGGCCCCGGCGGGCGATGAGGAACATGGTGGGCGTCACGAGCTCGTGCAGCGGGCGGGTGGCGGGGTGGAAGTCCGGGTCGTGCAGGTAGCCGTCGACGACGAGCCGGGTCTCCACGGCGCGGCTGTCCTCGCGGGTGTCGACCAGGGCCTTCCAGTCTAGGTACGACGAGATCGGCACGGGGAGGTTGGGTGCCAGTCGCACCAGGCGGCGGGCGATCGGCAGGATGATCCTGCGCCGTCGGGCCGCCCGGCCCATGGTCCGCGGTCGGTGAGCGGCGCCCGGTGGTAGGCCGGCTCGGTCATGATGGCCGAACCCCGTTTTTAGGCATGACGAAGGCGTTGTACCCGGCCAGGTGTATTTGGTAGGCGAGCTCGGCGAAACGTAGGCGTGACCGCCGAGCCCTGGGAGATCAGGATGTTCGAAGCCCGGCGGCGGTGGGGAAGTGGACCAGCTCGAAGCGTTCACCGTCGGAGACGAAGGGGGTGACCGTCATGGCGTGTTCGATCTCGTCCGGTTCGCTCGCCGTGACGTGGTGGCTCTTCCAGTAGTCGGGGGCTTTCATGTCGGCGTCCCTTCGTGGTCGGATGGCTGCGCCGGCGGTCTGGGGCCTGCACCGCCGGCGCCGAACCGTGCCGCTCACGCGCTCAACGAAGGGTTCGCTGCCGGCTGCGCCCACGGACTCGTCCTCGGTCGGCGGCGCGAGGCGATGGCGGCTGACTGGTGCGTCGTCGTTGCCGGGCCGACCGGCGTGCGTGGTCGAGGGCGAGCAGTACCCGGGCGGCCAAGGTCAGCGAGATGGCGAGCACGGTGCCGCTGGCCGCGACGGCGGCGCCGGCGGCTGGGCCCGGGTCGGCGTTCAGGGCGGCGGACAGCGCGCCCATGGACAGCGCCGCTATCACCACGAGCATCCAGAAGGATCTGCGGGCCCGTGCCGTGGGGTGCGGTGCCGTGTTCATCGGATTCACATCAGGTGTTTCGCGGCGGGCAGGACCACTGCGAGGATGGACAGGACGACGATGGCGACGAAGACGACCGCGGCGATCGTCATGGCCACCGGGCGCGAGCGCCAGTGCCGGCGGGCGTTGCGGTCGACGAACGGGACGAGGATCAGCAGGATGAACAGGGCGGCGCCGCCGTAGAGGATGCCGGACAGGCCGATCCAGTCCTCCAGGGTGAACATCCACCAGAACGGCCACGGCGGCAGGGTCACCTCGACGCCGGCCACCGGTTCGGGGCCGACCACGGGTGGCAGCAGCACGGTGAGGATGCCCAGCACGCCGAGCAGCACCAGCGCGAACACGCTGACCCGGCGCAGGTGGTAGGTGAACGGTTCGGTCGGCTCACCGCTGGCGGCCTGGGTGCCGGAGGCGTCGGTGGGCAGCGACGGGTGCGGGGAGATCCGGTGCCGCTTGATCAGCAGCGCGTGCCAGACCAGCAGGCCGAAGATCAGAACCGGGATGATCACCACGTGGGCACCGTAGAGCCGGACCAGGATGGGTACGTTCTGGGCGAAGTCCGGGGAGAACCAGACGCCGGCCCCGCCGAGCAGCTGGCCGATCTCGACGTTGTGCGAGAGGGCCTCGTAGCCTTCCTGGTCCCACTTGAGCACGGTGCCGGTGAATAGGGCCAGGATCACCAGTCCGAACATCGCCACCCCGAGCAGCCAGTTGCCCTCGCGGGGCTTCTTGTACGAGCCGGTGAAGACGATGCGCAGCAGGTGCAGTGCCGCGGTCACGTACATCGCCTGCGCGGCCCAGAAATGCACGCCGCGGATGAACGATCCCAGCCAGATGTTCTGTTCGATGTCGCGGACGGAGGCGTTGGCGCCTTCCGGGGTGGGGTTGTAGAACTGGACCAGGATGATCCCGGTGACGATCAGCACCACGAACATCGCCGCAGTGATCCCGCCCAGGCTCCAGGCCACGTTGTTGGCGTGTTCGGGTACCGGGTAGCGCAGCGCGCTGATGCCCAGCCGGTCGTCCACGACGTCCCAGGCGCGCCGGTACCAGCCGCGGCGGCGTGGGGTCGGGGCGACCGGGCTAGCCGGCGGCGATGTCGTCTCGGTCATCTGCGCCGCCTCCTCACGAACTGGGCGTCGGGTCCGACGGTGGCGTGCCGAGTTGGCGCCGCAGGACGCGCACGCTCTGCGGCGGCCGGTAGCGCACCGCGAGCCAGCCACCCAGCACAAGGGCCAGGACGCTGATCGCCAGCAGCACCCAGTCACCCCCGGCGAGGTGTCCGCGCGGGTTGAGCGGGTCGTGGACCACCGTGGTGCCGGTCTCTTCCCCGGCCGCCGGCTGCATCGGGGCGCCGCCCTGCAGCGACTGCTGCAGCAGCGTGCGGGCCTTGTCCATGTTCCCGTTGTCCAGGGCGTCCTTGGCCGCCTGGACTTGTGCCAGATCGACGCCCTCCTTGTCGGGTGCCTTCAGCGCGTCATCGACCTTGTCGCTGATCTCGTCCATGTCGCCGGGCTCGTTCACGATGATCCCGATGGCCTGCAGGACGAGCACCGAAGCCTGGTCGCTGTCACCGTCGTGCGCCAACGCCGGGCGCGCCGCGAGCGCCGCCAACCACACGCCGACGACGCACGCGACCAGGATCGCAACCGCCCGTCGACGACCTGTGTTCCAGGTCACCATGCTGGACATGCGGTCAGGATGAACCGATACCAGTCGATGCGGCCCTGCCGAGCGCCCTGTCTAGGCGGGCCGAAAGTCCCGTTTGGGGTTTCCACTTAACCGGAGCTGTGCAGGTCAGGCGAGGTGCGCCAGGGGCGGCCGGCGGATGCCCGCTCGATGCTGATGGGGTGCCCGGTCGTGCCGGGTGGGACGGGCTGTCGTTGTCGGGGCAGGTCGTGGCTGGCGACCAGGTCTGTGTAGCGGACCGGTTCGTGAGCGACGGCGAGTTCGAGTAGGCGCAGGAAGAGTAGTCCGCGGTGGCGTGCGGTGCGTCGGTTGAACCGGAAGACGAACTCGTTGAGGTAGTCGGGCAGGTGGGCCTCGTCTACGGAGCCCTGGTGAGTGCCTAGCAGCCATCGCTTGGCCAGGGCCGCGACACGGTGCACGCCGGGCAGCTCTTGGCCGGCGCCGACGATCGGTTCGTGTCGGTATCCGGATGTCGCAGGCCGATAGGAGATCCAGCCGTCGGTGACCACGGTGGCCCCAGGCTCGACGTGGTCGGCCAGGAAGGTGCGCAGCGATTGGCCGCTCGCGTCGGGCAGTGATGCCATGCGTGCGCGTCCGAAGCCCTTGGGCTGGCGGCGTTCGACGGCGATGCCGACGAGGACCT
>JAHRHA010000062.1 GCA_020027875.1 Micromonosporaceae bacterium | reverse complement strand
AATAGACGCCGTCCCAGCCATATTCCTCGGCGAGGACGGCCAGCTCCACCAGGAGCAGAGGGTCACCGAACTCGCCCACGGTGGGCAGCCCGACCGCGTACCGCACGCCCACCAAGGCCTCCCAGGGGGTACGGGTAAGTACCCCTACTCATTGACCTCAACCGCAACGTCGGACACTCTAGCTGCGGCGGCAGCCCTATGGAGGCGCTGCCATATGGAGGGAGACCGATGGAGGGACAGATAGTCGTCTCCGGTCTGACCAAGGTGTTTCCGAGGGTCAGGGCAGTCGACGACCTGTCGTTCACTGTGGAGCCGGGGCGGGTGACGGGCTTTCTCGGGCCCAACGGGTCCGGGAAGACGACAACACTACGCATGATGCTCAACCTGGTAACGCCGACGAAGGGCGTCGCCACCATTAGCGGAGAGCGTTATGCCAATCTGCACGAGCCACTGGGGACGGTCGGCGCGGTGCTCGAGGCGTCCAGCGCGCACAAGGGGCGTACCGGACGTAACCACCTACGCATAGTCTGTGCCGCAGCTGGCTATCCGGAGCAGCGGGCCGACGAGGTGCTGGACCTGGTGGGCCTGACGCCGGCCGCGAAGCGGAAGTTCAAGGGTTACTCGATGGGCATGCGCCAGCGCCTTGGCATCGCCGCCGCGATGCTCGGCAACCCGAAGGTGCTCGTCCTCGACGAACCGGCCAACGGCCTCGACCCGGAGGGCATCCGTTGGATGCGTGAGTTCCTGCGGGCGTTCGCGTCGCAGGGGCGGACCGTCTTGGTCTCGAGCCACCTGCTCTCCGAGATGGAGCAGCTAGCCGACGACGTGATCATCATCGCCGCAGGCAAGATGATCACTCAGGGGCCGGTGGACCGGATTGTCGACGGCATGGCGCACACCGGCTCGGTCCGGGTCCGCACGCCACACGCCGAGGCCCTCACGACGGAGCTACACAAGCTCGGTGCGGTCGTGCACCTCAACGGCAACGGCGCGCTACAGATCACCGGCGTCGAGGCGCCGGCTGTGGGCCGTGCCGCCCTCGCCGCCCAGGTCGAGCTGCACGAGCTCGTCGCCGAGAAGCCCGACCTCGAAGACGTGTTCCTTGAGCTCACCCAGGGGAAGGCCGGCATCCGATGACAACCGTGACCGAGCACGGCCCGACTGCGGCGCCGGCGCAGCTTCGCCCCGCCGGCGGTACTCCGATGCGCCTCATCAAGGCGGAGATGCTCAAGATCTGGACCACCAACTCCTGGTGGATCTTCGGGATCATCATGCTGGCCACCACGAGCCTCGCTCTGTTGATCAACATCCTCCAGGCGGACGCCGAGCTGGGCTACGCCGAAGAGGCGAAGCTGCAACCGCCGCCCGACTTCGGCAAGAACATCCCGCCGGGCGAGGGTGGTCCCTCGGCCGAGGAGATCAGGGCGATGGAGGACCAGTACCGCGCTTCGATCGACATCGGTCGGATCCTGGTCCGCAGCGCCGCGAACGTCTACACCTCCGGCCAGTTCTTCGGCCTGCTGTTCATGGTCATCCTGGGTGCGCTGATCGTGACGAACGAGTTCTTCCACCAGACCGCGACAACGACGTTCCTCACCACCCCGCACCGCACGCGGGTCATCGTGAGCAAACTCGCCGCGGCCGTCATGATCGCCGCCGCCTTCTGGGCGGTGGTCACCGTGATCGACCTCGCCGTCGGCTCGGCATACTTCGGCTTCAGCGACTACTCGGTGCCCCTCACCGACTGGCCGGTGCTCCGATCGGTGTTGATGAACCTGCTCGCGTTCGTGATCTGGGCGGTGCTCGGGGTCGGGCTCGGCGTACTCATTCGAAGCCAACTCGGTGCCACCCTCACCGGTTCGGCGTTTTACATGCTTAGCTACCCGGTCGCGTTCCTGCTGTTCAGCCTGATCCGGCAGTTCATCATCAAGGAGGACTGGGTCTGGAGCTACATCGTGGTCATCCCGGGGGTCGCCTCGCAGATCATGATCTCTCCGGAGCGGCTGCAGTTCTCGTTCAACGAGTACGGACCGGACTGGTGGGCCGGCGCCCTGGTGCTCGTCGGATACGGCATCGTCGCGGGCATCGTCGGCACGCTGATCACCCGGAAACGGGACATCTCCTAGCGCACTGTGCACCATGATCGAGGCGTCCTTCACATAGTCCCTGTGGTCGCAGGGTGTGTAGGACGCATCGATCACGCGCGGCCGGCGGAGGCGTAGCCTTAACCCCGCATTTAGACCTCCGGCTCCCTGCGGTTACGGCCGCGTACGCCGGGCCCCGAAGACGAAAGGGCGATGGCTGTCGTGACCAGCCAAGCGACGAACTCCCCGGACAACCCGCTGGTGGGCTTCGGCCCCAACGAGTGGATCGTCGATGACATGTACCAGCGCTACCTCGCCGACCCATCGAGCGTGGACTCAGCCTGGCATGACTTCTTCGCCGACTATCGGCCCGTGGGAGACTCCGCCCCGGCGACGGCCGCCCCGAGTACCACCGAAACAGGCGAGGGTACGGGCACCGCCGCGCCCGGCGTGACGACGACGGCCCAACCCGCGGCCGCCACGAAGCCGGCTGCGACCGCCCCGGCCAAGCCCGCTGCGCCCGCCCCCGCCCAAGTCGCTCCCCCCGCGGCCGCCAAGCCAGCCGCCGCCCCGAAGCCGACCACGCCCGCCGCCGCACCGGAGGCGCCTAGCGCTCAGACGACGCCGATCCGGGGCGTCGCCGCGAAGATCGTGTCCAACATGGACGCCTCGTTGCAGGTACCGACCGCGACGAGTGTCCGCGCGGTGCCGGCGAAGCTGCTGGCGGACAACCGCATCGTGATCAACAACCACCTGTCACGCGGCCGCGGCGGCAAGGTCAGTTTCACGCACATCATCGGCTACGCGCTCGTCAAGGCCCTGGTCGCGCACCCGGAGATGAACAGCTCCTTCTCCACAGTGGATGGAAAGCCGGTGACGCTCGCCCCCGGCGTCGTCAATGTCGGGATCGCGATCGATCTCACCAAGCCCGACGGCTCTCGCAACCTCGTCGTGCCGAGCATCAAAGGCACCGATGCAATGGACTTCCGGCAGTTCTGGCAGGCCTACGAGGACGTGATTCGACGCGCGCGCCGCAACGAGCTCACGATGGACGATTACACGGGTACCACGATCTCGCTGACCAACCCCGGCGGCATCGGCACCGTCCATTCGATGCCGCGCCTGATGCAGGGCCAAGGGACGATCATCGGAGTCGGGGCGATGGAACACCCGGCGGCATTCGCCGGTATGAGCGACGACCAACTGGCCGAGCTAGCCATCAGCAAGATCATTACACTGACGTCGACTTATGACCATCGCATTATCCAGGGCGCCCAGTCCGGCGAGTTCCTCAAGGCGATGCACGAGTTGCTGCTGGGCGAGCACGGCTTCTACGACGAGATCTTCGCTTCGCTGCGCATCCCGTACGAGCCGATCCGCTGGACCCGCGATGTCGCGCACACCTCCGAAGGGCAGATCGACAAGGCGGCCCGCGTCGTCGAGCTGATCCACGCCTATCGCGTGCGCGGGCATCTCATGGCCGACACCGACCCGCTGGAGTATCACGTCAGGCACCACCCGGATCTCGATGTCCGGGAGCACGACCTGACCCTGTGGGATCTCGACCGGTCGTTCCCGGTCGGCGGCTTCGCCGGCAAGCAACGGATGAAGCTCCGCGACATCCTCGGTGTACTGCGCGACTCGTACTGCCGCCGCATCGGCATCGAGTACATGCATATCCAGGACCCGGAGGAGCGGCGCTGGATCCAGGAACGGGTCGAGCGGCGCTACACCAAACCCTCACCCGAGGAGCAGCGCCACATCCTCACCCGCCTCAACGCTGCCGAGGCGTTCGAGACCTTCCTCCAGACAAAGTACGTGGGCCAGAAGCGCTTCTCCCTCGAGGGGGCCGAGAGCGTCATCGCGCTGCTGGACGAGATCCTGCAGGCCACAGCCGAGGGCGGCCTGGACGAGGTCGTCATCGGCATGGCCCACCGCGGGCGGCTCAACGTGCTCGCGAACATCGTCGGCAAGCCGTACGAGAAGATCTTCTCCGAGTTCGAGGGGCACCTTGACCCGAAGTCCACCCAGGGCTCCGGCGATGTCAAGTACCACCTCGGCATGACGGGGAAGTTCACCACGCCTGACGGCGAGCACGCCACGACGGTCAGCGTCGTCGCGAACCCGTCGCACCTCGAGGCCGTCGACCCGGTACTGGAAGGCATTGTGCGCGCGAAGCAGGACCGCATCGACCTCAAGCTTGAGGGCTACACGGTGCTGCCACTTCTGGTGCATGGTGACGCCGCGTTCGCCGGCCAGGGGGTCGTCGCGGAGACTCTCAACCTGTCGCAGTTGCGCGGTTACCGCACCGGCGGCACCGTTCACGTCGTCATCAACAACCAGGTTGGATTCACCACGGCGCCGGAGTACTCGCGATCGTCGCTCTACTCCACCGACGTGGCCCGCATGATCCAGGCGCCGATCTTCCACGTGAACGGCGATGACCCGGAGGCTGTGTTGCGGGTGGCCCGGCTGGCCTTCGAGTACCGCCAGGCGTTCAACAAGGACGTCGTGGTTGACCTGGTCTGCTACCGCCGTCGTGGACATAACGAGGGCGACGACCCGTCGATGACCAACCCGAAGATGTACCAGATCATCGACGGCAAGCGCTCGGTCCGCAAGATCTACACCGAGGAGCTGATCGGGCGCGGCGACATCACGCTGGAGCAGGCCGAGGAGCTCCTGCGCGATTACCAGGCCCAACTGGAGCAGGTCTTCAAGGCGACCCGCGACGCCGCCTTCGCCACGTCGGCACCCGTGCGCCGGCGCACCGACGAACCTGAGCCCGAGGTGGAGACCGCGGTCGTTCCGGGAGTCCTCGCGCGCATCGGTGCGGCTCACACCGAACTGCCCGAGGGCTTCACGCCGCACAAGCGCATCGCGCAACTGCTGCAGCGGCGGGCGAAGATGGCGGTCGAGGGCGACATCGACTGGGGCTTCGCAGAGATCCTCGCGTTCGGTTCGCTGGTGAACCAGGGCGTGACGGTGCGGCTGTCGGGCCAGGACTCCCGGCGCGGCACGTTCGTCCAACGCCACGCGTCCATCGTGGACGCGGTGTCTGGGGACGACTATCTGCCGATCCAGAGCGTCGCGGCCCAGGGCGGCCGGTTCTTCGCACACGACTCGCTGCTGAGCGAGTTCGCGGTGATGGGCTTCGAGTACGGCTACTCGGTGGAGAACGAGGACGCCCTCGTCGCTTGGGAGGCGCAGTTCGGCGACTTCGCCAACGGGGCGCAGTCCATCGTGGACGAATTTGTGTCATCCGGCGAGGTAAAGTGGGGCCAGCGTTCCTCCCTGACGCTGCTCCTGCCGCACTCCCATGAGGGCCAGGGACCTGACCACACGTCTGGGCGCATCGAGCGCTACCTGCAGCTGTGCGCCGAGGACAACATGCGTGTGGCCGTGCCGACGACACCGGCAAGCTACTTCCACCTGCTGCGCCGTCAGGCCCTCTCGCCGAAGAAGAAGCCGCTCGTCGTGTTCACCCCGAAGTCGCTGCTGCGGCACAAACTCGTCGTGTCAGCCGTCGCTGACTTCACCAGCGGAACGTTCGAGTCGGTGATCGGCGACCAGGGCGAGATCAACCCATCGGGTGTGAAGCGGATCCTGTTCTGTTCGGGCAAGGTCTACTACGACCTGGTGCAGGCGCGGACGGAACGGGGGACCCCGGACACAGCGATCGTCCGCTTGGAGCAGGTCTACCCGCTGCCGGTCGACGAGGTGAAGGCACAGATAGCCCGCTACCCGAACGCGGAGGACTTCGTCTGGGTGCAGGAGGAGCCGGCCAACCAGGGCGCCTGGTCATTCATCGCCCTCAACCTGCTCGAGCACCTGGATGGCGTGCCGATGCGCCGGGTGTCCCGCCCTGCCGCGGCGGCCCCGGCCGGTGGCTCGATCAAGCTGCATGAATACGAGCAGACCGCCATCATCGAGGCGGCCCTCCCCCGCGCTTGACAGCCATTTGTCGTCGATCTAGGGCGTAGTCGCGTGCTTTGATCTCTAACCACGCGACTATGCCCTTGATCGACGGGAGTATTGGAGTAGTGAGAGAGAGCCCATGTACTTCACCGACCGGGGCATCGAGGAACTCGTGGAGCGCCGGGGCCAGGAGACCGTCACGGTCGAGTGGGTCGCCGACCGCCTGCGGGACTTCCTCGACGCGAACCCCGAGTTTGAAACGCCGATCGAGCGCTTCGCCACGTGGCTGGCGCGTGTCGACGACGAAGACGACTAGCAACTAGCCGGGAGGCTACGCGTCCGGCACCTACGCGTCCGCCGCCGAGGTGTCCGGCGACTCCAGTTCAGCCTTGAGCCGCCGAAGGGTCCTGCGCATCCCGTCGCGATTGACTTCCGGCCGCATGCGGGCTGCCTTCCCGGTGAAGACACGACCCAACCGCAGGGCGCCTGGGGTACGCCGGTCGGTCCAGAACTCGGTCACCTCGGTGCCGGCGTCCACGGCGGCGAAGCGGTAGCCCCATCTGGACACGGGCTGCCCGAAGGTGCTGACGTCGAAGGTGAACTCCCGCCCCGGATCGGCGATGATCACGCGGCAGGTGGTGAACCACACGTAGCCCCGCCGGCGGTTGAAGCCCACAAACCGAGTGGGCATCCCATCGCGACGTCGATACACCCACACCGCGAAGCACTCCGGACTCCAGCGGGCGATGCGATGCACGTCCGCGACGGCGTCGTACACCCGCGACGGCTCGGCCGCGACAACGATGCGCTCGGTAAGGTCAGCCGACACGACCGCAGGATATCCGTGCGCACCGTACGGTGAGAAGGACCTAAGAGGGGCGAGGGGGACGAGATCGACGAGCTGCTCAACCGGCGGGGCGGCCTGCTCGGGTTGTGCGGGGACAACGACATGCGAGCGATCCTTGCCCGGCGAGCGGTCGGCGACCCGGCCGCAACTCTGGCCTTCGACGTGTACTGCGAGCGGGTCAAGGCGTACGTGGGGCCTACGCGTATCTGCTCGGCCGTCTGGACGCGGTCACGTTCACGGCTGGGGTCGGGGAGAACGCCTCGACCGTCCGGGCGGCCGCGCTGTCGGGCCTGGCCGCGTTCGGGATCGCGGTCGACCCTGCCCGCAACGAAACGCCACACAGGGGGGCGCTTCGTCTCCGCCGATGGTGCGCCCGTTGCCGTGTGCGTGGTACCCGCCGACGAGGAGCTGGAAATCGCGACCCAGACCCGGGCGGTCGCCTTTAGCGGCATACCCCCCTCGTGACCCGGGTTGAGCGAAGCATGATGTGGAGATGGCGGAGGAGTCCGGACCGGGCACCACCGCGGCGACGACCGCGCACGGGCCGGTCATCCTGGTGGCCGCCACCGCGGCGCTGGGCGGGTTTCTGTTCGGCTACGACACGGCGGTCATCAACGGGACAGTCGACGCGGTCCAGTCCGAGTTCGGCATCTCCGACGTCTACCTAGGCTTCGTCGTCTCATCCGCCCTGTTGGGCTGCGCCGTCGGTGCCTGGTTCGCCGGGCCGATCGCCGACCGGTACGGCCGCATCCGCGTCATGCTCATGGCCGCGGTCCTGTTCGCGGTCAGCGCTATCGCGTCGGCGCTGTCCTGGGGCCCGCTGAGCCTCATGGCCTGGCGCATCATCGGTGGTATCGCCATCGGAGCCGCGTCCGTGATCGCCCCGGCCTACATCGCCGAGATCGCGCCGGCGCACATCCGCGGCCGGCTGGGGTCAATGCAGCAGCTCGCCATCGTCACCGGAATCTTCACCTCGCTTCTGGTCGACTACGCGATCGCCGCGTCCGCGGGCGGGGCGAGCGAGCCGGTGCCGTGGGGCGGCACGGCGTGGCGGTGGATGTTCGCCTCGGCGGCGGTGCCGGCCGTCGTCTACGGCGTCCTAGCCCTGCAGATCCCCGAGTCACCCCGCTACCTCCTCAAGATCAATCAACTCGCGCGTGCTCGCGACGTGCTCCTACGATTCATCGGCGGGAACGTCGACGGGCAGATACGCGACATCAAACGCACACTGGCCGGGCCGACCGATGTGGTCAAGCTGACAGACCTACGCGGGCCCCGCTTCGGGTTGCTACCCATCGTCTGGGTGGGCATCCTGCTCTGCGTCTTCCAGCAGTTCGTCGGCATCAACGTGATCTTTCTACTATTCGACCACGCTGTGGCGCGCGGTCGGCTTCTCCGAGGACCGGGCGCTGCTGATCAGCGTGATCACGAGTGTGACGAACATCCTGACCACGCTGATTGCCATCTCACTCATCGACAAAATCGGGCGCCGGCCGCTGCTGCTCATCGGCGCGGCCGGCATGGTCGTCACCCTTGGCACCATGGCCGTGTGCTTCTCCGCCGCTACCGGCAGCGGGGACGACCTCACCCTCGGGCCTACCGCTGGCAAGATTGCACTCGTCGCGGCGAATCTCTATGTCGTCTCGGGATGAGTTGGGGACCGGTCGTCTGGGTGCTCCTCGGTGAGATGTTCAACAACCGCACCCGGGCCACCGCGCTGGCCGTCGCGGCGGCCGCCCAGTGGGTGGCCAACTGGCTCATCTCCACGACGTTCCCGGTGCTCGCCGGGGTGGGCCTCTCCCTCGCGTACGGGCTCTACACCGGGTTCGCCCTGCTGGCGTTCATCTTCGTCATAAAGGCGGTCCGCGAAACCAAGGGTCGCGAACTCGAGGAGATGTAGCCGTACTCTGCCCACATGACTCGGGAGCGGTCGTGGTGGGGATGGGGCTGGGCCGACCAGGCCCTCGACGCTCAGGCGTGTGCAGCGCTGGCCGACCGGGTCCGCGCGTTCCTCCACCTTGATGGTGAGCTGGCGCCGATACCTGCGCTCACCGACGTGTCACTGCCAGAACCGCAGGTACGGGCACCGCAGAGCCTCGATCGGCTCTGCACCACGGCGGCGCGCGACCGCGTGGCCCACACCTACGGCAAGGCCTACCGGGACGTCGTACGCGCGTTGCGAGGCGACCTGGCCGCCGCGCCCGACCTGGTGGCATATCCGCGCCAGGAGGCCGATGTGACCGCCATCCTCGACTGGGCGGCCGACGCCGACCTCTTCGTGGTCCCCTACGGGGGCGGCACATCCGTGGTCGGTGGGGTCGAGTGCCGCGACCGATCCCGCCCCAACGTCAGCCTCGACCTGCGGCATCTCGCCGGTGTGCTGGAGGTTGACGAGGTGAGCCTCGCCGCCAGGATCCGGGCCGGAACCCTCGGGCCGGCCATTGAGGACGGACTGCGCCCACACGGCCTGACCCTGCGCCACTTCCCGCAGAGCTTCGAGTTCTCTACCCTCGGGGGATGGATCGCGACCCGGGCCGCAGGGCACTACGCCACCGGCTTGACCCACATCGACGACCTCGTCGAGGCGGTGCGGGTCGTGACGCCGGTCGGCGTGGCGGCGTCGCTGCGGGTGCCGACATCGGGAGCGGGGCCGTCGCCAGACCGGCTGTGGCTGGGCTCCGAGGGGACCCTCGGCGTGATCACCGAGGCCTGGGTACGAGTGCAGCGGCGCCCAACGTTCGTACGGAGATCCGCCGTCGGCTTCGCCGAGTACGCAGACGCGGTTGAGGCCGTTCGCGAGCTGGCCCAATCCGGGCTGCAGCCGGCGAACTGCCGCCTGCTCGACGCCATCGAGTCGATGCTCGGAGCCGGGGTCACCGATGGCTCGTGCCGTCTCCTGCTGGGCTTCGAGTCGGCGGACCACCCGGTCGACGCCGCGATGGACCGGGCGCTTGAGATCTGCCGCACCCGGCGCGGGATCGCCGACGGATCCGAGTCGACCAGCGAGTGGCGGGAGACCTTCCTGGGTGCGCCATACCTCCGCGATGGGCTGGCCCGCCTCGGCGTCGTGGTGGAGACATTCGAGACGGCCTGCACCTGGGCCGGGTTCGCCGCGTTGCACGCGGGCGTTGTCGAGGCCGGGGCGGCGACCGGCGCCCTGGTCGCGTGTCGCCTGACCCATCTCTACCCGGACGGGCCGGCGCCGTACTTCACGGTGTACGCGGCCGGCCATCGCGGCGCCGGGGTGCAGATCTGGGACGGGGTCAAGGCAGCGGCGAGCGAGGCGATCCTGGCCCACGGCGGGACCATCACGCACCACCATGCGGTCGGCCGCGATCATCGCCCGTGGTACGACCGGGAGCGCCCCGAGCCGTTCGCGCTGGCCCTGCGGGCCGCGAAGGCGACGCTCGACCCGCACGGCGTATTGAACCCAGGGGTGCTCATTTGAACCGAGCACGGCCTTCCTTCGTATCATTTATGATCGCAAGAAATCAATATCTAGCATCATAAATTCTCAGCTCCTACCCTGATGAGTGCCGATTGAGTGCGCCGGCGTGTGACCCCCTGCCGGAGCGTGCCCGTCTAACGATTGGAGTAGCAGATGACCCTGCCGCCTGCGCCCGCGCGGCGCGCAAAGATCGGACTCGGCGGCGCAGCGACCGCGGTGGTCGTGATCGCGGCGCTGCTGGCCACCGCGCCGGCCTACGCCGCCCCGACCGACACCGCCCGCGGAGCCGTAATGGGCGCCGGCCGACCCGACGCGGTGGCCGGCGACTACATCGTTGTGTTCAAGGACACCGCGGTGGCCAGGTCCGCCGTGAGCGGCAAGGCATCAAGCCTCGCCGCAAAGCACGCCGGCCGGATCGGGCACGTCTACACGGCCGCGCTCCGCGGCTTCTCGGCGACGTTTACCCCTGAGGCGGCCCGCCGCCTAGCCGCCGACCCAGCGGTGGCCTACGTCGAGCAGGACAGCTTGGTCTACGCCATCGGCACCCAGTCGCCTGTCCCCTCGTGGGGTCTCGACCGCATCGATCAGCGGAACCTCCCGTTGAACAACTCCTACACCTATCCCAATACGGCAACCAATGTCCACGCATACATCATCGACACCGGCATTCGCTTCTCCCATAACGACTTCGGCGGGCGGGCTGTGTCTGGCTTCGACGCTATCGACGGCGGCAGCGCGGACGATTGCCACGGCCACGGCACACACGTCTCGGGCACAGTCGGCGGCACCTCATTCGGCGTAGCCAAAGGCGTCCAGCTGGTCGGCGTCCGCGTGCTCAACTGCTCCGGCAGCGGCACCAACGCGCAGGTGATCGCGGGCGTGGACTGGGTGACCCAGAACGCGATCAAGCCGGCCGTGGCCAACATGAGCCTCGGTGGCGGCATCGCCACCTCACTCGACAGCGCGGTGGCCAACTCGATCGCCTCCGGCGTGACGTACGCGATCGCCGCGGGCAACTCCAATGCCAACGCCTGTTCCTTCTCCCCGGCGCGGGTCGGGTCGGCCATCACCCTAGGGTCGACGACGATCAGCGACGCGCGGTCCTCGTTCTCGAACTTCGGCACCTGCCTCGACCTCTTCGCCCCGGGCTCGTCCATCACCTCCGCCTGGTACACCTCGAACACCGCCACCAACACGATCAGCGGCACCTCGATGGCGTCACCGCACGCCGCGGGCGCCGCCGCACTCGTACTCTCGGCCAACCCATCGTGGACACCATCGCAGGTCCGCAACGAGCTGGTCGCCGATGCCACCTCCGGCGTGGTGACCGGCGCGGGCACCGGGTCACCGAACCTTCTGCTCTTTGTGGACAATGGCGCACCGCCGCCACCGCCCGGAACCACAGTGTTCTCGGACACCTTCGAGACCTCACTCGGGTGGACCACCAACCCGTCCGGCACCGACACCGCGACCACCGGTGCGTGGCAGCGGGGTGATCCACAAGGGACCAGCTCCGGCATCACCCTGCAACTGGGCACCACCGTGTCCGGCGTGAACGATCTCGTCACCGGCGCGGCGGCCGGCACGAGCGCCGGATCCTTCGATGTGGACGGCGGCGCGACGACGTCTCAGTCGCCCGCGATCCTGTTGCCATCAGGCACGATCACGCTGACGTTCTCCTGGTACCTGGCGCACCTGAGCAACTCCAGCAGCGCTGACTACTTCCGGGTCAGCGTGGTGACCGGTAGCGGGTCCACGATCGTATTCAGCCAACCCGGCGCGGCTAGTAACCGGGCCGGTGCGTGGGCGACCGCGACGGTGAACCTGTCGGCCTACGCCGGGCAGAGCATCCGGATCAGGGTCGAGGCGGCCGACGCCTCCACGCCCAGCCTCGTCGAGGCCGGCGTTGACAACGTGTTGATCGTCCGCACCTAGCCCCGCCCCACCACCGAAACAGCGTCGATCATGACCTGGAGGTCATGATCGACGCTGTTTCGCGACGCTCAGCTCATGATCACGGGGATCTTTGCGGCGCTCAAGTCCCGTTTCTCCCTCGTCCGTGGCCGCCTGCACGCGGTAGCGGTGGGCGGCGCGATGGCGTTCGGTAACACAACCGAAGACGAACGGCAGGGCCCGACACCGCGGTGTCGGGCCCTGCTCGTCTCGCTGGCCTTCTCCGGGCAGAATCAAGCCGTGCGCCCCAGCCAGCCCGACCAACCCGGATACGAACGTCGCCGCCTCGCCAGCGCGCTTCTGGCCATCCTTGTGGCCGCCGGTACCGTCGGGTGCACCGGACTCCGGCGAGAGCGTGCCGACTCCGGCGCGGCGCCGCCTGTCGTGGCGAGCCAGGTCGCAGGCCCGACAGCGAGCCCAACCGTGGCGCCAGCCAACCCCAAACAGCCCCGGGTCGCACCGTCCAAGGCGTTCCCGGTCGGCACGCGCACGCTCACCGTCACCCGATCGTCAGACCGGAGACTGAGGACGACGATCTGGTTCCCGCAAGCAAGAGCGGGCGGCGTCGCCGCAGGCAGGTTCCCCGTGGTCGTGTTCAGTCATGGGCTGCATGGCCTGCCGAGCGACTACCGCGCGCTGGCGACACGATGGGCGGCCGCCGGCTTCATCGTCGTCGCCCCGAGCTACCCGCACACCAGCCGAGGGGTGCCGGCGTTCGACCTGGCCGACGTACTGAACCAGCCCGCCGACGCCTCGTACGTGCTCACCAGGGTCCTCGCCCTCGACGCCGCCTCGGGCGATCCGTTGCGCGGCCACCTGAACACGGGGCGCGTTGCCGCGGCCGGGCACTCGGCTGGCGCCATCACGACGGTTGGCATGTTCGCGAAGGGTCGGGATGCCCGGCTCGACGCCGGCGTCGTGCTAGCCGGCAACGCCATCGGCATGGGTGAGTCCTACGTTGGGGAGCCGGCCGCGCTGCTCTTCGTGCACGGAGACAAGGACCCGCTGACGCCGTACAGCCTGGGTTGGGCCACCTATAACGCCGCGCCCGCGACGTGGCCGAGGGCTTTTCTGACCCTGCCCGGCCAGGGCCACATCGATCCGTACCTCCGTCCAGAGAAGCGGGCATTCGCGGCCGTCGCCGCCACGACGACCGATTTCCTCCGCTGGACGCTCTACGGCGACGCGGCGGCCAAGGCTCGGCTGGCCAAGGACGCCGGCAAGGGCAATCGCCTCGACGCGCGGCTATCCTGACCCGCCCGGCCATCAGCGCCGTCCGGCCGATCAGCGCGTGTGGTCGAGCACAACCTTGCCGAAGACGTCACCCGTGCGTAGCTTCTCGAAGGCCTCGCGCACCTGGGAGAACCCCAGGACGGTGTCCACGACCGGCGCCATCCCACCCGCGCACATCTCCAACAGCGCGGCGAGCTCGTCCGGCGTCCCCATCGAGGAGCCGAGGATCTCAAGCTGAAACGCGAAGACCCGGCGAAGGTCCACAGTGGCCAGATGCCCGGCCGTCGTGCCGGAGACCACGATCCGGGCGCCGGGTGCGCAACACTTCAACGAATGGTCGAACGTCGCCGCGCCTACGGTCTCGATGACGACGTCCACCCGCTCGGGCAACCGAGCGCCCGGCTCGAACGCCGTCGCGCCCAGTGCGGCGATCCGCTCCCGCTTGCCCGGGTCCCGGCTTGTCGCGTACACCCTCTTGCCCAGCACCAAAGCAAGCACGACGGCGGCCGTCGCCACCCCGCCGCCGGCACCCTGCACCAACACCGCGTCAGCCTCGGCCGCCCGCCCCTTCACCGTGAGCATCCGGTAGGCCGTCAGCCACGCCGTCGGCAGGCAGGCCGCATGCGTAAAGGACACGGCGGGTGGCTTGGGGACCAGATTGGATCGGGGTACGGCCACCCGCTCGGCCAACGTTCCGGGGTACCGCTCCGACAGCAGGGAGAATCCCCTCGGATCGGATGGGTCCAGCAACACGGGGTAGACCACGACCTCGTTTCCCGCGTCGTCAACCCCCGCCGCGTCGCAGCCGAGGATCATCGGAAGACGGTCCGCGGACAGACCTACTCCGCGTAGGGACCACAGATCGTGATGGTTGAGGGCGCTCGCCCGTACCTCGACCGTCACCCAGTCGTCGTCGACGTGGACAGGCTCAGGCGCGTCGCCGACGGTGAGGCCGGCCAGCGGGTCATCGGCGTTAATGGCGGAGGCAAAGGCGGCTCGCATGCCTCCGGACGCTAGCAGCCGAGCGAGACGCGCATCGATCTAGGGCCTAGTCGCGTGAGTGGATCACTAATCACGCGACCACGCCCTAGATCGACGAGAAGGGGGGTGCGGAGGGGGCAGCGGCCGCCGCCACGGCCCGGGCCACCGCCGGGGCCACCCGCGGGTCGAGGGGTGAGGGGACGATCGCGTCGGCCGTCAGAGCATCCGCCACGACCGCCGCGATCGCGTCCGCCGCGGCAAGCTTCATGGCCTCGGTGATCCGGGGGGCCTTGGCGTCCAGCGCCCCGCGGAAGACACCGGGGAACGCGAGCACATTGTTGATCTGGTTGGGGAAGTCGCTCCGGCCGGTTGCCACGACCGCCGCATAACGGGCAGCAATCAACGGGTGCACCTCGGGCGTCGGGTTGGCCAACGCGAAAATGGCCCCACCGGGCGCCATACCGGCGAGCGCGGACTCGTCGACCGTGCCACCCGAGACTCCAATGAGGACATCCGCGCCCCGAAGGGCTTCGCCGATGTCGCCGACCACCCCGCGCGGGTTGGTCACGGACGCCAGCGACGCCTTCTCGGTATTGAGATCGGTGCGCCCACTGTGGACCACGCCGCGCGAGTCGATCACCACAACGTCGGCAGCACCGCCGGCGATCAGCATCCGGGCGACGGCGATGCCGGCCGCGCCCGCCCCGCTGATCACAACCCGAAGCTCGCCGAACTTGCGCCCCAGCAACCGGGACGCGTTGCGCAATGCCGCGACCACCACGATCGCCGTACCGTGCTGGTCGTCGTGGAACACCGGGATGTCCAACGAGTCGTCCAGCCGCCGCTCGATCTCGAAGCAGCGGGGGGAAGCGATGTCCTCGAGGTTGATGCCGCCGAAGCTGGGGGCGAGCGCCTTGACGATGGTGACGATCTCATCGGTGTCCTGCGTGTCCAGACAGATCGGCACGGCATCGACGCCGCCGAACTGCTTGAAGAGAATCGCCTTCCCCTCCATGACCGGCATGGCGGCCAGCGGACCGATGTTGCCCAGACCAAGTACGGCCGAGCCATCCGTCACAACCGCGACCGTGTGCCCGATCCAGGTGTATTCGCGGGCGAGCGCGGGCGAGGCGCTGATCGCCTCACAGACCTTCGCGACGCCGGGCGTATAAGCCATAGCGAGGTCCTCGCGACTCGACAGCGGGACCGTGGCCTGCACGGCCATCTTGCCGCCGCGATGCAGCTCGAAGATCGGCTGCGATTCGAGGAACTGCTCTGACTCCGCCATCGGGCGAGCATATCGAGCGTGTGGCGGACACGTCACAGCCGGCGCGGATGGGGCCAGTACCGCAGGACAATCCGGCCCTCGATGTCCGCCACCCCGTACGTGCGGGAGTCATCTGCCACGAACGCGTTATCGCCCTCCAACCACCAACCCGACCCCGACGCGCGTACCACTCGCTTGACCACCAGCAGGTCCGGTCGCGATCGGAACCGGCCCAGCACGACATCACCCGGACGCGGAGGGCGGCCACCGCGGCGCGCCAGCACCGCGTCACCATCGCGCAACGTCGGCGCCATCGACGGCCCTTTGATCAGTACGGGCACGAGGCCCATCTTCATACGTCACTCCACGAGAAGCGGCCAGAAGGTCAGGAGTAGGGTCGGCTGCGAGGATCATCGCAATTGTCACCGCATGCGACTAGCGACACGAAGGAGCCCGACGATGCGACTGCCACGCCTGTTGACACCGCGTACCGTGGCCAGCGCCCACTGCGACCTGCCCTGCGGCGTCTACGACCCGGCCCAGGCCCGGATCGAGGCCGAGTCGGTCAAGGCAATTTGTGAGAAGTACCAGGCCAACGCCGACCCCGAGTTCCGTACCCGCGCCCTGATCATCAAGGAGCAGCGGGCGGAGCTTGTGAAGCATCACCTGTGGGTCCTGTGGACCGACTACTTCAAGGCACCGCATTTCGACAAGTACGCCAACCTGCACCAGCTCTTCAACGACGCGACCAAGCTTGCCGGCGCCTCCGGATCCAAAGGCTCGGCCGACCCCGCCAAGGCCGACGAGCTGCTGTCAAAGATTGACGAGATCGCCAAGATCTTCTGGGAGTCCAAGCAAGCGTGACCCAGGCTCAATACTTGATCCGGCCGGTGCGTCCAAGCGACGTGCCGGCCGTCGCGTCTGGGTGCTGCATGGGGAACCCAGAATCGCGAGTTTCTACGGCGCCATTCAAGCGACCGCGATGAACGAATGGATTCCGTACCCCATCGAAGGCGAGCCTCTGCCCACCCCAGCGGCGCACGCGGGAACGGCCCAAAGGCCCTAGAGTCAGGACACTATGGGTTTAAGCGAGCAGGTGCCCGGCGGCGGCGCGGAGGCGGGGCGCACGTTGCCGACGTCGGCGAATGGCGACGTCGTGCAGCTGACCGTACCGGCGCTGACCGGCTTCCTCGGCGTGGTACGTACCGCGACAGCCGGTCTGGCCGCGCGCCTGCGCTTCACGCTTGACGAGATTGAGGATCTCCGAATCGCGGTCGACGAGGCGTGTGTGATGCTGCTGTCGCTGCCCGGACCCCAGCCGCCGGTGGCGGCCACACTGACCTGCCGTTTCCGGGTGCTCGACGACGCTCTCGCGGTCACCGTCTCGGCGCCGGTCGACGACAAAGCGGTCATGCCGGCCGAGCAGTCCTTTGCCTGGCAGGTGCTGACGGCCCACGCGGCCGAGGTGACCGGCCACGCCGAGGCCGGCCAAGCTACGGTCGGGCTGCGCAAGCCTCGGCGACGGCGCTGATGGCCACCGGGTTCGACGGTTTCGCGGCAGGCTAGCGCACCCCGAGGGCCGCACGGGTGGCCGGAGCGAGGAGCGCAGCCGCTCCGGCCAGGCCGGCCGCCATCACGGGCAGGCCCAGCCAAGCCACACCGCCGGCGACCATGTAGTAGCCGACGGGCAGCATCAGCATCTGCAGGACGATCGCGGGGCCGCGGGCCCAGCGCCGGCGACGCCACAGGGACCAGCCAAGCAACGCCAGCACCCCGGCGAGCACGATCGCGAAGAGCGTCACGAGCAAGGCCCCTCGAGCGCTCCGGGCCTGGGCGGTCAGGTCCTGGTATACGAGGAACGCGACGACCGCGAAGAGCCCCGCCGACTCCGCGGCCAGCAGCCAGGCAGCCCAGCGCAGGGTGGCGGGCCTAGGGGCGGTTGAGGAGTCGGCCGCGAGCTCAGGAGCGGAACCAACAGGCTCTGCAGGCATGACGCCACCATACCTTTGGCTGAACGGTTGATCCGGGAGGTATAAAGTCCGGCCATGCGGGCCCTCCTCGTGGTCAATCCGAAGGCCACCACGACCAGCGAGCGCGGTCGGGACGTGCTGGTGCGCGCCCTACGCTCAGCGGTGGACCTCACGGTCGAGTACACCCGCCGGCGGGGCCACGCGGCGGATCTCGCCCGGCGGGCGGCCGAGGAGCATGTGGATGTCGTGGTGACTCTCGGCGGCGACGGCACCGTCAACGAGGTGGTCAATGGACTCCTCCACGACGGCCCCGGAGAGAAGGTGCCAGCCCTGGCCGTCGTGCCCGGCGGGTCCACGAACGTGTTCGCCCGGGCGCTCGGATTGCCGAAGGACTCGATCGAGGGTACCGGCGTCATCCTCGATGCCATGGACAGCGGGCGGACTCGTTCGGTCGGACTGGGCCGGGCCGACGGGCGCTACTTCACCTTCTGCGCCGGGTATGGGCTCGACGCCGAGGTGGTACGGAAGGTGGAACGAGCCCGACTCCGCGGCAAGATCTCGACGCCGGCGCTCTACGTCCGGTCCACGGTCGCCCAATTCTTTCTAGAGACCGAGCGGCGGACCCCGTTGATCACTCTGGAGCGCCCCGGCGAGGAGCCAGAGCCGGACATCGCCACCGTGATCGTGCAGAACACCGCGCCGTGGACCTACCTCGGCAACCGGCCGATCAACCCTTGTCCCGAGGCTTCCTTCGACGCCGGGCTCGATCTGATGGCGCTGCGGGCGCTGCACGTGTCGGCCACCGCGCGCGCCGCGGTCCAGATCCTGTCGCGACGCCCCCATCCACACGGTCGACAGGTGCTGACCCTGCACGACCTGCTCGAGTTCACCCTTCGGGCCGCTCGACCGCTCGCCATCCAGCTCGACGGCGACTATCTGGGCGACCGGACGAAGGTCACATTCACCGCGGTCCCCGACGCGATCCGGGTATTCTGCTGAGGCCACACTAGTCGTGACGCACGCCCGGGCGATGAATGTTCAGGCCACGACACGAGCACGAAACCCTGGCGTGGGGTTACGTAGTGTACTACATTGGCTACACACTGTTGCACGCTAGGGTAGGGAGAAGGTAGTATAAATCGGACAAAGAATGCGTGACGTCCGTCACGTGGGCGGTTTTTTGCCTAAGCTCCCCCTTGACATTGCGATAGTTCGTGAAAGCATTCACAAGCGAAACCGAGTACGAGGCACCTTGCCGGTCACGCGCTCGTCGGAGCCGCAACGCGTTGCGCCGACACTGCGACAAAGTAATTGGGGAAAGAGCCGCGCAAGCACTGCCACCAAGCCACGAATCAAGGAGTGTTGCCGCCATGGACTGGCGCCACCGTGCCGCCTGCCGAGACGAGGACCCTGAGCTGTTCTTCCCAATCGGGACGTCCGGACCCGCCGTGCTGCAAGTTGAGCAGGCCAAGGCGGTCTGCCGGCGCTGCTCGGTTGTCGATGACTGCCTCCAGTGGGCCCTCGAGACCGGACAGGACGCCGGGGTCTGGGGCGGGATGAGCGAAGAAGAGCGGCGCGCCGTCAAGCGGCGCGGAGGTCTGCGGGTTCGCGCTCACTCGCTGTAGGCCCCTGTACGAGAAACGCCCCGGTCGGACGACTCCCGCCGGGGCTTTTCGCGTCCGCGACCTCGACCGCGCGGGCCAGGACGAGGTCAACGAGCTCCTCAGCGGCACCGAGCGGCGCGGCCACACCGTGAGCGCCAGCCGACCGGGCCGACGCCGCCGCGGTGTCGTGAAGCCGCCCGGGCGCGAGGAAGTACGAGGCAGCGGCGACCCTGGTGGCGCCGAGTGCGTGGACCGCCGCGACCGCCTCGGCCGCCGTGGGCGAAGACGACGACGCGTAACCAGCCACACACGGAACGCGCAACTGCGTAGACAATGCGGCCGCCACGCCATCCACAGTAGAGCGCGCCGCCGCGTCAGCGGTCCCCGCGGCGAGGAGCACCAGCCCGTCATACGAAAGGTCCAATTCGGACAACCGGCGACGCAACGCGGCGAGCAGCCGAGGGTCGGCGGCCTCTCCCTGTTGGTCGGGGCCGAGCACCCGGGCTAGGCGCGCCTCGACACCACTCGACCCGAGTGCATCGGGTACGTCGACCCTGCCATGGTAGGCACGCGTCAGCAGAGCCGGCACGACCACCGGGGTTGCGGCGGCACGTGGAGGCAGCCCGCGCAGCGCCGAACGCACCGACGGCGGGTTGAAGTCCAGAAAGGCTGCGGTGACCGACGCGGGCCAGCGGGCCGCGGCCCCGGCGGCCACGCATCGCATGGTGGACGCCGAACGCGGATCCTGGCTGCCATGCGCGACCAGCACGATGGGCGCCGGCTCGGTCACAGTCATCGGTGCAGACCGCACTCCGTCTTGTCGAACATGGCCCAGCGGCCGGCCCGCGGGTCCTCGCCCGGCTCGACCTTCCGGGTGCAGGGCCAGCATCCGACCGATCCGTACCCCTGGCTCAGCAACTGATTCACCGGAACGTCGTGGCGCTCGATATAGGCCTCAACGTCGGCGTCGGTCCAGCGGGCGAGCGGGGCCACCTTGACCTTGCCACGGCTGAACTCGTAGTCCACCTCGCGCACGTTCGCCCGCGCCGCCGTCTCGCCTCGGCGGACCCCCGCCGCCCAGGCGTCGTAGTTCGACAGCGCCCGCTCCAGCGGCTCGACCTTGCGCATCGCGCAGCAGGAGTCGGGATCGCGGGCGAACAGCCGCGGGCCATGCTGCCCATCCTGCTGCCCTACCGTCTGGACGGGCCGGATCGACAGCACCCGCACCGGCATGGTCGCCGCCACCTCGTCGCGTACCCGCAGCGTCTGTGGGAAATGCAGGCCAGTGTCGAGGAAGACCACATCGACGCCGGGGGCGACCCGGGAGGTGAGGTGCGCGAGCACTCCGTCGGCCATGGAGCTGGTGACGCAGAAACGCGACCCGAACTGCTCGACGGCCCACTCGATCACCGCCTCGGCCGGGGCACCGTCCAGCTTGGACTGCGCGCCGAAGGCGATCTCCGCGAAGTCATCCGCCGGAGCCACCAGATGAGGGGTACGCACGAGCGAGCTACGCAGCGACGTGGTCATCGGGACACCACCAGTCCGATCAGCTTGACGGAGAACACGCGTGTGCACTCCCGGCACTCCCACGCGCCGTGAGTTGCCTCATGTGGACGGAGATCCTCGCCTCCGCAGTACGGGCAGTGGTACGGCACCGACCGCTCGCTTGGTTCGGTCATGTCAGTTCCGCCTCCCCGGCCCGGAGGACCCACTGCGCGAACGACTCCCCCGACTTCCGGGCGGCGAGGTAAGCGCGGGCGACCCGTTCCACGTACCCCGGCAGGTCCTCGGCGGTCGTCTTGAGGCCGCGCAGCTTCCGCCCCAGGCGTGCACTCTGACCGGCCGCCATCGTCAGCCCACCGCCAAGGTGGATCTGGAAGCCTTCGACCATCTCGCCATTCGGGCCCGGCACCAACTGTCCCTTGAGGCCGATGTCGGCGACCTGGGTGCGGGCACAGGCGTTTGGGCAGCCATTGATGTTGATGGTGATGTCGGTGTCGATGTCGCGGAGCCGCTCCTCCAGGTGCGCCACCACCTGGGCCGCGCGGGCCTTGGTCTCCACGATCGCGAGCTTGCAGAACTCGATGCCGGTGCAGGCCATCGTGCCTCGCCGCCAGGCCGATGGCGCCGCGTCAAGACCGACCGCCTGCAGAGCCGCGACGAGTGAGTCCACATTGGCTTGCGCGACGTCGAGGACGAGCAGCTTCTGGTACGGGGTGAGCCGCACCCGGCCGCTGCCATGCTCCTCGGCGATGTCGGCGACCTTGGCCAGCATCGTCCCGCTCACGCGTCCCGCGACGGGGGCGACACCGACAAAGAACCGCCCGTCACGCTGGTGGTGCACGCCGATGTGGTCGATCTGGTGCACCGGCAGCTTCGGCGCGGGTCCGTCGATGAGCTTGCGACCGAGGTACTCGCCCTCCAGCACATCACGGAAGCGCTGCACCCCCCAGTCGGCCACAAGGAACTTGAGCCGTGCCCGGCTGCGCAGCCGGCGATACCCGTAGTCGCGGAACACACCGACGACCGCGGCCCAGACCTCGGGGACCTCCTCGAGCGGCACCCAGGCGCCGAGACGCTGCGCGAGCATCGGGTTCGTCGACAGACCGCCGCCGACCCAGAGGTCGAATCCCGGGCCGTGCTCGGGGTGGACAGTGCCGAGGAAGGAAATGTCATTGACCTGGTACGGCACGTCGGGGAGCCACGAGACGACCGACTTGAACTTGCGCGGCAGGTTCGAGTACGCCTTATCACCGACGTACCGCTCCACAATGGTGCGGATCGCCGGCGTGGGGTCGAGCACCTCGTCGGCGGAGACGCCAGACACCGCGCTGCCAAGGACGACCCGGGGCGTATCGCCGCACGCCTCCGCCGTCGTGAGACCGACGCCCTCGAGTTCGCGCCAGATCGCCGGTACGTCCTCGATGCGTACCCAGTGCAGCTGAACATTCTGGCGGTCGGTCAGATCGGCCGTGTCGCGGCCGTATGCCGTGGATACCTGCGCGACAGCGCGCAACTGCGCCAGGTCGAGCTGCCCGCCATCGATGCGGATGCGCAGCATGAAGTACTCGTCGTCGAGCTCATGCGGCTCCAGGACCGCGGTATGTCCGCCGTCGATGCCCGGCTTGCGCTGCGTATACAGCCCCCACCAGCGCATCCGCCCGCGCAGATCGGCCGGGTCGATGCTCGCGAAGCCGCGGTGCGCATAGATCGTCTCGATTCGGGCGCGGACGTTGAGACCGTCGTCGTCCTTCTTGGTGCGCTCGTTCGGATTGAGGGGCTCGCGGTGCCCAAGCGCCCATTGCCCCTCACCGCGAGGCCGTCGGTCCTGGCGGACCGGCGCGGGTTTGGAGGGCCCGGCGGGGCTGCTGGGTTGCGCGCTCGTGACCGACATCGTCGGCGTCCTCCTGACAGACGGACGCATCCCGTGGTTCGGCCGACGGTGAGGTCAGACAGATCC
This sequence comes from Micromonosporaceae bacterium, assembly GCA_020027875.1. Classification (GTDB taxonomy): domain Bacteria; phylum Actinomycetota; class Actinomycetes; order Mycobacteriales; family Micromonosporaceae; genus JAXIPB01. The sequence continues at coordinate 9,887 of JAHRHA010000062.1, read as the reverse complement.
GGCGTGATCGCGCCCGAGGAGATGGGTACGGGCAGCTATATCAGCAAGCCGGACAGATCGCGCTGCGCACGCGGCCATAGTCGACGTGGCGGCGAGCCACGAAGCGGCGCACGACAGCGGTCATCACGGACCGATCGTCCCACGCCGCCGCTCACTGCCGCCACAGGCTGTGCTGCTCTTCCCACGTGCCGGGAGAGTGACGCCCGCCACTGGGGCCGCTCAGGCGAACTTCAGCTCGATCCAGCTGACTCCGTCGGGCGAGCCGTAGAAGGTCGCCATATCCTTGCCGACGCCGATGACCCACAGCCCGGCCGGCATCACCCCGACGATGTCCGGAGCGCCCGCCACCTCCACCAGACGGCCCGCGTCGGGGTCGAGATGTCGCACCGTGCGGCCGTCGGCGACGAGAAACGTCCCGTTGGATAGCGGCGCGACGGAGTACCCGATGCCGCTGAACGGGGTTTCGCCCAGCAGTTTGCCCAGCAGTCCCTTCTCCTCCTCCGGACTCCCGCCCTCCGCTAGAACGAGCGTGACCCAGTTCGCGCCGAAGTCGTGGCTATATACCAGTCTCGTTGCGTTTGCCTGCTCGGCCCCGTTGTAGTCAAGGATGCAGAGCGTGCGACCGAGTGCGGTGAAGAACTGGCCCGCCGCCATGCCATCCGGAACCGTCACCTCGTGCCAGGTGCGACCCCGGTCGCGGCTGACCCTAATCACCATGCCTGGAAATTCGAACTCTTCGGGCGCCGTCGGCTCGAGGACCGGGCCAGAAGGGGGGAAACCAGCGACCCAGATGCTTCCGTTGAGGGCGTGCACGACTGCGTGAGAGTTGAACGTGCCGCCCTTCGGACCGTTCTTCAGCCGTGCCGACGTGCCGTCTGGCCACAGCACCTCCGCCGGCGGGCTCATTTCTTCGAAACCGACCGTGGGGTCGGTGGACGGATCTATCGACATCCGTGCGAACGAGTTCTGTTCGGGGAAGAACAGCAGACTGCCTGCCGGCACCTCGCTCACGGTGCCCTTCGGCTTGCGGGAGACCTCCTGCCAGGTCTGCCCCCCATCGCGGCTCACCCAACGACGCGCCGGCCGGTAGCCCGGTAGCTTCGTCATATCGAAGCTCATCTCGCCGTCCGGCCCCGGGCTCGGCATCTGCATCGGTTCCGAAGCCGTGAAGGCGATGCCTTCCGGCTGATCGAGCACGAGGCTACCGGCGTCGAGGACGCCAAGCCCGCCCATGCCAGTCGCCATCGCGTCGGCCGCGCCGGGCAGAGCGCGACGCCACCAGGTCCGGCCGCCGTCTTCGGTCACCGACAGGTCGGACGTGCACTCCTCAAACTTCCCGGTGGGGCAGCGCAGAATAACGAGGTAACCGTGCTCGCCGTCGGTGAAGGTAGCCTGCATCGGTACGAGCGGCGGCATGCCCGCGATGGCGAACTCGTCCTCGGGCGCGGTGGCGGTCGGCCGCGCCGCGATGGCGGCGGAGGTCTTGCCGCGATCGAGGAACTGAACACTCCCCACGACCCCGGCCGCGACAACGGCAACGGCGAGCGCGGTCGCTATCCCGGCGGTCAGGCGTCGGGGCCGGGGAGTCGGTTCGGGCGGCGCCTGGCCAAGGTCGATCAACACTTCGGGCTCCGGGCTGGCGCCTCGCACCACCTCAGGCCCGCTCCCCGTTGGCTCGTTCACGCCGACGTCCCCTCACGATCGCGGACAGCGCGCATGCAGCCCGGCGAGACAGATTGTGCAAGCAGGTCAACGGCGGGTCAACGGGACAACGACCACGGCCTCGGTGCCACCGCCCGCCCGCGGGCGCATTTCAATCGAACCGCGCAATTCGCCCCGGGCGAGGGTTCGTACGATCTGAAGCCCGAGCCGGTCGGCAGAGTCCAGGTCGAAGTCGTCGGGCAGGCCACGCCCGTTGTCCGCGACGCTCACATGAAGCTGACGCCGGAACCGATGGGCGGATATGACCACCTCACCGTCGATGGGGCCACCTGGTTCGTCCCGGCCGGGCTCGTCCAGGCCCCGGTCCTCCCGACCATGGTCCTCCCGACCATGGTCCTCCCGCCCAGGGAAGCCGTGCTCGACCGCGTTGAGAAGCAGCTCGTTGAGGACCATCGCCAGCGGCGTGGCCACCTCGGCCGGCAGCACGCCGAAGGAGCTCTCGCGGCGAAGCCGCACCTTGGCCTCGGGTGCGGCGACCTCGACCGCGGCGGCCGCCACCCGGTCGACGATCCCGTCGAACTCGACGGCCTCGTCGACCGACATCGACAGTGTCTCGTGCACGATGGCGATCGACGCGACCCGGCGTACGGACTCCTCCAGTGCGATCCGCGCATCGGCGGAGCCCACCCGCCTGGCCTGCAGCCGCAGCAGCGCCGCGACCGTCTGCAGGTTGTTCTTCACCCGATGGTGGATCTCGCGGATTGTCGCGTCCTTGGTAAGGAGCTCCCGGTCGCGCCGGCGCACCTCGGTGATGTCGCGGACAAGCACCAGCGCCCCGATCGGAACGCCGGCCGGCAGCAGAGGCAATGCCCGTTGCAGCATGGTGGCGCCGCGGGCCTCGATCTCCTTACGCGGCGGCGCCTCACCGCGCAGCGCTGCCTGAATCCGATCGCCTGCGTCGCTGCCTTCGAGCGGGTCATCACTGAGACGGCTCGTCACCGCGGCGAGATCCTCGCCGACGAGGTGCGCGGCGAGCCCCAGCCGCCGGTACGCCGACTGCGCGTTGGGGCTGGCGTACGAGACCTTCCCGCCCGCGTCGAGCCGGATCAGGCCGTCGCCGACCCGCGGCGCGCTCGTGGTCTCGCCGGGATGCCGATGCGCTGGGAAGGTACCATCCGCCACCATCTGCGCAAGGTCGTCCGCGCTGGTCAGGTAGTTCATCTCCAACTGGCTCGGGGTTCGCGCGGTGGAGAGATTGGTATCGCGGCCGACCACGGCGATCACGTCGACGCCGTCACTGCGGCGTACCGGGATGGCCTCGTGGCGGGCTGGCGTGTCGCCATACCAGACCGGATCGCCCTCGCGCCAGATCCGCCCCTGTGTGTGGGCGATCGCCAGGTGGGCCACCTCGGGGCCGGTGAGGATCCGCCCGACGTGGTCGTCCTGATAGGCGGTGGGCGCGGTGGTGGGTCGTACCTGCGCAACGCAGACGAACGTACTTCGTTGATCACCTCCCGCGTGGTCCATCGCCACCCACAGCAGCAGGTCGGCGAAGGAGAGGTCGGCGATCAGCTGCCAGTCGCCGGCCAGCCGGTGCAGATGTTCGACCTCTATCGGACCCAGGCTCGTGTGTTCCTCCACGAGGTCGCGCAGCGTGGACACGCCGTCACTGTTTCACAGGGCTCTCGAGGTCACAGAGTGGAGGTGACCTTCTTCAGTCCCCGCGGGGCGTCTGGATTCTCCCCGCGACCCAGCGCCAGGGCCAGGGCCAGCCGTTGCAGCGGAAGGATATCCAGCAGTGCCGCGTACCGCTCGTCTACCGCCGGAGTGGGTATCCGCAGCGCAGCGCCGTTGAGATCGGCGCCGTTCAGATCCCGGTCAGGTCCGATGACGACCAGGTCGGCACGGCGCTCGCCGACGCGGGCAAGCACGTCCCGCATCGACCGACCGCCCGGGCCGGCACCGACGATGGCGAGGACGGGCACATCCGGGTCGGCCATAGCGAGCGGTCCGTGCAGCAGGTCTGCCCCGGAGAAGGCGAGCGCGGGCAGGTACGAGGTCTCCATCAGCTTCAGCGCCGCCTCGCGGGCCGTCGGATAGGCGTACCCCCGGCCCGTCGTGACGATCCGGGCAGCGAAACGGTACCGGTCGGCGATCTCGACGGCCGTGCTATCGCGCAACGTCTCCTCGGCCAACTGGGGTAACCGGGATAGAGCCTCCCGTTCGTCCGTGGGCAGCGCGCCGCCCGGTGCGCGTACTCCTTCGATCAACATGAGCAGCGCGAGCAGCTCCGCGGTGTATGTCTTGGTCGCGGCGATCGCCCGCTCCGGGCCGGCATCGAGGTCAATGTGCAGCTCGGCGGCCTCCGCCAGCGGCGAACCCGGAGCGTTGGTGACAGCGAGGGTAAGCGCACCCTGCTCGCGGGCGACCCGGACGACCTCGCCGAGATCCGGGGACCCGCCGCTCTGGGAGACGCCGACCACTAGGCAGTCGCGGAGATCGGGTCTGGCGCCGTAGACCGTGATAGCCGACGGCGAGGCGAGGCCGGCCGGGATGCCCAGGCGGATCTCGGTCAGGTACGCGGCGTAGAGCGCAGCGTGGTCAGAGGTGCCCCGGGCCGTGAAGATGGCATGCCGAGGTCGCCGTCGGGCGATCTCCGCCGCGATCGTGGCAACCGCGCCGGCCTGCCCGTCAAGCAGCCGGGCGAACACCGCCGGCTGCTCGGCTATGTCCGCCGCCATGCCCGTACCCAGCTCACTCACGGCTCCTCCTCCGCCTGGGCTACTGCCGCCTCAGCAGATCGTGTTGGTTACATTGCCGTTTTCGGCGGCAAAACGACCACGATCCCCTTAGCCGTGCGCAATCGTGCTCGATCCGCGCTCAATCCTGCACGAAGCTGCGCCTGGTCGCAACCAAACGCGCACGGGGGTTCAGCCCGGGCTATGTCGATCATGAGCTGACCGTCGCGAAAAGGCGCCGATCATGACCTCCCAAGAGGCTGTTGCAAAATTGAGCGCCCTCTGCAGGAAGCTCCAACTTGGCGTTTTGGGCCAAGGTGATTTGGTGGCCCAATCGCTTACGGGCCATCTGAGAGGGCCGGATTTGGCCGCCTCCCGTTGGGTCGGCGATTGTGCAACAGCCTCCCCAGGTCATGATCGGCGCAGGGAAAATGTGCGGCGGAGGGCTACTCCAAGGCGGAGACCAGACTCGACGGCGGCGCCTTCTCGTTCCCGGTGGCGCCTTCGTCCTTCTCTGACGATGCGTCCGCCACGGCGTCGTCCGCGCCGCGGAGTGGGATCTCCTTGATGAAGAACGCGAGCACTGCTACGACAGCGGCGAACGGGATGGCCCAGATGAACACATCAGCCAGAGCGGTCGCGATGCCGTGGAAGAACGGCAGCTTGATCGCGTCGGACATTCCCGCCAGCTTGGTCGGGTCGACCTGACCAGCGCCACCACCGCCACCGGTCAACTGGGACGCCCGCTCGGCGCCGATCTGCTTGGCCACATCGCTCTCCAGCGTGCGGACGAAGATCGTGCCGAAGAGCGATACGCCGAACGAACCACCGATGGACCGGAAGAACGTCGCGGAACTGCTCGCGACGCCGAGATCCTTCTGCTCAACGCTGTTCTGCGCGATGAGCATCGTGGTCTGCATCAGGAAGCCCATGCCCATGCCGAGCGCCGCCATGAAGAGTGCGAGCTGTGTTTTGCTCGTGCTCACGTCCAACTGCGCCAGAAGGACCATGCCCAGCGTCATGCCGATGCCGCCGATGATCGGGAAGATCTTGTACCGGCCGGTCCGGGTGATCACCTGGCCAGCGAAGACTGACACGACCATCATGCCGAGCATCATGGGCAGCAGGAGCAGACCGCTGTTGGTCGCCGATGCGCCCTGCACCGTCTGCTGATAGAGCGGCAGGAAGTTGATCGCTCCGAACATCGCGAAGCCCAGCAGGAAGCCGATCGCGGAGACCAGCGCGAAGTTGCGATTGTGGAACAGCCCCAGCGGCAGGATGGGCTCGGCCGCGCTCCGCTCGACGAGGCCGAACGCCGCCAGCGTGGACAGGCCCAACCCCAACAGACCAAGGATCTGCCACGATCCCCAGGCGTACTCACGGCCACCCCATGTCGTGATGAGCACGAGTGCCGTGATGCCGACGGAGAGCAGCCCAGCCCCGAGCCAGTCGATGCGGTGCTCCGTGCGGTACTTCGGCAGGTGCAGCTTGGTCACCAGGAGGACCAGGGCGATCGCGCCGAGAGGCAGGTTGACGTAGAAGGCCCAGCGCCAGTTGAAGTTGTCCGTAATGACGCCACCGGCGAGCGGGCCGGCAATCATCGCCAGCGCCATGATGCCGGCCATCAGCCCTTGATAGCGCCCTCGCTCACGCGGCGGCACCAGGTCGCCGATGATCGCCATCGCACCGACGAGAAGGCCGCCCGCACCCAGACCCTGTAGCGCCCGGAAGCCGATGAGCTGCCCCATCGTCTGCGACATGCCCGCCAGAGCCGAGCCGGCCAGGAAAATCACGATCGAGGTGAGGAAGATGTTCTTGCGGCCGTACAGGTCACCGATCTTGCCCCAGATCGGTGTGGAGACGGTCGTGCCGAGCACGTACGCGGTCACCACCCACGAAAAGTGCTGCAGCCCGCCCAGATCGCCGACAATCTTTGGTAGCGCCGTGCCTACGATCATGTTGTCGAGCATCGCGAGCATGATCGCGAGCATCAGTCCGGGAAGGACGACCATGACCTCGGGCCGGCGCCCCGTGACCGTCTTGGAAGTCACGACAGTGTTGTGAGTAGCGACAGTGGTCTGAGCAACCACACAGGCCCCCTGGAGAAACGCGGCGGCACTTACTTGCCGACCGGCTAGCTAACGACTGCAAGCTAGGTTATGCTCCGTCCTAGCCGGCCGTCAAGTAAGTAGTCCTCCGTCGATCTAGGCCCTAGTCGAGCGAGATGATCTCCAACCACGCGACTTCGCCCTAGATCCACGACGAACGGGTCAACCCAGGAGCTGAGACCGAAATGACAGAGGTACGGGCAACCGAGCGCTCGCCGCGGTCGGGCGCGCGTCTCGGCGCCGAGAGTGGCGGTGAGGCCGACACTCGGACCCGCATCCAGCAGGTCGCTCTGGAGCTCTTCACCCAGAACGGGTACGAGGCGACCTCCCTACGTGAGATCGCCGAGCACCTCGGCGTCACGAAGGCGGCGCTCTACTACCACTTCAGAACCAAGGACGAGATCATCGAGAGTCTCGTCGAGGACCGCCTCGCAAAGATCGAAGAACTGATCGCCTGGGCCGCGGCTGAGCCACACACGCTGGAGACCCGTCGGGAGTTCCTTCGGCGGTACGCGGACCTGCTGCATGAGCAGGGACACCACACTCTTATGCGCTTTTTCGAGCGCAACCAGTCCTCGATGACTCAGCACAAGGCCGGCGTGATGATGCGCGGTCGCATGATCCAGATGTTGGACCTCCTCAGTGCCCGCGACGCCCCGCTGCCCGAACAGATCCGATGCTCACTCGCGATCTTTGCCCTGCACTCGACGTGGTTCACCGTTCGAGATCCCGACGTCACCGACGAACAGCGGCGCGAGGCCGCGCTGGACGTCGCGTTAGGCCTGATCGAGTAGCTCGAGCCGCCAGGCCATCAGGTCGACGCCGGGTATCGGGGACCAGTCAAGGCCAGGCACGCGCAAGAAACCTGTCCGGGCATAGAGACGCTGGGCGCGATGGGAGAAGTCTCTCGTGGCGATCACGACTGCCGTGGCCCCCAGCTCTCGCGCGCGTGCCACGCAGGCCCGCACCAAGGCCTCGCCCACCCCACGGCTCTGCGCCGCCGGGTCAACGGCGAGCATCCGGAACTCTGCCTCGCCGGGCCCGGACAGCTCCGCGTAGCGCGAACCGGGCAAGACGAACAACACCGCGCCGACAACCGACCCGCCTTGATCGACGGCGACGAGCACCTCTCCCGCCGCGGCGCGCGATGGGACATCAGCGAGCACTCGCTCATAGCCGGTCTCCTGCGCCAACTGGCCATCCGACCGGTAGGCGTCCACGGTCAGACGTGCGATCGCGTCGAAGTCCGACGCGACGGCCGCCCGTACGACGAGCTCGCCCCCCACACTCACGTCGACCTCACTGAGCGAGGCTCACCGGCGGCGCGTTCATTCAACGACGGCGATCAGGTCGCCCTCCTGGACGACATCGCCCTCGTTGACGGCTATCTCCACCACCGTGCCGTCCGCCTCCGCGATCACCGGGATCTCCATCTTCATCGACTCGAGGATCACCAGCGTGTCGCCCTCGGCGACCTCGTCGCCGGCTGCCTTGACGACCTTCCACACGTTCGCCACCATTTCGGCGCGGATCTCGTCGGCCATCGTGGTCCCTTCGGAGTGCGGGTGCGTGCGACGGTATCCAATCACGCCGCGACTCCGGAGCGCGCCACAACCACCGTCGAGAGCGAAATCATGAGTTGGCAACCCTCGGCCGCGCGACGGATGGAGACGGTCACTTCGCCGGAGGCGATCAACGCGGCACTTCGCCGGAGGCGATCAACGCGGCACGTCGCCGGAGGCGATCAACGCGGCACGTCGCCGGAGGCGATCAACGCGGCACGTCGCCGGAGGCGATCAACGCGGCATAGGGTGTCACCATGGCGAAGAAGTCCCGCAAGAAGAAGGCCCGCAAGAAGAGCGCCGCCAACCACGGCAAGCGCCCCAACTCCTGAGCGCGCCCCGCCCCGGCCTTTCCCGCCGATCAAGGACTTGTGGCCGTGCTTCGATCACCAAACCACGGCCATAGGTCCTTGATCGCGGAGAGGTCGGCGGGGAATTAGCCGAGCTCGCGCGATGGGGTCTCGAGCACCAGGGCGGTTATCTTGGCGCGGAGACGGTCCCGTAGCTCCAGCGGTGCGCGGTCCGCGCCACAGCAGCGAGCGACGAGCGCCTTCACCTCTTGCTCAATGCCGTACTCCCGCAGGCACGGCGAGCACTCGTCGAGGTGGGTCTTGATGACGGAGCGCCGGTCGTCGGAGCACTCCAGGTCGAGATAGAGGTAGACCTCGTTCAGAATCTGACCACAGTCGATCTCGTGTGGGTCGCCGCAGCTCACCGCTTCACACCTCCTGGCCAGCCTGAGCGGCCGTCTCATTGTCCGAGGGAACACTCGCAGCGTCCCGGCCCGAGAAGCCACGCTCCGCGGCGTAGTCCTCCAGCAGCTTGCGCAGGTTGCGCCGACCACGATGCAGGCGGGACATCACCGTGCCGATCGGCGTACCCATGATGTCGGCGATCTCCTTGTAGGAGAAGCCTTCGACGTCGGCCAGATAGACGGCGAGCCGGAACTCCTCCGGAAGGCTCTGCAGAGCCTCCTTCACGTCGCTGTCCGGCAGCCGATCCAATGCCTCGGTCTCGGCCGACTTAAGGCCGCTGGACGTGTGCGACTCCGCCTCGGCGAGCTGCCAGTCGGTGATCTCCTCGGTGGGAGCCTGGACCGGCTGGCGCTGGCGGCGCCGGTACGAGTTGATGTACGTATTCGTGAGGATCCGGTACAACCACGCTTTCAGGTTTGTTCCGTCCTCAAACTGATGAAAGGCCGCAAAGGCCTTGAGGAACGTCTCCTGGACGAGGTCCTCGGCGTCGGCCGGGTTGCGCGTCATGCGCATCGCGGCGGCGTACAGCTGGTCAACGAACGGCAGCGCATCGCGCTCGAACCGTCCTTGCCGTTCCACCAGCTCGTCAGCCACGGGCCCGACCCTCCTCCGTCTGGCAGAGGATACGCCGCGCGCCAGTGGGGCCACGCCGTCAATCGGCCACTCCGGGGACGCGAGGATCTCGGTGAGTCGTGCCGACCCGGTCTCAGGAGTGCCGGGACGCTCCAACACCGCCACGAAGATCCCCTTCCCGCCGCTGCCTCTGCCGAGGCCCTCATCCGTGCGAGACCATTCGTGGCCTCCCGCGGGGTGTAACGCGCGGTGCGGCACAAGGAATTCCGGCCAACGGCAGATCAGCGACGGTGAGACAGACCACGGCGCCACGTCCGCCTGGTTCCGATCACCTCGCCGCTGGCCGCGACGACGTGTCCGGAACCAGGAAGGACCTGGGAGGACTGTGGTGCCGGTCCGCTCGCGCGCTCGCGGCGGTGGTGCTGGCCCGCTCGAACGGCTTGCGGCGGGCGCAGAGTGATCACTCCGCTTCGGTGTTCTATGCCGGGT
>JAHRHA010000281.1 GCA_020027875.1 Micromonosporaceae bacterium | reverse complement strand
CGATTCACGAATGGTCCGGACGGATCGCCTGCGCCCCGGCCACGAGGGGGACGGCGTGGACGGCGACCCGAGCCGGGCCACCGCCGAGCTGGGCCGCGCCGGCGTCGAGCTGATCGTGACGCGGACGGTGGAGGCCATCCGCAAATCCATCACGCATCGCTGAGGAGAAGACCCGTATGAGGGCTAGGCTGCGCTTGATCCCGCTCCTCGCGTGCCTCTGGGCCGGCGCCGCCGCCGCCCAGCCGGGCGCGCGTCCGGTCGAGACCGTCCCCGGCATGCCCTCGGTGCCGGATCCGAGCAACCTCTACAGCGAGACTCGCGCGGACAAGGTGAGCCCGGCGGTGGCGGGCGCGCTGCCGCGCATCTACGTGCCCAACCGTCAGGGCAACGACGTGACGGTGATCGACCCCGCCACCATGAAGGTGGTCGACCGCTTCGCGGTGGGCATCAACCCACAGCACGTGGTCCCGTCGTGGGACCTCAAGACGCTGTGGGTGACCAACAACGCGGAGGGGCGCCCCGACGGCAGCCTGACCCCGATCGATCCGGCGACGGGCAAGCCCGGCAAGACCATCATGGTGGACGACCCCTACAACATGTACTTCAGTCCCGACGGGCGGGCCGCGATCGTGGTGGCCGAGGCGCTGAAGCGGCTCGACTTCCGCGATCCGCAGACGATGGCCATGCAGTTCTCGATCGCGGTTCCCCAGTGCAAGGGCATCAACCACGCCGATTTTTCGATCGACGGCCGGATCGCCATCTTCACCTGCGAGTTCCAGGGCGGCCTGGCCAAGATCGATCTGGTCGGGCGCAAGGTGCTGGGCTATCTCAAGCTTTCCCGGGGCGGCATGCCGCAGGACATCCGCATCTCCCCCGACGGCAAGCTCTACTTCGTGGCCGACATGAAGGCGGGCGGCGTCTTCGTCGTCGACGGGGCCTCGTTCACCGAGCAAACCTTCATCAAGACCGGGATCGGCACCCACGGCCTCTATCCGAGCCGCGACGGCACGCGGCTCTACGTGGCCAACCGCGGCTCCGCGCACGTGTTCGGGCCGCCGAAGGGCAAGGGCACCGTCTCCGTCATCGACTTCGCGACCCGTCAGATCGTGGCCACCTGGCCGGTGCCGGGCGGGGGCAGCCCCGACATGGGCAACGTGAGCGTGGACGGCAAGACGCTGTGGCTCTCCGGCCGGTTCGACAACGTGGTCTACGCGATCGACACCACCACCGGGGAGATGCGCAGCATTCCCGTCGGCAAGGAGCCTCACGGGCTCACGGTGTGGCCGCAGCCCGGCCGCTACTCGCTCGGCCACACCGGCAACATGCGGTGACGGCTTTCACGGCTTTCCGGCTCTTTCGGTAGCGTCGGGACGGACCGAAGGGGATGGCTCCTGGCTGAGCCCGCTCGGGCGAGTCAGCATCGTCCGGTTTCGCGCTAGCTGATCCGTCCTGACAGCCGAAGATCCTGTACACTCCCCGGCACGGTGAATCCGTCTGCCGACGGGGTCAGTCGAGAGACGGCGGATCCGGTGTTGGCGTCAAGCTCGCACCGGTACTGGGCCGGGGTCTGGGTGATCTGTGTACTCACGGTCTTGGCCCAGTTGGCGTCGACCACCGGCCTGATGGCCTCCGACGACCTCGCCTACTCCTACCACGCGAAGCTCATCGCTGATCTCGCGTACCATCCGGAGCCGATCCATTTCGCGCTCCGGTATGGATTGATCGTGCCGCTCGGGATGGTTTACCGGCTGCTCGGAGTCAGCGAGCTATCAACCGTGCTCGTGCCCTTCCTGGCCTCGGTTGCCTCCGTCCTGCTGCTCATGTCGATCGCCCAGAAGCTCTTCGGGTCTCGCCCGGCGCTGATCGCGGGGATCCTCCTCGGTACATTTCCGGTGACCCTGCACCACGCGACAATCTGCCTTCCCGAGCCAGTGGCCCAGTTCTACATACTGGCAGCGATCCTGGCCTACCTGCACTCCGACGACGCCCCCGGCTGGGCGTTCGCCGCCGGGCTCTTGCTCGGACTGGCCTACCTGACCAAGGAACCGGCGGCATTCGTGGTTCCCGCTGTTCTGGTAGACGCGATCGCCCGACGACGATGGCGTGCGTGTGCCCTGGCTGCCGTCGGCGCCTTGACCATGGTGATCGGCGAGCACCTGTATTACATCGCCACGACCGGCGACGCACTGTATCGCCCGCATGCCCTAGGCATCCACAATGAAACGCCCGAGGTCCTCTATGCCAACGCGAACCTTCCGTATCGCCTGATGAAGGCCTACCCGCGAATGATGCTGGTTCCCAACGTGGAGTTCGGGGCGCACTCCCTCGTCAGCCTCGTCCTGGCCGGCTTGGGCCTGGTCTTCGTCAGGGTCGAGCGGCCTTGGCTGCTCGTGCTTGCCGTGGCCTGTCCGTGGCTCTATCTGAACTTTGGCACGTCCAGCTTCAGCAAGTTCATCGCGCTGCCCGTCGGTGCCCGCTACATCGCGCTGGTATATTGGCCGCTGTTTCTGATCGCCGCGGTAGTGATCGATAGGCTGATGGGCCAGTCCTCCCGCCTGATACCCGCGGTGGGACTGGCACTAGTTGCGGCCCTCGGGGTCTGGAGCGGCTTCGTGACTCGTCAACAAGAGACTCCACACACTGACGAGGTCGCGGTGCTGCGAGTGGTGGCAAAGCGTCTCGCAGGAAAGCAAGTCACGGCGATCAGGATGGAGGGACCGCAGCGCGTACGGTGGGCAAGGGCGTTGACGATCCTCGACCACCGTTGGCAGATCCAGGCCGCTGAGCCGGGCGGGTCCACCGTGACACTGGTCGCGGCCGGCTCATCTCAGAGGAGCGCCAATACGGTCCTGATTCGAGACAATCAGTTGCACCTCCCGGCGCTGGCAGCGGAATAGGTGCACGGAGGCCGGACATGGCGATGGTAACGCCCTGGAAGTCAGCCGAGGAAGTAGTCCTCTCGGTCCTGGTCCCGGCGTACAACGAGGGTGCAACCGTCGAGCGCATCATAGACCGCCTGTTGGGGGTGCCTCTCCGGCTGGAGATCATCGCCGTGGACGACGGCTCCGCGGACGACACGGGTGAGCGGCTCGACCGACTGCAGGCGGCCGGCAAGGTACACAAGGTCATCCATCATCCCCACAACCGGGGGAAGGGCGCAGCGATCCGCACCGCGATCGCGGCGGCGACCGGCGACGTCGTCGTGGTGCAGGACGCAGATCTGGAGTACGACCCGGGGGAGCTACCCGATCTCATCGCGCCAATTCTCGACGGCCGCGCCGACGCCGTCTTCGGGTCACGTTTTGCGGGTGGCCGCTCACACCGGGTGCTGTACTTCTGGCACAGCGTTGGAAACCGCGCGCTCACCTTACTGTCGAACATGCTGACCGACCTGAATCTCACGGACATGGAGACCTGTTACAAGATGATTCGGTCCGACCTCGCCAGGCGGTTGCCCCTCACCGCCGATCGATTCGGATTCGAGCCGGAGATCACGGCACGCCTCGCGCAGGCCGGGGCGCGGATCTATGAGACGTCGATCTCCTACGCCGGCCGCACGTACGCGGAAGGCAAGAAGATCGGGTGGAGGGATGGCGTCGCCGCGATCTGGCATATCCTGCGCTCGAACTTGCTCCGGTCGAGCCTGCCGGTTGGCGACTAGTCTCGTCAGTCCGGGATTCTCCGACCGGGCGAGATGACCTTCCCATCTTTAGCGTTTGCTCGAGAGGTGCCCAGCGTGAAGAGGATCCAGCTCACGAGGAC